>CAZMMU010000004.1:0-118004 GCA_964567455.1 uncultured Hyphomonas sp.
GGGATTTGCGTCAGCGCGTCAGCGATGTTTGTAAATGCGTTCTTTTCGAACGTTTCCTGATCGATAAATTGCGTTGGGAACACGGTGTCTAAGTCCGGGCGCTTAATCCGCGAACCCGTAACCTGTACGCGCTCCAAACGTGCCTCCGCATCCTCTTCTTCAGTGATGACAACGGGCTCATCTGATGCGTCTTGCGCGATCGCGGCGGATGACCAGAGGCCTCCGCTCATACCGACGAGCAATGTCGTCGCTAAAAGTCTTGTTTTCATTGATTCACGGGTCACCCTGAACTCCTCTTTCCAAGTAATCCGGCCATACGCTCTCTGGATAAGGCGCTGCGCGGATGAGGTACCTAATTTGATTGCAGACCTAATATCTGCCCCGACCGTCCTGCACCCACAAGACGCTCACCAGCAATTGGTAGGCGTTAAGAGCGAGTCCGGTCAATTGCCTTTCTCACAAAATTGTCATGTGAACGTGTAAGGAGTGCGCGGTGTTGCGCCAGAGACACATAAAGGCTGCGCATGTGAGGAAGTGGAGGCGAAAGTTCCCAATGACTGACTATTATTGTGAAATTCGCTCTGCTTATCGATAATCATTAGCAGAAAATCGCTACATGGTCTTTTTTGGTTGCGCTGTTCGCAAAAGCGGGGGGCACATTCTGAACAGGCCTTCGAACTCTACAAGGCGGCGGAGATTCGGGTGGCAAGCCGCGAAAGGGCGGTCATGTCTGCGGATTGGCCTGCGCCATGGCCCTTGTTTTGGGGCTGTCCTTCATAAACAGGGATCACATGCATGTGGAGATGGAAAACAGTCTGACCGGCGGGCGCGCCATTGAACTGGGTAACAATGAGGCCGTCTGGCGTTAGCGCTGTCTCAACGGCACGGGCGACCCTTTGTACGGTCGTGAAGAAAGAGGCGAGTCTGTCCGAGGGCATATCCAGAAGGTTGCGGGCCTGAACATGTTTGGGGATGACCAGTGTATGCCCTTCTGACTGGGGGAAGATGTCCATAAAGGCGAGCGTCTCGTCGGTTTCGTGGACTTTGATGGCCGGTATCTCGCCCCGGAGCATTTTGGCAAATATGTTGTCGGTGTCATAAGGCGCGTGGAGGGTCATGGGCTGGCTCGGTCTCGGGTTCGTTTTTAGTTATAGCTTTTTAAACGGTGTGCGGGCTTCAAGATAGGTCTTGTCTTCGGCAACGGCTTCGCGTTCGCGGGCAAGGTAGTCTGCGACCGCATCGTGCAGGCCGGGGTGGGCAAGCCAGTGAGCTGAATGGGTCGTCATTGGCGCGTAGCCCCGAGCGAGCTTGTGTCCTCCTTGCGCGCCGGCTTCCACGAAGGCGAGCTTGTGGGCAATCGCGTAATCAATTGCCTGATAGTAACAGACCTCGAAATGGAGCATGGAGCGGGACGAACGGCTACCCCAATAGCGGCCATAGAGCGTGTCCGAGCCGATCAGATTCAGCGCGCCGGCAATAGGCTGCCCCTCTTCGAGTGCAAATATTAGAAGCAACTGATCGGCCATACGGTCGCTCAGGACCGAAAACGTCTCGCGGTTTAAATATGGCGAGCCCCATTTGCGATTGCTGGTGTCGAGGTAAAATTCGAAGAAACGATCCCAGTGGGCGTCTGTGAGGGCGTCCCCCGTCAAATGTTCGAATGTCAGGCCATCTTGGGCCTTTTTTCGTTCTTTTCGCAGGTTCTTTCGTTTGGCGGACGACAGTTCGGCGAGAAAGGCGTCAAAGTCTGCATAATCGTGGTTGGCCCAGCGGAACTGCTGATCAGTCCGATGAAGCAGGCCCGAGGCGGCCAGTGTGCGGGCAGCATCGCTTTCGAGAAAATTGATGTGTAGGGATGAGAAGCTGTTCTCATTGGCAAGTTGTATGGCGGCGCCAACAAGAGCGTGTTTTCTGGCCTCAACATCGGGGCCGTCGGGAACCAGAAGGCGGCGGCCAGTCACAGGGGTAAAGGGCACACCGCTCAGAAGTTTCGGATAATATTGCCCGCCGGCATTTTCCAATGCGTTGGCCCAGCTATGATCAAACACAAACTCGCCGCGGGAATGGGTTTTGGCGTAGAGCGGCATCGCGCCGAGGAGTGTCCCATCGTCCCGTTCGAGGGTCAGGTGGCAGGGCGACCAGCCGGTTTGCGGTGTGGCTGCACCTGTGGACTCCATTGCTTCGAGGAAGCCCCAACTCAGAAAGGGGTCGTATCGTGCATTTGGCGGATTGGCGACAGCATCCCATTCTGCTTTGTCAATGTCGCTTAGCGCGGTGTTGACCTTGATTGTGAAGCTCATGGCAAAGTGGCCTTTGGGAAGACGTGTTTGATACTTCGGATCTTCATCAGCGCCTTTCTGTTAGGCCGGGCGCGAAGCCCTCGATGATCTGGGCGTCGGTAAAGGGGGCAACCGCTGCGCTTTGCTCGACGGTCTGGATGGTCCAAGTGACGTGGCCCAGCCCGTGTGTCCGGGCAAAGGGGGCTGCGCGGGCGACATCGTCGCGCCAGACAGACAGATAGTCGACTTGCAGGTCGAGTGCGGTCTGCAGACTTGCGTCAAAAGCCTCCTCGCCGCTGTTGGCGATCTCTTCAATGAGGAGTCCGCGAGGCAAGGATTTGGGCAAGGTCGCTACGGCAACAGGGTTAAAGCTCATGGCTGCGGCACGGCCTTGATAATTGGACAAGAGCGCGGCTGTCGCCTCGGCGACGGGCTCGGGCGGAATGTCCGAGGCTTTTATTTCGACGAGGAGGGGCAGATGGTGCGGCCAGCGTTCAAGCACGGTTTCGAGTGTTGGTATGGTTTGCCCGCTATGCTCTATCTCTATCTCCGCAAGGGCGCTGGCTGTGTGATCCGCAAGAGGGCCAGAGCCATTGGTGATCCGGTCAAGAACGCTATCGTGAAAGCAAACCGGAATGCCATCGGCAGAGAGACGAATGTCAAACTCCATTCCGATCTCCGCTTTTATGGCTGCGTCATAGGCGGCCAGAGAGTTCTCCGGCGGACCGTCAGGTGACCAGAGTCCGCGATGCGCATAAATATAGTCAGCTAGAGAGAAGGGCGCGGCCATGGCTTAAGCGATCTCGAAAATGCCGTCGATTTCGACAGCAACGCCAAGAGGCAGAACAGGGCAAGATACGGCCGAACGGGCGTGGCGGCCAGCATCGCCGAAGACTTCGACCATGAGGTCAGAACATCCGTTGATGACTTGGGGGATGTCGGTAAAATCCGCATGAGCGCTGACGAAGCCGCCGAGCTTGATGACGCGTTGGAGGCGCGTGAGATCGCCGAGCGCCGCTTTGCACTGGGCGATCAGATTGATCCCGCAAAGTCGCGCGGCAGCTTGTCCGGCCTCAAGGGTCATGTTTTCTCCCAGCCGCCCGAGCACGAGCCCGTCGGGTCCGCTGGAGACCTGACCTGAGACAAATAGCTGTTGGCCTGTGATGACGAAGGGGACGTAATTGGCAACTGCTTTCATCGGAGGCGGCAGCGATATGCCAAGCTCTGTCAGGCGCGTTTCAGGAGTGGACATTTGGGTGGCTCCGGGGGCGGGTATCAGTGTTGTGGTTCATCAGGGTTTCTGACACGCGCTGTCACGAAACGCAATTTACCCTTCAGGGAAAAGCCACCAAACCCATTTTAGCATATGTCTGGTCGCAGCGTTCAGCAAGCCCGGACTCTTGGCGTATGGGCGCTGTCGTCTTTTAATATTTGATTCATAGACTCACCGGCTCAGTGCCTATGCCAATCATGATAGGGATCGGGATATGATCACTGAAAGCAAGTCGAATGAAGATGTTCAAGCATTTCTGGAGAAGATTGGATTTGATTGTCAGGATGGCTGTGCATCGGATGTTGGTGATCGGAATGAGGTTGCCCGTAGGAGCAATGCGGCGCGGTCGAGCGACATATATCGGCGCTCTTTGGCACGCGCCTGTTTGTCCGAGTTGCGGCATACAAAAGCTGCTTGATCCGCCTTAGATCCAGAGACCGAGATTTAAGATCGAGTGGCGAAGTTCAGTCCATGGACCCCCGCCTTCGCAGGGCTCTACGGGTCGCTTGGGTCTGCTTTTTGGTCATTCGCTGCGGTACCAGTTGCGCTTACATTTTGTGCGCCGGTTTTCAGTGAAAATCGACATTGATTGAAGAAGGTACGAGATTAACCCGAGATGATTTGTTCTATAGCGCCGAATATTGAGTGACCAGATTCATCTTTCATCTCGATGCGTACGACATCTCCAGGTTTCATGAATGGAGTTTTGAACTCTCCGCCGGCAATTTTTTCGATCATGCGGATCTCTGCGATGCAGGAATATCCAAGGCCGCCTTCAGCAACGGGTTTACCTGGATCACCATTTGGCCCTTTGTTGGAAACGGTGCCGGACCCGATGACTGTTCCTGCCGAGAGCGGGCGAGTTTTGGCTGCATGGGCCACCAGCCTCGCCAGTGAGAAAGTCGCATCTACGCCTGCGTTCGCGCGGCCAAACGGCGCGCCATTATAGTCCACAATCAGCGGCAAGTGGACGAGGCTGTCTTTCCATGCCTCGCCGAGTTCGTCAGGCGTCACAGCGACAGGCGAGAAAGCACTTGGTGGTTTGGACTGGAAAAAGCCAAAGCCCTTGGCCAGTTCCGGCGGAATGAGACCTCGCAGGCTGACATCATTGCACAGCATGACGAGTTTGATATGGTCAGCTGCGTCGGCCTGACTGACGCCAGCGGGAACATCGTCGGTAACCACCGCGATCTCTCCCTCCATATCGCACCCCCAGGAAACATCTCTGAGCGGAATATCGTCCCGGGGGCCGAGAAACGCATCCGAGCCACCCTGATACATCAAAGGATCGTCATAAAAGCTTTCCGGAACTTCCGCGCCACGGGCTTTGCGAACAAGCTCGACATGATTAATATAGGCTGAACCGTCTGCCCACTGATAAGCACGTGGGAGCGGGCTTTCACATGCGGTTTCATCAAAGTCGAAAGTAGAAGCTGTTTCAGTTTCAACTTCTTGGGCCAGCTCGGCGAGGCGAGGCGAGGCTATTGCCCAGTTATCCAACGCGGCTTGCAGCGTTTGCGCGACAGGTGCGGCATCCAAGCAACGCTTAAGATCTTTAGATACGATAACGAGACGTCCATCACGGGATCCGTCTTTAAGAGTAGCGAGTTTCATTTAGCTTTCTTCCGCAATTTTCTCATGCAGCCACGCAGCGTGTCGCGGCGCTTTTTTCGTCTGTGACCATTCCTCAATCATTGGTACGGAAACATCTTTTAGCTGTTGCATTTGTTCTGGTGTTGAGATGTCTGCGGCCAGTTCAAGGCGGTGGCCGTTTGGGTCAAAGAAGTATATTGACTTGAATATCCCATGATGCGTTGGGCCAATAACATCGATGCCAAGGCTTTCAAGATGGGTCTTGGCGCTCTGGAGCTCCTCAAGACTATCCACCCGCATGGCGATGTGTTGCACCCATGCGGGCGTGTTACGATCGCGGTCCATGTCTGGCTGCTCCGGCAGCTCAAAGAATGCGAGCACATTCCCATTTCCGACATCAAGAAATATGTGCATGTACGGATCGTATGCACCGGTGGAGGGAACGTGGTCTTCAGCAATCGCTAGCTGGAATTCCAGACCAAGTGCCTTTTGGTAAAACGCGACGGTTTCCTTGGCGTCCTTGCAGCGATAGGCGACATGATGAAAGCCGCGTGTTCTTGGCGGTGTCATGTGCTGTCTCCCGAATGCTTGCCTGCGGTCCAGCCGCGCGAACCGATTAGGTCTTTGGCAACAGACTTTGGATAATCCTCCAAGTCAGTCGCCATCGTGTCGTTCCAGCGGTTCAGATATCCAAATAGCGCAATGCTTGCAGTTATTTCTACGATTTCACTTTCGCTGAAGTGCTCAGAAAGCGCAGCCACAGTCTCATCATCAACTTCATTCGGCAGAATGGATGCCTTGAAAGCATAGGTCAGCGCAGCTTTTTCAGCCTTCGAAAACAGCGGGCTCGTTTCCCAGTCCCATACGGCAGAAATCTTCTCAGCTGACGCGTCATATATGCTTGAGAGATTTGCCATATGAGCCTGGCAATATCTGCATCCTGCCGCTTGGCTGGCAATGAGACTGACCAGCATCTTCAATTCTTCGCTGACTGAACCCTCGTATAAGATGGCCTGATTGAGCGCCATAAAAGCTTCGGCAATCTTGGGGCGGCGCTGCATTGTCAGTATGCTGTTCGGGATGAATTTGCGGGTCTTCTTATAGTGCTCGAAGCGATCAACAAGATGTGGATGGGTCGTGTAGGGAAGGGGCGCAATATGAGCCATTATTTTGAGTCCTCGTTTGCGGTGACAGGCAAGACAAGTGCGATCGCTTCTGCAATCACAGTCTCATCGCCGATATGATTGGAAAGCGCCAAAATGAGTTTGGCGTTTCGTTTGTGACTTTCAGCTTCGTCGCACCCTTGATGCATGTCGATAAGGTGCTGATACATTTTGTCCGGGTTTTTGAGATTCGGGGCTTTAATCAGATGCGCCATGCGGTTGCCTCCAGATCTTCTAGTTGAAAATGTTTCCAACGCGCGGCAACATATTGGTCCGGGCGAATAAGATATGCGCCTCCATTGCTCAGCTCATAGCGTCCAAGCGCGGTGTCCTTGTCCAGAACAATGACGGGCAAGGGTGCGTCGTCTATGGGGGCACCAGACAACAGAGCCCAGTTGCCAGACAGATTTTGCAGGAGCCAGCCATTTCGAAGTGGAGCATCCACGACAGGAGAGCCGGGTGCCACGCCGTTCAACCACTCATCCCGGTCAGGCAGTGACAGCGGGCTATTCGGATATGAAACAGCTGTAGACAGGCGGCCTGAATTGACAAATGGTCGCGCAAATTCATTCGCTTCTGCAAGATCCAGTACGGCATCCCGAAACGCTTGGCTAACGGCGGACTTTGGCGTCATGAAATCTGTTGAGCGGCTCGAGTTGAGAATGTTCTCTTCGGCTGTGGTAATTGCTTCGGTATTATATGTCTCGATCAATTCGGGGCCAGATTTCCCGCTCAAGACGGCATCCAGCTTCCAGACCAGATTGTCGACATCTGCGATACCGCCATTGCACCCGCGAGCACCGAAAGGGGAGACGAGGTGGGCGCTGTCACCAACAAAGATAACCTTGTCATGAACAAAGCGCTCCATTCGGCGACATTGAAATGTGTAGACTGAATACCATTCCTCGGTATAGGGCGTTTCAGATCCGATCATACCCTCAACATAAGGTGCCACATTTTCAGGTTGTATGGCCGCTTCTCTGTCGATATCCCAGCCCAGCTGGAAGTCGAGCCGCCACACATCGTCTGGTTGCTTGTGGAGAAGCGCAGACGAGCCACCCCATGGTGGATCAAACCAGAACCAACGCTCTGCCGGACGTTCTTCCTGAAATTTCACGTCAGCAATCAGAAAGTTATCCTCGAAGATACGTCCTTCAAAATCTAATCCCATCATATTTCGAATAGGCGAACGAGACCCATCGCAGGCCAGTATCCAGTCCGCACTCAATGTATAGCTGCCCATGTCTGTTTCGACTGTCAGTTCATTTAAAGCTGTATCTATGCCAACAACTTCATGCCCCCAGCGAATGTCCGCGTTTGGTAGCTCTTTCAGAGCGTCGATTAGATATTCCTCGACATAATATTGCTGTAGATTGATAAAACCCGGCATTTCCTGATCTTTGACCGAGAGCATATCGAATTCGTAGATAGGTTCCTTGCGGTCGCCACGGAAGACTTTTCCGAGGTTCCAGATAACACCTTTGTCGATCATGCGTTCGGCAATCCCGAGCCGATTAAAGATATCGAGCGTGCGTTTTGCAAAACAAATGGCTTTTGACCCACCAGAGATAAAATCAAACTGATTGAGCACAACGACTTTGCGCCCACGTTGGGCGATGTCCAGCGCTGCTGTCAGGCCGACTGGACCTCCGCCAACGATTACGATTGGGTGGTGCGCGCCAGACGTGACCGCAGGCGAGGCGACCATTTCCATGTAACGCGGTATCGCTGAAAAATCCGAACGTGGCATAATGCTTACCCTTGGAGTTGGTCCCAAACTTCGCGATCTTTTTCCATGGTCCAGATGAGCGGCCAGTCGATGCCATCTAGCTCATCCCAGAGGCGCTTCACATTGAATGGCAGGCAGTGTTCAAAGATTGGCCAGGCACCGAACTTCGGTTCAAGTGCGGTGTGCGTGCGTTCAAACGCTTCTTTCAATGAGCCGCCGGCCTCGTGCACGGGTTTGACGTTTTCTATCATGCCTGTCAGGAAGCCGCGCGTCTGCTCGATAGCTGCATTTACAGCCGCTTCGCCCCGTGCGACGGCGCCGCGGCCACCGACCAGCTTATCTGCGCCATATTTTTTTACAGCATCGAGCGTATCCGTCGACCAATCCATATGAAACGCATCGCCTGTATAGAGCGCCGCTTCTGCTTCGACCAGGTCACCCGCAAACAAGCTGCCGGATTTTGGGTGCCAGACAGCGATATCACCGGCTGTGTGGCCACGTCCGCAAAAATCGAGTTCCAGGTGGCCATATTTGCCTCCAAGTTCAATGCGGGCGTGATCGGCGAAGGTGATGTCTGGACGGGTGAGGCCAGGAATCTCTTCCGGCTCGACGAACAGGCGAGGCATACGGCCAAACTCCGAATCCCAATCCTGCTTGCCGCGCTCCTCGATAAGTTTGCGTGTTGTATCGGATGTGATGATCGTTTCAGCTTCGAATGCACTCGCGCCGAGAACACGCACAGCGTGATAATGCGTTAGAATGAGATATTTGACCGGCTTGTCGGTGTGTTCACGGAGCTGAGCTAACCACTTTCGTGCCGCAGCTGGCGTTGCGCGCGCTTCGATCGCGACAATAAAGTCCTCTCCTTCGATCGCGCCAACATTCGGGTCACCTTCTGCTGTGAGCGCGTAAACGCCATCATCCAGAACTTCGAGTATCTCTTTTTTTTCTTCCAGGTCAGCAGAAGATGCAAACGGTTTTGCCATGATCGTGTTTCCCTTGTACTCTCTAAAAAAGTATTTGCTTGTACGCCGTTCTGTCTTGAAGGGCTTCTTGCTCCATGTTCGTATCTAATGTAACAGTTGCAAAAGCAACTATCAAGAGGAATTTTGATGAGTTTTGATTTGGAAAACTTTTTGCCATACCGCCTGTATCAGGCTGCAGAACAGACGAGCCAGGCTTTTTATCATTATTACAGAGAGACATATGGGCTTGGACGCACCGAGTGGCGTGTGCTCTTTAATGTCGGGCAGTATGGGCCGCTAAGCGCTGTTGAAATTTCGAAACGGTCCAATCTTGAGAAGACAAAAATTTCTCGAGCAGTTCAACGTTTGTACGAACGCGGCTGGCTGAGGCGCATCTACCTCGAGAGTGACCGGCGGCGTCACCAGCTCGAGTTGACAAAGGATGGCTTGAAAGTTTCCAGAGAACTCTCAAAAATGGCGGCGAGTTTCAATCAACAAATTGAGGACATAATCGGGCGTGAGCGCGCTCAACAGTTGATTAGCGAGCTGCAAAAGCTTGAAGAATCGGTTTCTGAAACGCCGCTTTCCTAATCGTTTGCCATACGCTTTCGTTCCTCACGCCATAAGGCGAACACGATCATGCTACCCAGAATAGCTGGTATGGCGTAGGCTTGGAAAAGCTGTTGAGGTGACCAACCCAGCTCAAGGAGAAAGCCTGCGGACGCAGGGCCGATGACCGCTCCAAAACGGCTGAGCCCGATTGCCCATCCCATACCTGTGGCGCGGATCTCCGGGGGGTAAAGTGCCGGCGTCGTCGCATAAAGACCAATCATCGAACCATGGATAACAAAACCGATTGCCCCGATTATTATCAGCATGCCCATGTAATTAGCGGTGAGGCTTCCAAAGGCAACCAGCAAGATGCTCAGCACAATCAGATATATGCTGGTAAGCGCTGAAGGGCGGATCCATCGGCTGACCAATGCAACGAGTATGATTCCGCCCATACCGACGAGATTAATGAGACGCCCGCCTTGATTGCCTTGGCTGTCAGAGAAGCCACTGTCGATCAGTAGTTTTGGCGTCCAGCTCAGTAAAAAATACAGCGTGGTTAGAACGAGGAAAAAGGCAGTCCATATAAGGAGGGTGCGGCGTCTATGTTCGTGCGTGAAAAGCGACTTGATTGCTGCTGTCGCATGGTGCGCGGTGCTGTTTTCCGTGGTGGGCAGAACCTTTAATGGCAGCCTACGAAGCTTCGCGCGGATTCTGTTGATCTGCAAAAGCGCATCCGGCCGACCGCTCTTTGCCAGATAGTCCATCGACTCTGGCAGCGCTGCGACAATCGGGATAAAAAGAAAGGATGTTAGCGCACCAAAAGCGAAAATATGTCGCCAGGTCCCTATGTCCAACAACCAGGCCACGACGAACCCGGATAAGAAAGCACCCAGAGGAAAGCCAAGCTGGAAGATTGCGATGGCCTGCCCGCGATACCGTTCGCCCGCCAGTTCCGCGACCAGTGTGTTGAGGCTCGCCAGAATAGCGCCTACGCCGAGGCCGGTGAGAACCCGGCCAAACATAAGGACTGAAATTGATGGTGAGAATGTCGCCACCAGCATCCCTGCGCCAGAGAGCGCCAACCCTAGGATTGTGATAGGCTTGCGGCCGATCTTGTCGGCGAAAGGACTCAAAATCATTGCGCCAAGCATCATGCCGAACAGGCCTGCGCTAAGGACAATGCCAAGGCTCGCCCGATTGATACCCCAGTCCTCAGCAATAACATTCGCAGCATAAGAGATCGCGAGAATGTCGAACCCGTCCTGCATGTTGAGGCATGTCAGTGCAAACAGAGTGACCAATTGGTAAGGTGAGAACGAATTCGCTTGATCTGTCTTCATTCCATTATCCTTATTTTTCGCCTGAGATTTCTTATCAGGCATCGCGAAATGCAACGCAAAAAAGCAGCGCCAAAAAAAAGATACCATCACAACGGTTGCATTCGCAACAAAAATGAGTATTAGTTTTAGTCTAGCTCGTAAGAAACGATGTTTTGCCGCCTGAGGCAGCCATCTTTTGTCTGCGAATTATTGGTTCAAGCTTATGGCCCAAATTCAAGAGGCCTGGCAGCCTACGGAGGAAATACAGCATGGCCACTTCAAACCCCAAAACCAGCTTGTCGTCGTTTCTGATAAAGAAAATATCGGTATCTGCACTGGCCCTATCGGCGGCAGCGACGGCTCATGCGCAGGACACCAATGCTGAAGAAGACACAGAAACGCGCCGGTTAGAGCAGGTAACCGTTACCGCACGCCGGGTTGAAGAGAACCTTCAGTCAACGCCAGTGACCGTGTCAGCGTTTACAGAGCGCGCCCTCGAGGTTCGCGGCATTACAGACACAGTTGAACTAGCGCAGTTCACACCAAACGTAACGTTTGACAGCACATCTACCTTTTCCGGCGCATCAAACACATTTCAAGGCTTCATTCGGGGCATTGGCCAGTCAGACTTCGCAGTGAATACTGACCCCGGTGTCGGCGTTTATGTTGACGATGTTTACATCGCACGTACCGTTGGCTCCATTTTTGGTTTGGCAGACATCCAGCAAGTCGAGGTTCTGAAAGGGCCTCAGGGGACGCTTTTTGGACGGAACACGATCGGCGGGGCTGTTAACATCACGACAGCGCGGCCGGACTTTGATGAATTTAGCTTCAAGGCGTCCGCCGAGATTGGTCGTTTTGACAGGCTTGCTTTCGACGGCGCGGTCAATATTCCGATTTCCAATACATTGGCAGCGACGTTTGCGTTCCAGAGTCAGGATCAGGATGGTTTCCAGGATTTCGTGACGTTTGACCCAACGGGTGTTGTGACGCCCGACAATCCTCTCGGGATTCCGACCGGGCCGTCCGCGCAGGCTCCATTCAGCGTTCTAACGCCGATTGATCAAATCAATGTCGCTGATACCAACAATGGTGGTGATCGTGGTGCGTTGGATAATCAGGCCATTCGCGGCAAACTGCTTTGGGCGCCGACCGATCGATTCCAATCTACGCTGTCGGCAGACTTTTCCAGAACGCGTGATGCAGCGCCCGCCGGTACGCTTGTATCTCTAGGGTCCGCAGATGATGCGACATTTACAGATCCTGCAACGGGTTTGCCTCAGGGTCTCACGCCGGAAGGTGTTCTGGTGACGTCACTCACGGGCTTGTTTAATGCCTGTCTGGGTGGGCCACCAGCGGGTGCGATCCCGCCTTGCGCTCTGATCGGTGGTCTTGAAGGCGTCAATAATGATGGCGACCCAACCAATGATGTCGGCTTTTTTAGCAATGACTTGATCCCGGATGACATTGACCAGACGTTTGCAACGGGTGCCAATTTCTCCAATATTGATTCTTGGGGCATCTCCTCGGTCAACGAATTCGACATCTTGTCCAATCTGACGCTCAAGTCGATCACTGCCTATCGCGAGGTGAACGGTACATTTGGGCGCGATATTGACAACTCACCATTCTCACTTGACCAGACGAGCTTCGCTCTGGATCAGGACCAATTCAGTCAGGAAATCCAGCTAAATGGTCAGTTTTTCGATGGACGCCTGGACTTCACAGTCGGCGGATTCGCCTTCCTCGAAGACGCGCTGCAGATTGACCAGGTGCCACTTGCGGGCGGGATTTTGAACATTTTCGGGCCCAACTTTCAGGAGACGCGTGCTCTGTCGTTGTTCGGTGAAGCGAATTTTGACGTCACCGACAAGCTGACGGTGCTCTTTGGTGTTCGCTTCACGGACGAGCAAAAAGAACTGCAGCTTGACCAACAGAACACCACGCCATTCTTTGCAGGCGCTTTTGCTGCTCCAACACCAAGCGGTTTCATTGAAGACGCTGACGGAGACACCCCATTCCCGCGCCTCAATCCAGACGGTTCGCCAAACATCTTCTTTCTTGGACCTGAAGAATTGCAGGTCGCCAACTTTGACGATGTGTCGTTCCGTGCCGGTGTGAACTATCAACTGACAGAAGATGTTTTCACCTATTTTACGTTTAGCCAAGGCTTCAAGTCCGGTGGTTTCACGACACGTCTGGTTGCGCCGTTTAATCCAGATTTTGAAGATCCGACGCCAACTCCCGCAGGCGAAGCGCTGCCCGGCATCGTTTTTGATCCTGAGACATCGGACAATTTCGAGATCGGCTTCAAGGGCGACTTGTTGAATGACACGCTTCGCCTGAACGCAGCCGCCTTCTGGAACAATTATGATGATATCCAGATCGTTTTGCAGGCGGGTATTTCACCACTGAACGCAAATGCTGGGGATGCGCGTATTCGCGGGATCGAACTGGAAGCAGAATGGTATCCTGTGGACAATCTGTCACTGATTGGTTCGTTTGGTTATATTGACGCTGAGTATCGGTCAATTTCCGAGCTTGTTGCACCGCAGGTAACCATTGATGATGATCTCCAGAACACACCTGAGTTTACCTTTGCGCTCGCTGGAAATTATATCTATGAGATCCCGGGCAATCGTGGAGACCTAAGCTTCAACGCCAATTATAGCTGGCGCAGTGAGACGGCGAACGATGCGCAGAACACGCCAGAACTTATTCAGGATTCTGTCGGGCAGCTTGGCGGACAGATCAAGTATGAGCCGGAGAACGCGAATTGGGCGCTTTCCGTTATTGGTCGTAACATCACCAATGAGCGGATCATCGGCGCTGGCTTCAACTCTGGTGGCTTGAGCTTCGTTGAGGCGTCGTTTAACCGTCCTGGCGAGTGGCGCGTCCGTCTGGACTACGCCTTCTAATTGTCCTCACGTGTTGCCCTGATGGTTTGCAAAGTCGCCGGCTCCCTCCACCGCGATGCGCCCATCAGGGCAAATTCCAATTCGATTTCAAGGAGGATGCGGTTGTAAGAAGGGTAGGTAAATATGTTCGGCTTCCGGAAAAAGGATAAAAACGAGACAGCACTTCCTGTCTACTCCATGACAATCAATGGACAGGCGGCGGAAACCCACAATAAAGCTGAAGTTCTGAATCCGGCCACGCTTGAGCCTGTCGGTTACATGCCCATTTGCACGCCTGCTCAACTTGACGAAGCCGTGGCAGCCGCAAATGCTGCCCAGAAAGCCTGGGCGGCGCGTCCAGATGAAGAACGAAAAGAGATTTGCCGGAAAATGGCGGCCCTTATTGGCGAGCATGCCGCAGAGCTTGCCGAACTGACCACCAAAGAGCAGGGCAAGCCCTTGAAGACCATGGGGTCTGAATTTGAGCTTGGCGGCGCGCAAGGGTGGATGGCCTATACAGCAGAACTCGATATGCCTGTAAAAATTTTGCAGGATGATGAGACAGGACGCATCGAGCAGCACCGTGTCCCTGTCGGTGTGATTGGGTCAATCACCCCCTGGAATTGGCCTGCAATGATCGCAGTCTGGCATATTGCGCCTGCCATTCGTGCGGGCAATGCGGTTGTTATCAAGCCGTCTGAGAACACTCCGCTTGGCACGCTGCGCCTTGTTGAAATTCTAAATCAGGTGTTGCCAGCCGGCGTGTTGAACTGTGTTTCTGGCACTGGAGAGATCGGCGCACTCATGAGCAAGCATGAAGGCATCAATAAGATTGTCTTTACGGGCTCTACGCCAACCGGCCAGAAAATCATGCAAAGCTCTGCAGGCAATTTGAAGCGGTTGACACTTGAGCTTGGCGGGAATGATGCAGGTATCGTCCTCCCGGGAACATCTCCAAAGGCAATCGGCGAGGGGCTGTTTTGGGGCGCCTTTATAAATATGGGCCAGACCTGCGCCTGCATGAAGCGGCTTTATGTCCACGAGAGCATTTATGATGAGACGTGTGAGGTGCTCAAAAGCATCGCAGAGCAGATGCCGATGGGCAACGGTGCGGATGAGGCAACCGTTATTGGCCCGCTGCAGAATGAGAAGCAATTAAATATTGTCATCGATCTCGTGGAAGACGCCAAGGCGCGTGGCGCGCGTATTTTAACCGGTGGCGCGCGCGCCGAAGGACCAGGTTATTTCTACCCTGTTACACTCGTTGCCGATATTCAACATGGCGCGCGGCTTGTGGATGAGGAGCAGTTCGGCACAGCGCTGCCAATCATCAAGTACTCATCTGTAGACGATGCAATCGCGCAGGCGAACAGTCTGAACGTCGGCCTTGGCGCATCTGTCTGGGGCAGTGATCTGGAAGAAGCCCAGCGTGTCGCTTCGCAGGTTGAGGCGGGCACCGTGTGGATCAACCAGCATGGTCAGGTCGCGCCGCATGCGCCTTTCGGTGGGATCAAGGGTTCTGGCATTGGTGTCGAGTTCGGTCAGGAAGGGCTCGAAGCCAATACTGACATCAAGATCTACAATATCGCAAAAGGCGGTGTCGCGCATTAGCACTGAAGCATCGGCGATATGAACGAGATTTTTTTCAAGAGGACTGATATGAAAAAGCTGGCAATTTCTGTTCTTGCGGGGCTCGTCCTTGCAGCATGCGATAACGCCCCGGCAGCCCCGTCCGAGGTAACAACAGAAAATGCTGCCCCGACTAATTCCCTGGTTCGGGAGATGGCAAATCCGGGTGTCTGGCTTTCACATGGGCGGACCTATGATGAGCAACGCCACAGCCCGCTTTCGCAAATTACACCTGAAAATGTGTCCGAGCTTGGTCTCTCCTGGTATTATGACATGGACACACGTCGTGGGCAGGAAGCCACCCCCTTATATGTCGATGGCGTGCTTTATCTTACGTCGGCCTGGTCCAAAGTGCATGCTTTCGATGCGCGCACGGGCGAGCTCATCTGGCAGTATGATCCTGAAGTACCGGGGCCGTGGGCCGTTCGCGGATGCTGCGATGTCGTCAACCGCGGTGTTGCTTATCGCGATGGGGTGATTTTCTCTGCCTCCTTCGACGGTCGCCTGTTTGCGCTCGACGCAAAAACGGGCGTCGTCAAATGGGAAACGGACACGATTACGGATCGCTCCAAGAATTATACCGTGACAGGCGCGCCGCGTGTCGTAAAGGGACGTGTGCTGATTGGTAATGGCGGTGGCGAATTTGGTGTGCGCGGCTATGTTTCTGCCTATGATGTTCAGACAGGTGAACTCGATTGGCGCTTCTACACCGTGCCGGGAAATCCGGCCGATGGATTTGAGAGCGCGGCGCTTGAGATGGCCGCAGAAACTTGGTCCGGCGAATGGTGGATCGCTGGCGGTGGCGGTACGGTCTGGGACTCTATGGCCTACGACGCGGAACTCGACTTGCTCTATATCGGTGTTGGTAACGGCTCCCCATGGAACCCGGATGTTCGCGCGCCCGGCAATGCTGGCATTCAGGACAATCTGTTTCTTTCTTCCATTGTCGCGCTTCGTCCGGATACGGGCGAATATGTCTGGCATTATCAAACGACGCCTGGCGACCAATGGGACTTTACAGCGACGCAACAGATGATCCTCGCCGATCTCGAAATTGACGGCGCGATGCGCAAAGTTTTGATGCAAGCGCCTAAGAACGGCTTCTTCTATGTGATCGACCGAGAAACAGGTGAGTTCATTTCGGGTGAAGCGTTCGTGCCGGTGAACTGGGCCACAGGTCTCGATCCGGAAACAGGTCGTCCGAACATCGTGCCGGAAGCTTATTATCAGCAACGCGATGGTACGCCCTTCGAGGCAACACCCGGCCCCATGGGTGCACACAATTGGCACTCCATGTCTTTTGATCCGGAGACCGGTCTAGTTTACCTGCCTGCGCAAGTGCTTGGTTTTCCATATTTCGACGTGCCGGACGATTATGAGTTGAACGAGCTAAGCGTAAACCTTGGCGTAGACCTGAAGAAGGTCGCACTGCCCGGTGATCCAGAGATCCGCAAACAAATTCGTCGCACAATCGGTGGACACCTGCTTGCCTGGGATCCTGTCGCACAGAAGGAAGTTTGGCGCGTTGAGCATGGCGGTGCCTGGAATGGCGGCACCTTGGCCACCGCTGGTGGTGTAATCTTTCAGGGCAACCACAAGGGCGATTTTGCTGCCTATGACAGCCGGACCGGCGAAACACTCTGGAGCGAAGAAGTCCAGACGGGTGTGGTTGCAGCGCCAATTTCCTACGAAATGGATGGTGAGCAATATGTGGCCATTCTCGCGGGATGGGGCGGTATCCTGCCATTGCTGGTGGGCGACTTGTCACATATTCAAGACGAAGGCCCGCAAGTGAACCGTTCGCGCCTGCTCGTTTATAAGCTGGGCGGGGAGCTTGAACTGCCAGAGCCCTACGATGTCACCCGCGCCCGCGTGCCCGCGCCGCCATCATTTGGTACGCCGGACCAGATTGACATCGGTCTCGGGCGCTATCAGCGCTATTGCGCAGGGTGTCATGGGGACACGGCGGTAAGCGGTGGCGTGTTGCCGGACCTGCGTTGGTCGTACGCCTTGACGGATGAGGACACATGGATGCTAATCACCCGCGATGGCGGCCTTGAGCAGGCGGGCATGGTGGGTTTTGGCTCAGAACTATCTGATGAAGACCTGACCGCGATCCGAGCCTACATCACGCATCGTGCGCATGAGTCAGGCGTCGCAAGCCCCACCGAACAGGAATAGCTTTGTTCAGTCCCATTGCGATGAGCGGCAATGCACCCAGAAAGCAAAGTCCCAATGACACCTAGGGCGACTTTTCTGTTCGGGATCGTCGCGTGGGTAGAATTCCCCGAAAAAGGGGAGGAACATGAAGGACGCTCAACGATATTCATGCATTGAACAATTGAAGTATTCAACAATGGGCCGTCCCGTTTCGACCGCGGCGTTTCGCTTTGACGTCTAGAAGATCAACCATTTGAAATGGCGTGTTTTTCCCGCATCCAGTTGCCGGTCACCACACTTGCTTACGGTTTTGACCTACATTTTACCCCACAAAGGGGGCTGGAATCTAGGCGTACCAGCGGGCCAAATCTGCATCTCAAACGGCACGGACCGCATTGACCCCCAAGAGCGTCTCACCCCTGCTGTGTTTTACACGGGTCGAGGCACGACAATCTCGCTCGAACGAGAAAAATGAGAGCACCACGGAACAAAGGCGCTTGCAGCACCACATAATCTGCCTCAAAGGTCCTGACCGGACGCAAATGATCCGGCCGCAGGGTCTCAACTTTTTGGCATGAAAACTGCACGGACATTACGATTCAATAGTGCTCTAGCGGATTCCTTAATGGAGCAGATCGTTTAGGATGCCGTACGTAGAGAGATATGGTAAAATGCACGCGACGATGTCGTCTAGTCTCAGTTTCGCGCTTTGGGCATTCAATCTCCTATTGGTGGCTTCCGTTGTTCTCTCGATAGGCATTGGACTCTGGCCGTCTTCTGAGCGGGTCGCGGCGATTTCAGACAAGCCCGGCCTTACCGAGCAGCTTGAAACCGGAGCCGCTTTGTCTGCTGATGTGGCGGCTGATCTAGCGATTCTTGCCGAATTTGATCCATTTTCGCTCAAAGCGTCTGCCGAGTTAATCGCGGATTCCAAAACGCTTGACGCATCGGAGACAGCGCTCAATCCGGAGCGCACTGGCTTCAAGGCTGGCGATGTCATCAGGCAGGTTAATTCGCGCGCAGCTTCTGATATAGGCAGTGAAGAGCTATTGGAATACATAAGTCGATCACCACGCGTGGACGTCTTTGTCGATCGTGGTGGACGCCCCGCTCTCATAGCGGTGTTGTTTGAATCTGGAGCATCAGAATGAAGCTGAGATACGCACTATTAGCTGGCCTGCTTTCAAGCTTGCCTTGTGGCCTCCTCGCTGGCCCAACCGCTTGGGCTCAAGCTGAGCCTGATACCCATCTGATCAATCTCGCAGATGTCGATATAGCGACTCTTATTGAGGATGTGGGCGCAATCACGGGGTACGCGTTTATTATCGGCCCTGATGTGCGTGCGAGAGTGAACGTCACAACCCCCGTTCCGCTGACGACCCGCGAGGTATTTCAGCTCTTTCTGTCTACGCTCCGGGCTTATGGGTATGCAGCGGTTCCCGAGGGACGTGACATTTATCGTATTGTACCCGAAGAGATCGCAATTGGTGAGGGGACGACGCCCGGGCCCGGCCTGAACACATTCTCCACCGAGGTTTTTCATCTTGAACATTTAAGTGCGGTCGAGGCGTCAAAGGTCATCCAACCGCTGCTTGGACCTCTCGGGCAGGTTTCGGCGAGTTCTGCGTCGAACGTATTGATTGTGGTGGAATATGCATCAGCGCTTGGACGTGTCCGTTCTCTCCTGAAGCAACTTGACGAGGACCGCTCGGTGACGCGTACGGTTAATCTGAAAACAGTACCAGTCGCTGACATGCAGCTCATCCTGACAGAATTGAATGGCAACTCGGCGGGCGGCTCCGGACCTTCACCGCTCAGCGTTGTCGCTGCTGAGGCGAGCAATTCGATAATTTTGCGCGGCGAACCGAACCATGTCGAACGGGCTGTTGATCTGATAGCCCAACTTGATGTGAGTTCAGGGCTTAGTCGTGAAACCCGCGTGATGAGGCTGAGCCATGCAGAGGCGGCGACAGTCCTGCCAATACTTCAGGAACTGGCATCGGACGTTTCGGATGATTTAGCGGAGAACACCGGTCGGGCTTCGAGTTCGAGCACCAAGATTGCCCTGCATGAGCCCAGCAACGCGCTCATTATAAATGCCACCCCGGATGTCTTGTCATCGTTAATGCGTGTTGCAGATGAGCTTGATGCGCGCCGCAAGCAGGTACTGGTCGAAGCAATTATTGTCGAAGTATCTGATATCGCTGCAAAAGAGCTTGGTTTGCAGTTTCTTGTAGCGGGTCAGGATGGTGATGTGCCGTTCGTGTCTCAGACCTTCTCCAGCGCTGCGCCAAATCTATTGGCTTTATCCGGTGTGCTTGAGGGTCTGGGCCCTGGAACGGGTGCCGGGCTAATGGAAACTGCGGCGCTCGCGTCGCTGCTTGGTGTTTCGGGCGGGACCGTGGGATTTACAGGCGAGCGCAACGGCACGCTGTTTAACGTTGTTCTTAACGCCCTCGAGGAAGACACCGAGACCAACATACTCTCCACGCCTTCCGTTTTGTCACTGAACAACCAGACAGCACGCGTCCAAGTTGGTCAGGAAATTCCCATATCGTCCGGCCAAGTTCTAGGCGACGCGAACCTTAATCCGTTCCAAACCACGGCCCGTCAGGAAATTGGTGTTATCCTGAACGTTACACCGCGCATCGGGGATGATAATACGATCCGTCTTGATCTTAGTCAGGAGGTCTCCTCAGTTGCGGGTACTGTGGGCGAGATTGCGCCAGATTTCATCTTGAATCAGAGCATTGTGGAAACCAGCATTATCGCTGATGATGGAGAATTGCTTGTCATCGGTGGGCTTATTCAGGCGTCTGATGCGATTAATGTCCAGAAAGTGCCGCTCCTCGGAGATATTCCGGGGCTTGGCCGTCTGTTTCGCAATGAAGAAAAATCACGCTCTACGACGAACCTGATGATTTTCATTCGCCCAACCATTATTGCCGATAAAGCGGCAGCGGATGCAGCGACCGCTCGAAACTACAATTATATCCGTGCCCAGGAAATTATCGCCAATAATGGTGGGCCGGCCATCATTGATGAATTCGCCCGCGAAGTTCTGGACATCGAGCCACCCATCCCGCCGACGCCGTCTTTAGACAACGAGCGTTAGAATGAGCAAGCTGGGAACAGCCATCGCTTACGCCTTTGCTAGGGATAAGGGGATAATGATCCTTGAAGGGCGCGAGCGGTTAACTCTGGCGGTTCGCGAGGGGGCAGACCCTTATGCGCTTCTGGAGGTCAGGCGTGTTCTGGGGCAGGCATTCGAGATTGAACCGTATTCTGCAGAAGACTTTGCGCGCCTGTTGCCGACGGTCTATGCGCGCGCCGAACTGGATGATGAAGATGAGGCCGCCGCGCTTGCTGGTCAGGATGATCTCGCCACGCTTGCCGAGGGCTTGCATCAAACATCGGACTTGCTGGACGGTGACGATGATGCGCCTGTTATCCGACTGATAAATGGACTTATCTTCGAGGCGATCAATCGCGGTGCTTCAGATATCCATATCGAACCGAATGAAGGTGAGTTGACTATACGTTACCGGATTGACGGCATTCTTCAGAAAATTCTCAGTCCGTCGAGACGGCTCGCAACGCCGCTTGTTTCTCGTATCAAGGTGATGGCGCGGCTGGACATCGCCGAGCGCCGTGTGCCACAGGATGGGCGCATCGCGATATCTGTTGGTGGCCGGTCCGTCGATCTGCGTGTGTCTACTTTGCCATCCCGTTATGGCGAGCGGGTGGTTCTCCGGCTACTGGACAAAGCCAAAGCGCTTGTGGGGTTAGAAGACCTGGGTATGCCGGACGAAACGCTGACGCGCTTCAAGGATATGCTGGCAGAACCGAACGGCGTAATCCTTGTCAGCGGGCCGGTGGGCTCAGGCAAAACCACGACGCTTTACTCTGGCCTCAGCCTTTTAAATGACGGCACCAAGAGCATTATCACCATTGAGGACCCGATCGAGTATGGTCTTGATGGTATTGGCCAGACACAGGTGAATGATAAGGTCGGGATGACATTTGCCTCAGGTTTACGGGCTTTTCTGCGTCAGGATGCGAATATCGTAATGGTTGGTGAGATCAGGGATGTTGAAACGGCGAGTGTGGCCGCGCGCATGTCGCTGGCCGGCCGGCTTGTCTTATCCACTATCCACACAAACTCTGCAGCTGCGGCGATTACCCGGCTGAAAGATATGGGTGTAGAGACGTATCTTTTGGCGTCGACGCTGCGCGGTGTGCTTGCCCAGAGACTGGTGCGTGTTTTATGTGTGACTTGCCGTGAACCATATACCCCTGGCGATGCTGATCTTGCTGCGGCGGGTATGGCGGGTGCCAAGGGAGTCACATTCCATCGTCCCAGGGGGTGTGATCGGTGCCGTGGCACTGGTTATATTGGCCGCATCGGTATTTATGAGTTGATGACCATTACACCGCGATTGCGTGATATGATACATGATGATGTCGAAGAAACTGTGCTTACGGAGACTGCTTTCGCCAAGCACCAGATGCTATTTTCTGCAGGCATCGCACGCGTTCTTGCGGGTGAGACGAGCCTGGAGGAGGTAATTCGGGTCAGCCGGAAAGAAGGGGCGGGATATGCCGACCTTTGAATATGTCGCGCTAGGCCTAGATGGAAAAAAGGCGAGCGGGGTCGTCACCGCCGACAATGCACGCGCAGCCCGCAAAGAGCTGCGGTTTCGCAGTCTGACGCCCTTGTCCCTTAAAGAGGCGAATGAAGAATCGGTTGAAGGGCGACAGAGGCAGAAAATTTCTGCTTCAGACCGAGTGATTGTCACCCGTCAGCTTGCCATGATGGTTGGATCGGGCATCCAGATCGAACTTGCTCTTGGTGCAGTTTCGTCTCAGGCGGAGAAACCTGCCATGCGTCGCCTATTTGCTGGAATGCGGGATAAGGTGGCTGAAGGATACAAATTCTCGGAAACCGTTGCAGAGCATCCCAAAATCTTCCCGCCGCTTTATGCTTCAATTGCGTTGGCTGGCGAAATATCCGGCGATTTACCGAGGGTGCTGGAGCGCTTGGCTGATCATCTGGAGACATCCCACCGCACTCGCAGAAAAGTGCAGACTGCGCTCATCTATCCCGCCGTACTCGGTTTCGTCGCTGTTCTGGTGATCGGCCTGCTTATGGCGTTTGTGGTGCCGCGAATGGTTGAACAGTTTTCGAATTTTGATCAGCAGCTCCCGCTGTTGACGAGGATTGTTATTGGGGTCTCGAGCGGTCTTCAGTCCTATGGATTGATTATGCTTCTGGTTTTGGTGCTGGGCATGTTCGGATGGCGCCGATTGCTAGCGCGCCCGACAGTAAAACGCCGTTTTGATTCCTTCCTTCTCAAACTGCCCGTTATCGGGCGCCTTGTTCAAACCGTGAATGCAGCAAGGTTCGCCCGCACATTTGGCATGCTGACAGGAGGAGGAACGCCGGTTCTGGAGAGTTTGACTGCGGCGTGTGGCTCGCTGAACAATCTCGTCTTTGTCGATGCAATCAACGAGGCGATTGATGCGGTGCGTGAAGGCGTTACACCCGCCCGGGCTCTTGCAAAGACGGATGTCTTCCCCCCGATGCTGACCAGTTTGACCGCGAGCAGCACTGGCAGCAACAATCTCGCTGAGTTGATGGATAAAGCGGCAGGCTATCTGGAAGAGGAATTCGACCGGTCTGTTGCGCTTGTTCTTGGTTTACTTGAGCCCTTGATCATTCTTATTTTGGGTACACTTGTTGCCTTGATCGTCCTGTCAATCATGCTGCCTATCATGCAGTTGAATGGACTTGCCTTTAGTTGATGTCTAGCGGAGTTGAATTATGACGAAACATGTTCACAGATCTGAGGCCGGGTTTACCTTGACCGAGATTATGGTGGTCGTCTTTATCATCGGCCTGTTGTCTACAGTTGTTCTGGTAAATGTTCTGGGCGCGCGCACCGAGGCGCAGTTTAGAACCGCGCAAGCCAATATTTCAGCGATCTCACAGAGCCTCGAGCGCTATAGTCTGCAAGTCGGTACATATCCAACTGAACAGCAGGGCCTTGAAGCACTCGTGACGGCGCCTGATGGTTTGCCAGATAATGCGCTTTATCCGCGTGGCGGGTTTATCCAAAACTTGCCAAACGATCCGTGGGGACGACCCTATCAATACATAATTCCAGCCGAACGCTCCAATGCCGATTTTGACGTGTTCACACTCGGTGCCGATGGTGAGCCCGGTGGCGAGGAAGAAAATGCGGACCTCGGGAACTGGAGATAGTTTTGAGCCAAAGGCGCGCCTCTGAAGCTGGTTTTACGTTGATGGAGATCCTGATGGTCGTCTTCATAATCGGCCTGTCTGCTGGTGTGGTGGTTATGGCTTTGCCAAGTGAACCTGATGAGTTGAACGCAGAGGCACACCGATTGGAACAGACGATTGATATCCTGTCCCGGCGCGCCGTTTTGACGGAGACGATTCATAGCCTGAATGTTAGTCGCGACGGGTTCGGTGCATCCAATTGGCAAGCGGGCGAATGGGTGACTTTGCCGCAATTTCAACACGACCTTCCGATCAGTGTGCAGTTGGATGTGGTCGGCGATGATCCAAGGCGGGTGCCCGACCGCATTTTATTTCATCCAACTGGTGTGCCAGCCAATGCGGGGATCTCGTTATTGGGATCTGGAGGTCGCCGTGTCGAGCTGTCTGCCGCACCAAACAAAATTGAGTTGCCGCGATGATATCTGGATCGTCGGAGAATGGGTTCAGCCTGATAGAAGTTGTGGTCGCGCTCGGTATCTTGTCTACCACTGCGATTAGCCTGAGCATGATCGGGTCGCAGAGCATCGATGGCGTAAAGCAGGTTGAGGCAAGGTATCTGGCTCGTACGGTTGCCGAGGCCCAGATGGCAGCGGTTTTTACTCAAGCAGAACCTCTCGAAATCGGGGTGGAGCGCGGTCAGGCCATGCAATTGGGACAAAACTTTGACTGGGAACGCGTGATCGAACAGTCGGGCCGCGCCGGCCTGCTCTTTGTTCAGGTTGATGTAACTGCGGCAGATGACGACACAGTCCTTGCACGAATTGATACCCTGAAGAGGCCGCGGCGATGATGTCTGCAGGGTCCTCAGAGCAAGGTTTTACTCTGGTCGAGACTCTGATCTCGATCTTCCTTCTTGCGCTCATGATGAGCGCTGGCGGGGCGATCCTTATCTCAACGCTTCAAACGGATCGTGTGATCGAAGAACGTTTGGAACGGTTGAACGCGCTGGAGTTGGCTTCTGCGCATCTGCGTTCAGATATCGCGGCCGCTGTGCCGCGCCGCATTGACACTGGGTCGAGGGGCGACCAGCAGCTTAGCCTTTATGGAGGTCGAGCAAACCGGACTGGCATTGTGCTTGGCCTTGTTCGGGATGGCTGGACCAATAGACAAAGTCTTGAAGACCGGAGCGAGCTTCTTTCGGTCCAGTACCATATCGACAATGGGCAACTGCTTCGCCGTGTCTACGAGCGTCCTGACGTGGGGCGGCGTACCCCGCACCACGACTTGCTGTTGCTCGACGGTGTGTCTGATGTGACGCTGGAGTTTATGGCGGCTGGCCAACCCTCTGGTGAGTGGGGTCTGGTGCTTGAAAATGATACACCAATTCTGCCAGACTCTATTCGTTTCGAAATTGTCTTTGAGACCGGTCAGAGCCTCTCGCAAACCTTCCTTGTCGGGGGGAGGTTATGATGCGGGCCTCAGATAGGGAAAACGGTGCGGCACTTTTGTCTGCGATACTGATTGTTGCGCTGATGTCAGTGGCTGCGCTGGCCATGGTAGACGGCATCGGCGGCGCTATTACGCAGGCAAAAACAGCGGATGCCCGCGTGAAGCTTACTTGGCAAATGGCGGGTGTCGAGGAGGCAGGTTTTATAGGGGTCGAACAATTGCGTCAGGATGGTGCTGCGGCGCTGAATGCCAACACACCTGGATTCAGACAAACCTTTGAAACAGATGTGAGCGATGCCGTTATCTCGACGATTCTTGACGATGCAAGCAATTGCTTCAACCTAAACGCGCTGCGCGTTCTCGATGATTCAGACGATGAGCAGTCCGGCGCTTCAGCGCTTTATACAGTATTGTTGGTCAGTGCCGGGTTTGACGAGAGTGAGGCGGAAGGGCTGACAGCTAAATTGATGGATTGGCTCGACCCTGACAATTCGGCCCGCCCCGGTGGCGCCGAAGATAATTTTTATGCGACGCTGAGAACACCCTACCGGGCCTCTGGCGTACCGCTTGCTTCGGTTTCCGAACTGCGCGCGATCCGCGGCTACTCAAAGCAAATTGTCGAGGCGATAAGCCCTTTGGTCTGTGTCCGTAATACAGTTGAAATTGGAGTCTTCAATATCAATACAATCTTGCCCGATCAGGCCGCGCTCTTGTCCATGGCATTGGGTGGCAATCTCGATCTCGCGGATGCCGAAAACTTGCTGTTGTTACGGCCGCCCCAAGGCTGGGCTTCTGTCGATGCCTTATTTGAGGAAGGTCCAATTGAGCGGATCTCGCCTGACGTACGCCGGGCCGACCTTCTCGGCACAGTATCAAATTATGTTGAACTGCTTGGACGTGTTGACGATTTTGGCCAGAGCGGACGCTTCTCGATTGTCTATAAACTGGTTGCGAACCAACAGCCGAAAATTGTCCGTCGATCATATGGAGCCGCTCCATGAAAATGCGTGTCTATGGGTTTTTGAATGAGCAGCGCGAGGAAGACAATATTGGCTTCATCCGGGACGGGAAAGCGGTCTCACCCGACCAGATTCAGGCAGGCGATGAGCTTGTACTTTTCGTGCGCGGAGAAAGTATAACTCAGGTGTCGGCAGTATTGCCGTCGCGGCTTGATAAAGAAGCTTATCGCGCAGCCCCTTTTGCGGTCGAGGATGAAATTGCCACCTCGATCGATGACTGCCACTTTGCCTTAGGGGCAGCACCGGAAAATTTGGAGACAGCCCGCCAAATCCAAATTGTTTCTGTCGAACAGATGGAGGCGTGGAGTGATCTCCTGCGGGCTCAGCCACATCTTATGCGGGCCAAGCTTGTTGCAGAACAATCTGTCCTGCCAGAGGAGACGGTCTTGCGGACGCCGGATCGCTTCATCAGCAATCTCAATGGGCGTGCAGCCACGATTGATGCGCGGTTGACCGATACGGCTATTCATATGTTGATTGGTGATCACACGCCGAAACATGTGCGCGCAGATGAACTGCTTGGCGAACTCGCTCGCTTTGGGGATGCCAGTTCCGAGCTTATAGATTTGCGGCAGGGAAATTATGCAAATCGCGAGAACGTCGGTTTTGGCCACCTGTCATCATGGCGGTTGACCGGAGCCCTTGCTGCGGCTTTGCTTGTGGTCTGGGCTGGTTCGACTTACATGGATATACGGTCGCTCAACACACAATCGGACACGATCGAAGCACAAATCGCAGATGCCTATGCTGGTGTATTTCCGAATGAACCGAAGCCCCGCAATTACGTACGCGCTGTAGCGCGTGCCGTAGATGAAAGTGGCGGAAGGTCAAAATTGAAGTTCGACGAAGCGAGCGCTGAACTTTACGCGGCCTTGCTTGGTCTTCCATCGAGCGAGTTACGTTCAATACGTTATGATTACGATCAAGGCATTCTGGTTGCGAGGATCGCTCATGCAGCCTATGGCGATGAGACGGTGCTCAAAGACATGCTGAGCAGTAAGTATCTATCCGTGACGCTTGGTGGAGCGGCGCAGGAGAATGGCCGTGTCGTCGGTGATGTTACCTTGCAAAGGACGAGATAATGATAGCGTCATGGTGGATTGGTCTGGTGCCGCGCGAGAAGCTTCTGATCACAATCGCTGCGGCGTTGACGATCGGTATTGTGCTGGTCTTTGGCCTTGTTTCGCCGCTTGTAAAAGCCAAAGCAGACGCGAGCCAACGCCTTGACCGTGTCTCGCAGGACTATGCCCTGATTGAGCAAGGCCTCCGCCGTATTGGACCTGAAGAATCAGGTTCCCAGAGGCCTGCAAGCGATAGTGACGCTTTCCGTTTAGAGGTAATCCGAATGGCTCAGCAAAGTGGCCTATCAGTCGATCGTGTTCAGGCGGGTCAGGGAGGCCGCGTTCAGGTTGTTATTTCTGACGTTTCACCACCTCTAATGTATGCTTGGTTGGAAGAAGTGGCGCGTCTTCCTGGTGGTGAAACTTATGCAGCGACCATAACAAGTCGGGCAGACGCCATTCAGGCTGTTATCGAGTTTCGAGGGAGCCAGCCATAGTGTACACCTTGTTTGGGTCGATAGAATTGTATCCGGCGCGTAAACCTGTTCTGAAGACCAAGTGTGCGACCTCTGCGGTGTTGACGCGCTTTGAGGCTTATATTTGTCGGCAGAGCGCCCCGTCTGTGAAAGGAGTTGCGTGATGATTGGAAGACTAAACCTTGTTGCTGCAATCGTTCTCATGGGTGCGTGTCAGAGCGTGCCGCCCGAGACCGAACCGCAACCGGGGCCTACCGCCGATGTCGCTGAGGCACCCCGCGGATTGCCCCCGCAAAGGCTTGGCAAGGACGAGTGTGGTTTGTTCTTGTGGAGTAAGGCAGATATCTCCCGCTTTGTCTTCTTTTCCCGTGCGAGTGAGGATACAGCGCTGGCGTATTTGAATAATGCATCTGTAGAACTTATTCGGACGGGACGGGCGGGCGATATCTTCGGACAGTTCTTCACAGAAACAACTTATCTGGCAGATTCTGGCCTGGAGGTCCGCTTATCATTCGAGCCTGGAGAAGAACTTGTCGACGGGGCACGTATTTCCTCGGGGATCATAAATTTTTCTGATGCCGATGGGTGGCGTAATGTTCTGCCAGTTCTTGGTGCGAGGGTTTGCCAGCCATATGCGGGGAATGCAGAAGTTTCTGATCTCGATATTCTGTCCCGACCGGGAAACCGATAGAACGCGGGGGCCCTTTTGGAAGAGAACCAAAATTCCGGTCGAAGTGTCAAGGCGACGAGCGTTTTTGCATTCGTGCTCGTCTGCCTCGGTGCTGGTGCGGTAAGCCTTGCTCCCTTCAATCACTGGCGGCTGGGGATTGCCGCGAGTTTATTTACGGCTCTGGTTGCGATCGCTTGGTATGACTTTGACCATTACCGGATTCCGAACTGGCTGAGCTTGCCACTGATTGCTGCGGGGCTCGTCTTTCCAATAATTTGGCCAGGCTACGACCTTATCAAATATGCGACAGGCGCAATCGTTGGATATGGGTCTATCTGGGGGCTCCGTGCGTTTTGGTTGCGCTATCGTGGCAAGGAGGGCATCGGTCTTGGTGACGCCAAACTTCTTGCGGCTGCCGGGGCCTGGCTTGGCCCACTTGCATTGCCCTTCGTCACACTTGCTGCGTCCACCGGCGCCCTCCTGTGGATCGGGATGCGTTCAGTTTCTTCGGGCAAGGCGCTCCGGCCGGATCAGCGCATCCCATTCGGCCCATTTATCGCACTGGGCTTTTGGACCATCTGGCTATTTCAGGAAATTTTGCCGATCCGCCTATAAAGATTTGGCACTGTTTTCCGTCGAGGGTGCCCCGTGCCCAACTCCCTTTGTTAGCAGCCACTAACTCTTGATTTCTCCAATAAGGTTTCGGGCACAGGTGGGCGCATGCTCCGAGCTTGATGCGGCCTGATATGGTTGACCGGTTTCAGCCATGTGTTGACGACAGTTTAGGCCTGATGGAGTGACGGGAACCATTCGGTGTTCAACACGTCGCGGCGGGTCACATATATGCCAATTGCGAAAACCAGCGCAAACCAAAGCCCGATCATGGCCAGGTCGAGTGGCGCAGCTCTTACCGAACCGAGTTTTCGAAACCAGTGGGCTATATCCGGCGAAGAGAGGCCGCATTGCTGTCGATCAGAAGCAGATCGCCCCAACGCTGCAATTTGCCAGAAATCTCGACAGGATCGGCGACGAAGGGCAGGAGGTCTTCGCCAAAAGCCTGCCCGCGATCGGTCATCAGAAGAAGCGCTTTTTGATCCTGTCTGTCTTTCACGAAAAAGGCTGGCGGAATGCCGCCGCGAATACAAAGTGACGCGCAAGACTTGTGGGTTTTGCCGCGTGCTGGACTCATCGCTCCGAACCAGCATTTGCTATCCAGAATGGTCCCGCGCAAGGTGATGTCGTCAAGGGGTTTGATGGCGGGAAAGGCGAGGTCGGACACATCGGTTTCGGGGGCCTCCTCGATCCAATTGATATCGTCAGTCACTGCAATCATGGCATGCTTGCCGCGTTGGATGAGGCTGCCGCGTATGAGCACGGATTTCCCTGCATGTGAGCCAATGCGTGCGCTGACGCCGCATTTGCCCTGGCAGCCCAGCATAACCGTACGTGGTGTCCCGTCGAGGTCGCGCGTGCGCATCATGGAGTAAGGTTGAGCTGTTGCAATGCCGCGCCACTCTCGGATGTTGCCAATATTCCAGCTGCCAGTATTCGGGGAATTGCGAAAGGCGCTTAGTATTCCGGCCAGTGCCGCCGTGCCTGCAGTCAGGGCTAGGCCTGTTCCGAGAAAAAACCGGCGGTCCACGCTGGGCATGTCTTCGGCCCAGCCGATGAAGAAGTCATTCTTGCTCATGCGCTTTCTCCTGTCAGACTTGGTGCTTGCGGGGTGCCGGGCGGGTTCGGTTGAGGGTTTACGAACACCGTGCCGTCAATGATCTGGGTGGCATAAGTGGCAATCTTCTCGGTAAAGGGCGGTGGAGACTGCCCATCTGCAGCGCGGTATTGGAAGCCATGCCAAGGGCAGGTGATGCAGCCATCTACGATCTTGCCTTCTCCCAGCGGACCTCCCTGATGACGACAAACATTCGAAACCGCTGAAATGCTCTGCCCATCACGAAAGACGGCAATGGCTTCGCCCGATTCTGGCTTGATAATTTTGGCGCGCGCATCCTGCATATCCTCAAATTTGGCAACTTTAATCCATCCGTCAGGGGCAGACGCGTGCTTCGGTTTCAGACTGGCGAAGCCGGTGAGAAGGTGAAGGGCCGAGATAAAGACGGCTCCGCTGGCAAGCAGGATAAAATTGATTGGCGCTTTTTCAAACTGGATCGCACCAAGCGCAATATGTGCGATCAGCAGGGCATAAGCGATGTAGACGCCCATATGTAGCGCTTTCCATGCTCCGGGCCCAAGTGTTGCATTCCAGAAATCATGGCTCGTCGCGGCCATAAGAAACAAGATGAGTAAAGCGACAAAGCCAAGGCTCTCGAACGGGAATCCGGCAAGAGAATCGTATCGCGGATTAGAGATGAACAGAGAGACAAGCGGATTGGTCTCGCTGAAGCCATGATACCACAGCAAGACCAGCCCGGCATGGACCAGCGCCACCAAAAACGTTGTCACGCCGAGATGGCGTCGATTGTAAAGGAAAGGGTTGAACCGATTGCTCAACCTGGCAAGCGGACCGATAGCCAGAGTAAAGGTCAACAACAGGAAGCTAAGCGTACCCGTAGCGCGAATGAATATTTGGACCGGGGCGAACGCGCCTTCTTTCGGAAGCACAAAACTGACCACAGTAAAGACAATCAGATAAAGCGCTATGCCGGCCAGAAGCCAACGGTCAAACCGCTTTTTGAACGGTGTCCAGGTCACCATCTTGTAATCATGCGACATCAGCGAAGCTCCTCGACGAGACTTTCGGGTAGCATATTGTCTATCGGGTCAGACGGGCGCAGCGTAATCGAAAGGTAGAGTATAGCGGCTATTGTCGGCGCGAGCAGGAGCCAGATCAGCAAATGCAGGCGTTTGTGTCGGCGTTTCATTGGAGGGGCGGTCCTTTTCCGCTGATGAGCCTGATCAGAATGAGCGGCCAGAAGGCAGCCAGCCCGGGCAAGATAAGCAACCGGGCGCGGAATGGCATCGTCTTGGCCGCCGGATCAATCCGGCCGACACCACCAAAAACGCAGGCCAGACCGATGACCAGTCCAAGCGCAAGATAAGCGCCGAGGCCAGTAAGGCCTGCTATTACGTGTGCCTCGTTCACACCCGACCCGCCATTCCGGCATAGGGGACACCGGAGAGATCAGCCATTTTTCGGTCAAATGTTGTCAGATCATCAAGGGTGAAATCCGATAGACTTGAATGTCCGCACGCGCGGGCCAGTACCTGCATCAACTCCACCGACGCCTTGAAGAAGTTTTCAAGCCGCTGGGCAGAGGAGTCGATGATCAGGCGCGAAACAAGATGCGGCTTCTGGGTCGCGATTCCGACAGGGCAATTATTGGTATGACAAGCGCGCATGGCGAGGCAGCCTATTGCCTGCATGGCAGAATTGGATACCGCGATGGCATCAGCCCCGAGTGCCAGAGCTTTGCAGAAGTCAGCCGCTGTCCGCAGGCCGCCGGTAATCACGAGGGAGACATCCGAACGCGCCGACCTGTCGAGATGATGGCGCACACGGGCGAGTGCAGGAATGGTCGGCACCGAGATATTGTCGCGAAAAATCGTCGGCGCCGCACCTGTGCCGCCGCCACGACCGTCGAGAATGATATAGTCGACGCCAACCTCCAGCGCAGCGTCAATATCTTTCTCTATATGCTGTGCAGAGAGTTTGTACCCGATCGGGATTCCGCCTGTGCGGCTGCGCACTTCATCGGCAAACGCCTTGATCTGGGATGGGTCCGTCCACTCAGGAAACCTCGAAGGCGAGACGGCTGCTTCACCTTCGCTCAGTCCACGGACGAGCGCGATCTTGCCGTTGACTTTCTTACCCGGCAAATGTCCGCCAGTCCCCGTTTTTGCCCCTTGTCCACCTTTGAAGTGGAAAGCTTGGACTTTGTCGAGCTTGTCCCATGAAAACCCGAAGCGTCCTGATGCCAGTTCATAGAAATAGCGTGAATTTTCGGCTTGTTCCTCTGGTAACATGCCGCCTTCGCCTGAGCAGATGCCGGTTCCCGCTCGCTCGGCTCCGCGCGCAAGGGCAACTTTTGCAGGCTCCGAAAGCGCCCCAAAGCTCATATCTGAAACAAAAATTGGAATGTCGAGGTGCAACGGTCTCTGTGTCTTCGGCCCAATGGTAACAGCAGTTGCGACAGGCGCGTCATCAAGAAGTGGCGGTTTGTGAAGCTGTGCCGTGACGAATTGGATCGTATCCCAATCGGGCAACTCTTCGCGTGGCACCCCCATGGAGGCGACCACACCGTGATGGCCTGTTTTTGACAATCCGTCGCGCGCATATTGCTGAATCAGTCCATTATACGGTTCAGCATGTGGCGCGTGGCTAGGGTCCTGATAAAGACCGAGATAATCGTCGCGCTTGAAAGGTTGCGGATTGGCTTCAGCCCAGGCGCTTATTTCGTCCGCATCGACCATGACCTGGCCGTCTTCGATCCAGGCCTTGAACTTCGGTAAAGCTTCGTCATTGGCATATTCGGAGACGCCCGTATCGAGCCTATAGTCCCAATTATGGACGCCGCAGATGAGATTGTCGTTTGCGTCAACATGGCCATCAGACATCAGTGCGCCTCGGTGCAGGCATCTGCCATAGAAGACCGAGACCGTCTCGTCGAACCGGACGATGACGAGATCAACTTCATCAACCAGAGCATAAGCTGGTTGGCGGTCGTCTAAGGTGTCCCATTTGGAGATAGCCTTTGTCATCATTCTACGCACTCGCTGTCATTGGCAAATTATTGATTGTGGTCCAATGTAGGACGCCAGCCGCAGTTCCCGCAATACGAAAAATTAAATATGCTGAAGGAACCAGCTGGCGGGTTATAAAGAAGTAGTTTAGGCATAATTGAGAACCGCAGTTGGACGAGGCATTTATGAGCGATGGGAACGAGGTTGTCTGGCATAGAGTTGCGGGCCCGAATGAACTGGATGAGGGGCGTGTCAAAACGGTCACGGCGGGTCGACTCCAGATCGCGTTGGTTCATTTTGATGGTCAGTATGCGGCAATGGACAATCGCTGCCCGCACCAGGGCGGTCCGCTCGGCGAGGGCTCGATTGAGCGCGGTGTGGATGATGAGTGCTGGTTGCGTTGCCCATGGCATGGTTGGGATTTTGACCCGCTCACCGGTAAACCGCCTGGTGGACATGAAGATACTGGCCAGGAGACTTATCCCGTCGAGGTGCGTGATGATGGTGTCTATGTTCAGGTGCCAGCAGAACCTGAGCGCGCGCGAACGGTTTCAGATGTTATGGCCGAAACAATGGTCAACTGGGGCGTCACATCCGTATTCGGCATGGTCGGCCATTCAAATCTCGGCCTTGCAGATGCTATGCGGGTTCAGGAAAGCAAGGGCGCATTGCGGTATTATGGTATACGTCATGAAGGTGCGGCGGCGTTTGCCGCCTCGGGCTATGGTAAGCTGACGGGACGCGCGGCGGCAGCCTTTACGATTGCCGGCCCCGGCGCGACCAATCTGCTGACGGGGCTTTGGGATGCCAAAGTGGACGGGGCACCTGCGCTGGCTCTGACCGGGCAGGTTCAGGAGCAGGTGATCGGCGTTCATGCGTTTCAGGATATCGATCTGGAGGCAGCGTTTGAAGCTGTGTCGGTCTTTTCCGAAACGGTTCACCCCGGCTCGGCTCATGCACAATTGATGAGCCAGGCCATCAAGACTGCCCTGGTCGAGCGTGGCGTGGGACATTTAATTTTCCCAGACAACGTCCAGACGATCCTCGATGATGCGACGCCAGCGCAAACCCCCGAAGGCCGGATGGCGGACAATGCGTTTGCTCCACCCAAAGCGGCGTTCGAGCAAGCGGTAAAATTGCTCAAGGCGGCCAAGCGGCCAATGATGATCGTCGGCTATGGCGCACTCGATGGGATGCCCGAGATTATTGCGCTTGCCGAGAAATTCGGGATGCCGATCGCCACGACCTTCAAAGCGAAAGGACAAATTGCAGATTCGCATCCGCTGGCTGCGGGTGTCTTGGGGCGTTCGGGAACACCCATTGCGAGCTGGTTCATGAACGAAGCCGATCTGATGCTCGTCTTCGGTTCGTCCTTCTCCGATCATACAGGGATAAACGAAGGTGAGGCGACCATCCAGGTCGACAACAATGCGATGCGGCTCGCCAAACGGCATCCAGTGACACTGCCGCTCATGGGGGATGTCGGTGTCACGGCGTCGCAACTGATCGAGGCACTTGACGCAAGAGACATCCTTCAGGCGGAGATGAAAGCGGAAGTAGCCGATCGCTGGAAGATCTGGCGTGCGGAGAAGGCCAAGCGGCAGGGAAAAGATCTTGGCAATGGCGTGTCCGCAGCGGCGCTTTTCGATGCACTGACACGTGCGGCACCCCATGACGCGGTTTTGCCGGTTGACGTTGGTAACAACACCTATTCCTTCGGTCGTTATTTCGAGCCTACGGGGCAGCAGCGTGTCCTGATGTCTGGATATCTTGGCTCGATTGGTTTCTCGTTTCCGGCCGCCATGGGCGCGTGGGCGGCAACACAGGAAGACGGGCTATATAAAGGGCGTAAGGTGATCTCGGTTTCAGGCGACGGCGGATTTGGACAATATGCGATGGAGTTCACCACGGCTGTCAAATACGGCATGAACATCTGTCATATCCTGATGAATAATTCCCAGCTTGGGAAGATTTCAAAAGAACAGCGCGGCGGTGAGTTTCCTGTCTGGCAGACGGATCTGGTCAACCCGTCCTTTGCAGGCTTTGCCCGCTCATGCGGCGGAATGGGAGAACTGGTGACCACAAAGGATCAATTGGATGAAGCGCTGGCCAAAGGCATAGCGCACAATGGTCCTGCACTGATCGAAGTGATCACCGACGCGTCACTACTCTAGAGATCGGAATCAACTCTCGGTATTTTCAGGGCAGTTTGGCGAGGTGTGCTCGCAGGTCCATTTCGCAAAGGCGTTGCCCAGAAACAACAAGCCTTGCTATTAACGTTTGGCCCAGCAGAAGTCCTGCGCCGGTAAATAGGATAGGCGGTGTCAATGCCGTTCCGGCGAGCCGTTTTGAGAACAGCGCGAATGTGAAGAAGACCGCCGCTATCAGCCCCATATCAGCCCCATATCGGTGACGTTCATAAACTTCTCCAGCGAGGCCCAATGGCTCCCCCTTGCGAGCGTCTGATTATAGGGCTTCGGGCTCTGGGTCAGGGTTATCAAATCGAATGAATAGTCAACTTTTTTGCGACAATCGGTTCCCGCCAATAGAAACTCTGCTGGATTTTCTGCAATTTATCGCGCATTTATTGGGAAGCGACGCGGTCGCTCCGACATTTTGCGGAGCGGTTCGACGATAATAGGAGAAAGCGCAAATGGCAGACACACACACAAGCAATCCCGGTTCATCAGGGTTTGGCTTCAATCCCAATGATGAGCTTAACGATCTGAGGATGTCCGAGGCCGCGGTCCCGCTATACGAGCATGTTAAGCGATTTATCGAGGATGTTGTCGCGCCAATGTCCGAAGAGTTCCACGCATTGGGTGAAAATCGCGAAGACCGTTGGAGCTATGTGCCCGGTCAGCTGGAATTGCTAGAAGCAGCTAAGGACAAAGCCAAGGCAGAAGGCTTGTGGAATTTCTTTTTGCCGGATGCGGGCACGGGCGAGGGGCTCAAAAATCTCGATTATGCGTATATCGCGGTCGAACTTGGTAAGTACCGGCTGGCTTCGGAGACGATGAACTGTTCCGCCCCGGATACCGGCAATATGGAAGTCCTCGAACGTGTCGGCACTGCTGAGCAGAAAGAAACTTGGCTCAAGCCGCTACTCGAAGGCAAAATCAGGTCAGCTTTTGCGATGACCGAGCCGCACCGGGCCTCTTCCGACGCGAAAAATATTGGTATGTCAGCTGTGCTCGAAAATGGTGAATGGGTCATCAATGGCGAGAAATACTATATTTCGGGCGCGGGCGATCCGCGCTGCAAAATCATGATTACCATGGTGAAAACCAGCCCTGATGCAGCGCCAAACAAGCAACAGTCGCAAATCCTTGTGCCGATCGATGTGCCCGGTGTTGAAATCCTTGGACCGATGAATGTCTTTGGCCAGGATGATGCGCCGCACGGGCACATGCACATTCGGTTTACGGATGTTCGCGTACCGGAGTCGAACATGCTTTTGGGAGAAGGGCGCGGCTTTGAGATTTCACAGCTTCGCTTAGGGCCGGGCCGGATTCACCACTGTATGCGTTCAATTGGTCAAGCAGAAAAAGCGCTTGATCTCATGTGTCGTCGTGGAGTGAGCCGAGAAGCGTTCGGCAAGCCGATCGCGCATCTGGGCAAGAATATGGAAGTCATCTCGAGGGCGCGGATCGAGATCGAGTCGATGCGCCTCATGGTGCTTAAGGCCGCCCGCGCGATGGATGTGCTTGGCAATCGTGAGGCACGCGTCTGGGTTCACATGGTCAAGGCGCTTGTGCCTGAGCGGGTCTGCGAGATTATTGATCAGGCCATTCAGATACATGGTGCTACGGGCGTTTCGCAGTGGACGCCACTTGCGGCCATGTACACAAACCAGCGGACTTTGCGTTTGGCCGATGGTCCCGACGAAGTGCACCACCATGTTGTTGGGCGAAACGAGATTCGTCAGTATGGTAACATGTCACCGGAAGATCTGTCTCTGGAAGCAGTTTGGCGCTAGGCGTAGTGCAAAGCAAAAGACTAGGGGCCGGACAGATATGTTCGGCCCTTTCTTTTGTTCAAAGTGGCGGACTAATTACTGCGTATGCCGATGACAGGTATTGTGGCCTGCAACAATTGACCTTCGGACAGGGCGCGCCGTTGAAGATCGATCGCCTTGAGCTTTTTCTCGAACTCGCTTAGGAGGTCTCCTTCCAGCGCGCGGCCTGTCGGCAAACGCAAGCTCATCGCATTGACGTGCCGCCCATTGACCAGAACTTCATAATGCAAGTGTGGTCCGGTGGATGCGCCAGTTGATCCGACATAGCCGATAATGTCTCCTTGCCGAACACGGCGGCCCTTGCGCACGCCGGGTCCATAGCGTGACATGTGAGCATAGGCAGTTTCGTACCCATTGGCGTGCTGTATGCGGACATATTTGCCATAACCGCCATAGCGTGAGGCGCGCTCGACGACGCCATTGCCCGCCGCAAATATAGGTGTGCCCGAGCGGGCGGCGAAGTCTGTGCCCTTGTGCAAGCGTGAGTAACCAGAAATGGGGTGCCGTCTGCGCCCGAAACTCGACGACAGCCGCGCGCCATTGATCGGCGTCTTCATCAAGAACCGCGTGGCGCTCTTCCCGTCGGCTGTGAAGTAGTCGGTGATATTATCGTCAGAAGGCGTATGCCGGTAGAAGCTCCGTTCCAGAGCGCGACCATTTAGAGAGGCAAAAAGAATGTCACCGGAACTCACAAAGTTTCCGCGTTCGTCGGTATAGGTTTCATACACGATCTCGAATGCATCGCCGGCCTGAATTTCGCGCTGAAAGTCGATGTCAAACGCAAAAATTTCGGCGAAGTCGGCTACTTGCTGATCAGTGGCACCAGCCTCCAGAGCGGCTTCATAGAGGCTGGTTGAGATGGTTGCTGCAACGCGTTTGACGGAAGTCACTCGTTGAACGCTTAGATTGCTGGCAAAAAAAGTGCCATCTGCCATTCGCTTTGACAGAACGCTCCGTCCATTTTCTGGCTTGAAGGAAATCGAGAGCAGGCGATTATCGCTTTTGGAAAAATTCGCCGTTAGGCTCAGGCCAGCCACCACGCGGCGTGGATCGACCAACTCGGCATCGTATAATGGTTTGAGCGCACGTTCGGCGTCGCCAGCCTCTGCGCCCATCCCGGTAAGGGTTTCGATCAATGTGGACCGGCGCTCTAAAGTGCCGCTTCGAGACATGGCTTGAATATCTACGAACTCATCGCGCATATCGAGGGATGGTATCGGCGCCCGGACGAGTTCTGCGGTCTGGACCAATGTTGAGGATTGAGTGGCGGCAAGCAAGCTATCAATCTGATGCCCGTAGTCTTTGTGGACTTTATGGCTTGCGAAGGCAGAGAGGGCGATGACACCAGCTAAAAAAAGGCAGGTTTGAACCAATCCGCCTTTAAGTTCATCAATATTGTCTAATTTTGACCCAGGTGTGAAACTCATCTAACTCTACACTCACTTACGAAACGCTCACAAGGCAGCAACTCGAAACTGCCAACAGTTTAAGGATTAAGTACAAATCCATGCCATTCTGTTAATATTCATCTTGTGCCTTATTCACTCCATGTAAAGCCATTAATGTAGCTATCTAGCAATCCTTGCGCCGGAACAGAGCATGTGACCCAAGACTCCCCCCAAAAAAAGGTGTCCGCGAGCGGATGGGTCGTACGCGTCAGCATTATTCTATTCACAGTGTTGATCATCGGATTGGTTGCTCTTTGGGCCGGGCGAAAGGCTTTGGTTGAACGGGCGGTACAATCCTGGTGCGAGGGTCAGAATTTCGCCTGCTCGATTACAGTTGCCGAGTTGGGGCGGTCCTCGGCGCGGATTGAAGGGCTGAAGATAGACAGCGGGCCTGCCACGCCATTTGAAGCGCAAGCGGTTGAACTAAGCTATGGCTGGGCGAGCCCGACAAGAGTGCAGGTCCAGACCGTCACGCTGGATCGGCCTGTCATCCATGGTGTGCTTACGGATGAGGGGTTGAGCTTTTTCGGTCTAGAGACACTTTACGAAAACGATGGCACCAGCGCGCCAACGACCGCGCCCGTTCCGCACGTTTCGATAGAACATGGTGATGTCGTATTGCAGACGGCGGCAGGTGAGGTGTCTGCGAGGTTTCAGGCCGGGGGCCGATTGATTGAGGATGGCTTTATCAATGCCGAAATCACACCGGCGAGTTTGCGCCACGATGATGCGCTTTTGCACTGGTCGCGGGGCCTTGTCGATTTGCGGTTCGAGCGCGGCGCCGTAACTGGCAAGATCGATATCGCAATTGAGCAAGCGAAGCTTGGAGCTTTGTCAGCGCAAATGACTCAAATCAATGCAGACATCGCAGACGGCGATAGCGCGCTGCAGATTGTCATGACGGCATCGGCAGACAGTATCTCTCAGGGCGAGCGACGGGGCTCAGACTTGCAAATGGATCTTGTTGGTTATGCAGCGCGCCCCGAAGCAGGTGAGACTTTCGATCTGCTTGGGGCGTTGCGGTCTGCCACGCTCGAAATACGCGCGCGCGAGCTCGCGGATGGCACGACCGTGCTAAAGGAGGCGCATCTTGTCGCCGACATGGAGACCAAGGCGCGTGTCCTTGTCGGGCCTGTCGCTCTTATGGCTGAAGGGTTTTCAAGCGATGAGGTTCGTATGGGAGCGCTCTCGCTCTCTGGCGATTTGGCTTATGCCGAACTTGACCCCGAAGCGCCCGAAAAAGGTCAGGGCGTTACCTATAATGGAAGATTTGTATTGCGAAATGTCGATGCATCTAGGGCCGGGCTGGTGGATGTTTTCGCGCCCGAGGACCTGCCAAGTGCGGTCCAGCCGCATGCGCATCTATCCAAGCGCGTCTTGTCCAAGGCCCTGTCGGACTTTGATTTCGGAACGAGCTTCGCGCTTTCGTTCAAGGAAAATCAATGGATGGTTGCAGCGCCGGAGCCCGTATTGCTGCAAGCGGCTTCGGGACTGACGGTCGCGATTGATCCCTTGCCTGCGCAGCCTTGGCTTCGGTTTGATAGTAATGGACTTTTGGTGTCTGGCCTGGTGAAGATCGAGGGCGGTGGCGGCCCAGACTTCCAGACATATATCAATGATCTGACATGGCACGATGGTCATCTGGAGATCTCTGCGCGCGACGGCTTGTTAGAAGCGTGGACCGTTGAGGACGCCACCCTTTCCCTTCAGTTTGGTGGGATGTCTTTTCAGCCGGGCGCTGCAAGTCGGTTCTTTGTCGATGGCGAAGTTGGAGTGTCTGGAGCGTTTGCTGGTGTTTCGCTCGGCCCGACGCGATTGTTCGGAAGGCTCGAAGGGGTCAGAGGTGGAGAAGGATGGCGCGTTCAGACGGCCGGATCGCAATGCGTGGGACTGACCATGGGCGAGGCACAATCAGGAACGGTGACCCTCAGCCCATTGGCCATATCGCTTTGTCCGGTGGATGGACGATTTGTGCGGCAGGAGGCAGGAAAAATGATCGGCCAAATTCATCTGGGGGATATTGAACTACCATTCTCTACCATTGATAGCTCTGGCGCCTTCAATTTTTCGTCCGCAAGACTGGGCTGGGTGTCGGGAGAAGAATTGGAGCTGACGATTCAGGGGCAGGCGCTATCGCTTCCAATGCGCATAGGTGATCGTTCTTTGGTGATTTCCAGTGCCGATCCAACAGTCTCCGCCAATGTCGGCGATGGTCCCCTGCAAATCCGTGCAGAACTTGATAACACTCATTTTAGCGGCTCGATGATCCCCGCAAAGGTCCGCGCGGATGCTTTTGCTTTCGACGGGATGGCCGCAGACGAGGGGTTTGAAGGTAGGCTGACCGGACGCGGCGTGCATATTTCTGACCTCGCCGCCGATCCGCTGTACGAACCCATTGTCACCGACTTGGAGGGTGATTTACGCGATGGCGGGATCAACATGAAAGGTGCATTGTTGAACGAGAAGACGCAGACACCGATTGCAGATTTCCGCCTCGATCTGGATCTAACGGAGTTGAACGGCTCGGCGGGTCTCCAAATGCGACAGTTGAATTTTCAGCCCGGCGGTTTGCAGCCCACTGCTTTGTCCGAGCAACTCCGAGGAGTCCTGATCAATACGCGCGGTGCGTTAGGCGGACAGGCGGACTTCAATATTCTCAACGGTGAACTCGAAGGAACCGGTGAGATCGTTCTTGAGAATGTCAGCTTCGATACGTTCAAGACGGGCACAGTGTCAGGCGTCAATGGGCGCATAGAGTTTTGGGATATTCTGGAACTCAAGAGCCACCCGCACCAAATGTTTACAATTGCGGAGCTCAACCCCGGCATTCCTCTCAGGAACGGTGTTGTTCGATTCCAGCTAAATGGCGCGGACGCGTTGCGTCTGGAGGCGGCGCGCTGGCCTTTTGCGGGTGGGACAATACGCGTGCAACCAACGGAGTGGGTGGTAAATGGCCAGAACGAAATTGTTATGGTCGAACTCGAAACAATTGAACTCGCAGAACTTATCGAGACATTGAAAGTGCCCGATCTCGTGGCGACTGGAACAGTGTCTGGCGCGTTTCCGATAGAATTTGACGGCGCGAACATCATGGTCCGGCAGGCCATTTTGAAGGCGGACGAAAGCGGCGGCGTGATCGGATACACCGGAACGGCCACTGCACCGGTCGAGGGCCAGAATCAGTTCGCGGATTATGCGTTTGATGCGTTGAAGAACTTCGATTTCACGGTGATGCAACTTGGCGTCGATGGAAACCTGATTGGGCGGCTATTGGTGAGCATTGATCTGGTGGGGAATAATGCGGCCGTACTTGATGGTAAGCCGTTCAAATTCGGCATCAATGTCGATTCCGAATTGCTTCCTTTGTTGACGTCGCTGCGGAATGTGCCGACAGAATCGTTTGTGACCGAAGCGCTGGCGCTGGAACGAGAAGCGCAGGAACGCGAAAGCGCGGGTGAACAGAGCAACTAGGCCATGTTCAAACCTCGTTCAGTGAGGTAAGCCTATTTTCGGGTAGGAAATTTTGGAGAGTCTGGATGAACAAAGTTGCACTAGGGACCGCTATTGCTGCACTTGCCGCAACTGCGTGTTCGCCAACCGTCAAGATCGAGGCGCCCGACAAACCGATTGAGATAAATTTGAACGTCAAGATTGATCAAGAGGTGCGGGTAAAGCTCGACCGTGAAGTTGAAGACCTGATCGCTGACAACCCGGACCTGTTTTAGGAGGCAGATATGAATATGATTTTTTCTTTCCGTACCTTGCTTTTGGGGCTGTTTTTGGCCGTAGCAATGACTGTCTCTGCGCCGACGGCCTCTGCGGGCGATCCTGTGATTGACGCTGCCAAGGCGGAGGGCATTGTTGGCGAGCGCGCTGATGGGTATCTCGGTCTCGTAACGGGTGATGCCGCTCCGAACGTCCAGCGTCGTGTCAATGAAATCAATGCCAAGCGGCGTGCTCTGTATGAGCGGCTCGCCCGCGAGACTGGAACGACTATTGAAGAGGTTGGTTACATCACGGGTGAGAAGCAATTTGCTCAGACCGTCTCGGGTCACTTCTTTATGGGGTCGGATGGGCGTTGGGTCGCCAAGCCTTAATGTAGGTGGGCCTGCTTTGAAGCGGGTTCAAAAATATGCCTGTATGACGCTCGATAGGGTGTGATGCAGGCATTTTTGTTCCGCTATGTCCCCTTGTGATCTCGCCTGAAAAGCCTGAGACTGAAGGGCACGAATCGGGTATTGATGTGCGTTCGGATTTTCAAGACAGGTTATCGCATGATTGATTCTTCCCTTCTTAGTGCTTTTATCGCATCGCGGATTTGTCACGATATGGTTTCGCCTGTCTCGTCTGTCACCAGCGCGATGGAGATGCTCGATGACGACACATTGGGTGAGGAGATGCAGAAGGCGTCCGAAGATCTGCTACGCGATGGTGCGTTGAAGCTGGGCTCCTATATCAAGTTTCTCCGCTATGCGTTTGGCGCGATGGGGCAATCGGATTCCGTCGCCGATATCCATGAAGCGAAAGAGATTATCGCGGCCTATGTCGCTCTGCATCGGCCCACGATTGAGTGGGATATCCAAACGGCGCATTTCACATACCACCATGTTCGCCTGATGATGCATGTGGTGCTTTTTGCTATGACGTGTCTGCCCAGGGGCGGCGTGATAACGGTTGAGGTAAAAGACCATCACGGCCTGCCATCTCTTGTCGTCTATGCCAGAGGCGAGCGCCCGAAACTCAAGCCGGAAGTTGTTGCTGCTGTTGCTGGCGAGGTGCCCGAAGGCGGCTGGAGTAGTCGCAATGTCAATCTGCTGTTTGGGACCATGGTCGCCGAGGAACTCGACACCAGTATCAGTGTGAACCAGACAACCGAGACGGAAATCGTATTCGCTGCAAGCAAGCTCAGTCTTACAGCCCGCTTAAATCGGGAAGGAATTTCTTAACTCCACTCGGATATACAGGCGTGAAGGGCAAAGACCTAAGATGTCTTTTAGCTAGGAAATAGAACGATGAAGAATTGCCTTATTGTTGATGACTCGCGCGTTGTACGCAAAGTAGCAGGCCGGATTATTCGAGATCTCCAATTTGAAGTGACCGAAGCCGGGGATGGCGCAGAAGCTCTTGAACGCTGCCGTGAAGCAATGCCTGACGCGGTCCTGCTGGACTGGAACATGCCCGTTATGAACGGCATGGACTTCCTGCGCGCGTTGCGTCGCGAAGAGAATGGCGAGAAACCAATTGTCGTATTCTGTTCCACTGAAAACGATGCTGATCATATCAGCGAAGCCATCCGAACCGGCGCAAATGATTTCATTATGAAGCCATTTGATTCGAATATTATCGAGAGCAAGTTTTCCGAAGTCGGGCTCGTTTAGCCTCGAATCTGCCGTTATTCGGTGAAATCAAAAGCTTGTGTTAACGAAATCAGCGCAGCATGAGCAAGACGCGTTAGATGTCGGGCAGGGCGAACTCGTATGGATCATTCGGGCTACAGTGAGATAGCAGATTTGGCATTGCGCAAGACCGGCCAGGTCTTCGGCGCAAACCATCGCTACCTCGTAGAGGCGCGGCTGGCCCCGATACTCCGGCGTGAAAATTTTTCGACGCTGGACGAATTGTCCAATTGCCTGCAGGCGCGTCCGAACTCTGTCTTGGAGCTTGAAGTCGCCTCGGCCCTTACTGGCAAGGACACGCAATTTTTCCGTGATCGCAAGACGCTTGGGCGTGTGATTTCGTTTTTGAGCAACCGTGCAAAAATGGCCGCTTCAAGTGGAACCAAACTGCGTTTGCTCTGTGCGGGGGGAGGCACGGGACAAGAGGCCTATTCACTCGTGATCGAAGCTTTGGAAACCGCCCCTGAACTTTTTGAACAAGACCAGCTCGAAATTGTATCGGTCGACATTTGCAAGGCAAGTACAGCGCGCGCGCGCGCCGGACAGTATGGCCATTTTGAAATTCAGATGGGGCTGTCCGCGCAGCGAATGCTGAAATATTTCAGTCGATCTGACAATTCTTGGCAGGCTGCCAAGGCGTTGCGCCAGCGTGTGAGTTTCTCGGTCTGCAATTTGATGAGCGGTTTACCCGAGCTTGGGCAATTCGATGTCGTGCTCTGCCGGAATGTATTGCCAGCCATGGCACGTCCTATTGCGATAGATGTTGCGAGCCAACTCCTCGACACTTTGCAACCTTGGGGACAACTGGTCGTTGGTCGTGATGAGATGCTTCCTGATGGTGTGCGCGGACTGTCACCCTCGCGTGACGTGCGCAACGCGTTTTGTCCTGCGAATGAGACACCGCGACATGCTGGCGATCAGGAGATCGTGGCTTAACCAGTCGTACTCGGATGTTTGATGATCGGTGTGGCGATGCCCTGTTGAGCGCGATTGCCAAGCACTTCGCGACGGAAGCGGTAATACTCTGCTGGTCGGCCACCCGTACTTGTCTCCATTTCGCCGAGTCCGCCCACAAGCCCGCTCCGGTCGAGCGCGCGCCGGAAGTTTTGTGTGTGCAACCGAAGCCCGAGAATGGCCTCAACTGTCTTTTGGAGCATGGAGATCGTAAATTTGGGCGGCATAAGGTCAAATATGACCGGCCGGTATTTCAACTTACCACGCAGCCGGGAAATGGCCGTTGCCAATATTCGTCGATGATCCGATATCATGGGTTGGCCGAATATATCTGCTGGCGCGATAAGGCCCGCATCCCGCGCCGCCTCTTGGACCAATCCTGCTTCATACAGAAGTTCATAGCGTTCGAGCACGCGCTCTTCGAGCCATTGGCAATCATCCAGACCGAAGGCGAGTTTGGTACGCTGTTGACGCGAATCGTTGCCTGCCGCCCAGGTCATCAATCGGGGGGCGATCATCCTGTCAATCAATGCGGGCGGTCCATTGCGATGGTCTTCCCAGGGGAAGTGCGCATACCAGTCTCTCCAGGCCGCTTCGAAGGCCGTATCAACGTGTGACTTTTGCGGTGTCAAAGCCAGATAGCCGACCGAGATCTGCCGCCGCTCAGGATCTGCACCCGAGCCAGCGGCCAGCGGTTCGGTGTCTTCAAGCGAGCCCCGGTTTTGGTCCCCGAACGTGTATAGCTGTTCGACATGCCCGAGCGGAAATCCTGTTTGCTTGGCAACCCAGCCCCGCAGAGCCAGTTCGAACGTCTTGTCCGCTCGAGGATCAAACGCGCCAAACGGGAGGGCGGGGGCCTGATCGCTGCGGCGCGTCTCCAGAGACAGGGGCGTGGCGGCCTCAACCGTGACGATCACCGCAGACAGATCAATGCCGAGATCCACACTCATCCCGCCGCCTTCGCCATATCGGCCAGTAAGGTGTTATGGCGAGACAAAAACGCGGCCTGTGCATCGTTTGCCGATTTTGGTTCCAGAGTCAGGCGGATATCGGACGGCGGCTTGCCAAAGAATTGCGTGGCCTCTTTCTTCGAAAACCCGGCGAGTTGAACCGCTTCAAACCAGGCACAGATCAGGTCGGCGCGCTTGATTTGCTTTTTGAGCTTTGCTGGTGTGATGGCTGGAAGCCCGAACCGCAAATGTACCGCTTGCTCCAGTCGATCCTCAACGCCCTTATAGCTATTGCCGAGGATTGTCTTGAACGGGGAGATCATGTCCCCGATCACGTATTCGGGTGCGTCATGCAGCAGCGCCGTCAGTCTTTCTGCCGGACTGAGATTAGGTGCGCATCGGGCACAAATATGTTCGACGATGACGGAATGTTCGGCAACCGAAAAGGCGTGTGCACCAAGCGTCTGCCCGTTCCATCTCGCAACACGGGCCAGTCCGTGGGCAATATCTTCGATCTCGATGTCCAGCGGCGAGGGGTCAATCAGGTCTAGACGGCGGCCTGAAAGCATCCTTTGCCAAGCGCGCGTCGGTGTCTTCGTTTGGCGACCTGTTGAAGGTGTTAATGAAACCATATGCCCGTTCTAAGCCATTCGGCCAATAGGTAAAGAAATGAGGCAGATTTAGTTACGCTTTGCCTTGAAGCTTCCTGATTTGACTCAGACCTCGTTAAGATCGTTAGGCGACAATGGCTTCAACGAGAAAAAAAGGTATAAAAGATGATGTCGCTACTTATGAACTGGGCCGAGAGTTCTGTCACACCGATTGTGTTGCTGACATGTATCGGCATAGGTCTGGCCATCGAGATTTGGAAGACCAGCGACACACTCTTTATGGGCGATATCTTCGCGGAAGGGTATGACGATTAGTCAGCCCTGAACCGAGGCGTAGCGTGGGGAAAGCGGCTTTCGTTCGGAAGCCGCTTTTTTCATGCCTTCCATTTGGCGCTCCTTAGTGCTTTGATCTGGAAGAAAAGCTTTGGGAGACAATACAATGAGTTCAGCCGTTCATGGAATTTGCGACGAAAAATTTTCAGTGATCAGAGCTGAATTTGAAAAGAACTTTACTGAGCGAGGGGAAGTGGGCGCATCTGTTTGCCTGAGTGTTGATGGGCAGACGCTTGTCGATTTATGGGGCGGCACTGCGGACAAGGACACAGGAGCAGATTGGACCGAGGACACCGTGTCGATTGTGTTCTCCTGCTCCAAAGCTGCAACCGCAATTTGCGCGCACATGCTGATCGATCAAGGCAAGCTGAACCCTGATGCGCTCGTATCGGACTACTGGCCGGAGTTTGCACAGAACGGCAAAGAGGCGACCACGGTTCAAATGATGCTCAATCATGAAAGTGGGGTGCCCGCATTTCGCGAGCCGATCAAAGAAGGCGGCATGCTGGATTGGGACTATATGATTGGGCGGCTTGAAGCTGAAGCGCCATTCTGGGAACCGGGAACACGCAATGGGTATCACATGATCAGTTTTGGTTGGACCGTTGGCGAACTGGTGCGCCGCGCCTCTGGTCAGTCTCTTGGCACTTTTTTCGCCGAGCATGTGGCTGGTCCCACAGGAGCCGATTTCTGGATTGGGCTTCCTGATGGATTTGATAAGCCGATTGCGCCAATTTTGATGCATATGCCGGGGCCCGAAGATATGGCGAGCGTGTTCAACCAGAAACTCATGACCGAGCCGGCATCTATCCAGTCACTGTCTGTTCTGAACGTGGGAGGATGGACCGCCAATCAGCCTGAAGCACACAAAGCGGAGATCGGCGGCGGGGGCGGTATTTCGAATGCACGCGGGCAGGTGGCGATGTACACGCCGCTTGCGCGCAATGACGGCTCCCTCGTCTCTGCCGAACGGCTGGCGGCGATGGGGCGGGTTTCGACCGCGACGCAGATTGATGCAACCTTACTATGTCGGTCGCGTTTTGCCTCTGGCTTCATGAAGTCGATGGACAATCGCGGGGTTGCGACGAGCCCGGGCATGTCCGCGTTAATTGGAGAGGCGGCTTTTGGGCATGTCGGTGCAGGCGGATCAATTGGCTTTGCCGACCCTGAATGCGGATTGGCCTTCAGCTATACAATGAACCAGATGGGCGGCGGGCTATTAATGAATGATCGCGGGCAGAGCTTGATTGATGCGGCCTATACGGCGCTTGGCTATCGCTCGAATGCGTCGGGCGCATGGGTGCGTTAGAGGCGGCGGTTTAGGGCTAGCCTTCGCTCGATTCACTCGTCGGCCTCGCTGAACGCGGCGATGGCCGCTGCATACAGCGCGTCAATACCGACCGGAATGGCGACCTCAGCATCTGGCGCAAAGAACGGGGAGTGGAGCGACGGGAGCGGTTCACCGCTGGCGATTTTCTCAGGCTCAACGCCGCCGAGCCAAAAGATCATGCTTGGTATCTTGTCTTCGGTGCGGCTGTAATGAGCAAAGTCTTCTCCACCCATAACAGCAGGCGTCGGCGCGACATTGTCTTCGCCGATTGCCGCGCGGATCGCTTGCACAGATTGGGCGGTCAGGGCCGGATCATTATAAGTGGACGGGATATAGTCGCTCTCGAATGTGACCTCGGGCGGTGGCGCGCCGAAGGTGGCCGCTTGTCCATTGGCGATGCGGGTAATGCCTTCAAGCAGGATGGTCCGTACCTCATCGGAATATGTCCGTACTGTGAGTTTCATTTCGGCCCGATTCGAGATGATGTTGTGCTTAGCGCCTGCCTGGATCGAGCCAACGGTGACCACCGCTGGCGCCTGCGGATCGACATTGCGCGCAACGAGGGTCTGTAAGGCTGTGACGATGTGCGCAGCGATCACGACGGGGTCTTTGGTCGTATGAGGATAGGCACCGTGACCACCTGAGCCGTGGACTGTGATGTCAACGGAATCCACCGCAGCCAGTGCATAGCCTTCTGCATATCCAATTGTGCCAGCTGGTAGCCCCGCGGAGACGTGGAGTGCAATGTTCGCATCTGGTTTCGGGAAGCGTTCATAGAGGCCGTCAGCGAGCACGGCGGGCGCACCGAGGCCCAGTTCTTCGGCAGGCTGAGCCAACATAACGAGTGTACCCGACCAATCGTCTTTCGTTTCGACCAGACGCCGCGCGGCACCAACCCATGTCGTCATGTGTATGTCGTGGCCGCACGCATGCATGACGGGGCTATCGACGCCTGTCCAGCCGATGCTGGACGCTTTGGAAGCGTACGGCACGCCCGTTTGTTCCGGAACCGGCAGTCCATCCGTGTCGGTCCGCAACAAGATGATCGGGCCGTCACCATTGCGCAATACCCCTACAACGCCATAACCGCCGACGCCTTCGCGTACTTGACCCTGATCGCGCAGCGCTTTGGCTTTGACCCAATCGTCGCCCAGCCCCGTAGTGACCTCGAACCCGAGTAGCTCCAGTTCGCTGGCCATCTGGGCGGCGGTGTCGCTTTCCTGAAACGAAAGTTCCGGGTTGATGTGCAAGTGTTGGTAGAGTGCCTGCAAGTCTCCGCCGGGTGCGGGTGGTTCGGCAAATGCCGGCGTGAAAGTGGCGAGGCTGAATGCAAGGATAGAAGCGGTTATCGGACGAGGCATGGCGGGCTCCAAATTTTAAAACATGATCTTCAAACGTGACGCTAGTCTCAGTTTGCCGACCTGTCAGGGGTTTTCGCCAAAATAATTTACAAGCATCGGATTGGTGATCTCATGCATCTGATAATTCAGACCATGTTCGCCTTCGGGTAAAATCTCAACACGCGCAGACGGGATGAGGGCTTCGAGCCGTCTGGCGCTTTCGGGCGGAACGGTTGTGTCCTGGCCACCAAAAACGGCCATAATCGGCACTCCGGTATCGCCCAAGCGCGCGAAAACCTCATCCTGATCCCGCATCGGCAAATGCCGATAGCTGGACAAAAGCGCCCGAAAATAGCCGCGATAGCTCATTTGCTGTGTGACATCTCCGGCAAGCCTGTTGGCAGCGCCAAGCTTACTTTCATCATATTGAGGGTCCCCCAGAAGAATGGACTTGCCAAACACCCGCCAAACCCAGTCGCCAAGTATGGGAGTGCGCAGGAGCCTGTCATTGGTGTCGCCTGCGTCTCCGCCAAGTGAAAGCCCGGCCGGGACAAACAGAAAAAGCCTTGAGACCCGCTCAGGATGGCGGGCTGTGAACTCCGCCGTGATAACTCCGCCCATCGACAAACCTACCAATCCGACAGGCTCCGATAGCCCAAGCCCGTCCAATAGGTCAGCCAATTCCTGATCGTAAAAATCGGGATTGTATTTGGCCTTGGGTCGATCTGACCAACCCCGTCCGAAATGGTCAAATGTCAAAACGCGATAACCGGCCGCGACGAGGGCATCTGCATTTTGCTCGAAGATAAAATTGGGCGTCGAAAAGCCATGCGCCATGACGATGACGGGATTTCCTGCATCACCATGCCAGCGGTAATGAAGCTTGCCAGCCGGCGTTTCAAGGAAGGCGCCCGGCGCCAGAGACCTGGCGTCCTCATCGAGGACCCGTTCGCCCCAGCCAGCACGGATGTAGACGGCGACCGCCAAAAGCAGAATGATCGCGATCAGCCCGAGAACCAGTTTGGCTAAGGTGCTCATGCGATATGCCTTAAGATGGCCGAGATGCCTTCCAATCTACTTGCCCTTCCAGACGGGTGCACGCTTCTCGATGAACGCCTTGGGGCCTTCCTTGAAGTCTTCGGTCTGAGCCAAACCAGCAAATTCTATCTGCCCGGCTTTCAAGAGCGTTTCATCGTCATCGACAAGGGCACGTTTTGCGACTTTCTGGCTGGCCTGCACCGCAAGTGGGGCATTGGCGCAAATCCGGTGCGCCATTTTCATGGCTTCGTCCATGACCTGATCAGTGGGGCAGACTTTATTGACCATTCCCAGCTCATAGGCGCGCTGCGAAGAGAGAGGATCACCTGTCAGGATCACTTCGAGGGCGGGAGCCATTCCGATCGCGCGTGGCAGGCGATAGAGACCGCCAGCTGCAGCAACCAGAGACCGTTTGACTTCCGGTAGGCCGAAATTGGTCTCTTCCGATGCGATAATGATGTCGCAAGAGAGTGCAATTTCAGTACCGCCAGCAAGCGCGCTGCCTGTGATTGCAGCGATCAACGGCTTGATCCGGTCGCGCGCGACAATACCCGCAAAACCGCCTTTTTCCGTGCGAAGTTCGCCGCCTTTGCCTGCTGCGATGGCCTTCAGATCCGCGCCCGCGCAAAAGGCTTTTCCGTTGGCGGTTAGAATGGCGGCCCAGAGGCTGGTATCGGCTTCATACCTATCGAGCGCGTCTTCAAGACCTCTGGCGACGTCGCCATTGACCGCATTGCGCGCTTCGGGGCGGTTAAGTGTGATGATCGCAACAGGGCCTTCGGTTCTATATTCGACAACCATAATGTTTCCTTCCAACGAATAAGTTATTTTCCAATTGATAGTGTGCCTCTCGCTTGGTCAAGCAAGCGATTTGGACGACTGCAAACCTACAGGCAGACAGGCTCACTAGCCCCAGAGCGTTTTAAGGCGGCGTTGCGGCGTGGACACAGGCCCGTCGGTGTGACATAAGCCCCGCCTTCAATAGAGTTTCAACCACCCAAAAGGCTTGCCCGACCGGCGCCACCGCAGGAATTAAGATTATGGAAGTTACCGAGACCAATGCTGAGGGCCTGAGCCGTACGTTCAAAATTGTCGTACCTGCGACTGAACTGGCAACCAAACTCGATGACCGGATCGCTGAAATTCGTCCGCAGATGAACTTGAAGGGGTTTCGGCCCGGCAAGGTGCCTGCGTCGCACGTCAAGAAGATGTTCGGCAAATCAATCATGAGCGAACTCATTGAGGGTCTGGTCGGCGAGAGCAATCAGAAAGCCTTTGAAGATGCAAAGATCCGGCCCGCTTCTCAACCGGACATCAAGATGACCGATGACATCGAGAAGGTGCTCGCGGGCGACGCGGACCTCGCATATGATCTGAGCGTTGACATTATGCCGGACTTTGAGCCAGCGGACATCAAAGCAATTGAAGTTGAGCGTCCGGTCACGAAGGTCGCAGATGAGGACGTTGACGAGGCGCTGCAAAAGCTCGCCGAGCAGAATTTGAAATTTGAAGCGCGCGGCAAAACGGCGAAAGCGAAAGATGGTGACGCCGTTGCAATTGATTTTGTCGGTAAAATTGATGGCGAAGCCTTTGACGGCGGGTCCGCAGAAGATCAGGCTGTCGTGATTGGCGCTGGTCGGTTCATCCCGGGCTTCGAAGAACAGCTGGTTGGCGTGAAAGCTGGCGACGAGACCGAACTCAATGTGACGTTCCCGGAAGATTATCCCTCAGAGGACCTCAAAGGGAAAGATGCCGTCTTCGAGGTGAAAGTAAATGAGGTGCGTGCACCCAAGACCCCTGATGTTGACGAAGAGTTTGCCAAAAATTTCGGGCTCGAAGGTCTCGATCAGCTCAAAGAGATGATCACGTCGCAAATCCAGAACGAGCATGATGGTGCGTCGCGCCAGAAAGCCAAGCGCGCTTTGCTTGATAAGCTGGACGATCTGCATTCTTTCGAACTCCCACCAAAAATGGTCGAGCAGGAATTCCAGACCATCTGGGCCCAGCTCCAGCAGGAAAAAGAAGCTGGCAATTTGGACGAGAGCGATGCGGACAAATCGGATGAAGAGCTTGAGAAAGAGTACCGTGCCATTTCAGAACGACGCGTCCGGCTTGGACTTGTTCTGGCCGAGATTGGCCGTGTCGCTGACGTCAAGATTACCGATGAAGAAGTTCAGCAGGCCGTGATTGCAGAAGCACGCCGGTTCCCCGGACAAGAGCGCGAAGTGGTTGAGTTTTTCCAGAAAAATCCGAACGCCTTGGCTCAGGTCCGCGCGCCGATTTATGAGGAGAAGGTGGTCGATCACATTCTCGAAGTCGCGAAGGTAACCGACAAGGAGGTGTCCAAAGAGGATCTGTTCGCCGAGATTGAGGATTAACCTCGCACACACTGTTCAAGAACGAGCCGCTGGTGTCCCGCTGGCGGCTTTTTCTTTGCGCCACTGCAGGATATTGCGATGCCAAGCATTGCGCCCATCTGCAGACCCCCTTAAACCCGTCGCCATGAACTGATCTGTCAAGCAGAGGGTGCCAACCTATGTCCAAGTCCGCATTTATATTCCCCGGCCAGGGGGCTCAATTCGTTGGGATGGGTCAGGATTTGGCAAATGCATTTCCCGCCGCGCGTGATGTTTTCGATGCGGTCGATGAGGCTTTGGGCGAGAAACTGACCGATACCATGTGGAGCGGTCCTGAAGAAGCTCTGAAGCTAACGGCCAACACGCAGCCGGCATTGATGGCGGTCAGCGTCGCCGTAATCGCCGCGTTGGACGCAGAGTTTGGCATATCCATAGAGCGCGCAAACTTTATCGCGGGGCATTCGCTTGGGGAGTATTCAGCCCTTTGTGCAGCGGGGGCCCTCAGCATCGCGGATACGGCGCGGCTTTTGCGTCTGCGCGGCGAAGCGATGCAAAGCGCCGTTTCGGCGGGAGAAGGTGCTATGGCAGCGTTGCTGGGCGCAGATGACGCGCAGGCTCTGGCTGCTTGTGAAGCTGGGGTGAGGGCCGCTGGTGGTGTTTGCGAAGTGGCCAACGATAATGCGCCCGGCCAGCTTGTGCTTTCCGGGACTGCCGCTGCGATAGAGGCTGCTTGTGTTTTCGCCCGTGAAAACGGCGTGAAGAAAGCCGTACCACTGGCCGTGAGTGCGCCGTTTCACTGTTCGCTAATGGCGCCCGCCGCACAGGCCATGCGCGCGGCTCTGGATGATGCAAAGATAGAAACGCCTCGTGTGCCGCTCGTGGCAAATGTAACCGCGCAGGCAACAACCGACCCTGACCAGATTCGCGAGCAGCTTGTCGCTCAAGTAACCGGACGCGTGCGCTGGCGCGAATCCATCCAGTGGATGGTCGCTCAAGGGCTCGAAACGGCTATGGAAGCGGGCGCGGGCAAAGTGCTGACCGTGATGAATCGGCGCAATGAGCGAAGCCTTAACGGTGTAACGCTTGGTACGGTGGAACAGTTGCAAGCGTTTGCCGAGGCGGCCGATACCTAAGCACCACTGCTGCCAACACAGACACCGAGACTGGAGATAAGACATGTTTGATTTGAACGGAAAAACGGCGCTCGTTACCGGGGCATCGGGTGGTATCGGCAAAGATATTGCGACGACGCTTTCTGCTGCTGGTGTTAAAGTAGCGTTGTCGGGGACACGGCAAGGCGTGCTTGAGGACGTTGCTGCAACCTGTGCAGGCGAGACGGCTATCGTGCCGTGCAATCTTTCTGACACAGAGGCGGTAGGTGAGCTTGTTGCCGCCGCGGAAGAGCAAATGGGTCCGCTCGATATTCTTGTGTCCAATGCGGGACTGACCCGCGATCAGCTTCTCTTGCGAATGAAGGAAGAGGACTGGGATCTGGTGCAGAATGTCAATCTCGGTGCCTACTTCCGCCTTGCAAAATCGGCCCTTCGCGGGATGATGAAGCGTCGACACGGGCGGATTATCGGCATTACATCGATCGTTGGGGTGACCGGAAATGCGGGTCAGGCGAACTATGCCGCGTCGAAAGCGGGGATGATTGGGTTCACTAAATCGCTCGCCGCTGAAGTCGCAAGCCGCGGTGTGACCGCCAACTGTGTCGCGCCCGGCTTCATCAGCTCGCCTATGACCGATGTCCTGCCTGATTCGCAAAAAGAAGCGCTTTTAGGCTCGATTCCGGCCGGAAGACTCGGGGAAGGGGCCGATATTGCGGCCGCTGTGGCCTATTTGGCATCAGATGAGGCAGCCTATATCACCGGTCAGACCTTGCATGTGAACGGCGGAATGGCCATGATTTAGGCGATGGAAAAGTGCTAAGCACGATTTCTGGCTTGGCGCACACGGAAACTGTGTGCTAATCGCAACAGTTCCGGACATCGTGCCGGATAATTCAGACACCAATTATGAAGAGGGTGCCTTATGTCTGACGTTCTTGAACGTGTAAAAAAAATCGTCGTCGATAATCTCGATGTGGAAGCTGATAAAGTTGTAGAAAGCGCAAGCTTTATCGACGATCTTGGCGCTGACAGTCTCGATCTGGTTGAACTGGTGATGGCTTTCGAGGAAGAGTTTGATATCGAAATCGCTGACGATGTCCAAGAGAACATCCGCTCGGTTGGTGACGCGGTCACCGAAATCAAGAAGACTACCGCTTAGAGGAGCACCGCTTTGCGTCGTGTCGTTGTTACCGGGATTGGCCTTGTCACCCCGCTTGCCGGAAATCGGGAAGCCTCATGGAAGCGCCTGATAGAGGCGAAGTCGGGCGCCGGCCCAATTGATGTGTTCGACACGACGGATATGCCCTGCAAAATCGCGTTTCAGGTTCCGTGGACCACGGGACGTGGCGGCGGCGAGGGCGATGCCGAGGCGTTTGATCCAGACACGGCTGCCTCAAAAAAAGAGCGCCGCCGTATGGATGAGTTTATTCTGTATGCCATGGGGGCGTCCAACGAAGCGCTTGCCGATGCGGGCTGGACCCCCGAAACGGAGACCCAGCGTGAGCGAACAGGGGTTCTGATCGGCTCGGGTATCGGCGGTCTCCAGTCCATTGCCAGTTCGCAGATGGATTTACACAATGGCGGGCCGCGCAAAGTCAGCCCGTTTTTTATACCGTCCGCGCTCATTAATCTGGCGTCCGGTCAAGTGTCGATCAAGCATGGCCTCAAAGGGCCGAACCATTCGGTGGTTACGGCATGTGCAACTGGCGCTCACGCAATCGGGGATTCCGCGCGGATCATCCGCGAGGGCGACGCAGATGTGATGCTGGCAGGCGGTGCGGAAGCATCGATCTGCGAACTGGGCATCGCCGGTTTTTGCGCGTTGAAAGCGATGTCGACAAAATACAATGATGAGCCGACAAAAGCGTCCCGTCCCTATGATGAAGGGCGAGACGGGTTTGTTATGGGCGATGGCGCAGGTATTCTTGTTCTTGAAGAATATGAGCACGCCAAGGCTCGCGGCGCGACCATATATTGCGAAGTGGCTGGCTACGGCCTGTCGGGCGACGCTTACCACATCACGGCCCCTGCTGATGGCGCTGAAGGTGGACGACGCGCCATGAAAATGGCGCTTGATAATGCTGGCCTTTCGATTGGTGACGTTGATTATGTGAACACGCACGGCACGTCGACCCCGCTCGGGGACGAGGGCGAAATTCGCGCGCTGGAAAAGCTGCTGGACGGCGATGCACCGAACTTTTCGCTCTCGGCGACGAAATCAGCAATTGGGCATTTGCTCGGCGCTGCAGGTGCTGTCGAAGCGGCGTTCTGCGCGCTTGCAATTCGCGATGGCGTGATGCCACCGACCTTGAACCTTGCCAATCCCAGCTTTGAAACAGCAATCGATTTGATTCCAAACACCGCCAAGAAAGGCCACGTCAAAGTGGCCCTGTCCAATTCTTTCGGCTTCGGCGGAACCAATGCGGCACTCGTTATGAAAGCAGTTGATTAGAGCAGTGCTGGCCAGCGCAATAGCGGCGTTCATGAGTTGCGTGAAATAAGAGTGAGGCGATTATGCGATTTATCAAAGCGCTTTTTTCGCTCCTGATCGTGGCCACCATCCTTGGCGGGGCTGCGCTTGTTGGCGGTTATGTTTGGCTCACAAACGAAATTGTCCAACCCGGACCATCACAAATCGAGCAAGTCTTTGAGGTAAAGCCCGGTGAAGGACTAAACTCTATTGCTAGCCGTCTTGAGGCGGACGGGCTGATCAAGGATGATTTGCTGCTGCGTCTCGCGTCCAGGCTGGAGGGAGCAACCGGACAAGCCAAAGTGGGTGAGTACCGTTTAGAGCCCGGCTTGAGCGTTGCGGAGACGCTCGATAGGCTTATCGAAGGGAAAGTTATCCAGCACCGAATTACGGTGCCTGAGGGACTTACGGTGGCTCAAGCTTTTCGGATTCTGGCCGCCGACGAGACTCTTGTTGGTGACTTGCCAGAAGAACTCCCCCCCGAAGGGAGCCTGTTGCCCGATACTTATTTTTTCAGTCGTGGCGCCACGCGCCAGAGCATTGTGGATCTGATGCGGGCGGCTCAATCGGAGTTGCTTGATGAATTGTGGCCCGAGCGTCAGGAAGGATTGCCACTGGCAAGCCCCTATGAAGCGGTGATCCTCGCATCGGTGGTCGAAAAGGAAACGGGTCTGGCGTCTGAACGCGGACAGATCGCCGGGCTGTTTGTGGGTCGTCTCAAACGCGGTATGCGGCTCCAGAGTGATCCAACCATTATTTATGGCGAGTCCGGTGGTGAGCCCTTGCGCGACCGAAATGGCAATCGCCGTGGGATCAGGCGTTCGGAGATTGATCGGGTGACCGATTGGAACACCTACCAGATTGACGGTCTGCCCAAGACGCCCATCGCGAATCCGGGGCGCGATTCAATCGCAGCTGTCCTCCAGCCGGAGAGCACGGACTATGTCTTTTTTGTCGCCGACGGGACGGGCGGACATAAATTTGCGAAGACCAATGCCGAGCATCAGAGAAACGTTGCGGCGTACCGGGCGTATGAACGTGAAGAATTGGCGCGCGAGAGAGCCGAGCGGGCAGCGCAGGCACAGCCATGAGCCGGAGTAATTAGCCATGAGCCGGAGTCATCAGCCATGAGCGAGAGCGACAAGACCACCACAAGCAAGCTCATGGGCATGACAGGCTTCGGGCGTGCGGGTGGTGAGGCCGAGTGGGGCAACTGGACGTGGGAAGCCAAATCGGTCAATGGGCGCGGGCTGGATGTTCGCGTCAATGTACCGAGCGGATTTGATGGGCTCGATCACGCTACCAAGAAAAAGGCGAGCGGCTTGTTTTCAAGGGGCAATATGCAAATCAGCCTTCGGATCGAGTTGGCGGAATTACAAAGAATTAGCGTCAATCAGGCTGCGCTGGACGCGCTTTGCGATACGTTTGAGGCGCGCAGCGGAGCCCCACCAGAAGGCGAGAGCCTTGCGGCATTGATGGCTGCGCGCGGGGTGCTGGATATGGAAGGCAGTAATTCCGGTCGCCTGCGCCTCGTCGGGAAAGATGAACAAGTGCGGGCGGTCCTGTTGGCGGGCGTAGATGAAGCGCTTGCGCGGCTGGTGGCTTCGCGCCAGGATGAAGGGCAAAGCTTACACACATTGCTTTCAGGACTTCTTGACCAGATGGATGAGCAGGCGCGCGAGGCTGAGATCGTCGCGGCCGATCAACCTGCTCAACTCAAACATAGGCTCGTGCAGAAACTTCGTGATATCGCCTCCGAGCATGAGGTGGATAGCGACCGATTGGCCGCAGAGGCGGCGCTGGCCGCTGCGAAATCTGATGTCCGCGAGGAACTTGATCGGCTTGCGGCCCACATCGAAACCGGCCGAAAGCATTTATCCACTGGGCACACCATTGGTCGAAAACTGGACTTTCTGGCACAGGAACTAAACCGTGAAGCAAATACTTTGTGTGCCAAGTCTGCATCTCTGGCTTTGACGAATGCGGGACTCGCGCTCAAAATATTGATTGATCAATTCAAGGAGCAAGCAGCAAATGTCGAATGATGGGGATATCCGGCGCGGTTTGATGCTTGTGATTTCAAGCCCCTCTGGCGCAGGGAAAACGACGCTTGCCCGCAAGCTGATGGGGGAGTTTGAGGATGTCGCGCTGTCTGTCTCTGTAACGACACGGCAAGCCCGCCCGGGTGAAGTTGACGGCAAAGACTATCATTTCCGCACGCGCGAAGACTTCACGCAGATGATCGAAGACCGGGGGTTCCTCGAATGGGCCAAAGTTTTTGACCATTACTACGGTACCCCGCGCGCAGACACAGAAGAGAAACTCGCAAAGGGCAAAGACGTTCTGTTCGATGTCGATTGGCAAGGGGCCGATGCGCTGCACGATCAGGTGCCCAATGATTGCGTCTCCGTTTTTGTTTTGCCGCCAAGCATCGAAGCACTCGAGCAGCGCTTATCTGCAAGGCCCGGCTCGACCCCAGAGATCGTTGCGCGGCGCATGGCAGACGCAAAGGCGGAAATACGTCACTGGCGGCGCTATGATTACTGTATCATCAATGATGAGTTAAATGTTGCTTATGATCAGCTTCGACGGATATTGCTGGTCGAGCGCACCAAACGCCTGCGTCAGCACAATCTTGAAGATCATGTCCGGGCCTTGCTTGGAGAGGGCTGAGCGCTGAGATCATTCTGTGAGGGGCGTCAGCATCACCACAGAAACGAGGTCGCCCGATGAGACCGCCTGAGCGCCAGCTGCGCGCCTTATCAGGCAATTGGCTTTTGCCAGACCACTGACAGCGGCTGAGCTTTGGCGCGGCAAGGCCCGCACACTTATCCGGCCAGATTGGAAGGTCAAACTCGCCTGCACAAATGTCTCTCGTGAACCGTTTTCGGGCAAATCCAAGCGCGTTTCAGCTTCGATCAATTCGAGTCCATCTGACAGACCGATCAGCGTACGCAAATAAAGCGCTGCGCCGATAAAGGTGGCGGCAGGATTGCCCGGTAGTCCAAGGACACGCTGGCGGCCCAAGGTTCCGAACCAGGTCGGCTTTCCGGGTTTGACAAGAATCTTTTCAAACACTGGCTGGAAACCGAGCCGGAGGAAGGACGCTTTTACCAGATCTTTGTCACCGACCGATGCGCCGCCAATCGGAACTAGGATGTCTGCGTCCGCCCCTGCATCTATTCGCGCGTGCAAGCTTTCGATTGTGTCCTCAGCTATGCCAAGCATATCAACCTCAAAGCCCCATGACCGGATCAGAGCGGCGAGAGCGGTTGGAGTTGAGCTTACAATCTGGCCGTGGCTTAGCTCAGTGCCCGGTGGTTTCAGTTCGTCTCCATTGGCCATCAGCGCGATGCGTGGCGGCCTGAGCACTCTGAGCGCTTTATGGTTTGCAGCGGCGGCGAGGCCGAGGTCGGCTGGACCAAGTTTCTTACCGGTTTCGATTAGCGTTTGCCCAAGAGTGAAGTCGCTTCCTGCGGTCCGTATGTGTCGGTGACCGGACTGGGCGGCCTTCACGATGACTTTCCCGTCTGACAGATCCGCGTGTTCCTGAATGAGAACATGATCTGCGCCTTTTGGCATCACGCCACCGGTAAAGATACGCACGGCGTTGTGCTCGCCCACAATGCCTTCAAATGGCGTTCCAGCGCTCGCTTCACCGATCAAATCCAACTTGGCCGCCACCGCGCCTGTGTCCGCCAGCCTTACCGCAAACCCGTCCATCGCCGAGACGTGCGCTGGCGGTAGCGACACACGCGCGATAAGAGGCTCCGCCAGGATACGTCCAAGACAGGCATCGAGCGGCATATTCACAGCCTGATACAAGGGGCGGTGGGATACGATCCGGCGAAGCGCCTCGTCAACCGAAACAGATTGGGTCACGGGTTTTCTCCATCCGGACAGGAAGATTGGGCCAAGCATGGACTTGCCAGTTTCGCTGCAACATGTCCAATTTCTCCTATGAAACAGAAACCGAAGATCGCATGCGTTATTCTAGCGGGTGGAGCGAGCGTGCGCTTCGGCAGTCATAAGGGCTTGGCACGGCTGCACAACCGCCCGCTTGTCGAGCATGTCGTGCAGGCGCTAAGAACGCAGACCTCAGGCGCCATCGCTATAAACGCAAAGGCAGATAGCCCTTATGCCGGATACGCCGATACCATATTGCCAGATTTGCTGGGTGAAGATATGGGGCCTCTGTCTGGACTATATGCGGCCTTGAATTGGGCCCATGGAAATGACGATCCCCGGGTGCTGACCTGCGCCATCGACACACCGTTTCTTCCGGACGATCTTGTTGAAAAATTATCTGCCGCTGAAGGCGCAGCCATTGCCAAGAGTTATGAGCGCATTCATCCGGTTTGCGGGATATGGCCAACCACTCTCATGTCGCAGCTTGAACAACAACTCGCGGCAGGGAAAGGGGCCGCGCACATATGGGCTCAAACCAGCGGCGCGGTCGAGATTGCGTTTGGCAAGGCGGGCGAGCCCGATCCATTCTTCAATATAAACACACCGGAAGATTTGGCCGCAGCGTCAAAACTCTAACGGCCAAGCTCTTTCATGGCTTCGTCGAGACCACCCAAGGTTAGCTCGAACATCCTTTGCGGTCCGATAATTTCGCGGATAAGCTGGATCGATCCGGTATGGTCCCAAGCGCCGGATTTGACCGGGTTCAGCCAGACAAGGCTCGGATAGATCTCTGCAAAACGCTGCAGCCAGATCCCGCCCGCTTCCTCATTCCAATGCTCGACACTGCCACCAGCATAGGTAATTTCGTAAGGCGACATGGTCGCGTCACCCACAATAATGACTTTATAGTCGGACGGGTATTTGTGCAGCACATCCCATGTCGGAATGCGGTTATTGTGGCGGCGGCGATTGTCTTTCCAAAGCCCCTCATAAGGGCAATTGTGGAAGTAGAAATACTCCATATTCTTGATCTCGGATCGAGCCGCCGAAAACAGCTCTTCGCAGACGCGAACATGTGGGTCCATTGATCCGCCAATATCAAGCAGGAGCAAGACGTTGACGGAGTTTCGGCGTTCAGGACGCATTGCCAGATCAAGATAACCTTGCCGCGCAGTATTCCGAATGGTGGTATCGAGATCAAGCTCGTCTGGTGCGCCGTCTCTGGCCCACTTGCGCAGCCGCCGTAGCGCAACCTTGATGTTTCGCGTCCCAATTTCCACACTATCGTCTAGGTTCTTATACTCGCGTTTGTCCCAAACTTTCGTCGCGCGGCGGTGCCGGGACTTGTCCTGACCAATGCGAACGCCTTCGGGATTGTAGCCATTGGCGCCGAACGGGGAAGTTCCACCAGTACCGATCCATTTATTCCCCCCCTCATGGCGCTTTTTTTGCTCCTCCAGCCGCTCTTTGAGCGTTTCCATCAGTTTCTCCCAGCCGCCCAAGGCTTCAATCTCGGCCATCTCTTCGGGCGTCAGGAATTTCTCGGACATTTTTCGCAGCCATTCTTCGGGCAGATCTTGCGCCTCAATCGCATCGGCCAGGCCGTCAAGCCCTTTGAAAGTTTTGCCAAAGACTTTGTCGAACTTGTCGAGATTTCGCTCATCCTTGACCAGCGCCGATCGCGATAGGAAATAGAACTCCTCGACTTCCATGTCGATGACGTCTTTGTCCATGGCCTCCAGCAAGATGAGATATTCTTTCAGCGTCACCGGAATCTTGGCCGCGCGAAGGTCGTTGAAGAAGTTCAGGAACATGGGTCTAATCTCCGTAGACAAGTAGCATAGCGCGGCTCGCTCGGTTGGCCAAGATTAACGCTGGGGAGGGATGTATTCTGTTGGCTGGTCGATGTCGCGCGCTGCGGCGGCGAGCAAGACGCTGACGAGCCGGCCAATCTGGACGCTTCTGTCAGCTTCATAGGTCGCGCGGGCTTTGACATGCCACTTGCCGACAGGCTTGATCCAGACCGCAGTATTCACCGGGATATCTGGCCGCAGCGCAGATCTTGCGGCAATTTGATAAGCGGCCGAGTTGTCCGGAACAGCGTCGCCTGTTAGGGGCGGCAGAGGGGCGTTCGCAAGAATCTGCTCGGCCTGTGCGATCTGCGTCTGAACCCCCTTGAGATGCGCAGATGCCGGAACATCGCGGCCAAAATTCGTAAGATGGAGCCGAACGATCCCGCCCTCAGCTGCGCGGAAAATGCAGGCCACATCATGACCGTGCCCGAGGCCAGGAAAAATCTCGTCACCGGTCAAGAGGAAAGCTTCGTATTCAGCCGGACAGACGAATCCAGATGCAAGATGCTGGAGCCCGGCTCCGTCAGCTGTCGCCTGCCAAATAGGCGCGCCGGGTTCGGTGGGCGCCTCTTGCGCTTCGGTTTCAGGTGTCACAATGCTCTGCTGGCCCTGCACCGAACCGATCGCATCCACACGCGGCGGTGTCTTTGAGGCACAGGCGGCCAAAACCATGCCAGCGAAAGTGGACAGGCAGTAGAACCTAAAGCGGCGCATATAGGCGTCTCCGATTAGAGCAAACCCATTGGTAAAGTGCTTCGGAGGGCTTGTGAACCGTGTGCTTTTGAGCTGCCATTCAGTTGGAACGTGAAACCATCACCAGCCATTCTGAGATTTCTCCACACAAGCTTTTGGCAGCAATTGGTCCGGGCACACCGAATGTGCGACCGATCCCTCCGAATTTCGATGAGCGTACAGGCGACTGTGTGAGGTCGAAGTGGCTGAATCGCACATTCTCGAACGTGGACATTTTGGTGTTTCAGCAGACTCGCGGTTAAAATACCGGATGACTGATCAAACTGACCCGACTGAGCCTGTATCCGGATCCAAGGAAATTGGTGCGCTTGCGCACTTGTATCGTGGCGAAGTATATCGCTCGACGATCTGGCGACAACGATTGGACACCACGACCAATTGGGCTGTTCTGACAACCGGCGTGGCTTTATCAATTACGTTTGCAACCGCTGACAGCTCCCCGTTACCTATGGTTCTTGCCGGCTTTATGACAGTGATGTTTCTGATCCTCGAAGCGCGCAGATATAGATATTTCAATGTCTGGCGGTTCCGCGCGCGAATGCTGGAGTTGGCCGTCTATGTGCCGTTATTGCGGGGCGAAGGCGCACGGATCAGGACCGATCGCGGGCATGTGCTTTCTGACGACTATGAGCGTCCGCAGTTTCGGATCTCGTTTGCCCGTGCCATTGGCAAGCGGCTACGCCGAAACTATGGTTATCTGTTCGCGACCCAGGGCCTGGCCTACTTCGGCAAGATCGCCATCCATCCAAACGAGACCCAGACATGGGCGGAGTTTATCGATCGGGCCCATGTCGGGCCTATCCCAGGCGCTCTGGCTTTTACCGTTGGTCTCGGTTTCCATATCGGCTGGATCACAATTGTCCTGATCACGCGCCAACAGGAAAAGCGTGATACGTCAGTGGTCGCGGATCAATTAGGCTAATTCGCTAACCGGCTGGTCCACGGGGGCCGCTTGTGTCGCGGCGTGCGAGAAAAGCCAGCCGCTCGAACAGAGCAATGTCCTGCTCGTTTTTCAGTAATGCGCCATGAAGCGGCGGCGTAAGCTTTGTTGGATCGCTCTCGCGGAGCGTCTCCAGATCAATATCCTCGTTCATCAGCAGCTTCAGCCAATCGAGCAGTTCGGAGGTTGAGGGCTTTTTCTTCATGCCCGGCACTTCGCGCATGGAGTAGAAGGTGGTCAGGGCATCGCCGACCAGTTTCTTTTTGATGCCAGGATAGTGAACATCGATGATCGACTTCATGGTCTGCTCATCGGGGAACTTGATATAGTGGAAAAAACAGCGGCGCAGAAACGCGTCAGGCAACTCTTTCTCATTGTTCGATGTGATGATGACAATCGGGCGAACGGCTGCTTTCACTGTCTCGTCGGTCTCGTAGACATAGAATTCCATCCGGTCGAGTTCTTGGAGCAAATCGTTCGGGAACTCGATGTCGGCCTTGTCAATTTCGTCGATCAACAGAATTGGACGTCCTTCAGCCGTGAAAGCCTCCCAGAGCTTGCCCTTTTTGATATAGTTTTTGACATCTTTCGCACGCGCTTCGCCCATTTGGCCGTCCCGTAGGCGGGCGACCGCGTCGTACTCATAAAGCCCTTGGGCCGCTTTTGTGGTCGATTTGACATGCCACTCGATCAGTTCCATGCCGAGTGCCTTGGCAACTTCGACAGCAAGAACGGTCTTGCCCGTGCCCGGCTCGCCCTTGATCAGCAATGGTCGTTCAAGCGCAATGGCTGCGTTTACAGCAACCCGCAAATCGTCGGTCGCAACATAATTTTCGGTGCCTTCAAAGCGCATCACTCAAACTCCTCTGTCTGGCCGCCGACAATAGCTGAGCCGGCGCGAAGGGCAAGACTGACGCTGGGTTAGACCGTGAGGGTCGGAGCACGTCCTTCCAGCCCAAGCAGCGTGACGGCAGATAATCAGGACAACACGCCACTCATCTTGGGTTCAGGTGCACAAGCTTATCCACAGGGCAGATGTGAAAAAGCACAGTGGCTTTAACGTTGATGATGGCAGTAGCGTAGTTATCCACAGGTGATCGAAATTTGATCCTTGCGTGAGAACAAAAAGCGAATTAGACAGTCATGAGAACGGAGAGTGAACATGAAAAAATCAATTATCTTTTATGGGAAGGCTGGAGCTGAATACGGATTCGAGCAGGTGGCCGAACATTCGGGATGGGGACATGAAGCAGGAGTTGCGGTATTTGCCGTAAAATCAGCGTTTGGTTGGCGGATCATCAAGCTGGCTGAGCTGAGCGGTCAGGACCATGATGTGCGTCCAATCTGGGCTTACCACGAAGCCCAGCGCTTTGGAGCCGACACTGTTTTTATCCATCGTCAGGACCAACGAGACTTGCGCAGAGATATTATTGCCGATCTTGAGGCTGGCCTTGTTCCTGTTGTCAGGTTTGAAGGCGACAGTCTCTTGGCCGCCGCTTAGAGATAGCGTGGCCGAGACCTAGTTTTGAACAGCGAGCTGGTCGACGATCCAGGCGTCTATGTCGCGTTCCACCAGTTGGAGAGGGCGCGGCCCGCCGCCGAGGATGACCGCGTGGAAGGCCTTGAGTGAAAAGCGTTCGCCAAGAATGATCTGCGCATTGTCCCGCATGGCTCTGATGGCCTGACGGCCGCTCATATAGGCGGTCGCCTGACCGGGCCACACAGCGTAGCGATCAACTTCGGTGGCCATGGCCGTTTCCGGTTGGCCGGTGACATTGACGAGATAATCAATAGCGCGTTGCCGCGACCAGCGCTCGTGGTGAAGTCCAGTGTCGACCACCAGACGGGCTGCGCGAAAGAGGAGTGATTGCAAGTATCCTAGCTCGCCCATCGGGTCTTCATCATAGAGCCCAAGCTCATAGGCCAGATCTTCCGCATAGACCGCCCAACCCTCGCCAAATACCGGATTCCAGATCATTTGCCGAATAAGAGGCAGGTCCGCTTGCTCGGATATGAGCGCACTCTCAAGATGATGGCCAGGCAGCGTCTCGTGATAGAGGAGGGTGGGTAGCGTAAAGGCAGGCCATTCCAGCGTATCGCGCAGATTGATGAAGAACAGTCCAGGCGCAGTGCCATCTGCCGGTGCGGAGATGTAATAGCCGCCAGGGGCTGTTGGCGCGAGATAGTCGGGCACCGGGGCAATCGAAACACTGGTCGCTGGGACTGGATCGATGATATCGCCAATCCGTGTTTCAGCTATGGCGATCTTGCCGCGAAGTTCGTCGATCAGGGCGCGGCGGCCCTCATCATCATTGCTAAACACCTGATCGGCCTGGCGACTCAGGATGGCAATCCGTTCGCCGATCGTCCCTTCGGCGAAACCGTTCGCGATCAGAGCCGCGTCGAGCCGATGGCTCAATTGGTCCACCTGCGCCAATCCTTCATTGTGCACCTCTTGTGCCGAGACAGAGCGTCCTGAATGGAAGTGCAGGACCGCGTCATAATAGGCGTCTCCGCTCGGTAGCTGCCAAACACCGGGCGCCTCGCTGGCGCGGGTCTCCACCTTGGTCAAAGCGGCAACAAATCGTTGATATGACGGAACAACCTCCTGCCTGACGATGCGCTCTGCCTCGGATAAGGCCTGTGCCTTCAGCGTAGGCGTTATATCGGCGCGGCCAATCAATTGATTCTCCAAAGCGATCACCAGCGGATGCATTGGCGCATCCTCGGCCATCAGGGAGATGGCCAGCAATCGCATGCGCTCCAATATGAAGGCCGGCGGGCGGATGCCACGCTCCGCATCCGCTTCCAGCCTACGCCGTTCATCGTCAATGGTGTCCGCAAGAGATGTAAGACGGGCGAGATAGGCGCGCATATCTGCAGCAACGCGGATAGACTGCCGATTAAGCAACAGATCCGGGACATCAATATAACCGCCGGAGAGTTGATCGGCGGCATAAGGCCGGACAAATCCGAGTGCAATTTGCCCATGACCAAATTCGCGCATAGTCACAGCGTTCGTATAGGCCGAACGCACGGTCAGAACACTTGTCGCCAAATCCTCTGGCAAGCCACTGGCGTCAATTCGGTCCAGCGTATTCAAGATGTCGATGCGTTTGAGCCCCATCCGCGTAATACCCGCTTCAGATCGATCATCGAGACGGTCAAAATAATCATATCCGGCAAGTTCGGCCGAGAGCCCAAGCTGGGTTGCCGTCTCTGGAGAGTAGGCAAGCTCTTCGCGTGCGGTTGAGTCCAGAAAAGCCGTGATCTCGCGAACTGATTTCGGCTCATCGTGATCAAGATCCCTCGAAGGTGCGCCGCACGCACAAACCAAGATGCCAGCGGCCATGACTGCAATCGGAAATTTGCAATATCGCAGCATCAATTCTTACATCCCTCACTCGGCTTGATCAAATGGTATCAGGAGTTGTCCCATAGCGGTAATTCCTTTATCAGCAGCTAAAGACAAACACAGGAGTAAGAATCGTGGAAACACCAGCAGGTGCGCAGCCGGGTCAGATCACTGGCAATGTGCTATTTTATCAAAACCCGGAGCCATTGTCCCATGCCAAGCATGGCAATCTCGGTGTAAAGCAGATCGACCAGCCATTCGGATTTTTGCGCTCCGCACATGCCGTTCCTCTAACCGTGACCGAATTTGGCATGGCGGCCTGTTCGTATCCGATTATTTTCGTTGGCGACGAGCGTACGCCGATTGCCGTCATGGGCGTGCGTCAGGGACAGAACCTGTACGTAAATGACGATGGCCGCACTGATGAAAACGTGTATGTACCTGCTTTTGTCCGTCGCTACCCGTTCGTTTTCGCGAGTGACCCTGCCAGCGACCAACTCCTGCTTTGCGTAGATAGCAAAGCGCCCATGGTCAGCGATGCGCCGGAAATTGCGTTTTTCGAGGGCGATAAGCCGTCTAAATTCACCGAGGACGCCATCGAGTTTTGCAAAGAGTTTGAACGTCAGCGTCATGGCACGCTGACTTTTCTCGAGGTTTTGAAAAAGCACGATCTGTTTGAAGAGAAATCAATCAGCTTCCAGCCGCGCGATGCTCAGGGTAACGAAGCTGGCCCACCACAGAAGATTGCAGATTACTGGGCAGTGTCTGAAGAACGCCTGAATGCGCTAAGCACCGAGGCGTTCCTTGAGTTGAAAACGATGGGGGCGCTCGGGGCTACATATGCACACTTTGTGTCGCTGCTAAACTGGCCACGGGTTATCCAGCGCGCGCTTAAAGCGCCCGTTGCTGGTCAAGCCTAAGCGCTGCCCAAGATGGGCGCGTTGAACGATAATTGGTTTAGGGCGACTTTGGGGTCGCCCTATTTGTTTGCAGATTGTTTAGAGAGTTATGCCTTTGTTTGGCATCGACGGCTAACGCCCTATATCGATTGGTAGCCCATCAAGTCAGCGTCGACGCCGAATGACGGAGTTTGCAATGTTCCACCGCATGTTTCTTTTGTTCTGCCTGTCGTGGGTGCTCGCCGCAACGGCTCAGGCGCAGCCACGCCAGACATATGCGGATGTCTCCATAATTTCAGAAAGAGATGTGGTTGTCGCAGGTGAGACGGTCTACGCAGCGTTCCAGCTCGATCTGGTGGATGGCTGGCACGTTTACTGGCGCAATCCAGGAGACGCCGGACTGCCGCCAGAGGCGGATTGGCGTCAGGGCGGGGATCTGGTTGGCGAGTTTATATGGCCGGTGCCACACGAGCTGGAGGTGATCCCTGGCGAGCTTATGGATTATGGATACGAAGACCGTCTCGTGCTTCCCTTTTCCGTGACGGTGCCCGCTGTTGCAGCGGCTGCGGTCAGTCTGGAAGGAACGCTCAGATATTTGATCTGTAAAGAAATCTGCATTCCTGAAGAGGCCGAATTTAGCTTGGAGTTGCCGATTGGAGCATCTGCAATCACCAATCAACGGAATGGGCGTCTGATAGGTGATGCAATAGGACTTGCTCCCGTGCCGCTTGGAGCCGAAGCTTGTCTCTCCGCCGAGGCCGATGAATGGGTGCTCAGCGTGGCCGATAGCCAGCTGGCGCGAGCGCATGCTTATCTGCGGTTCTTTCCATACGAGAACGAGATCAAACATGCCGCCGATCAACCATCGACGTCTGGATCGGCGGGGGTCCAAATTACCCTGACGCCAGGATATGGGTTCGAGTCGGCACCGCCAGAGATGATTGAGGGCGTTTTGGTTTCTCAGATCGCTGGGATGGATGAACAAAGCGGCTATGAGATTTCCTCTAAGCGCTGTGCGCCGCTGGCTGGGACCAGTGGCGGTGGTCAAGGCGCGGGCTCGCTACAGGCCGCTGGCGGCACGAATGTGTTCGTACTGGCGTGGTGGGCTTTGCTCGGCGGAATAATTCTTAATTTGATGCCCTGCGTTCTGCCTGTGCTTTCTATGAAAGTTATCGGGGTGGTGAGCGCAGCAACCGAAGGGGACGGCAGACATCTTAAGGCACATGGCCTCTGGTACACTGCGGGTGTCTTGGTGACATTCGCAGCCATCGCGGCGCTGTTTGTGGGGCTGCGTTCTGCTGGTCAGTTCCTGCCTGTTGGCTTCCAGCTACAGAATGCAACGACGGTCGCCGCGCTGGCATTACTTATGTTTGTTATCGGTCTTTGGTTGCTGGGAATGTTCGAGCTTGGCAACTCGGTTCAGGGCGTCGGCTCGGGTCTCGCCGAGCGCAATGGTGCCGCCGGAGCGTTCTTTACAGGGCTCCTGGCCGCGATTGTTGGGGCACCCTGTATCGGACCCTTTCTTGGGGTTGCGATCGGTGCGCTGAGCTTCGAGCCAGCTTGGGTTGTTTTCCTTGTGTTCCTCCTCGTTGGGCTCGGACTGGCATTGCCATTCTTGCTCATTAGCTTTGTGCCAAACCTGCAGCGCTTCTTGCCTAAGCCTGGAGCCTGGATGGAGCGCCTCAAGCAATTCTTCGCGTTTCCCATGTTCTTGAGCGCGTTGTGGCTCGTTTCCATTCTGGGCGATCTGGCCGGAATGGACGCCATCATTGGGGTTGGCATCGGAGCCGTAGCAATCGCATTCGGTATTTGGTTGCTGTCAACTCGCAGCGACGCGTCAAGATTGCTTTTCGGTGTTCTGGGCGGCGCGGTCATCCTTGCTGGTAGCTATTTCGCTTTGCAGGGCACATGGGGGGCTGGGCCCGCATCCACGTCGGGAACTTTAGCGGCAAGTGGCTATGGCGAGCAGGTCGAACCAGTTACGTGGTCGCAAGCTGCCGTGGACACCGCGCTCGACAGCGGCCAAGGCGTTTTCGTGGACTTTACGGCGAGTTGGTGTGCCACCTGTCAGCTCAACAAAAGAACAACGCTCCGCAAAGCATCAGTACAAGCTGCGTTTGAAGCGCGGGACGTCGTGTTCATGATCGCTGACTTTACGCGTCAGGATGCCGACATTGCCGAGGCTTTGAAACGTCATAAGCGTCCCGGGGTCCCGATGTATCTTTACTATGCGCCCGGAAGTCGCAGCCCTGTCCTATTGCCTCAATTGCTGTCAGAAGCTTTGATAATGGAGCAGTTGGGTGTAACCAGCTAAGGCCAGTTTGGTAGGATGACATGTTAAATTCGGATATCTGGAACCGGCGAAATCTGGGGCTTGCCCTCGGCATGCTTGTGGCGGTTGCCCTGACAGCCGCGGCGATGATTGCATCTTCCTAGGCGTGGGGTACGCTCAGTCCGCCGATGTGCCTAAGATGTGATCAACCAGCACTGAATTGCTCAAGCATTGTCCCGACGGCGCGACTTGTTCCCCGGTTCGCCCTGCATGGGCTGAGGCGACAGCAATAGATTGTGCGTCGTCCGCCATGGTCGCGATCCGCCCGAGCGCCGCTTTCATTTCTTTGGCCGATTGGGCATTTTCAAGCGCGATGAGCTGGAGTTCGGATTCTTCGGCCATGCCGCGAAAGATGCAGCCCAGATCAGGCGCATTCTGTGTTTCGTCTGTCCATCCACCTAGATAGCTGGCCGTTGACGCAAAGCGGATCAACCGATCTTCAAAGTCCGGAGCAAGGCCATGAAACGAGTTCTGATCGATGCCGGTGATCATGCTTGCAGCGTCATCGTAAATCTTACTCGCTTGGACGCCCCAATTCTCCGCCGTTTCCGGTGATGCGGAGGCCGTGGCGGTGGCCAATCCAAGAACAAGCGCAAATAAGGTGTGTTTCAGCATGATACGGTCCATTTTCTCCTGAAAGGGGAAAGCAAGCCCCGTGCCGACGACCTTTGATGTGTGTTTTAATCGTTCGCCATGCACCGCGCATTGTGTCTAAAACCCAAATCGGCTAGGCCCTTGGCTTCCAGTTCAGCCCCATTCCCCCAAGGCCGCCATGACCAGCAAAGACAAGCCTCGCAAAGACCTCGCCCGCAAACCGCGCGGGTTTCCGGATAAGCGCGAAGCGGTCTTGCATGCCGAGCAAGCCATGGTCGCGCAAGTCACAGAAGTTTACCGTCGCTGGGGGTTTGAAGCCCTCGATACAGGCGCGTTTGAATTTGCTGACAGCTTGGGAAAATTCCTGCCTGACGCAGATCGCCCGAATGAGGGTGTGTTCGCGCTGCAAGACGATGATGAAGCATGGCTGTCGCTTCGATACGATCTGACAGCACCGCTTGCGCGATTTGCTGCAGAAAATTGGCAGGGTCTGGCGAAGCCGTTCCGGCGCTATGCTGCTGGGCCGGTCTGGCGCAATGAAAAGCCCGGACCCGGTCGCTTCCGGGAATTTATGCAATGCGACGCGGACACAGTCGGCGCAGGCGGTATTCACGCGGATGCAGAAATGGTGGCAATGGCCGCCGAGGCCATGCGGGCGGTTGGTGCCGGCGAAGGCGAGTTCGCGATCCGCGTCAACACACGCCGCCTTCTGAATGGTGTTCTGGAAGAGGCAGGTGCACACACAAATCAGGCACGGCTGACCGTTCTGCGCGCGCTCGATAAGCTCGATAAGTTTGGGGTCGAAGGTGTTGCCCTTCTGCTCGGCGAGGGACGGCTCGATGAGTCCGGTGACTTTACCAAAGGTGCTGGATTGGACGCGGGCCAGATCAAGTCCGTATTACAGTTTGCCGAAGCCGGTCGCGCAACCCGCTCTGAAACGATTGAAGCGCTCGGCAAAGCGGCAGGCGGCACAGAAGAAGGCCGCGCGGGATTGGCGGAACTGGAAGGCATGGAGGTGGCGCTCGCCGCACTTGGAGTTCCTGCGCGGGATGTTGTGTTCGACCCATCAATTGTGCGTGGGCTTGAATATTATACTGGGCCCGTATTTGAAGCCGAACTCCTCAAGGAAACACTCGATTCCAAGGGCCGTAAAGTTCAGATCGGCTCGGTCGGTGGCGGCGGACGGTATGACGATCTCGTCGCGCGGTTCACAGGTGAGAGCGTCCCGGCCACAGGGTTCTCGGTTGGAATATCGCGGCTGGCTGCGGCGTTTGCGATTACGGGTGACATTGAGCCGCTTAACGGTCCCGTTGTCGTTTTGAACTTTGACAAGTCTGATCCAAGCGTTGCGCTTGAACTTGCGACCGAGTTGCGTCAAGCCGGACTTCGGGCCGAAGCCTATATGGGCTCATCCGGCATGCGTCCGCAGATGAAATATGCAGATCGGCGCGGCGCGCCCGCAGTTGTGATGGCGGGAGAAGATGAGCTCGCCAAGGGAACAGTAACGATCAAGGATTTGAAGGTCGGGGCCGCAAAGGCCAAAGCGATCAAGTCGAACGAAGAATGGCGCGGGACTCGCCCCGGACAGGTGGAGGTTCCGCGTGCGGACATGATCGCAACTGTGCGCGGCATCGTTGAGGCAGAGTGATGAACGCATCCATTGGTAAGCCGTTCGAACGCCTTGGTGGCGCACTCGTCGATCCGGATATGGTCCTGCCTGCCGCATTGCCCCTTGATCTTTGTGGGGAGTCTGTGCGTGCGCGCTTGTGTGTGTTTGCCGATCATCAAAATCAGGATCTTGCACTTCGGCCAGATCTGACACTGCCCGTTGCGCTTGAAGAGATCAAGCTTCGCGAAAGCGGGAGTGTCAAAGGCGAGCATGTGCAGCGTTATCATGCCCGCGCGTTCCGCCAGGCGGTGGCTGATGAGCCGATGGAATTTATCCAGACTGGCTTCGAGCGATTTGGGGCGCCCACCCGGCCCGAAATCGATGCCGAAGTTTTCGGGTTAGTATCGGATGCAGCGATAGGAGCGGGCGTGCATATTGGTGTGGCCCGGTTCGGCGATCTCGGTATTCTGCCCGGTATCATCGAGTTGCTCGACCTATCAGACGCGACCAAAGCCGGTCTGCGTCGTGCGTTCCGGGAGGAGGGCGGCGTTCGAGCATTTCTTGATCGGTCTGACCGAGCAAGCAATTTATTTGTATACGAATTGCAAAGCCTTGATCGCGGAGCTGTTGAGGCTAAAATTGCCGAGAAGTTCAAGGCTGAAAGTATTACGCATTTCTCGGATCGCACCACTGCAGAAATTGTCACGCGTTTGATGGAGCAGGCCGAAGAGATCGAAAGTGGTAACGTGTCGGATCTTGCTAGCGAAACGCTTGAAGCGGTGCTGGAACTCCAATGTAAACCGTCGGATGCAGCCAACCGTCTGCGAACGATTGCCCAGAGAGCAGACATCGAGACGGGTCTATCGCCATTGCTCGACGGTCTTGAAGAACGTCACGCGCTAATATCTCAGCAGGCACCGGAATTCCTGGAAGGTGCAATGTTCAGTCCGGCCTTTGGACGGCGTTTCACCTATTATGATGGTTTTGTCTTTGAGATTGGCGAATTGGGCGAGCGTCGGAGTAGTCCTTTTGGTGCGGGTGGTCGCTATGATGCTCTGCTGACGGACCTTTCCCATGGTAGCGTGAGTGCTACGGCAATTGGCGGCGTTGTCCGCCCGGATCGCTTGGCTCTTGCCCGCGCAAATGGAGCAACCACATGAGCGCGCTTACACTTGCCATCCCGTCCAAAGGGCGGCTCAAGGAAAAATCCGAGGCGTTCTTTTCCGAGGCGGGTTACACACTCGTTCAGGAAGGTGGCGAGCGGGGATATAGCGCGCGTCTTGAGGGAGCGGACGGCGTATCCGTCCTATTATTGCCAGCACGCGATATTGCCCAGGGACTGATTGACGGTGCCTTCCATGCGGGGATTACAGGTGAAGATTTGCTGCATGAGCTAAGCGAGACGCCGGGGCGCAGTGCCGTGGTTATAAAACGCCTCGGATTTGGCGGCGCTGATGTGGTCGTCGCTGTCCCCAATTGCTGGCTCGATGTTTCGACCTTGACCGATTTGGACGCGGCCGGAGCCTTGTTCCGCAGAACCCACGGACGTCGCCTGCGTGTCGCGACAAAGTATATGAGGATCACACGTAGGCACTTCGCCAAGGCGTCGCTGGGTGAGTATCGACTGGTCTACAGCGCGGGCGCCACGGAAGCGGCGCCGGCGTCTGGCACAGCGGACCTGATTGTTGATATAACGTCGACAGGCGCAACGCTTACCGCCAACAATCTCAAAGTCCTTGATGATGGGGTCTTGCTCGAGAGTGAAGCGTCGCTGACGTTTTCCCGTTCGGCAGATTGGTCGGTTGCTGCGCGCAATACGCTTATAGCGCTTAGTAAGGGTTTGTCGCTTGACGCTACGTCGGATGGAATTGCTGGAGCCTTTGTTACAAATTTGTGATTTTTCTTCTTGACTTTGAAGGCTCGTCCGCTCACTAATTTAGTGTGGGTTTCTGGGAGGAAACGCTCCATCTTGATAACGTGCCCTTATATAGGGGCACGTTTTTTTTTGATCTGTCGGGCATGGTTGAGTGGTTTAGGTTGGGCAAATAGCTTGAATCGAAGGGCCTTGTGTTGACTTCCAATTCGCTCCGAGCGCACTTACGCTACGAAAATCACCGTTACTCGAATCATAGGGGATTCTTATGACTGATCCGCGCAAACACATCATGCCAGTTTACGCACCACCCCCGCAGACATTTGAGCGAGGTGAAGGTGTGCGTATGTTTACCGAAGACGGCGATGCGTATCTGGACTTCGTCGCCGGCATTGCTGTAACAGCACTGGGTCATGCCCATCCTGCACTCGTGGATGTTTTGCAAACACAAGCGGCGAAGTTGTGGCACACCTCGAACATGTTCCGTGTGCCGGCCGCCGAGACACTGGCTGATAAGATGTGTGCGGATACATTTGCCGACCGTGTCTTCTTCACCAATTCCGGGACCGAGGCGGTCGAGTGCGCGCTCAAGGCTGCGCGGAAATTTCACTGGGCTAACGGGGCATCAGATCGCATCGAGTTCGTTACGTTCCAAGGCGCGTTTCATGGCCGCTCGCTTGGTGCAATTAATGCCGGCGGCAACCCGAAATATCTCGAAGGATTCGGTCCTCCACTTGAAGGGTTCACGCAAATCCCGTTCGGGGACCATGACGCACTCGATGCCGCGGTAACTGACAGGACTGCCGCCGTATTTGTGGAGCCCGTTCAGGGGGAAGGCGGGGTCCGCGCGATTCCCGAGCAGTGCCTGACGGGATTGCGCAAACTTTGCGACGAACGGGGGGCCTTGCTGATTTATGACGAAGTCCAATGCGGCATGGGCCGGACGGGTAAGCTCTTTGCGCATGAATGGGCAACCGACGCGGCACCAGACATTATGTGTGTTGCCAAAGGCGTGGGCGCCGGGTTCCCGTTTGGCGCCTGCCTTATGACCGAAGCGGTTGGACAGCCCATGCAGCCGGGCTCACACGGGTCAACCTATGGCGGCAATCCGCTTGCCATGGCGGTCGGCAATGTGGTCTGGGACATTATCTCCGACGAAGCCTTCCTGGCGGAGGTACGTCGTGTCTCCGGCACGCTGACCCAAGGCCTGAAGTCATTGGCTGACAGTCATCCGGACAAAGTCGACGGCATAACAGGAAAGGGGCTGCTCTGCGGCCTGAAGCTCAAGACGTTGCCGAAGCCGTTTCAGGCGGCAGCGCGGGATCGAAAGCTACTGGTCGGTGTGGCTGGCAATAACGTGCTCCGCCTGGCACCTCCATTGATCATTACGGATGCAGATGTTCGCGAGGCAGTGTCAATTCTGGATGCGGCGCTGGAGCAAACACCTTTGGCCTAGACGCGTGTCTAGGCGGCGGCAAGCGAGTTGGGATCGAAATTGGTGATCCAGTTTGCTAGCTCTTTGGCGGGAAGTGGCTCTGAGAACAGATATCCTTGGGCAAAATTCGCGCCAGATATTCGGACGTAAGCCAATTGTTCGACCGTCTCCACACCTTCGGCTACAACTGACATTTGCAGCATGGCTGCCAGGCGGATGCTCGTCTCAACCGTGGTTTTTGCAAACGGATCTTCGAGAGCGGATCCAACGAATGACTTGTCGATTTTGAGCTCGTTGCACGGGAACAAGCGCAACTGCTCAATGCTGGTCGCGCCTGTTCCAAAATCATCGATGCTCAGTCGGAACCCTCTCAGGCGCAGTCGTGAAAGGACTTCAAGAACATTAGCTTTGTACTCGATGAACTGGTTTTCTGTAATCTCCAGCGTGATGCGCGAAGGGTCGACCTTGGATGCCCGGCAGATGTCGGTTAAGGCATCCGGCAGATCGAGATCAGACAGCATTGAGGGGCTGAGATTAATCGCACATTCGAGATCACATCCCACCGATTTAAACCGTCTATAGTCGGACACAGTTTGTTTGATGATCGACAGTGTAAACGGCATCATGAGATCATATTGCTCCGCTGCACGAAGCATCCGTGTAGGATCAGCTGGAAGGCCATCTTCGTCCAGAACCCGCGTCAGAACCTCGACACCGGATATCCGATTCGATCTCAAGTCTACTTTTGGTTGGTAGTAGGGAACCAGGCGATTCTCGCTGAGCGCTGTCTTCAAAGCGTGTCGCGTAACCGGCGTGGCTTTGGCATGAACAGTCGCGTCGCCATTTTTGACGAGAATTGCGCGCAGGTTTTCCACTGTGAGCGGCTTTTTAAGCGTACCAAGAACCCGGACCCCGACCATCTGCGCCATCCGGCGCACAAGGCCGATGAGGTCTTCTTCCTCACTGCTAATGATTATGAGCGCACCTTTGAACGAGATTCGACCTAGCTCCCGCAATACGCTGATGCCATCGAGATTAGGCATTTGGAGGTCGCAGATAACCAGATCAAATTGCGCGGGCGCCTTTGTGATAATGTCGAGGCCGATAGCACCGTCCTCTGCTAGCGAAATATCCTCAGTGCCAATTGCTCGCAAAGCTTCCTCGGCCACCAGATGGAAGATGGGATCATCATCAATTATCAGGGCCGATTTTGGAATCATTAAGCTGGTCTTTCTTGAACAACAATCTAACTTGCGCAAACATCTAACAGTTCAGGTTTGCGAATGTCTTAAACGGATGGAACGGATTGCTGTCTCTACCTTATGAGAACAGCGCTGGTGCTATTGTTTGGGCCGACGCCTTCGGGAACGGGGACGGGTGACGCGGCATAGTCCGATTGTATGACAAGGTTTGGCCCATTATTGAGTTCGAAGCTCTGGGCAATGATGACCGTGTATTCGGATTGATCTGCGACGGGCGTTTCGCCGTCAACAACCAGTTTGTCATCCGGAAGATAGATTGTGCCGACCAGACGCCGCGCATCATCGCTACGGATAACATGTCCGTCTCGAAGGCGCTGCGCGCCGCCCCCGACAAAGCTGACCGTTTTTGGATTCGTTATGTCGGCGAAGAATAGCAGTCCTGTCAATGGACCCGCACGGGGGGCTTCAAGAGAAATGTGAGAGTCTTGTTCAAAGTTCAGCTTCGCGTCTTTTCCGGTAAGGTAAAATCCAACATCGCGGCCCTCGATCCAGCCACCTTCATTCACCGTTAGTGGCCCGTCTTTGATGATGTAGGTGCCTGGCTCCAGATTGACTCTCGCACCACTGATTTGAAGTCCCCCGCAATAGACCCCAGCTGCCAGCGTGTCGTCGTGTTTTGCGATATAATCAAAGAAATCGCAGTTCCCATATGCTGGAGGCGCCCGGCCAGCAAGTGGATCCGCGATTGGTGGTGCGTCTGTGACGGGCTCATTGCTGAGACCCCTAATTGTTCCCTGATAGCCGCCGACGAGAAATACATTGGAAACAACAATTGAGGCGTTGGGAAAGACCCTGAGAGATTGAGGGCTGGTCGAGTTTGAGTAAAGGGCGCAATCTCTTGCCGTAAGGCTGGATTTTCGGTTCAATGCCAGTGAACGGGCCATGTCGCTATCCAGAGCGATGAGGCATGTGTTGCCGACCTCGCCGAGTAGTTGAGCTGTGGACTCGGCCTTTATCGTTGAGATCATCCCAAGAGGATTCATAAAATACGTCTCCGGCTCCTTGGAAACGATTAGGTTTACAGTCCGATTTGCCATGTCGACGCGAACTTGGGCTCTAAGCTCTGGCATATCCTGAAAACTGTCGACATAAGCAAGCGCAACCTGTTCGATCCGGCGTGTATCTGTACGGACAATTTCCATTTCGCGAACCGCGTACAAAGCGCCATCGTCGGCAATCACTTGCAGTTTGGACATTTGAGATTGGATGTAGGACTGGTCAATCGCAATTCCGCCCAGCAAAATCATGATCGGAAGCAGCACAGCAACGATCATGGCTGTGGCGCCCTCATTATCCTTTCTCCAGGCATCAAGCATTATTTTCAGACCCTACAATCACGATCTCTGATAGCATGGAGTTCTCACTCGCGCCGTAATCCAACTAATTGAATTTCATGCAAATTGGGCGTGTTGTTTCGGCATTTCTTCAGCTTGTTTTCGTATGCTTAGCGCTCAATCATCAGGGACGAGATAGCTTTGAAGTTAGCCGCAGCAACTATTCCATTCTATCGTTCTTTGCGGTTTCGTCTGTCTTTGGTGATCGCAGGCGTGATCTTTGCGGCTGTAATGGTGACCGCCATGTTTGCCGCTTCCAACAGTTTCGACAGAGAGTTGACGCTCAAGCGCGATTTGCTGAGTGGCACCGCGTCAGCCTACGCCGCCGCGCTGGCTGATCCCATCATTGGCGGCGAACGCGTGAAAATATTTGCAACGTTGAGAGGGGTGCGCGAAATCCCTGGCTTCGTCGAAGTCGATGTTCAGAGCCAAGAAGGCGAGGTGCTTGCGCAATTTGGCAGCGGCGCCGTTCTTCTGGGTCGCAATGACAATGCCCTTGCAATGACGACGGCGGATTTGTGGTCCGCCCGACAGATCCGGGTCGAAATGCCCATTGTTAAAGGCGGCATAACTGTCGGCCAGATTGGGTTGCTTGGGGATGTCTCGGATGTTCGTGCCGCGATTTTCAAAGAAGTAAAAACAACCGCAGTGTTGGCGCTGATCGCGATCCTTGTCAGCATCGCTGTCGCGCAATGGGTAATTTCGCGGATTACCAAACCATTGCGCCAATTATCCGAGCTTATGTCGACATTCGCTGACGACCGCGCAGCGATTATGCCGGAGGTTAAAGCCGGGCGAGATGAAACGGGCGTGCTGGCAAATGCGTTCAATGCGATGATCACAAGCATCAGCGATCGGGACAGGCAGATCGATCAACACCTCGAAACGCTTGAGGAGACCGTCGCAGAGCGAACCTTGGATCTCAGCCTCGCACGCGACGAAGCGGAAGCGGCAAATGCTGCCAAATCCGACTTCCTTGCCACAATGAGCCATGAAATCCGTACACCAATGAACGGTATGCTCGTCATGGCTGAGATGCTGTCCTCAGCAGATCTTTCCCAGCGACATCGACGATACGCGCAGATTATTGCAAGGTCGGGAAACAGTTTGCTGACCATCATCAATGACATTCTGGATCTGTCGAAAATTGAATCTGGCAAGCTCGACCTTGAAATGAGGCCAATCTCCATTGATGAACTGGTCGGCGATGTGTCTACCTTGTTCTGGGAGCGCGCGCGGGAAAAACAGGTCGAAATCGCCACCTATGTGGCCGCGGACGTCCCCGCGCGCATAATGACCGACCCGACCCGGCTCAATCAGATCATAACCAACCTCGTCAACAACGCGCTCAAATTTACCGAAACCGGCGGCGTACAGATTGTCGTCGGTAGCAGCCCGCAGGCCAGCGGGAAACAGGCAGCGATCACCATTGGGGTTCGCGATAGTGGTATCGGCATCCCCGAAGACAAGATCGATCATATCTTCGAGGCGTTCTCTCAGGCAGACCAGTCAACCACGCGCAATTTTGGAGGAACCGGCCTCGGCCTTGCTGTGTGCCGAAGATTGGCTGAGGCTCTTGGCGGTAGTATCGGCGTAGAAAGCGAGCTTGGCAAAGGCAGTATTTTCGAGCTGTCATTCCCGTGCGAGGTCATTGAACCAGCGCCAGATTTGCCTGTCAGTCCGCTAAAAGTGGCCGTCGAGCTTGGTGATGGCCTTGTGGCGCGCGCGCTTCAGAGCAGCCTATTGGATCTGGGCTGTGCAGTGACGACTGACAGTCCAGATGTGATCGTCACCAATGCCAGACAGTTGCAAAACCGACCCGCGGCCAGCGCGCCGAATGTTCTCCTGACGGACATAGGCGACACGCAAGCGGGCAGACTGCTCAGGGATGGCAGTGCGGCCGATCTTTTGCCAAATCCATTCACGCGTTCTGAGTTGGCTGCTTTGATTGCGAGAGCACGCTCGGGCGCTTTGCGAGGCGTCCAAGCCTTACAAAGCCAGTATGAAGTTGTCGAGCGTCCCAGTTTCGACGGGATGCACGTCCTGGCAGCAGATGACAATGCGGTAAACCGCGAAGTGTTGGCCGAGGCGCTCGCAACGCTCGGCGTAACGGTCGATTTTGCAGAAGACGGCGCTGGCGCTGTCGAAATGACCGCTAAGGGGCATTACAATGCGATTTTCATGGACGGCTCGATGCCCATTATGGATGGCTTCGAGGCGACCCGCTCGATAAGGCGTGCAGAGCAAGACAGTCCCGAGCGGTTCCGAATACCGATTATCGCACTGACCGCGCAAGTGGCTGGCAAAGACGCAGATGTCTGGACAAAAGCTGGCGCAGATTCATACCTGGCCAAGCCTTTCACACTGGAGCGACTGGCTGCGACTTTGTCTGACCTTGAGGGTAAAGACGCACCCGCTCGCGCATCGAGGATCAGTCCTTCACCTGCAACTCAGATTATGGATACCGAGACGCTGAATGGATTTACCGCGATGAGTGCGCGATCCGGGCGAGACTTAAAGGGCAGGGTGTGGGCATTGTTCCAGATCAAGGCGCCAGAAGGCCTTGCCGACATTCGCGCTGCGCTAGGGCAGGTCCCTGTCAAAGACATATCCCGCATGGCTCATGCCCTTAAGTCCATGGCGTTGAGCGCAGGTGCCGCCGCCTTCGCGCGGGCATGCGAGCGGTTGGAGAAGGATGCCGCCGCTGAGCACGCTATAGATGTTCTGAACAATGCCTGTCAGCAAATGGAAGTGAGCCTCACCCAAACCCTGTCCATCATGCAAGCCGGGACCTCGTGTGATGAAGTTGCGCACAAAACGGCGTCATGAGCTGGGATCACATCTAAAAACGAAGTGGGCACCAACTCCGACTGAGTGATGCCCACTATAGTTTCAGCCTGTGGCTTATCCGGCTTTAACGGCCGCTGCTGCTGCTTGCAACGCATCCAGACGGTTATCAAAAGATCGCTCATCGGACAGATGGCCATCTGCATCCAACGCGCCGAGCATCTTTCTGACATTGTCGCGGATCCCTACCGTAAACAACGGTATCCCGCTCGCTTCCGCATCGAGCGCTATCGTCTCCACAGCACGGATAGCGGACACATCGATGCCTGTCATCCGGGAGAAATCTAACACCAATGCTTCAACGCCTTGTTTGGCCCGCAATCGCATATAGTGACCGAGATCAGATGCAGCGCCAAAGGAGAGCGGTCCGCCGAAATCATAAAGCATGAGCTTATTGTTCGACGCATCTATTATGGATTGTTCCGCGTCCGTTGCGTCGGCAGGAGCGGCATTCGCGATCCCCTCCGTTTGTGTATCCGCGATATGCTTAACATACCCAAGTGCCGCCATGAAGACACCTATTCCGACCGCGAAAATCAGGTTCCAGAAAACGGTCAATAAGAGAACGTTAGCCATGACAGTAAAGTCCCAACGTGGCCCCGTCAGCAGCGTCTTGATGTATTTGAAGTCGATAATATCGAACCCGACTTTCACAAGAATGCCGGCAAGCACGGCCATAGGAATTTTGGCAGCCAGAGGCGCAGCAACCAGGACGATTGCGGCGAGCACGAGTCCATGAATCATGCCCGAAATTTTGGTTGTACCGCCTGTGCGAACATTGACCATGGTTCTCATCGTAGCCCCGGCCCCTGGCAGCGCCATGAAGAACCCGGCGATCGTATTAGCAATGCCCTGACCAATCAGTTCTTGATCTGAATTGTGTCGCGTACGGGTGACATTGTCTGCGACGAGAGATGTCAGAAGGCTGTCAATCGCGCCGAGAATAGCGAGGACAATGCCGGCTTGTATCACAAGCATGATTGTATCGCCCGAAAAAGTAGGAATTAGGAAATCGGGGATCCCCGCTTGAATCGTACCGAGCAGAGGTGCTGACGCGTTCGCATAATCGAGCGCCCCGTCGGCGGTTGTCGGGACATCAATTATGAAGAGCCCAACCACGGTACCGATGATGAGAGACGCAAGCGTACCGGGTAGATATTTCGCAATCGCCTTCGGCCAGAAGAATACAATCGCAAGCGTCAGCGCGCCCAGGATGAGAGCTGTGACGTTGGTACTGGCAATTGATGGACCAATAGCGGCGATTGCATCGAACACTTCGCCACTCGCGGGCTTCCCGCCAAATAGCCGGGAGGTTTGCAGAAGAATAATGATTACGCCGATGCCGCTCATGAAACCGGAAATAACGGTATACGGGACCAGCTTGATGTACTTACCAAGTTTGAAAACCCCCATGGCGATCTGCAGGACGCCACCCAAAATGACTGAGGCAAATAATAAAGGGATAACCGCAACCAGAAGATCAGCAGGATCAGTAAGGTTAGGGTTGGCAGCACCCACCGCAGCAGTGAGCGAGGCAAGAAGGCCAGCAAAAACGACAACCATTGGACCGGTCGGGCCAGAGATTTGGGTGTTCGTGCCACCAAAAGCTGCTGCGAAGAAGCCAACGAGGATTGCTCCCCAAAGTCCTGCTGTCGCGCCAAGTTGTTCATCGCCCGGAAAAACACCCGCTCCGAAGGCGAGGCCGAGAGGCAGCGCCACGATTCCGGCTGTCAAACCACCGTAGAAATCTCCTGCCAAATTGGAGAAATCGAAAATCTTCTTTTTCTCTTCGAGTGCATCAAGATCTTGAACGCTCATGATGACCGCTCCTGTGTAAGTTTGTGAATTGGAATGAAAACGAAACTAGTGGCTGTGACCGCCTGTTGCATGTTTGGCGACAGCCTCGGCATAGCGTTCGTCAACGAGGATGAATTTCCCTTGCGCCTCGTCAAAGGCCGTTACGCCGCCTGAGCCGATATTGTAGACCCAGCCATGAAGTTCCGTTCGGCCTTCTGCAAGAGCGATAGCCACAGCGGGGTGTGTTCTCAGGTGCTGGAGTTGGAGCAGCACATTCTGCTCGATCAGGACATCCATCTGCTCTTCGGGCGACTTGTCCGCGCAGGTCGCTTTGACAACGTCCACGGCCGCTTTGGAAAACGAGAGCCAGTCTTTGACATAGGGAAGACCATCAAGCCCTTCAGGGTTCATCGCACCGGCCATAGCGCCGCATCCTGAGTGGCCGCAAACAACAACATGAGGAACTTTAAGGACAGACATCGCATACTCAATCGACGCGTCCATGCCATCTGTATAGTTTGAATGCGGCGGCACGATATTCCCGGCATTGCGGCATACGAACAGTTCGCCAGGCTCAGTTTGGGTGATCATCGCGGTCTCGATGCGGCTGTCCGCGCAGGTGATGAAAAGCGCTTCAGGGGACTGGCCCGTGCTCAGTTTTTCGAAAAGGGACTGCTTCTTTGGGTAGACATCACTCTGGAAATTCAAAACTCCGGCAGCAAATTTGGGCATAGTATTCGATCCTTGTATTCTTGCTATTGTTGACGCCGAGACGTCGAATGTGAAACGCGACTGTTAGAGTATCCTGCGTATGATATCGGTTCGAGCTCTCAAACAGCTCATTCTGGAAAAATCGCAGGGCTTAAAAAGGTAAGAAACGTACATTTAGTTTCGCGTGAGGTCTCTCAGCTTGGTTGGGCGTTGCATCACTATTACTTTTTCTGTCCACAAAAGCTCCACCTTACTTTATCAACTGATCCGTGTCATTACCAAAATTCAAAATTTTGATGCTGACGATAGGGTTAAACTATGGAAAATGACGAACACGTCAGCCAGCGTGTGTGCAAACAACATGCGGCTGCAAAACCGAACAGGAACAGGCCCACTTGGCGGCGCCCTGCATCCGCCAATCAGGCTGCGGTTAGCTGTTCGGCAAGCTTCTGGATGGTTCCATAATCAAGTTTACCGGTGCCGAGAACGGGAATTTCCTCCACAAACAAGACTTTGCGTGGGACCGCAATCTCCGGTGTGCCGTGGTTCTGGCACCATGTCAGCACTTCGTCCCGATTGGCCTCTTTGGCATCCGACAGCAAGATGATCTGCTCGCCCTTGCGAGGATCAGGAAGCGCGGCCGCGGCATGCATATTGTCAGGCCAGATCGCACTGGCACAATTTTCGACCACGGCGAGGGAAACCATTTCCCCACCAATCTTGGCGAACCTCTTTACGCGACCGAGAATTCGAATGAAACCCTCATCATCAATCGAGACAATGTCGCCCGTATCATGCCAACCCTCATTGATCTGTTCGAGCACACCCGGATTAGACGGACGCAAATAGCCTTGCATGACATTTGGCCCGCGAACGCGCAGCCGCCCGCCATCCTCAATGCCTTCGACCGGAAGCAACTCATACTCCATCTCGGCCATGAACTGGCCCACGGTGCCGGGCTTATTGGCGCCGATGCGGTTGGCCGCAATGACGGGGGCTGCTTCTGTAGCGCCATATCCTTCAAGGATTTCGATGTTAAACTTCTTGCGGACCAGCGCTCGCGTTTCGTCACGCACCCGCTCTGCACCACAAACGGCCAGTCGCACGCTGGTCATATCGCCTTCGGAGCCCGCGCGCGTGTACTGCGAGATAAATGTATCAGTCGCGAGCAGAATCGTTGAGCCCGTTTTGCGCACCCGTTTGGCAATCTCTCTGGGTTGCAACGGGGTCGGATGGCAAATCGCTTTCACGCCCGAAATCAGGGGCAGAACGGCCCCGACGGTCAGTCCGAAACAATGAAATGTCGGTAGCGGATTGAAAACACTGTCTGTCTTGGGATCCAGTTCGATGTGCGCGCGGACCTGCTCGACATTGGCCATGATATTCTGATGGCTGAGCACCACGCCTTTCGGTTCACCCTCTGTGCCAGATGTAAACAGGACAACGCCAGGTCTTGTGTGGTGTGCAGGCCGCCGGAACAGAGCAGGCATCATTGGGCCGAGCGCCCCGGCGAGTTTGTTGCCAGTCGTCAAACCCTCGCGGACGTCCTCCACATAAACAAACTGGGCGGCATCGGCTAGCTCCGCCACCAGCGGTTCGAGGGCACCAAGTTCGATGAACTGATGGGCGGTGATAATCTTGGTGATCTCTCCGGCTCTCATGGCTGCTTTCAAATTGCGTGAGCCAGCGGTGAAATTGAGCATCGCCGGAATGCGTCCATAGGCCAGCAGCGCATAGAAAACCACAATCGCGCCCACACCTGTTGGCAACATGACACCGACGGTTTCGCCTGCTTTCGTCGTCTTCTTCAAAGCAGAGCCAAGAGCGAAACAGCCTCTGACCAGATCGGTATATGTCAGCTCGCGCCCGTCCCCATCGACAAGGGCAACCTCGTTCTTGCCGAAACTGCGCCGCGCCCGCAAAAGCGCCGAGAAAAGGTCGATTTTCGTCTGTGACAGACGAAACGGATAATGCTGGCTGTCAGGTTGATCGGTCATGCTCTCTCCCGTTGCGAGACCGCTGGCAAAGTACGTATGTTAAAACCAGATGGCAGATGTGCACTTTTGCCCGCTTGATAGATTCGGTCTTTGGGTCCATTTAGCTTTGTATGGCGACTTTGATCAATGACCCTCACCAGCCGCGCGAGCACCGGCATCCTGAAAAACGCAATCGGCCGGATACGCCGGTTTTGCGCAAGCCGGACTGGATTCGCGTAAAAGCCCCCATGGGCAAAGGCTATGCCGAGACACGCGAGATCGTGAAATCCAAGAATCTCGTGACTGTTTGCGAAGAAGCGGGTTGCCCGAATATTGGCGAATGCTGGACCAAAAAGCACGCCACAATGATGATTATGGGGGAGGTTTGCACACGCGCCTGCTCGTTCTGTAACGTTGCGACGGGCAAACCACCTGCCGGTCTGGATGCGGACGAACCCCGCCGCGTCGGGGAAGCGGTTGCGGAGATGGGCCTCGAACATGTTGTGATCACGAGTGTCGACCGCGATGATCTCGAAGACGGCGGCGCCATGCATTTCGTCCACACGATCAACCAAATCCGGACCCAAAGCCCCGGCACGACGATTGAGATTCTGACGCCCGATTTCCTGCGCAAGACGGATTGGGAATATAAAGTTATCGACGCCCGGCCTGATGTCTTCAACCACAATCTCGAGACCGTTCCGCGCCTTTATCTCTCGATCCGTCCGGGCGCACGATATTTTCATTCGCTGCGCCTGCTCGAAAAAGTCAAAGAGCGCGATCCAAGCCAATTTACGAAATCCGGCCTGATGGTCGGCCTTGGCGAGACCAAAGAGGAAGTGATGCAGGTGATGGATGATATGCGCTCGGCGGGGATCGATTTTCTGACCATTGGCCAATACCTCCAGCCAACCCGCAAACATGCCGCCGTTGACCGATATGTCGAACCATCAGAATTTACTCATTATGAAGAGATCGCCCGCTCGAAAGGCTTTCTGATGGTGTCGTCTTCCCCACTGACGCGCTCTAGTTATCATGCGGGGGAAGATTTTGCGCGTTTGCGGCAGGCACGCGAGGCAAAGCTCGCTGAGGTTCAGCGATAGGCGGCAACCGTGCCAAAGCATCACCAGTCACTCAAGGTTCCATATGCGCCCGAACAATTGTTCGAGCTTGTCTCGGACATTGTCCGCTATCCGGAATTTATTAAATGGATAAAAGCCCTGCGTGTCAGGAATCCCAAAGTGGACGGCGACTTGTACACGTGTACCGGAGAGGCCGTCGTCGGCTTCAAAGGGTTTACAGAGAGTTTTTCAACGACTGTTGAAGCCCATGCCGGGCAGAAAACGGTCGCCGTGAAGCTTGTGCGTGGCCCGTTCCGAAAACTTGACAATCATTGGCGGTTTTCCAGCCATGAAGATGGCGGCACGAGCATTGATTTTACCATCGAGTACGAGTTCAGCAATCTGATCCTGCGCGCCCTTGCAAGCGCCAACAAAGATATAGCCATTGACCGGATCATGGGTGCATTTCTGGACGAAGCCAAGCGACGATATGGCTAAGCGGAGATTTGCTGCTGCAACAGGCTGAGCGCTGTGGCCAGCGTTTCGATCCGCACCTGCGAACGTCCTATGTCGCCAAATTGGCAAAGCTCGTGCAGGATCGCTTTGTTTTCGCGCGCGCAGGCGATGTGGACAGTGCCAACCGGTTTCATCCGCGTGCCGCCGCCCGGTCCTGCAATTCCTGTAATCGCAATCGCGATGTTCGCGCGGCTTTCTTCAAGGGCACCCTCAGCCATCGATCGCGCGACAGCTTCGGAGACCGCACCAAAGTCTGCGAGCATATCCCCCGGAACGTTGAGCACATCCTGCTTCGCCCGATTGGAGTATGTGACGTAGCCGCGGTCGAAAACATCGGACGAGCCGGCCAATTCCGTAAAAAGGCCCGCAAGAAGTCCACCCGTACAGCTTTCCGCAGTTGCAATGCGCAAGCGCTTCTGCCGCGCATCATCGGACACAAGAAGGGCGAGATTTATGAGATGATCAGGAAACATTCGGATGACCCTAATCGAGTTTTGGTCGCGGCGCCAGAACCGCGATTGCTTGACCTGCCATTCCTTCTTTGCGCCCCTCAAAGCCGAGCCTCTCAGTTGTGGTCGCTTTGAGGCTTACCTGAGACAATTCGAGCCCTAGAAGCTCTGCCGTGCGTTGGCGCATAGCCTCGCGGTGAGGCTTGATCTTCGGGGCTTCGCAAATCAGCGTCATGTCGACATTGGCAACGATATATCCAGCGTCTCTCGCCAGTTTCGCAGCATGGGCAAGGAACACACCAGAATCTGCATCCTTCCATTGCAGGTCGCTGGGGGGGAAATGGTCGCCAATATCGCCAAGCGCTAGCGCACCCAGAATAGCGTCCGTGAGCGCATGCCAGCCAATGTCGGCATCTGAATGTCCAACCAGACCGTGCGTATGGGGAATGTGAACGCCGCAAAGCGTGACGTGATCGCCGTCGCCAAACTGGTGGACATCATAACCGGAGCCGATACGCGGCAGCATATGCGGACCTGTCATCAGACTGGCTATCATTTCGAAATCCTCCTCATATGTGATCTTGCCGAGCCGCGCTTCGCCCGCAACGAGTTTGACCCGCCGCCCGAGGGCCTCGACCGCCTCAAGATCATCGACATAATCATCTGCGCCGTCTCCGATCGCGGCCATTATGTCACCGTAGCGGAAAACTTGCGGTGTCTGCATCCGCCGCAAAGGTGTTCGATCGATGGTCTTCAAATGCAGGCCGGATACATCCTTCAGCGCATCGGGAATCCGCATTGAGGGTGCAGCCGCGTCGGCATCTTTTAGCGCGTGGAGCAGATTGCTGATCATGGTTCCTGACAGGCCGGGGCGCGCCGCATCGTGAATGAGGACCGCTGTGTTCTGGTCAGCGCGAACCGCGTTGAGACCCGCGAAGACCGATTCAGATCGTGTCTCGCCGCCTTCCACCAGATAATCGCAGCGTGCGGCGAGGTCCTCATGTGCGGTCGACGTACCTGTGGGGATAACGATAACGATGACGGGCTTCGATGCGTGTGCCGAGAAGGCCGCAATACTCCACTCTATCACGCGCTTACCGAGCAGCTGGCGAAACTGCTTGGGCGTTTCTCCGCCAATCCGGGCGCCTTGTCCGGCAGCAACTATAATCGCAACAGGTCTGCTCATCCCATCTGCTTAAATCGTCTGTACGCACTTCGCCAGCGACATTTCACTTTGACAGAGCAGTCATTGCTGCACATAAACCAAGCAAAATGATAGTAAGGTGTGAGCCAGAGTGTTGAATGTGCTTAAATTTGAGGCAGTGCCCGTTTGGCTTGCACCAATGTCGGGCGCAACGGACGCCCCGTTCCGACGGCAAGCTCTGGGGTTCGGCGCTGATGCGGTCGTTTCGGAGATGACGGCAAGCGAGCAATTGCTAGCCGAACGCCCAGATGTTGTGCGGCGCGCTTGTCGTCCGGATTCTGATAGCCCGTGGATCGTGCAGCTTGCCGGGCGCAAACCAGAACATATGCGCGGAGCGGCGCGTCTGATGGCCGAAGCGGGCGTTGATATGATTGACATCAATATGGGCTGTCCGGCGCGAAAGGTGACAGGCGGTCTGTCCGGCTCGGCTCTAATGCGCGAACCTGAGCTTGCGGACGCAATTATCGCTGCCACGCTGGAAGGGGCCGATGGGGTGGCCGTATCGCTCAAAATGCGACTTGGCTGGGACGATGATAGCCTCAATGCCCCCGAGCTTGCCCAAAGAGCCGAAGCGGCTGGCATCCAGATGCTCACCGTTCATGGTCGAACCCGCTGCCAGTTCTACAAAGGCATCGCCGACTGGTCCCGTATTGCCGAAACGGTCGGAGCCGTCAGTGTGCCAGTAATCGCAAATGGTGACATTGCGACGGCCCACGATGCCAGGTCAGCGCTTGAGGCCTCTGGCGCGGATGGCGTGATGGTTGGGCGCGCGGCCGTTGGGCGACCTTGGCTGCCTGCGCAGATCGCCGCAGACCTCGCCGGACAACCTTTTCGTGTTCCCGATTGTGCCACCAGGCTAGAAAGCCTGCTCGCACAGCTAAGCGACGCAGCGGACCTATACGGCCCATCGCTCGGCGTTCGGATTTGCCGGAAACACATCTCCGCTGCAGTGCTCGACCTACCGATAGATTTGTCGCCGAGCACCCGCAGACAAATGCAATCAACCTTGTGCCAGATAAGTGACATCGATGAGCTGCGCGCGGCCCTTCGCGCCACGTTTGTTCCCGTCCATGCAGAAAGGGTAGCCTGATAATGCCCACAGTCGATCTCCAATCCATGCCGGCAATTGACCCCGATCTTGCGCCGATGGCGCTCATCACCCTGTCACGCAAGCGCGCAATTGAAGCCATGAATTTGGGCGCGGAAAAGCTCATGGGTTTATCCCGCAACACCGCGCGTGGGCGGCGGTTGTCCCAACTCATCTATCATGACAATCCGTTGTTCGATCTCCTCGACACCGCCGAAGAGACCTCAAGGCAGGTGGTCTCGGACGGGTTGCGCATCAAAGGTCCGGCGCTCGATCAGGAAATTGTCCATATTTGCGTGGATGCGACGCCAGATGGAGGCTTTGTACTTGCATTGTCAGCGGGGAAACTGCCTGACACCAAGGACGCGGAAGCAGGCGGTTTAGCGGCGTTTGGCAAGATATTGGGACATGAGGTAAAAAATCCGCTCGCAGGGATCTCCGGCGCCGCGCAACTACTTTTGCGCACAGCAAATGCCGAGCAATCCGAACTGCTGGAACTTGTGGTCTCGGAATCAGGCCGCATTGCCCGTCTTGTGGATCAATTGTCCGCGTTCGAACTGTTCTCAGCGCCCTACAGGCTGCCCTGCAATGTCCATCAGATCCTCAACAGGGTCTTGCAGGCCGAAGAGGCTGCCTTTGGGAGCAGTGTCAGCATTGAGCGAAATTTCGACCCGTCATTGCCCGACATCTATGCCGACAGCGATCATATGCACGAAGCTTTCCAGAACATTATCCGCAACGGCATTGAGGCCATGCGCGAGACAGGGCAGGGCGGACAAATCAGCGTGGCGACGAGGTTTGCCCTCAGCCGCCAACAGCCACGCGCGGGCGAAAAGGTCGGTCAGCGCTCGGTTCAGGTTTCGATCACTGACACCGGCCCCGGCATTCCCGCTGACCAGCAAGTGCGCATTTTTGATATGTTCAAGACGACAAAAGCTTCTGGCAGTGGGCTCGGCCTGACCATCGCCAATCAGATCGTCCGCGCCCATGATGGCGCGATCGAATTAGACAGCCGCCCCGGGCGGACGCGTTTTACCCTGTTCATTCCCATTGCGAGGTCCGCCTGATGGCCAAACCGACCATACTCGTTGCCGAAGATGATGCGGCCATCCGGCTGGTCATAAGCCAGACGCTGACATCAGCAGGTTACAGCGTCCGCACGACGGCCTCTGCCGATGCATTGCAGCGCTGGGTCCGCAATGGCGAGGGCGATGTGATCGTTACCGATGTCTACCTCGATGAAGACCCGATCTTCGACATTATGCCGGCGATCCGCCTCGAACGTCCGGAACTGCCTGTCATTGTGATGAGCGGTCAAAACACAATCCTGACCGCTGCCTCGGCTGCCGAGCATGGCGCGTTCGATTATCTTCCAAAACCGTTCGATATTGAAGTGCTGACGGACCTTGTCGCCCGCGCCCTCAAAAAGCCCAGCGGTGTGCGCCGGATTGATCGAGAGACACGTAAAGCCGAGCAGAATGCGGTCTTGCCGCTAATTGGACGATCCGAGCAGATGCAAGATGTCTACCGCGTTGTTTCGCGGATCATGAATACAAGCCTCACCGTCCTGATTGAAGGCGAGGCGGGGTGCGGCAAGGAGCTAACGGCGCGCGCCATTCACAATCTTGGCCAGTATTCAGATGCACCATTCGTTGCGCTCGATCTGGATGGCGTCAATGCAGACGAGATGACAGATGCCTTCGCCGCGATCCGGTCCGATGTTCGCTCGACGGTCTATATTGACGAAGTGGCAGGCCTGTCGCCGGACGCCCAGGCGCGCCTTGTCCGGCTATTGCGACGGCCCGGTCATGCAAGGCTGATCGTCTCGACAAATCATGATCTGGATCAAAGTGTCGTGGATGGCGAGTTTCGGCGAGACCTGTTTTATCGGCTCAATGTCGTGCGCTTGAGCCTGCCGCCGATCCGCGAGCGTAAGGAAGACATTCCCGAATTGGCCCAAGCCTTCCTCGTGCGCGCGCGCGACAACGGTTTGCCCAATAAGCGGCTGGATGCGGCCAGCATGGATATGCTGACGGCGTATGACTGGCCGGGAAATGTCCGCGAATTGGAGAACATCATTCTACGACTGTGCGCGCTTAGCCCTGACGAATTGATTACCGCAAGGGATGTGGAGATGGCGATGAGCGTAGATCTCACCCGCCTGGCACCATCTTCGGTGACGCTTGAAGATGAATTCGAAACGGTCCTGAAAACACATATCATGCCCAAACTCATGGCAGTTGCACCCGAGGAGCAAAGCGACGTCCATCAGGATGTCATCGCCGGTCTTGAACGGCCTCTGATCAAGCTTGCGCTCACCATAACATCTGGCAACAAAGTTCGGGCGGCCAGTCTGCTCGGTGTCAATCGCAACACGCTGCGGGCGAAAATGAAATCACTCGGATTTGCAGAAGAATGATTGACCTCTAACACGACTGTTGCTCTACTGCACCACTGTTGCCTTTGTGTGACAAGTGCAAGCGTAGAGAGGTCGTGTGAGCGGCAAAACAGAGTTATTCAAGCGGTTCCCAGGCCGTCGTCAGTTTCAGGTCGTCTTCATTGCGGCGGTTCTGATTGCAACGGTTGTCACGCTGCTGACCATTTCTGGTTTGAACCCGATCCAACCCTTTGCCGGTTACTATCTTGTTTTAATTACGATCAATTTCGTACTGATTGCAGGACTGGCTGTCTGGCTCGTCAATCGTTACCGCTCTTTGCAAGCCCAGCGCTCGAACAAGGAGGGCGGCCGACTAATCAAGCGCTTCTTGCTGCTGTTTAGCCTGTCTTCGGTTGTGCCCGCGACCATCGTGGCGGTGGTTCTGGGGGCGGCGCTGGCCAAGGGAATCGACACCTATATCGATGACAATCTTGAGGCGTTCGTCGAAGACACGGCAAAGCTGACACGTGAAAATTACGATTCCTTTGTATCCGAATTTGAAGAAGACACCCGCCTGATGGCTCAGGATATTGATTATCCCGAGACTGCCATTGGCTATCGCGAAACCCCGTCAGTTTTCGCCGACTTTCTGGGTTTGCAGGCGGGCTTCCGTTCCTTCCGTATGGCCTATCTTATCAATGCGGCAGGAGATCGGTTGGCCACGGCAAAACTGGATGAGCTGCCGAATTTCGTGCCGCCGGATGCCCGTGCGCTGGGGGAGGCAGACATGGTTGGCGCAGATCCATCCGACGCCCGCGTGATCGGATTGACCCTCTATGAGAACACAGGACTTGTGACCGCATTGGTGAAACTCGAAAACTATGGTGGTCTCTACCTTTACGTCCTCAAAGAAACCTCACCTTCGACCTTTTCCCAGTACCGACAAGCTGAGTCGGCATTGCGACAATATCGCGAAGCGGAAGCGGCGATTTTCCAGCTCCAATCTATTTTTTTCGTCGCCTATGTTCAGATCGTTGCGTTGGCACTCTTGCTGTTTGCGCGACTAGGTCTCGAAGCGGCAAGCAGCATAGCCGGACCAATTGGGAGCCTTGCAACGGCCGCACAGAGAGTGCGCGATGGTGACTTGACCGCGCGCGTGCCGCCACCCGGGAGTGATGATGAGATCGATGAGCTTGCGACCTCGTTCAACACGATGACCGCACAATTAGGGACCCAGCGCGCAGCGCTTGTCAGCGCCCGGTCAACCTCTGAAAAACGACGCAAATTTCTCGAAACCCTGCTGTCGCAGGTTAGCGCTGGCGTTATTCGCACCGACCGGGCATTGACCGTAACGCTCGCCAATTCCTCCGCTGAGGCTCTGATCGGTCAAGGTGAGCTGCAAGGCCGTCCGCTCGGCGACATATTACCCGAGTTCCGCGCGCGCGCGCAGCATGTCCTGCGCGAACAGATAGCCGATGACGCCTCTCTCGAAATCAGCATTGGCGGCGACACCCGGCACATTCGCCTGCGAACACAAATGGATGCAGACGGGGGCTGCGTTCTGACCTTTGATGACGCGACCCGAATCGTCACCGCCCAACGCCATATGGCCTGGCGTGATGTCGCCCGCCGTATCGCCCATGAGATACGCAACCCGCTGACACCGATCCAGCTTTCGGCCGACCGCTTGTCGCGCCGATATGCTGACAAGATTGACGATGATGGCGTGTTTGTGCGGAGCCTGGAAACCATTAATCGCCAGGCAGCGGATATTGGACGAATGGTCGATGAGTTCTCCAACTTTGCCCGGATGCCGGAGCCGAATATCCGCGCTTTCGATTTCTCGGCCATGCTGCGGCACGCCGCCTTTGCCCAAGGGGTCGGCGCGCCCGATATCAGCGTCGTGGTTGAAGCGCCCGAGCAGCCAATTATTCTGCAAGGAGATGAGCGGCTCCTGCGGCAGGCCTTTGCCAATCTTACGAAAAATGCACTTGAAGCGATCCAGTCCCTGCCAGAAGATGTTGAAGTCATCGGCCAGATCAAGCTGATCGCGGTGCCATCGCCCGAAAGCCTTGAAGTTATTATAGAAGACAATGGCCCGGGCTTTCGGTTGGAAGCGCGCGACAAACTGCTCGAACCCTATGTCACGACGCGTGACCGCGGTACAGGGTTGGGACTTGCCATCGTGAGCCGCGTCATTGTGGATCATGGCGGTAAAATTACGCTGCAGTCGCGTTCTGACGGCGCGCGCGGTGCTCGCGTGAGGATAACTTTACCCTTGAGGCCCGAAACGGAATTTCTCGAAGATGTCGGGCAGACCAAACGTTCGGAGAAGGAATCAGTCTGATGATAAGCGACATTCTAATCGTCGATGACGAACCGGACATTCGCGAGCTTGTGGCTGGCGTGCTTGAAGACGAAGGGTATCAGACCCGCACGGCCGCGACAGCGGAGCTTGCCATCGAAGAAGTGCGCCTGAGAACACCGTCGCTTGTGGTGCTGGATGTCTGGCTTCAAGGCAGCGGGATGGATGGGCTCGAAGTCCTTCAATATCTCAAAACCGTTGATCCGATTCTGCCGATTATCCTGATCAGCGGTCACGGAAATAGCGAGACAGCCATCGCGGCAATCCGACGCGGCGCTTACGATTTTATCGAGAAACCGTTCAAAAGTGGCGAACTGTTGCATGTCATCGGACGGGCCATTGAGGCCGCATCCCTCAAGCGTGAAAATGAGCGGCTGAAATCAAAAGCCGGGCTCGACGAACAATGGATCGGGACCAGTCCACCCGCACAGAGCCTGCGAGCTGCTATCGAGAAGGTGGCACCAACAAATTCCCGCGTTCTGATTCGAGGCAAGGCGGGCGTTGGCAAGGAACTCGCCGCACGCCTGATCCACGAACAGTCGAACCGGAGCACCGGCCCGTTCATGGTCGTCAATGCCGCCAGCCTCTCGCCAGATCAGATGGAACGGGAGATGTTTGGCGAGGAGGATGAGAACGGAACACCGATTGCAATCGGCTTGTTCGAGCGCGCCCATGGCGGAACATTATTGCTCGATGAAGTGGCTGACATGCCGCGTGGAACACAGAACAAGATACTTCGCGTGTTGACGGATCAACGCTTTCAGAGAGTTGGCGGCCGGTCGAATGTGAATGTCGATGTCCGGGTAATGTCGGCAACGACAAAGGATATGGAATTAGAGATCGAAGGCGGCCGGTTCCGGGAAGATCTCTACTATCGGCTCAATGTTGTGCCGCTTGATGTCCCGTCCCTGAGCCAGAGACGGCAGGATATCCCGGACTTGATCACATACTTCTCGCGCAACATTAGCGGTTCATCGGGGCTGACGGCGCGTCCGTTTTCGGATGAAGCGATCGCCGTGTTACAGTCCATGGATTGGCCGGGCAATATTCGCCAATTGCGCAACATCGTCGAGCGGATCATGATCCTGTCTCCCTCCGAGATTGATCGCCCTGTGAGTGTGGAAGAACTGCCAACAGAGCAAAGTAGCGCCTCTGAAGGGCTACAACCACTGGGATCGGCTGAACTTGTTGGCATGTCCCTTAGGGATGCGCGTGAACAGTTCGAAAAGGAATATTTGTCGATCCAGATCGCCCGTTTTAACGGAAATATATCCAAAACGGCTGAATTTATTGGTATGGAACGTTCCGCCTTGCACAGAAAATTAAAGGCTCTGGGCATACAATCTGGGCAGGCTCGCCAAGGGAAGTAGAACATGCGCGTTTTGATATGTGGTGCGGGCCGCGTGGGGCAGGGCATCGCTCGGCAACTTGCGGCCGAAAAACACAGCATCATTATTGTCGATAATGATCCCGAACTTGTCGACAAAGTATCGACTGAACTTGATGTGCGTGGAGTCGTTGGCCATGCCGCTCATCCTGATGTGCTGCGCGCTGCGAGCGTGGAAGAATGCGAAATGATCATTGCGGTCACCTATCATGACGAAGTGAACATGGTGATCTGCCAAATTGCCCATACCCTGTTCAATGTTCCGACGAAAGTCGCCCGTGTCCGCGCGCGAGCTTATCTTGAGAAGAGCGCCGGTGATTTGTTCACGCGGGGCGGCTTGCCGATTGATATGGTCATTTCTCCCGAAATCGCCGTCGGAGACGCTATTTTGCAACGGATTCGCACGCCCGGCGCGCTGACGACGGCAAGCTTTGCCAAAGGGAAAATCAAGCTCTTCGGGTTCGAAGTTGGCCCAGATAGCCCCGTGCTGGATACTGCGTTAGACCAGTTCTCGGACCTCTTTCCCGATCTTGAGGCCCGCGTCGTCGGGATCGGGCGCGGTAAGACCTTGTTTGCGCCTCGCTCCAATGATCGGCTCCTTGAAGACGACCGCGCTTATCTTACGGTGCAAGACGCGCACGCATCACGCATCAAACGGATTTTGAACAAGGATTATAATGACGCCAAGCACATTGTCATTGTGGGCGGCGGCAATATCGGTGTCTATCTCGCTTCCAAGATCGAGGAGGAACTTAGCGCCCGGGTCCGGCTCGTCGAGAATGATCCCGTGCGGGCCGAAAAAGCGGTGATGCAGCTCAAACGCTCCATCGTGATCAGCGGTGACGGACTAAGCTCGGAAATCCTTGAAGAGGCGGGCGTCAGCAGCGCGGACTTTGTGATCGCGCTGACAAATGATGACAAGTCGAACCTTTTGATCTGTAATCTTGCCAAGCGCGCCGGCACCAAGCGGACTCTGGCGCTTGTCAACTCCATTGAGCTCGCCGGCCTCAGCCGTGATCTGCGCGTTGATGTGGTGTTAGACCCGCGCGCGCTGACGGTCTCGCGCATCCTGCAGCGCTTGCGCAGAGGGCGTATCTTGAACCTCCTATCGCTCGAAAATGGAGCGGCGGAGACTGTAGAAGGGGTCGTGCTCGAAAGCTCCCCATTGATTGGCCAGAACATCGGCTATGACGATCTGGCCGAAGGGGTTACAGCAGCAGCGGTGATCCGTGGCGGCGAGATTTTCCTGCCAACGCCAACATTGCGCGTAAAACCCGACGACAGGGTGATCGTTTTCTACGAGAAGCACATGACCCGTAAGGTCGAGCAATTCTTCAGGGTCAGTCCGGAATTTTTCTAACCGGATAGATCGAGCCAGGAAGGGAGGCGGCCTTGAATCATATCGCGATTATCCGCGTCCTGTCCTATATGGGGCTGGCCCTTGGCGGGACCATGGTACTGCCATTGCTTGTCGCCTTATTGTATGGCGAGACATCCCAAATCATGGCCTTCAGCATTGTCCTCTTGTTGACTTTGATGCTTGCAGCCATGTGTCTGCAGCTCACATCAGCTCCAGAGCGCCGATCGCATGTAAATGACGCGTTGGCGGTTGCCGTTCTGTGGTGCATTGGCGCGCCCATTCCGGCGGCTGTGCCATTTGTTTTCGGAACCGCTGAGCCATCTATTATTGCTGGCCTTCACGAAGCCGTCGCCTGTCTGACGACGACAGGTCATTCGGTGATTGATCTGGATGGCAATAACTGGCCAGTCTCATTGCTGGTTTGGCGGGGTGTTCTGCATTGCGTGGGGATGGTCTTCAGCCTTGTGCTTGCTGCCAGTGTTTTCGCCGCCTTGAGTTTTGGCGGCCCGGGTATTCAGCGATCTGTCCTTTTCACGATTCCGGATGGCAGTTTCTTTGATGCGATACCGCGCGTCCTGCGTGCCGTCATCATGGTGTGTTTGAGTCTGATCGGCATTGTGTTCAGCGCGCTCCTCTTCACTGGTGTTCAACCTGGCGAAGCGATGGGAATTGCTATCAGCGTTGCGTCCACAGGGCTGGTTGATCCGAACCACAATGAGAATATTGTTCAGGGCGGTCCGGCAGTCTTTATTGTCTTTTCTGGTCTTGTGCTGGCAACATCGGGCCTCGCCGTTCTCATGAACCTTAGCCCGAAGCGTCTGCGGTTTGCAGCGGTTGATGCCGAACTGTTCCTGCTCGTCGGCCTCATTGGCCTGCTTGGCCTGCTTGCCTGGCTTGGCGGCGTGGATGTGTTCAAATCCTTGAGCTGGGCCGTGTCATCAATCTCCACATCTGGCCTGTCGCTCGGCATCAGCGTCGATGAGATCAAATCGACCCTTCCCGTGACCGTTCTGGTTCTGCCAGCTCTCATTGGCGGCGCCGCGCTTTCGACGGCGGGCGGGATAAAACTCGCAAGGATCATCATCCTTTTAAGGCGGGCCGGTCAGGAGTTTGCGCAATTGGGCTTTCAGAATTCCGTTGTTGCGCTGCGATACCGCAACCGGCAACAGAAACAGAGCGCCGTGCTGGGCGTTTGGGTTTATCTGATCGCCTATATCGCAGCGGTCTCGCTTGTCTTTGTGTGCCTGAGTTTTCTCGGCGAAGGCTTTGGATCATCCATGTCTGTTGCGGTCGGCGCCATTTCAAATTCGGGCTGGTTGATCGATCTTGGTGACGCCAGCAATGGATTGGAGCATTCAGTCGTTATGTTCGGAATGATCCTTGGCCGCCTGGAAATATTGGCGCTCCTGCCAACGCTGAACCCTGCCTTCTGGCGCGCCTAGGAAATAGGCAACTCCGCCAAACAGAGCTTTAGCCCGGTGATTATGGTTTACCTTGCGAAAATACTCATGTTTATAGGCCAAACGTACCTTGCGTCGAAGGCGTAAACATTTTAGCCGCTAACAAACAAGAAAATTGGACAAGAAATGGCTTCCGAAAAAAAGCAGAACCTGCAAGACTCCTTTCTCAACGCAGTGCGAAAATCCCGCACGCCGCTGACGGTTTATATCGTCAATGGCGTGAAGCTTCAGGGCGTGGTGACATGGTTTGACAATTTTTGTGTCCTTTTGCGCGGCGAGGGCCGTCCACCACAGCTCGTTTACAAGCACGCCATTTCCACAATCGCGCCGAATGCGCCTGTGTCCTTGTTTGATGAAGAAGACAGCGAGACCAATGGGTAGCCGCTCTTGAGCGCAACGATAAACAGGGTGCCTGAAACGAGCCGGGCGGGTGTCGTCATCCCCTGGTTCAAGCCCGCGGATCGCCCTTCGGATAATCGGTTGACGGAGACCAGCGGCCTTGCCGAAGCGCTTGGTTGCGAGCTTGGTTTTGTCCAGGCCGAGCAGGTGCGCCGCGTTTCGCCCTCCCATCTTTTATCGGCTGGCATATTGGACCGCGTCACCGATGCGATCACAGAGGCGGGGATAAACCTGCTGATCATTGATGGCGCGCTCACGCCCGTCCAGCAGCGCAATCTTGAGCGCCGACTTGAAATGAAAGTAATCGACCGTACGGGGCTCATCCTTGAAATTTTCGGCCTGCGGGCGCGCACGCGCGAAGGCAAGTTACAAGTCGAACTCGCTCGCCAGCTCTATGAGCGCTCGCGCCTTGTGCGAACATGGACACACCTGGAACGTCAACGCGGCGGTAGCGGCTTCCTGTCGGGGCCGGGCGAAACCCAGCTTGAGTCCGATAAGCGTATGCTCGATACCAAAGTCCGCCGCTTGCGCGCAGACCTTGAAGATGTCCGCCGGACCCGTGGGCTACAGAGAGATGGCCGCCGCAAGTCAGGGACACCTGTGATCGCGCTTGTCGGTTATACGAATGCAGGCAAATCAACCCTGTTTAACCGTATTAGCGGAGCGGACGTGATGGCCAAAGACATGCCATTCGCAACGCTTGACCCCACCATAAGGCGGGTCGAATTGCCCAAGATCGGACCCGTCGCGCTCGTAGACACGGTTGGCTTCATCACAGACCTGCCGACCCATCTGATCGAATCTTTCCAAGCCACGCTCGAAGAAGCCATGGAAGCAGACCTTTTGCTACATGTGCGAGACCGCTCAAGCCCTGATGATCACCAGCAAAAGCGCGATGTCGAGATCGTTCTGGGCGCTTTGGAAGAGAACAGTAACAGCCCACTGCCGCCTCTGATTGAGGTCTGGAACAAAAGTGACCGGTTCGATACCGACCTGCGCGCTGATATGGCGATTAAGGCAGCTGCCAATCAGCCTCATCCGGCTGTGCTCGTATCTGCCCTCGACGGTACGGGAATCGAGGCGCTGACAGAGGCGATCTCCGCGGCGCTCCAGACCAGCGCTGTGCGGATTGGTGTCACGCTTGGGCCAGCCGATGGAGCCGCGCGCGGCTGGCTACATGACTCTACCGACGTGCTCGAAGAGATCACAGATCCTGAAACCGGCCATATCAAAATGAAGATCAGTTTCACGCTGGCCCAACTTGGCCGCTTTCAATCCACATTCCCGACTGTGGCCCTTGATGCGCAGTCGCCAGGCTGATCAAGGCACCGATCAGCCTGTCTCCGCCGCTTTCACGCGCTGCCAATAAGCTTCCTGGGCTACGATATCGAGCTCGGAAAATGTCTCGCCACTGTCCGACGCCGCCTCTTCCATAGCGCGAAACCGTCGCTCAAATTTGCCATTGGCCCGCCGCAGGGCCAGTTCGGGATCGATCTTCAAATGCCGCGCCAGATTCGACACCACGAAGAGTAGATCCCCAATTTCGTCCTCAATCGCATCCTTGTCGCCCGAAGCCATCGCCTCACGCACTTCCAGAGTTTCTTCATCAAGCTTCTCGAAAATCGTTTCCGCCTTGTCCCAGTCGAATCCAGTGCGCGCAGCACGTTTCTGAAGTTTCTCCGAGCGGGTCAGAGCGGGCAGGGCGAGGGCGACACCGTCTAGCGCGCTTGGGGACCCCGACGTCTTTCCTTGCGCGCCAGCCTTCGCGGCGCGCTCTGCGGCCTTCTGAGCCTCCCAAGCGAGCGTTTGGCTGTCAGCATCGCGCTCGGTCGCGTCACCAAATACATGCGGATGCCGCCGTATCATCTTGTCGTTGATGGCGCCGGCAACATCATCAATTCCAAAATACCCGGCCTCCGCAGCCATTTGGCTATGAAACACGACTTGCAAGAGAAGATCGCCCAATTCTTCGCGCAAATCGTCCATATTGCCGCGTTCGATGGCGTCGAGCACTTCGTAGGCTTCTTCAATCGTATAAGGCGCGATCGAAGCAAAATCCTGCTTGATGTCCCAAGGACACCCGGTCTCTGGATCGCGCAACCGCGTCATGATCTCGACGAGGTGTGCAAACGGGCTATGATCAACTTGCTTGTCCGGCTGTTGTGTCATGGATGACGCTCCGATCCGTGTGTTTGCTGGAACTTGCAGAGCGCTGGCCGTTTGGCAAGATCAAATGCTGCCCTCCGGCTTGTTTCTGCGGTCGGATCAGAGTATCCGATGGGAAACATATGCAGAGGTCGACATGGCAGACGCTAGAATTTTTCAAGCGCGGAAATCCGCAATGCAGTCAGGGCGCGGCAAGGCTGGACGCTGGGTCCTTCAGATTGCCTCAAGTGCGGAGCGCACGTCCGATCCGCTCATGGGTTGGACGTCGGTTGATGATATGAGCGGCCAGATCAAAATGACCTTTGATACCCGTGCTCAGGCTGTGGCCTTTGCCAAGCGTGAAGGGCTCACATTTTCTGTTGAAGAGGCGCGCGAGCGCAAGCGGCTTGTCAAATCCTATGCCGAGAACTTTTCGACCGATCGCAAGCAACCCTGGACCCACTAGCCTCGCTTGCGCCCTGTTTCTGCTAAGGTTTGTAGCTCGTCTGGTTTTTACGCTCGAGATGCCGCGACCAGAGCCAGTTGTACGGATGCACTTTTTCCGTTGCGCCGGCATCATTCACAAGCGGTGCCTCATCATTGTGCCAGCGGAAGATGCTGCCCTCCAGATTATAGGCGGTCGTCTGTTCTTCTTCGAGGACATGATCGAGCCGATCAATCAGGCGTGACGATCTTCGCCCCACCGAGCAATAGAACACCGCAGTTTTGCCCTCGATCTCGTCACCAAAGCGCGCCATGAACGCGTCTGGCGAAATATCCGGCGAGACTTGTACGGCACCGGGAATGTGGCTGACGGCATACTCGTCCGGCTCGCGGACATCGAAATAGAGAGTGTCCGCTGGCAGTGTGCTCAATCCCTCGCGCTCTATGTGCGACACATCGGGGTATCTCAGCTCGATTTTGTCATGGATCGCATCGAGGCTTTCATTGTCCGCTTGTGCTTCGGGCAACAGGACGACCAGCGTGATGACGGCTATGGCGACCATGGCGGCGATTGTCAGGGGAAGTTTGCGGGTCATTCGGCCGCCTTTGTTTTGCTGGAAGTCGTGCGCCGGCCTGACGAGAAGGGGATGGCGAGACTCCATGTCAGCTTCCCCGGAGCTGCGGTTTGGTGCTCGGACAATCCAATCACCATCCCGTCATGGCCATGTTCTGGCTGGGCGCGATATGAGCGAAACAAGCGATCCCAGACCGACAGACAAAACCCGAAGTTCGAATTTGTTTCCCGCACAATCTCTGAATGGTGGACCCTGTGCATGTCAGGGGTGACGAATAGGGTGCGGATCAGACTGTCGAGCCAAATCGGCAGCTTGAAATTGGCGTGATTGAACATGGCGCTTGCATTTAGAACCACCTCGAACAAGATCACCGCAACAAGCGAAGGACCCAGTACCAGCACGCATACCGCCTTGTACAGCATCGAAAATACAATTTCGGCCGGATGGAAACGCACCCCGGTTGTCGCGTCAATATCGCGATCAGCGTGATGGACTTTATGGAACCGCCAGAAGAGCGGAACATAATGAGAAGCGACATGTTGCCAGTAGATCGCCATGTCCAGCGCGATTACCGCGAACAGCACGCCCAGCGCTTGGGGAAGTTCCACCATGTTCAGCAAGCCAATCCCGCGCTCGGCCGCAAAGATAGCCACCGTGCCCGCGACCAGCGGCCCTAGCAGGCGCGCCGCAAGCGTGTTGACGACCACCAGAGCCAGATTGGTCGACCAGCGCCTTAGCCGAGGTAATGTCCGCTTGCGCCGCGGCAGCAACGCCTCTGCCGCCATCATCAGCACCAAAACGCCAGCAAAAATGCCGAGACGAAAGACTGATTGGTTCTCTACGATGAAATCCACGGATAACCCTTGCTTGCATGTACGATGCGGATAATAGCATCTTGTCGGTAAATCTCGCAAAGTGACAAGACAACCCAGCCCGGCTCGTCATGCTTTCTAGCGCACCAGAAGGAAACCTACCTTGGCTCAAACCATAAAAGTCTGCGCAATCGCCGCCATGGGACAAAACCGCGTGATCGGGCGCGATGGAGATTTGCCGTGGCGACTGTCCGACGATCTCAAATTTTTCAAGGCGATTACATCGGGCAAACCACTCATTGTGGGCCGCAAGACATGGGAGTCCTTTCCCCGCCGCCCTTTACCGGGCCGCGAGAACATTGTTCTGAGCCGCGACGGCGCCTATGCTGCGCCCGGCGCGCGGGTTTATTCCTCTCTTGCGCCTGCGATCAATGTCGCCCTTGGCATCGCCGAACAGCAACAACAGGACGAGGTCTTCATCGCAGGAGGCGGCATGGTGTATGAGCGGGCGATGGCCCAAATCGACCGTCTCTACCTGACCCGCGTCGAGGCTTCGCCGGACGGGGATGCACTCTTTCCGGAAATCGATCTGTCCTGTTGGACGACGGTCTGGGAGAAGTCGCACAAGGCGGACGCCAAAAATGACCATAATTTCATAATCAGTTGCCTTGATCGTAAGCAATAGCCGCTGCGGCTCATCCTTATCGTGGAGCAGGGCTTCTGCTAAAGTCGCAAAATGATGCGCGCCTTTCTGCCCTTGATTCTCGCCCTATCGTTCGGCGCAATGTCGGCAAACGCCTTTGTGGTCGAAGGGCCGAGGGAACCGGCGTCCTCTGCCAGCGACCATCTTGACCATGCCCCGCGCTGGGGGTTGTCATCAGGAAGCATGCTGGAGACGGGCGAACGCGGACTTGGCGGCGGCCTCGAATACGCCATTGATGATAGCATCTGCGAGATGCGGTTCATTGACGGGTCCAGCTGCGCCCAAATCGAACAGGCCCTGCGCGACGCGCTCGATCATTGGGGCTCGGGCCATCCCAGCCTGAGCTTTACGGACATCACCGGCCGTGTCGAACCGAACTTCCCTCTGGCGGCTCTCGCCAGCAGTGGGCAGGGCGCAGAGATCGATTTCTTTGGCTCAATGCCGCGCGACTTTCCCATCTTCAACAATGCCAGCACGACCGGCTACACCTTGTTTTATGAACGCCCGCAAGCCTCTATGGTTCTAACCAATGGCAACATGTCCGCTGGCCCAATAGGACGGATCGAAAGCGCCGATGTGCGGTTCAATGCGGGTTTGTGCTACTATCTCGATGTCGGGCAAGCGGTCGATGCGTGCGTCCATTTCCCCTCGCTTGTATTGCACGAAATCAGCCACGCACTTGGCATTGGGCATCCTGAGGACAATGTTCGGTATAATCTCGATACGGACCAGTTGCCGGGCAATGAAATCCCGATCAATTGTAACGACCCTTCAGAGGGACTTATCGTCTCATTTGACTATGACGGTGCAGCGCTGGCGCACGGGCAGGATGTCCAGGGATCGGGGCGTTGGAAACGCGGCATGACATGGGATGATGTCGCCGCACGCGACGCCCTCTATCCTGACTGCCGCATCGCGCGGATCGAACGCGCTTTACCGCGCTGGGGCGCCTTTGCGCTTGCTGCCAATGGCATGCTCGGCGAGGCCCGCCTCTCCAAAAGCAAAGCGGAAGCCGAAGCTGAAGCGTTGGCAACCTGTCAGAGCGGTGGCGATACCTGCCGGATTGTTTCCAGCTTTAATGGCTGCTTTGCCTTTGCCACAAATACTCAAGGCGCGTTCGGTCATGCGCAGGCGTCCCGTTCGGGGCATGCGCGCGTCGATGCGGTTCTTGCATGCGCAGAGGCGGGCGAAGAGTGCCGTGTCACGCGCGATTTTTGCGCTTATGAATGACCTTGCCAAGCCCGCCGCTTGCCGTCACTGTCAGGCTTAGACATTAAGGCTTGTGAGCCTCCAGATAAAGATGGAAGATGGGTATGGATTACGAGATTGTCGCCAGCGGGCTGAACTTCCCCGAAGGTCCTGTGTTCATGGAAGACGGCTCCATCATATTGGTTGAGATTGAAAGTGGGGACATAACGCGCGTCTGGGGACCCGAAAAACGCGAAGTCATTGCACACACAGGTGGTGGCCCCAACGGCGCAGCCATCGGGCCAGATGGAGCGCTTTATATTTGCAATAATGGAGGTTTCGAGTGGTCCGAGACCGCAGGCTTGAAAGTTCCAGGCCATGCACCTGCCGATTATTCGGGGGGGCGCATCGAGCGCGTGGATTTGAATACGGGCGAAATCACACGGCTCTATGAGAACGTCGGCGGCAATCCGCTCAAAGGCCCAAATGACATCGTGTTCGACAAGCAGGGAAACTTCTACTTTACAGATCACGGCAAAACCTATCGCCGCCATCGCGATCTCGGCGGCCTGTTTTACGCGTCGCCGGATGGATCAATGGTGAAGGAACTTGATTGGGGGCACACCAGCCCAAACGGGGTCGGCCTCTCGCCAGACGAGCGAACCGTCTACATGGCCGATACGCTGACCGGGCGTCTCTGGGCCTACGATCTGGCCGCGCCGGGGGACATCACACCCGCCAATCCGCTCCAGCGTGGTCGCGTCGTTGCTGCCATGCCGGGCTTGCAGTATTTCGACTCGCTCGCTGTAACCGCCGCCGGAAATATTTGCGTTGCGACCATCTTCAATGGCGGAATCACGACCATCACGCCCGATGGTGCCCATCACCATACAGCCTTCCCCGACCTCCTGTGCACAAATATCGTCTTCGGTGGGCCGGACATGCAAGACGCATGGGTCACCATGTCCGGCACTGGGGTGCTCGCCAAATGCCGCTGGGACGAGGCGGGCTTGAAGCTCAACTATAATGGCTAGCTGCCGGGCTCGACCTCGGTAAACCGGCCGCCGTCTTTCGCCAGTCGCCGCAACGTCGCGCTCGGCGCAAACCGCTCATTGTTCGCGCCGATCTTCTCCATGGTCGCCAGCACCTTGTCCGCGCCAATCATATCCCCATAAAGCATTGGTCCCCCCTTATCTGCTGGCCAGCCATAACCGTTGAGCCAGACAATATCGATATCAGAGGCACGCTGCGCCTTGCTTTCTTCGAGTATCTTCAATCCCTCATCAATCATCGGGTGAATGCACCGCGCGACGATCTCTTCTGCGCTTGGCGGTGTCCCATGGCTGGCCCCCGTCACCTTGCGCACAATATCAGCTGTTACGTCGGACGGGATTGGCGTTCGACCGTCATAATCATAATACCCTGCTTTGGTTTTCTGGCCCCGACGATCCAGTTCGCAAAGTGCATCGCGGATCGGGTTTGTCGTCGTTGCGCCTTTCTTCCAGCCAATATCAAGCCCAGCCAGATCGGACATCTGGAACGGGCCCATCCGGAAGCCAAAATCGTTGAGCGCCGCATCCACATCCCAGGGCATAGCGCCTTCATTGAGCAACTCCATCGCCTGCATCCGCCGCGCGTAGAGAATGCGGTTGCCAACAAATCCCGGGCAAACGCCAACAAGAACGGCGACCTTATTGATCGTCCGCGCCAGTTCCATAGAGGTCGCAATCACATCGTCAGCCGTGTGATCCGCGCGCACAATTTCAAGCAGTTTCATCACATTGGCTGGAGAGAAAAAGTGCAGCCCGATCACGTCCTCAGGCCGCGAGGTGACAGACGCAATCTCGTTAATATCGAGCGCCGATGTGTTCGTCGCCAGAATAGCCCCCGGCTTCATAATCTTGTCGAGTTTGGTGAAAATCGTCCGCTTCAGTTCCATATCCTCGAACACAGCCTCGATCACCAGATCGCAGTCCGCAAGCGCGTCCATATCCAGCACGCCATTGAGCCGGCTCATCCGCGCGTCCACTTCATCTTGTGGATAACGCCCCTTATCTGCCGATCGTTGATAATGACCTCTAACCGTCGCCAGCCCCCGATCAAGCGCCTCCTGTTTGGTCTCCACAATCGTGACATCAATACCGACCGTGGCGAAATTCATCGAAATCCCGCCCCCCATCGTGCCCGCGCCAATGATGCCAACTTTATTGATTGGCCGCTTGGTAACCGAGCTATCAAGCCCCTCAACCGTCCAGGCCGCCTTACCCGCTTTGGAGATATAATCGGACACTTGCTCAGGGCTAAGTTCAATCATCATGGGTTCCTTTGTCTGTTCGCCCCAGCCTAGCGCATTGGGAGGCCAGCGATAAGGTCCGGTTGCCAAAATTTCCCTTGGGTTCTTACCGCTAGGGAAGCGTCCATCTTTGCCGGTATCCATCAGATGCCATTGCTTGACTTGCCTTCACCATGCCCCGATCATCACGTCAAACTTTGGTAATGGGAGAGCCGCCATGATGAAATCACCTATCTGCGACATGCTGGGAATCGAGTTTCCCTTGCTGGCCTTCACCCATTGCCGCGATGTTGTCGTTGCGGTCTCCAAAGCGGGTGGCATGGGGGTGTTTGGGGCCGTCAGCCTTCCGCCAGACCGTTTGCGCGAGGAGCTTGATTGGATTGTCGCCAATATTGACGGAAAACCGTTCGGCGTAGACCTCATTGTTCCCAACAAGTTCGAAGGCAAATCCGCAGGCTTCGACCAATCGCGCATCCTCGGCGGAGTCTCGCAGGAACATAAAGATTACGCGGCCAGCATCATGTCCGAGCACGGTATCGATACGGTAGACCTCGAAGCGGCACGCAAGAAATCCCTCAACTTCGCAAAAAATCTGGGAACCGAAGGGGCAGAATCCAGCATGGATGTCGCCTTCCAATACCCCATCAAAATGATCGTCAACGCGCTCGGCGTACCCCCCAAATCCATGATGGACATGGCGAAAAAGCATGGCGTGGCCACCGGTGCGCTCGTTGGCGCGAAAGAACATGCGGTCAATCAGGTCAATGCAGGCGTTGACGCGCTGATCGTTGCAGGCGGGGAGGCGGGGGGTCATTGCGGAGATGTTTCAACCATGGTGCTCATCCCGGAAGTCTACCAAGCCGTCAAAGCGATGGGGGCGTCCACGCCCATCCTCGCTGCGGGTGGTATTACCACAGGCGCGCAAATGGCCGCCGCTATGGCCATGGGTGCGGATGGCGCATGGTGCGGGTCGGTCTGGCTGACAACCGCAGAGGCCGAGACCAACCCCGTCGTCAAAGAGAAAATGCTCGCCGCTTCGTCCCGTGACACGGTCCGCTCGCGCTCACGCACAGGCAAGCATTCTCGCCAATTGCGGTCACCCTGGACTGATGCATGGGAAACCGATGACGCGCCAAATCCTCTGCCCATGCCGCTCCAGTCGCTCGTCTCCGAGCCTGCACTTGGCCACATCGACAAACTCAGCCAGAGCGGTCATGAAGGTGCCAAAGCTCTTGCCACATACTGGGTCGGCCAAGGCGTCGGCCTCATGAACCAATCCATGTCCGCAGGGCAGGTCGTTCAGGAGTTCAAGGAAGATTATCTGACCGCCTATGAACGCCTGATCGGAACAATGGACACATAGTATGCAGCAGGCTGAGGACTTTCGCGCAGAGAGTGACGCGCTCTATCAATTGCTCGAAGCGACCGATCCAGCCAGTTATGCCGAGCCGACCTTGTTTAAATCGTGGACCATAAACACCGTTCTTGAGCATCTCTGCTTCTGGAACGAAATGGCGGGTTTGCAAATAAGAGACGAGACCGAACTGGTCGCGCGGATGACTGCGATCGGCAATCACATGGGCGGAATGCGCGGGTTCGAGCGGGACTATTTTGCAGGTCTCTCAGGCCCAGCCTTACGTGACAGATGGCATGTTGAAATGCACGCGACGGCCAAGCTTTATGCCGAGGCCGATCCGAAGCAGCGTCTCAAATGGGCTGGCCCTGATATGAGCGCGCGATCTTCGATAACCGCCCGCCTGATGGAGACATGGGCGCACGGGCAGGAAGTCTATGATCATTTGGGGGTAAAGCGCGTCAATCAAGACCGTATACAGAATATCGTTGTTCTCGGCGTCAACACATATGGCTGGACCTATAAGACCCGTAAGGAAACGCCGCCCGGCCCGATGCCGCATCTTCGGCTGACCGCGCCGTCGGGAGCGCTTTGGACCTATGGCGAAGAGAGCACGACCGAGCTTATCGAGGGCTCAGCGGAAGGCTTCTGCCAGACGGTGACCCAAACCCGTAATGTCGCCGATACCGACCTTAAGGTCGTCGGGCTTGCCGCCGCAGACTGGATGTCAAAAGCGCAGTGTTTCGCTGGCGCGCCGGAAGCACCGCCTCCGCCCGGTATGCGACGTATACGAATAGTGTAAGGCGATAGAGCTAGTTCTCGGGATCAGCAGCTCCAATCGCTTCGCCATTGGGACGATAGATCGGCGCTGCTTCAATTGCTTCAAACCCGAACAAGGGTTCAGCGGGCTTGGGGGCATTGGCATCGAGCCAGCTGCTGACAGTCTCCTGTTGAACCGCCACCGCAGCGGCTGTCCCTTCCGGATCAAGAACGCTATATTCAGCGCGCATATTCGGCAAACGCGGGAGCAGATGATCCGTTATCGGGCGTTTGCTGTCCAACAAGACCGATTGGAAACAAGCGCCGCCTAATGAGGGGCTACACTTGAGGTCCGGATAAAGCCCCTCAGTATTCGCATCATCGTCAGTCGAGAAATGAACGAAGCCTGCAAAGCGGTCGCGCAACTCGTCTTCACTCAGACGCACAAGCAGCGGGGCAATTGAGGCGTTCGCTGAGCCAATGGCGACGAGCATGATCGCGCGTCCGCGATTGGTATTGCCGAGATAAGCGTCAAATGCCGCGATCACATCGTCAGCTGCATTCGTCGGACCTGTCTGCGAAGACGTCGCCGCTGAGACAGGGCGAACCTTGGGCACATAGACGACCGCATCCGCCGGAAGGGCAGCGCGGATTTCAGCGGCAAGCTTTGCATGTGAAGGGTGGACCAGAGCTTCGTCAGCGTCGATGCGCCCATGTGGCGCGTTCAGTCTTGGGGCAGGGTAGACAAGAAAAATATCAACACCCCAAGGCGTCTCCCATGCGCCGGGCGGGGTTTGCGCGGGTTGATCGGCCCATCCCGCAGCCAACGTATAGTCAGGCTGGGGCGGGGTGTGGATGTCGCCTCTTGTGAGCGCCATATTATAGATCGGGTTTTTGAGCCCAAACCAAGCGGCAAGCGCGATCAGAGCCGCGCCAATAAAATATTTCAATCGCCCATCTCCTCTAAGATTTCAGGCCGGAATATTGTGGTTGGTCGATATTTAGCTGGGCAATTGCGGTAGCTTTAAGGTGAGCGAGCAACTCGACGCTGGTTTCATCCAGTTCTCCGCTGCGAATTTTGGCAATCAGGCTTTGATTGAGCGTGTCCAGATCGCCCGTCTCACCCCGCATTCCAAGCAATGCCTGAAGCCGCGCTATTTCATCAGCTTCAGCGGCGGGGCGCTGTTCGAGCTCTCTGAGTGCCGTGGCCAGTACGTTCGAAGCGACCCGGGCGTTGAACCGTCCATGGCCGTTCAATTCGGCCATTGCCTCACTATCAAGAAAGCCCTTAACAGCGGTCAGCAGCTCTTGGATGGAAGGTCCGTCATGCATGCTATTGCCCTCTCTCGACCAGATTCAGAAGATCGATTTCGGTTTCCGAAACCCGCCTTCCAATGGCTGCGCGCTCAACGGTTGGCGTCGCGCCGCTGCGGAATGATTCGTACATGATCATACACATGATGCCCCATTTGAGTGATCCGAGCATCTCCCACCAATCGATTTCTTTCGGCGCAAAAGTATGCCCGCCTGCCTGTGCATAGGCGGCAAGAAAGGGCTCCAGAGCGCCAAAGCCCCCCACCCGGTTGGCGCTGTGCCCAAACCGCCACGAATTGACGCAGATCCAGCCAATATCTTCGCGTGGATCCCCAATATGCGCCAGTTCCCAGTCCAGCACACCTGCCAGGCCATGTTCGTCGATCATCAAATTGCCAAGCCGGAAATCGCCGTGCACCAGAACGGGGGGCAAAGGACGAGGGGGCGTCTTTCTGAGCACCTGAAACGCCAATTCTATGATCGGGCGCGGCCGCTCAAAGCTACGATAAATATCCTCATATTGCTTGAGTTGCGCCAGTCCGTCTGAGCGTGGCAGCGCAAGATCCGCCACGTCTTCAAGCCGTAACGCATGGATTTTGCCAAGTGCTGTCCCGCATGCCGACGCCAAATCAGAGCGCGCATCAGCGTAGATCTCATCACGCAAAATCTTACGCGCAATCGTTTCACCCTCCAGAAAGGCCATGATGAACCCGTCGCCTAGCCCGTCCGATGGCGCGCAAATGTGCAGAACACTCGGGGCGGGAACACCGCTATTGCGGGCCTGCTTTATGAGTTTCGCTTCGGTGCTCAGCGCGATGGCTGCTTCGGACCGGCCCTCGGCGTGTCCATCGGGCGCGCGCCTCAAAATATATCGGTTTCTACCGGTTTTTGGGTCACTGACCGTAAACGCCCAGGTTTCCTGACTGGCCCCGCCAGACAGGCGCGCCAAATCTGTCAGCTCGCTACTTTCGCTAGGGAAAATCGTGCTTATCCTGTTAAGAGCACTTTCAATCTGTTCTGCCATACTCATATTGGCCATAATTACGCGGAAAACTCGAATAACCCAAGTCTAATTAAAGAGATAAGCTCTATGTCCAGCAATAAACCGCTCTTGCCTGATGAGGGCCATGAACCGCAGAAGCCGGGCCTGTTTGTCTGGCTTCGCGACAGGTTCCTTGCGGGTGTTGTCATTGCTGCGCCAATTGTCATCACGCTTTATGTCGTGATCAGCCTTTTCAGCTGGCTCGACAAACCGTTCCAAAAACTGATCCGTCAGGTTGTCCCCGAGAGCTGGTGGCCCTCGACCTATCTTCCTGACCAGCTCACCTTGCTTGGCGTCACCTTTGACACTCCCGGCTTTCCCGGCCTTGGTCTGATTGTGGCGATTCTGCTATTGACCTTTGTCGGCGCCATCGGGACCAATCTGATCGGCCGATCCATGGTGCGTGCTGGCGATAGAGTGCTCTCGCGCCTGCCATTGGTCAGCAGCGTCTATTCCCTGTTCAAGCAATTGTTTGAGACCATTGTCAGTGGCGCGGATAACTCGTTCAAGGACATGGTGCTGATTGAGTATCCGAAGAAAGGGACATGGTGCATTGGCTTTGTCACAGCGCCCCTCAAAGGCGAACTCAAAGCAAAGCTCGGCGACGGCATGATGGGCGTCTTTGTCCCAACAACGCCCAACCCGACCTCCGGCTTCTATATGTTCGTTCCGAAGGCCGAAGTCATCGACCTCGACATGACCGTCGAAGATGGGGCGAAAATGATTGTCTCCGTCGGCATGGTCGTTCCAGACCACCTCAGCGAGGAGCAGGTCGTGGATATTATCGACAAAATCCCGCCTTCAGAACCGGAAGCCAAAGAGGGTTAGCCCGAACGGGCAAAAGCCTACTCGCCTACTCGTCGGGCGTTTCGACCCGCGGTGCCAGCAGGGTCTTAAGCGTCACCAAAGCCCGTCCGCGCTTTGAATGGAAGAATGGATCCTTCAGCACACACGCTTCAGCATCCTTGCGCGCTGTCGCAATTAGATCGCTATGCTCGCTGAGATCGATGACGCGGAACACGGGCACGCCAGACTGCCGCAGACCCAACATATCGCCCGGCCCACGCAGTCTGAAATCGGCCTCGGCAATCTCGAACCCGTCCTCGGTCTTGCGCAAGGTTTCGAGCCGCTCTTGCGCCGTCTCCGTCAGCGGTGGCCGGTAAACCAGCAAACAGAAAGACGGTTTTTGCCCGCGCCCGACCCGTCCACGCAATTGATGCAGTTGCGCAAGCCCGAACCCTTCGGCCCGCTCGATCACCATAATCGTGGCATTCGGCACATCGACACCAACCTCGATGACCGTTGTTGCGACCAATATCCGCGTCCGCCCCGCGCGGAAATCTTCCAATGCCTCATCCTTCTCGGCCGCCTTCATCCGGCCATGTACCAGCCCCACAGGGACGCCGAGCTGATCTTGCAGAGCGGCATGCCGTGACACCGCGCTTGACCCATCATCATCAACATCGACCTTGGGACACACCCAGAAGGCCTGCTCCTCGCGTCCGCAGGCCCGTCCAACGGCTTGCACCACATCCTCAATCCGGCTGTCAGGGACAGCGCTGGTCTTGATCGGCTTGCGCCCGAACGGCTTCTCATCAAGCACCGAAATATCAAGATCGCCATTCACCGCCAGCGCCAGCGTGCGCGGTATTGGTGTTGCGCTCATGACCAGAACGTGCGGACTGAGGGCTTTGTCAGCCAGCTTCGCTCGGTCCATAACTCCAAATCGGTGCTGCTCATCGACAATAATCAAGCCGAGATTTTTGAAATCCACGGTCTTCTGGAACAAGGCATGCGTTCCTGCCACAACCTGTATCTCGCCAGACGCCAGCGCCATCAAACTGGCCTCGCGCGCTTTGCCTTTGTCGCGCCCGGTTAACGCGGCCACCTGATAGCCCAAAGGCGTTAGCAGTGTGTTGAGCGTTGCGTATTGCTGGCGCGCCAAGACTTCTGTCGGCGCCATGAAGGCGACTTGATAACCTGCCTCGATTGCCTGCACAGCAGCCAGCGCGCCCACCAATGTTTTGCCTGAGCCGACATCGCCCTGAAGCATCCGGCGCATCGGGTGCGGCCTCGACAAATCGTCCGCGATTTCTTTGACGGCACGCATCTGTGCGCCTGTAGGGCGGAATGGCAAGGCCGTTACCAAAGTGTCTTGCGCGCGAAAGTCAGTTTCCATCGCCGGCCCCTTGCGCACGGCGCGCGCCGCGCGTGCCAGCGCAAACGCCATCTCCCGCGCCAGCGCCTCATCATAAGCGAGCCGCGCCCGCGCATTGTGAAACGACAACTCGTCATAGGCTTCCGGCGCGTGCAATGTTTGCATCGCCTCGCCAAAGCTTGGCCATTTGCGCTGCACCAGAAGGTGTGGATCAATCCATTCTTCAAGATCGGGCAAAGTGTCGAGGGCAGCCAGCATCGTCGTATGCACGCGCTTATTGGTCAGCCCTGCCGTCAGCCCGTAAATCGGCTCGACAGGCGGTGGGCGATCATCGCGATCAGGATTGCAGATATGGTCGGGATGAACCATCTGCCGCTCGCCATTGAATTCCTCAATGCGGCCAGACACAATCCGCCGTTTGTTCATCGGCAACTGCCCGCCAAGCCAGCGCCCATCGCCCCGGAAGAACACCAGCGTCAAAAATCCCGTCTCGTCAGCCAACCGAACCCGGTAAGGTTGGTTGCCCCCCTTGGGCGCAATGTGCGACTGAACCTCGCCCTCAACTGTAGCGACTTCGCCGGGTAATGCGTCTTCAATACTGGCGCGCACCCGCCGATCGAGCCAGCGCTCGGGTAAATGCAAAAGCAAATCCCAAACCGTGTTCCCGCCCACAAGGCGCGCCAATGTCGGCTTCAGCTTGGGGCCAATGCCGGGCAGGGTGTCGAGCTCTGCAAACAAAGGGAAAAGTCGTTCGTCGCGCATCGCTCAAACCTAAGCCGAGTTGTCAGAGGCAGCAAGCACAGCCGCACGACCCGGGCCTAGCGCGCAAGAACAGCCGTCTTGATGAGCGCATGTATGCTTTGCCCAACCGTCAGTCCAAGCTCGGTCACCGCCGACCGCGTAACGCTTGCGACCAGAGTGTCCCCGTCCGTTCCGTCCAGTTCCATTGTCACATCCGCAAGCGCTGTGGCGGCGGGCTGGATTGCCGAAATCACCCCCGTCAAAGCATTCCTGACACTGAGCCCTGTAGGCACTTCGGTCGACAGAACAACATTGTCGGCGTGGACAATGAGCCGTAGCACGCTGCCGGTTGGCCGGTTCACATCGAGGGCGAGTTTCAAAACATGCGGGCCAATCGCGATGCTCATCAAATTCATTTCAGCGTCATGAGCCGAGACAACCCCGGCCAGCACTGTTCCCGTCCTCGCCGATCCCTCTGTTTGAAAGCCATGCCTGTTAAGCACGTCAACAGGCGCGCCCGTCTCTACGATGTGGCCATCCCGTACAATCGAAACCCGGTCTGCGATCTGCGCCACCTCGCCAATGTCGTGGCTTACATATACCATCGCCACATCATGGACTGCAGCCAGCTCACCGAGGAGAGATAGCAGGGCGGCCTTGCGGTTTCCGTCAAGCGCCGACATTGGTTCGTCGAGCAATAAGAGCCTTGGCTGGCTAAGGATTGCTTGCGCCAATGCAACACGCTGGCACTCCCCGCCGGAAAGCTGATCTGGCGTTCTTTCGAGCAATCCGCCAAGCTCGAACCGTTCGATCAGGGCCCCTTTATCCCACGATTGGGGCAGGGGGTTTATAGAGCGCTTAGGAGAGCGTGCCTCAGCATAAGAGAGGTTTTTATAGACTGTTTTCGGGAGTAGCTTTCCGCCCTGATGAACAAATCCTATCGGACGGAGATGGGGCGGGACAAATCGCTTTGTTGCCCGATTGACCCAGTCCTCGGTTTCAAATGAAATTCGTCCCTCGTCCGGTTGGGAAAACCCGGCAATCTGTCGCAAAATACTGGTCTTGCCATGCCCGCTCGGTCCAAACAGTGCCGTGACACCCCGCGCAGGCCACACCTCCTTAATGCGCAAGTCCAGCGCACCAATCTGTGCGGCAATGTCGATCCGAAGCCCCTTATCCGACATGAACTGGAAACCGCCGATTAAAAATATACACAAACAACAATACACTAAACGACAAGGCCAGCAGGATCAGCGAGAGACTATGCGCCTGTGCATAATTGAGTTGCTCGACATTTTCGTAAACCGCAATTGAGATCACCCGCGTGCGGTCCGGTATGTTTCCGCCCACCATAAGCACAATACCAAATTCGCCCAGCGTATGGGCAAACGTGAGCACAATCGCCGTCACAAATCCACGGGCCGAGGCAGACAACGCCACCGAGACAAATGCGTCCCAGGGTGAGGCCCCGAGGCTTGCTGCAATTTCCATCGGTTTGCGCGCAATTGTTTCGAATGCGGATTGCAGCGGCTGAACCATAAATGGCAATGAATACAACACAGAAGCTAGGACAAGCCCTGCAAATGAAAAGGTCAAAGTCGACCCAGTAACGTTCAACCAGAAGCCGCCAATTGCTGATTGCGGGTTGAGCAGAATCAGCAAATAAAACCCCAAAACCGTCGGCGGTAGAACCAATGGCAGGGCCACCAGCGCCTCGATAACAGGTTTCCCGCGAGCGCGCGTCCGGGCCAGCCACCAGGCCAGCGGTGTCCCAACAACAAGCAAGATCACCGTCGCCACAAAGGCCAGTCTCAGCGTCAGGAAAAGAGCAGCAAGATCCGGCGCAGTCATGGCAGATTGTAGCCTGCATCTTCAACAATCGCGCGCGCTTGATCGCTGAACAGGAAGTCGAAAAATGCCGCTGCAGCTGCATTGTCTACGCCACTTTCCAACAAAAGCGCGTCCTGCTGAATAGGCGGGTAGAGCTCTTGGGGCGGCAGCCAGAAAGCCCCTCGTTCTCTCGGTGGTAGCAACAAGATCTGCGAGAAGGCCACAAATCCCAGATCAGCGTTAGCCGATTGTGTAAACACAAAAGCCTGCGCCACATTGCTGCCGCGTACAATTTTCCCTTTAAACCGGTCCTCAATGCCAAGCGATCGCAAAACGGCCACAGCCGCCGCGCCATAGGGGGCTAAATTTTCGTTGGCTATCGCAAGGAACCGCAAATCGGCTTCCTCAAACGTTGAATCGTCTATGGCGTCCAATCTGGGAGCCCACAGCGCAAGCCGTCCTATGGCATAAGCTCTCGGGACCGGCAGATCCGGATACGTCTCAGAGAGCCTCTTTGGCCGCTCGGTATCGGCCGCGAGAAACAGGTCGAACGGCGCGCCAAGGCGGATCTGCGCAAAGAATTGCCCAGTTGACCCATAAGACACCTGCAAGTCGTGTCCAGTATCGCGTTCGAACGCCGCCGCCAATGGCTCCATGGCTGGTTTGAAATTCGCCGCCACGGCAATATTTGCAGTCTCTGCCTGCGCAACATTCAGGCCAAAAGCGCAAACGAGCAGCCCCAACAAACGGGAAATTGAAAGCACCGATCCACTCATCGCCCAAATGTGTCAGGAATTAGCGCCTTTGAACAGGTTTTCTGCCAGTCTCCTCGTTGACCTGAGCTCAAAGGAGAAGTATCCACCACTCCGCTACCCCGTGCCCAGATGGCGGAATTGGTAGACGCGCTACGTTCAGGTCGTAGTGTCCTTATGGACGTGGAGGTTCGAGTCCTCTTCTGGGCACCAT
>CAZMMU010000005.1:0-65672 GCA_964567455.1 uncultured Hyphomonas sp.
TCCAGATTATCTGGTCGCCTTGAAACCTTGCGCAACTCGATTTCGCAGCGGGTCATTGGGGTCTCGCTGACATTGCAAAGGTATCCACCAGCCTTCACGACAAAGCGTCGGCAATATGTCCTCGTCTCATCTGTTTGCGGATTGCCCTGATCACAAATTTCCGAAACGGCCAATCGGATGTCAGCATAGTCCCTGCGTTGTTCAAAGGCGCCGCTCCAAGTACGATAGGACATCAGAACCATCGCCAGTAACAATGATCCAGTGGCGATCGGGCTGAGCCGCTCTTTCCTGAAAATTAGAACGAGCAGCAGACCGAACGACAACACGAACAACATCCCCGCACTGTCAGACATGGGCGCAATCCAGAACGCACCGGCTTTAGCGACGAAATAAACGCCAAGGCCGGCATTCACCAAGCAAACCAGCGCAAGACCTATAAATATAGGAAGGCTCTTTTTCGATGGAGCCTTGCGCTCGCTCATCTCTCCCCCTACCGCAAAGCCGCCGCCAACTCATCCGCCTTCTCCGCTTTCAGCGCGGCGCAGAGACGGGCGCGTTCGACGGCTTGGGCCAATGGGCGTTCGAAGCCTGGGATTTGGTCGGCTTTGGACAGGATGAACGCTTCGGCTTCGTCGGTTTTGGCGGCATCACAAAATGATCCGGCGACGCCCGCCATTTGGGGCTTGCGAATTTCCGGGACGCGCTCAAGCAGCTTCTCAAAGTCACGTTGGAAGCGGCCCCAAGCGAGATCGGCGACAGCGGGATCATCATGACCAATAGCGGCATAATGCATAAACAGGGCTTCCTGCCCCTGAAAGTCTTCCGTAAACGCGGTATCGAGCAGAGCTGTGACGTTTTCAAGTGATCCGCCACCGGCGAGAATGTTGATCATGGTTCGACGCTCGCGCTGGTTTTGCGAGGCTTTGGCAAAAGACAAGGCCACATCGAAGAAGGCTGATCCGCCCTCTTCCACACCAACACTGATGCCCGAGCCAAGCTGGGCGGCGGGAAGTGCGGCCGCATCAGGCTCACCTTCAAGGCCGACATATTGCCCCGCGCGGGTCTTGAGGTCTGCGCGCAGGCCGGCGTCTTCGGCCACGCCCACAAGCGTACCGTAGAGGCGCTGCCGCAGGAGGGTTTCTCCTTGATCGAGGTCATCGCGCGCGACAAGCGCGTCATAGACCGGACGATAGGTCTGTTGCAGCCTCGCTCGCATCAAGCCTTGGTCCGCGTCATCCAGTATACCCGTCAGACCTGACAGGCGCCCGAGCGGAATGCTGGCCGCGTCCCACGCGCCCTCGGGTGTAACCGCAAGGCCTGCAAGCATCGCTTCAGCGGACACTTCGCCCGCCTGGAATGCAGCCACCAGACTGTCGGCAAACATCATCTGCTCACCGCCGGAGAGCTGATCAAAGTTCTCCGCCAACGCTTCCCAGTTGCCATCGCTAAGGGTGAAGCGCCAATAGCCTGCCCCGTCCGCGTTCGGCATGATCCAGTCAGGACAGCCGTCCGGCAGCGCAATGCGGGTTGAGTAGTCGGTCAGCAAATCGCTAACCCGTTCGGTACGATCACCATAGCCGAGCGTGACTGCAAACGGCACGCTCCATGTGACATCTCCATCAATGCTCGAGCCAAGCGGCGCATAGCGCGTCTGGCGCACTTCAAGCAGTTCGCGCCCCTCTGCGCATGACATTTGCACATTCAGGAAGGGCGTGCCCGGCTGGAAGATGAAGGATTTGAAGCTCTCGACGACGGCCTCATTGCCCGAACCTTCCGCTAGCGACGCCATGAAATCATTCACATCGGCGACACCATCTTCGAAACGGATCATGTGCAAGCGCATGCCATCACGGAACGCATCTTCGCCGAGATAATTTTCGAACATGGACAGGACATGCCCGCCCTTGGAATAGGTGATGCCGTCAAAGGCGGAAAGAATATCACCATTGGCATTGATCGGATTGCGGATCTGGCGGGCGCTGGCAAGCGCGTCTGCACCCATAGCCCCGATTCCGCGCTGGATTGGCGAACGGTCAAAGCCACCGTCCGGATCATAGGCATGCATGGTCTTGTAACTCATCCATGTCGCAAACGCCTCATTGAGCCAGATGTCATCCCACCATTTCGGGGTGACAAGATTGCCGAACCATTGGTGTGCCAATTCATGGGCGTGCGTGGTAAGCGCGCCGCGTCTCTGGCCGAGCGAGGTCCGATCATTAATCAGAAGCGCACTTTCCCGATAGATAATCGCGCCAGCATTTTCCATGGCACCATAGGCAAAATCAGGCGCGGCGATCAGGTCAAGTTTGCCGTAAGGGTAGGGATAATTGAAATATTCTTCCTGAATGCGCAGCATCTCGAAGGTGGCATCATGGGAGGTCTCAAGTTGAGGCCCTTTCCCAACGGCAGCGAAGGAACGCAAGGGTACGTCTTCGGCGCGAATGCTGTTGGCCGGGATTGGTCGATTCTCGAACACCTCATAAGGGCCGACCGCGAGCGCAACGAGATAGGACTGAATCGGGCGGGTTGTTTCAAAATCATGACGCACCCAGCCATCGTCCTGTACAGTCTGGTTTTTTTCTGCCCCATTGGTGATAACTTTGTTGCCTGCAGGTGTGGTAACGGTGACCGTCCACGGCGTCTTGAAGCGTGGCTCGTCAAAGCTCGGAAACGCGCGCCGCGCGTCAATCGGCTCCATTTGGCTGGCAAGATAGGCGCGTCCGCCCTGCTCGGCCTTGTAGAGACCCGCAAGACCGAGATTGAACGGGGCTGTGTAATTTATTCTCAGCGTGACGCGACCAGCAGGCAGCGGGCTCGCAAAAGTCAGCCGCGAAACGCCACCGTCCGCGAGGTCGCCTGCAAATTCTGCAGGCACAGCAATGTCGCCCTGATAAACCGCCATTGCACTCTGAACGTCAGGCCCAAGCGCATGCAGGTAGATCTCGCTTGTTGTCTCATCGAGCAGAACATCAATACTGACAGTGCCGGTGAAGCTCGCCTCTTCGGGGTCCGCGCGCAGATCGAGCCGGTAGGCGGTAGGTGTCACGCCCTCAGGCAATTGCCCACCTGGAACAACGCTCGGCGCGACAGCTTGTGCGGTCCCGGTTACAGCTTGAACAGCCGCCGGCGCAGGGGCCTGCACCGCCGAATCACCCGGCCCGAAAGTGTCCTGAAAATACGAGCATCCGGCGAGAAGTGCGGCCGCCGCACCCCCCCCAAGAGCTTGTTTGAGTGTGTGGGTCATTGCATGTCTCCTGTCAATTCCGAACAGTCTGTCTACCTGATTGCAGCGATATGAAAAGCGTTAGGCGCAAGAAATACACCGGGAGCCCGACAGGCAAATTCCGCCGCAATGGGTATCAAAAATGCAACATTACGCCAGAATCCACCGCTGTCACAAAGTCTTCATCGAACTGTCCCGAAAAAGTTGTAAGAGCTTGCTAGAGCGCTGCTCACGAAACAGTGATCTACATTAGAGATGGCCACGCTGCGGCGTGTTAAAAGGGGAAAAATATGAAACTAAGACATCTTTTTGGGGCAAGTGCAGCGATGGCCGCTGCTCTGGCCATTCCGCCCGCAGCCTATGCGCAACAGACCACATCCGATATACGCGGCATTGTCGTCGATGAAGCAGGCAGCCCACTTTCTAATGCCACAATTACAGTGGTCGACACGCGTACCAATCAAAGCCGGACTCTGACCACCAATGCGCAAGGCGCGTTCTCGGCCCGCAACCTGTCCGTTGGTGGCCCCTACTCCGTCAACGTCGCAGCAACAGACCGGCAAACCCAGGTCGCCAACAATATTTTCCTATCCGTTGGCGGCTCGACCAATCTTGACTTCCAACTCCCTGCAGCGGCATCGGACGCGAGAACCCTCGCCGCCGTACAAGTAACAGGCACGCGCGGAGGCACACTTCAGCCACTCGCAATCGGACCCGGAAGCAGCTTCGGCCTCGACAAGCTGACCACGCTCCCGTCGATCAACCGCGACCTGCGCGACACAATCAGTCTCGACCCACGGGTGATCATTGACGAAACAAATGACGACAATATCTCCTGTCTGGGAGGTAACAACCGATCTAACGCCTTTACCGTTGACGGTGTGCGTCAGAATGACAGCTTCGGCCTGAACGCCTCGGGTTTCCCAAGCCGCAACGCCTCTCCGATCCCATTTGACTCCATCCAGGAAGTCTCCGTCGAGTTTGCGCCATTTGACGTGGAATACGGCCAGTTCACCGGCTGCGCAATTAACGTCGTAACCGTTTCGGGTACTAATGAGTTCCACGGGTCAGGCGTGTTTGTTTATTCAAACGACGCCCTCGTTGGAGATACGATCAACGGACAGAGCACAGGACCGCAGGACTTTGACAACCTCAACTGGGGCGCCCAGCTATCCGGACCGATTATCAAGGACAAATTGTTCTTCGCGGTCACCTACGAACAGTTCGCCGATACAAATTTTGTCGGAACAGGACCCGACGAGCTTGGCTTTGCCAATGACATTGATAGCACGCTCGCCCAAGTCGAAGCCATTCAGGACATCGCCGAGAACGCATTCGGCTTCCCAAGCGGCGGCATCCCAAACACGGTTGACGAAGAAAACACACGCGTACTCGCTCGTCTGGACTGGCTGGTCACAGACAAGCACCGTGCCGAGTTCACATATTCCTACCTGGACGAAGCTTTCGTCGAGCCAGACCTTGGCAGCTTTCAGGACATCGACTTCCAATTCTTCAACTCATTCGAAGTTTCCGGAACGCGCGCAGACAGTTACTCCCTGCGTTTCTTCTCGGACTGGACCGATAACTTCTCAACAGAGTTCCGGATCTCCCGCAATGACATCCGCGACATTCAAAACCCGGTTGGCGGCGGCGAAGCACAGGACGAGAACCCGATCCCCCGCCTTGTTGTCTTCACGGGCGGCGATGACGGTATTCTGGCCGCAGGACCAGGAACCTTCCGCTCAGCCAACGCGCTGGAGCAAGAAGTCGATCAGATCAAGTTCAAAGCGGAATATCTCGCCGGCAACCATACGCTGACCGCCGGTTATGAACTTGATAGTCTGGATGTTTTCAACCTGTTCATTCCTGAAGCAACCGGGACATTCCAGTTTGACAGCGTTGCAGATTTCGCTGCAGGCCAAGCCAGCACGATTACGGCGAACGGATCCTTCTCCGGAGACCCGACGGATGCTGGCGCAACCTTCCTGCGCAACATCCACTCGCTTTACGTGCAGGACAAATGGCAAGTTACCCCGGATCTGACCGTCCTGCTTGGTCTGCGTTATGACTTCTACGATTCCAGCGACACGCCGACGGCAAGTCAGGCGTTTCAGGATCGCTACGGCTTCTCCAATGCCGAAGGCTTTAACAATCTCGACGCCATCCTGCCACGCGTTGGCATAACCTATGAATCGCCCCTCGATCTGTTTGGCCAAACGACGTTTACAGGTGGAGTCGGGATCTTCGCCGGCGCAGACCCATCAGTCTTCTTCTCCAATGCCTTTACGAATTTTGGTGGCGGCGTTGGATTCGGCGCGTCCTTCCTGCCTGGCTGTACTGCGGCAGACTTGATTGTCGATCCGGCCAATCCGATCCTTCCGGCCTGTGTCATCGCCCAACAACAGGCACAGGCTGCCCTTGGACAGGGCCGAACCGACGCTGTCGATCCGAACATCGAGCTGCCAACGGCAATCCGGTACAATATCGGTTTCAACCACAACACCGACTTCCGGGGTGCAGCGGGCGGTTTCTTCGATAATTGGACAATTGGATTTGATTATATTCACACAATCAACAAAGACGCGCTCGACTTCGTCGACCTGACACTGACCCCTATCGGGACGGCAGCCGATGGTCGCCCGATCTTCAACGCGGTTGATCCTCTGCTGGCGGGCTGTGACGCCGTGTTTGCTGGACCCCGAACCGGCTTTGTCGGTCCAGCAGCTCAACTTGCAGAAGGCGGCGCTTGCGACGCGGGCGGGGACGATCAGGACATTCTTCTGACCAATGTTGCCGGACCAAGCGGCAACACGGATGTTGTCTCGCTACAGCTCGCAAAACGCTGGGATTATGAAGTTCCCGGTCTCGGTGACGGCGCGTTCAATTTGAATATCGGTTACGCATATACAGATGTGACCGATGTGAACCCGCAGACCAGTTCAACGGCAACGTCGAACTTCGAGGAAGTCGCAACAGCTGCGCTGAACAATTCCCGTGTGGCGACGGCCAGCAGCTTTAGCCGCAACACGGTGACCCTGTCAGCACGACTGGAGCAAGACTTCATTGCCGACCTGACATCAGCCATTTCTGTTCGCTATCGCGGTCGATCCGGACAGAATTTCAGCTTTGCCTTCGACAGCAGCGGCAATGATTTCGGCGACTCAGACAATGAAGATCGTAATTTGCTCTTCATTCCCGAACTGGGCGATCCAAACGTCACATTCGCAACCCCTGCGGACGAAGCGGGCTTCAACCAGTTCATCACAGAACAAGGTCTTACCGGACTGCGCGGCAGCATTATCGGCCGGAACACGCAGAGCGATCCGTTCTTTAACGATCTCGATCTTCGGCTTGAGCAGGAACTACCAACCTTCCTGAACGGCTTTCTGCCTGACGCCAGAGCGCTGTTCTTTGTCGATTTCGACAATGTGCTCAACCTCATCAGCAGCAGCCGGAATGTATTCGAAGAGTTTGATCGCGGTGACGTTGCCGAAGCGGTACCGGTCATCGATGTCGAAGTGCAGCAAGATGGCTCCTTTGTCTTCTCGGACTTTGACGAAGACCTGCTCGCAGCCAATGGCGGCGGGCTGGACAGCAATGTCAACGGCTCGCTTTGGCAGATCCAGTTCGGCATCCGGTTCGAGTTCTAGCATCTAATTTGATCTCGAATTCGACTTACAAGGGCGACGCCAGAACGGTGTCGCCCTTTGTTTTGTGCCGAATAAGGCGTACGCCGCTTAACAGGCCGCAAAATTTCGCTACAGTGACGCGGATATGAAGCGGCTTATTCACTGGATGTTCGACCCCTATGCCAGAACCGTGCGACTGGCTCTCGGGGAGAAAGCACTTGTGTTTGAGGACCTGGCCTCCCCGCCTTGGCAACCAAACCGCGATGTCCAGATGCTCGCCCCGGGCGCGTCAGGTGTGGCGCTGATCCATCGGGCCAATGATGCGCGCTACACGGCGGTGGGTTCAACCGCGATTTGCGAATACCTCGAAGAAGCAGATAATGATATCAGACTGCTGCCTCGACTTGCCGAAGACAGGGCTGAAACACGGCGGGTCTGGCGACTGAGCGAAGACATGTTCCGAGAAGCTTGCGAGGCACTTCTGCGCGAGCGAGTGGCGATAGCCAGAAGCCGGTCCCATTCCCCTGACTCGACCACCTTGCGCAAAGGCGCACATGCCCTGCGCGCGGCCTTGACCTTCTTCAACTATCTTGCCGAGACCCGCGGCTATCTGGCCGGACGAAGCCTCACCCTCGCCGACCTGTCCGTCGCCGCACACCTGTCCTGCTTTGATTATTTTGACGATGTGCCATGGGACACGGTACCTGATCTGCGGGTCTGGTACAGCCGAATGAAATCCCGCCCCTCTTTTCGTCCGATTCTGGCAGACAAGCTGGACGGCACACCGCCAGCCGCGCATTATGCGGATCTTGATTTTTGATCCGAATGGACCGCGCACATTGACCCTCTCCCAAACCTTGCAATCTCACGCGCTTGAGCTGGGGTTTGATGCCTGCCGCGTCACCCGTGCCGATGAGGCATGGGAGGCAGGCCAAGGGCTGGCGGACTATGTCGCCGCGGGCCATCATGGCGAGATGGCGTGGATGGAGGAGACGCTGTCGAGACGCAAGCATCCAACGGCTATGTGGCCCGAGGCCCGCTCGGCGGTCGTCGTGGCGCTCAATTACGGACCAGACCGCGACCCGTTGACCTCTCTTGATCAAAGCGCGCACGCCACCATCTCGGTCTATGCAAGCAATAAGGACTATCACGACGTTCTGAAGAAACGGCTCAAACAGCTTGCGCGGCGCTTTGCCTCCGAAAGCGGCGAAGAGGTCAAAGTCTTCGTCGATACCGCCCCGCTTATGGAGAAACCACTGGCGGCGAAAGCCGGCCTTGGCTGGCAGGGCAAGCACACAAATCTGGTTAGCCGCGACTTTGGCTCATGGCTGTTCCTTGGCGTGATGCTCACCACGGCCGTGCTGACCCCCGATGCACCCGAGATTGACCATTGCGGCTCCTGCACGGCCTGCCTCGATATTTGCCCGACCAAAGCCTTCCCTGCACCCTATAAGCTCGATGCGCGGCGTTGCATATCCTATCTCACAATCGAGCTGGATGGTCCGATCCCGCGCGAGTTTCGCAAACCTATCGGAAACCGGATTTATGGCTGCGATGATTGCCTCGCCGCGTGCCCATGGAACAAATTTGCGCAAACCACATCGGAGATCAAATTCCACGCCCGCACCCAGACCAACGCGCCGCCCCTCGCAGATCTGGTTCAGCTCGATGACGCCGCCTTCCGCGCTCTCTATTCGGGGTCACCAATCAAACGCATCAAACGACACAGATTCATTCGCAACGTGCTCATAGCAATCGGGAACTCCGAAGACGAGGATCTGTTGCCATATGTCTTGGAACGGCTGGACGATGACACGCCGACGGTCCGCGGCGCAGCGGTCTGGGCGCTGGGCGAACTGTCCCCCGGCAAATTTGCCGAAGAATACGTCGCACGCGCCTCAGGCGAGCTTGACCCGGACGTAGCTGCGGAGTGGCAATATGGCTAAATCACTTGGCCTCATCTTGCGCGTCATTTTGATCGGATTTCTCATTGTGCATACTTATGCCATTGCGCTGAAATTTGTCCGGGTGCCTGCGAGTATTCTAATGGGTCAGCGCGCATTGGCCGGCGAAGACGTCCGAAGGGACTGGACACAAATCGAGCACATCTCGCCCAACCTCGTTCTGGCCGTGATCGCAGCCGAAGATACCGCATTCTGCCAGCATGAAGGCGTAGACATAGCCGCCATATCCAAAGCGCTGGACGAACGCGAACGCGGGCAAGGATTGCGCGGGGCTTCGACCATCACGCAGCAGACGGCAAAGAACGTCTTTCTGTGGAATGGCGGTGGTCTCGTCCGCAAAGCCCCGGAGGCATGGATGGCCACATTCGTCGATTTCGTCTGGGGCAAGCGGCGCGTTATGGAAGCCTATCTAAACATCGCCGAATGGGGCGACGGGCTATTTGGTGCCGAAGCTGCCGCTCAGGCGCGCTTTGGCAAGTCTGCTGCCAGTCTGACAGCGCGCGAGGCGGCCCTGCTCGCCGCCGTGCTGCCAAGTCCAAACAAATGGCGGCTTGATCCCCCTGGACCCTATGTCCGCCAGCGCGCAGGCACGTTACAGGCGCGTATGCGAACCGTCGCGCGTGACGGGCTCGCCGCCTGTGTGCTTGAGTAATAGCTACCCCCCGCCAAGGGTCACAATCGGGGTCTCATCGGCTGAAGCGACCCGCAAAGCCTCGATCACGCGGCCACGCAGAAGCAGCGTTTTGATGTCCGTGCCATCGATCTCCATAGCGGCATCAACGTCGGCCTTCGCTCCGGCCAGATTGTCCAGATTAAGCCGCGTCTCCGCCCGCATCTGCAAAATGCTCGTATCATAAGGGCGGCTCCGCTTGGCAATATTCAGATCGCGCGCCGCATCGCTCCATTGGCCGAGCGCCATATAGGCCGCCGCCCGGTCTGCCTTCAAAAGCGGATTGGTCGGGCTAAGCTTGATCGCATTGTTCAGCGTCACAAGTGCCGCCTCTGGCGCGCCTGCCAGAAGCCAGGCATTCCCGGATTGGGTCAGATAAATCACACGCTGGGAGAGCGAGCCACCATTCTCGGCATTCGCCAGATCTTCCAGCCGAACCGCGCCCTCCGCTGCCTGACCCAATTCGACAAGCGCAAGCGCCGTGCACTGGCGGGCATAGGGTCGCCCGCCTTCATTGATCCATTTCAGCCCATCATCATAAGCCCCTTCGGGATCATTATCGAGCTTTCCGATACACGCATCGAGCCTTTGCGCTTCAACCAGCCTGTCCGCCTGCGCGGAGCCAACCTGACCAAAAAGTGCCAAGGCGAGACTGGTCGCGGCTATCAACATGGCAAACGGGCTCCTATACTCGACTTTGATCTAACGGCCATATTTAGGAATCGCAAATGACAATGCAGCAAGCTCAGCAGTCCTTGCAGTCAGCTCAGGTGCTGTTCGCCTTCGGTTTGGGCTACAGCGCGCAAGGCTTGGCCAAGCGGCTAAAGGCAAAGGGTTGGCGCATTGGCGGCACGGTGAGAGGGGCCGAGAAAGCTCAGACATTGCGCGCGGACGGCATCGAGGCGCATGTCTTCGACGCGCTCAACGGCGCAGACATTCCCGAAGGCAGCCACTGGCTGATCTCGGTGCCGCCAGAGGAGACAGGCTGTCCGGTATTTCGCGCTTTTGGCAAAGAAGCCCCCCGCGCCGCCTCGATCACCTATCTGTCGACAACAGGGGTTTATGGCGATCTCGGTGGCGGTTGGGCGTTTGAATGGACCCGTGTAGCGCCGGGCTCGCATCGGGCAAAACGACGCGTTCTGGCTGAGGATCAATGGACGAGCACGCGCCGTCCCTGCCGCCTTGTCCGCTTGCCGGGAATATACGGCCCTGGCCGGTCCCCCTTCTCGCGAGTGCACGCAGGCACCGCGAAACGGATCATCAAACACGGTCAGGTTTTCTCGCGCGTCCACGTCGACGATATTGTCAGCGGGCTCGACGCGATGATGAATCGGCTCGAAGCACAGGGCGTGTTTCATCTATGCGATGACAAACCTGCCAAGCCGCAAGACGTCATTACCTTCGCCGCTGAACTCTTGGGAATGGACCTGCCAGATGCGGTCGATTTCGACCGCGCCGAGCTCAGCGATATGGCCCGGAGTTTCTATGCCGAATGCAAGCGCGTCTCGAATGCGCGGGCAAAATCAGCTTTGGGCTGGCGTCCTCAATATCCAACCTATAAGGAAGGTTTGCGCGCCGTAATCGCCGCAGAGCAGGCCACCACAGGAGCGAAAACATGAAAGTCACCGTCTGCCAGATCGACCCGCGCGGCGGCCAGATCGACAGCTTTCTGGAGCGGCTCAAAGCACACATTGCCGAACAAAAAACCGACTTCCTCCTGCTGCCGGAAATGGGATTTTCCGATTGGCTCGCAGGTGACAAGCCGGGGGCGGACGCTGATGCAAAATGGGCGCGCGCAGTCGCCGATCATGAGCGCGGCATTGACGGGCTCGGCACTCTTGGCGCGCAAGCCATTGTCGGCACACGTCCTATTTTAACGCCAGAGAACAGTCGGCGAAATGAAGCCTATGTCTGGACACGCAATGCGCCGCGCGCCGCTGGATTTCACCAAAAATACTACCTGCCCGACGAGGGCGATTATTACGAAGCAAGCTGGTATGATCGCGGGCCAAAACAGTTCGACACAGCCAGAGCGCTCGGCGCAAGAATAGGGGTCCAGATCTGCACCGAACTATGGTTTTTCGAATGGGCGCGCCACTATGCCCGAAGCCGCGCAGACATCCTATGCGTGCCGCGCGCCACCCCACATGGCAATGTCGACAAATGGATCGCTGGCGGACAGGCAGCCGCCGTCTGCTCAGGGGCCTATTGTCTCTCCTCAAACCTGTGGGCGCCCGAAGACAGCGGCGCAAATCTCGGCGGCGGCGGCTGGATCATCGACCCTGAAGGCAAGCTCTTGGCCCGCACCGACGAGACAAACCCGTTTGCCAGCGCCGAGATAGATCTGGCGTTTGCGAAGGCGAGCAAGGCAGGCTATCCGCGCTATGTTGCGGAGTGACACCAGGGCTATTTTCCGATGCGTCATTGCACGGCGTGACCGTGCAATCCATCTACCGAAGAACCAACTTCATGCCGACATGGCTCGGTTCAAATCCGAGCCGCTCATAGAAGCGATGCGCATCGGGGCGGGATTTGTCCGTTGTCAGCTGTACCATGCCGCAGCCACTAAGTCGGGCTTCTTCAATCGCATGCTCGAAAAGCTGTTTACCGATCCCACTCCCGCGGGCATTTCGGGTGACCCGCACGCCTTCAATCGTGGCGCGTTTCATCCCTTGACGGGCGATACCCACGGTCAGCGTGAGTTGCAGGCAGCCGATGATTGTTTCGTCTTCCTCAACAGCCACAATTAGTCGATTTCCGATCTGCGCCGTCAATTCTTCAAAGGCATTCAGATAAGCCCGCGGGAGCGGTGTCTCCAGATTTTCCCGCATGCGTCCCAACTCGTCGTCGGCGAGAAGCTTGACAAGCGCCTCCAAGTCTTCACGCCGCGCATCTCTAAACTGCACCCACAATCTCCCCACACGTCGCCAGCAATCGCGCAATGTCCTGATCCCGCGACAGGCGATGGTCGCCATCTTTGACAAGCGTGAAGACCAAATCCTCCGTCGTGAGCGCATCGACAAGCCGCTGGGCATGCTGCCACGGCACGTCTTCGTCCTGCAGGCCTTGGAGAATGCGCACGGGGCCAGAGAAAGCAATCGGCGCATCGAGTAATTGCCAGTTCGCACCATCTTCAAACAGGGCTTTGGTCAGCGCCAACGGCGCGTCATAATCGGACGGTTGCAGATACACACCGTTCTTAAGGATCTCTTCTTTGGCTTCGGGCGAAAGGTCAGGCCACATCAGTTTCTGGGTAAAGTCCGGCGCGGGCGCGATGAGCACCAGTCCGGCGATGCGTTGAGGTCTCTCGCGCGCAGCCAGCAAAGCCTGCCAACCGCCCATGGACGAACCAACAAGGATTTGTGGCCCGTCGGTCAGCGCATCGATGACAGCAAGCGTGTCGTCATGCCACTGGCCGATCGTGCCATCTTCAAACGCGCCTTCAGACAGGCCGTGACCCGAATAATCAAAGGCCAGAACACTCAAATCTTGCGCCTTGGCCCAGCCTTCGAGCGCGATGACCTTCGAGCCCTGCATGTCGGACTTGAACCCTGACAGCCAGACAAAGCCAGGTTTGCCCCCCTCGCCCTCATATTTGCGATAGGCAAGTTTACGGTTTTGCGGTGTGGTGAAGAATGTATCTGTCATGATAGAGAAAGGTGAAGACCAAAGAGGCCCCGCTTGTCAAATTTGCCTGATCTTACCGGACGGACCATTCTGCAAGTCATCCCTGCCCTGCAGGCGGGCGGAGCCGAGCGAACTGTGATCGAAGTGGCCGACGCTGTCGTCCGCGCAGGCGGGCGGGCCTTGGTCGCAAGCACGGGCGGGCGGATGACCGACGATCTGGCTGCGATCGGCGGTGAGCACGTAGATTTCCGCACCGATAGCAAATCGCCGCACCTGATCTGGGCGAACGGCACACGGCTCGCCAAGCTCATCAAAGACGAAAACGTGTCCGTCATCCATGCCCGTTCGCGCGCCCCCGGCTGGAGCGCTTATCGGGCGGCCAAACGAACGAATACGCCCTTTGTGACGACCTATCATGGCGCCTATTCGGGCACATCGAGCCTCAAACGCCGATACAATTCAGTCATGGCACGTGGGGACATGGTGATCGCCAATTCGCGCTGGATGGCCGAACACATCGCTCAGACACATGGGCTGACGGCCAATCAGATCATGATCATTCCGCGCGGGGTCGATTTTAGCGCTTACAATCCAGATGCAGTCAGCATAGATCGTCAGAATGCCATCCGCCAAAGCTGGGGGCTGGGCGAAGAAAACCAGCGGCTGGTCATCTTCCTGCCCGCACGCTTGACCGAGTGGAAAGGCCAGAAACTCGCAATCGAGGCCCTCGCCGGGCTGAGCAAGGAAGAGCGTCAGCAACTGGTACTCGTCATGACTGGCGAGGTAAAACGCAAAAGTGCCTACACCGAAGAGCTGAACGCGTTGATCCGGCAGAGCCATTTGCTCGACGCCACACGGCTGCGGCCCCATTGCAAGGATATGCCCGCCGCGCTGCTCGTTGCTGACATCGTACTCGCGCCCTCGACACGTCCAGAAGCCTTCGGACGCACCGCAGCCGAGGCCGCCGCCATGGGCCGACCCGTCATCGCTGCCGATCATGGCGGCGCGCGCGAAACCGTGGTCGATGGCGAAACCGGGGCCAGATTTAGCCCTGGTGAAACCACAGCATTGACGGGTGCAATCCGCTCGCTTGTATCGGTCGGTCCCCAAACCCGCCAGATTATGGGACAAAATGGCCGCGCGCACATTCAGCAGCATTTCTCAGTGGAAGGACTTCAGACCGCCACACTCAGCCTCTATACTGCCCTGATAGGAATGAAGCAGACCGAGCGCGCATGAACCAGATCAATTTTAGACGCACCCTGAACCCCGGCAAATTTGCCAAGCGCGTACTTGTCATAAAGCTGAGTTCGCTTGGAGATTTCGTCATGGCTCTGGGCGCAGCCCGAACCGTGCGCGAGACCCACCCTTCGGCCCGGATCACATTGCTGACCACACCGCCCTATAAGGCCTTCGCAGAAAAGTGCCCCTATTTCGATATCGTGGAAACCGATGGGCGGCCCGATGGTTTGCGCGCAACCCGCGAGCTGATCAGCCGCATCCGCAAGGAAAAATACGATATTGTCTATGACTTCCAGACCAGCGGCCGCACAGCGAACTATTTCAAGGCGCTCAATATGCCTGGCCGCAAACCTCCAATCTGGTCCGGTCACGCGGAGAATTGCGCGCTCAGACATGACAATCCCGACCGCGCCCTGATGCATCCGATTGACCGGCTCGCCGAGCAATTGTCAGATGCGGGCATTGGCCCGGAAGACGGATATACCCCTCAAACAGCGCCCATGCCCATGCTCGACTGGATTCCCGAGGCGCTCAATCATCGGCCCAGCCTGCAGCCAGCCTATTTCAACCTCTACGATGATTACGCCCTGATCATCCCTGGGGCCTCCGAACACCGCGCGGCAAAGCGCTGGCCCGCCGAGCAATTTGGCGAACTGGCCAGAAAAATCGCAGAAGCAGGCTTGATCCCGGTCGCACTGGGCACAAAAACCGAAGGCCCAATCGCAACAACTATGCAGCGGATTGAGCCCAAGCTCGTCAATCTCGTCACGCGAACCGATGTCTTCCAGATTGCCACTTTGGCAGCCGGCGCCCGCTTTGCGGTCGGCAATGACACCGGCCCCATGCATATGGCCACGCTCGCTGGTGCGCCTGGCGTCGCTTTGTTCGCCTCAAGCGAGTCCGACCCCGACCGGGCAAAGCCCCGCGGCCCGAAACATGTCATCGCCGTGCATGGCGTGACCCTTGCCGATGTCTCCACCCGCGATGTCTGGCAAGCGGTCCGCGCGCTCGGCGTGCTCAGCTCCGGTTAATCCGAGATCGCTTAATCTGCTTGAAGATAGGATCAAAGACGGGCATATTGCGCCCCTGTTCAACAGTAAGAAGGAATCGACCCATAGCCCGCAGACCCCAAGCCGCACCGCCGCAGAAAAAAACCGGCCCGCGCACCAATGATGAAATCACCGCCCCACGCGTCCTGTTGATTGACGAAAACGGCGAAAAACAAGGTGAAATGCCAACAGCCGCCGCCCTCGACGCCGCCAAAGAAGCCGGCCTCGATCTGGTTGAAGTGGCTCCAGATGGCGCTCCACCGGTCTGCAAAATCCTCGACTATGGCAAGATGCGCTTCGAAGAGCAGAAGAAACGCGCCGCCGCACGCAAGAAGCAGAAATCGGCTGACCTCAAAGAAATCAAAATGCGTCCGAACATCGACACGCATGACTATCAGGTCAAAGCCAAAGCCATCACCCGCTTTTTCGAGCAGGGCGACAAGGTGAAGGTCACCCTGCGCTTCCGTGGCCGCGAAATGGCCCACCAGCATCTCGGCATGGAGCTGTTGCAGCGCGTCAAGGAAGAGTTCGACGAAATGGCAAAGGTCGAGCTGGAACCCAAACTCGAAGGCCGCCAGATGACCATGGTATTGGCACCGCGTTGAGTCAGGCAGGTTTGCCGCTGACATCGCGTTATCCCATTTGAAAAATATCGTTGCCCAGACGGGGCTTTTCCGCCATAAGCACCCTCTATCCGAACACCACAGGCTGAAAACGGCATGCCTTGTGGGTTCCAACTGACTGAACGGGCGGTTTAAAACGCCCATATAGGAGATCGAAATGCCGAAGATGAAGACCAAAAAGGCTGCTGCAAAGCGGTTCAAAATTACGGCGACTGGTAAGATCAAACACGGCGTCGCCGGTAAGCGTCACCGGCTGATGAGCCACAATTCCAAATATATCCGCCAAAATCGCGGTATGGATGAGGTTTCTAAAGCTGATAAGCCCCGGATCATGAAATGGCTCCCTTACGGGCTGAAGTAATTCGGCGGCTTGAAACAAGCGCGTTTCCCAAAATTTTGAACACCACACTTTGTAAGAGGAGCTTCTAATGGCTCGTAGCAGAAATAAAGTCCCCGCCCACGCGCGGCACAAAAAGATCATCAAAGCCGCCAAAGGCTTTCAGGGTCGTCGCAAGAACACATTTTCGAACGCCTCCGCCGCTGTCTGGCAGGCCGGACAATACGCCTATGTTGGCCGGAAAAAGAAAAAGCGGACCTTCCGCTCGCTCTGGATCCAGCGCATCAATGCGGCCGTCCGCGAAGTGGACGAAAACCTGACCTATTCGCGCTTTATTGACGGCGTGACAAAAGCCGGCATCACAGTTGACCGCAAAATGCTCTCCGAGCTGGCGATCAATGAACCCGCCGCATTTAAAGACATTGTGGAGCAGGCCAAAGGCGCGCTGGCTTAAACCAGTTTGCAACTGACGCTTTCTCCGCTATTCCGACCGCAACAAGCGGGGCGGAAAAGCCCTGTATGCAGCTAAGCAACGGGGCTTTTTCATGTCCGAACTAGAAACCATAGAATCCGAAGCGCTCGGCGCGGTTGAGGCGGCAGCAGATCTCGCGGCGCTTGACGCTGTCCGCGTGGCCGAACTTGGCAAAAAGGGACGCGTCTCGGCCTTTATGAAAACGCTTGGCAAGATGACGCCCGAGGAGCGGCAAGTGGCTGGCCCGCTGCTCAATGCGCTCAAGACGCGGATTGCCGACGCGGTATCGGCGCGCAAAATCGTGCTCGAAGACGCAGCGCTCGACGCGCAGCTTGCCACAGAACGCGAAGACCTCACCCTGCCCCCGCCGACAGAGCCCGTCGGCGCGCTGCATCCGGTCATGCAGGTGTTCGAGGAAATGGCGGCCATCTTCGGCGATATGGGCTTTGCCGTGGCTGAGGGGCCGGACATCGAGGATGACTGGCACAATTTCACGGCGCTGAACTTCCCCGAAGGCCACCCCGCGCGCGAAACCCACGACACCTTCTTCATGAACAATCCCGACGGCGGCGCACCAAAAGTCCTGCGCACGCACACAAGCCCCGTGCAAATCCGCACCATGATGAATCAGAAACCGCCCATTCGCATCATCGCGCCCGGCCGCGTCTACCGCAACGATTGGGACGCGACCCACACACCGATGTTCCATCAGGTCGAAGGGCTCGTCATCGAGAAAGGCATCCATATGGGGCACCTGAAAGGCTGTTTGATTGATTTCGTCAAAGCCTTTTTCGAGGTCGATAGTGTCGAAGCGCGCTTTAGGCCACACTTCTTCCCATTCACCGAGCCAAGTGCCGAAATGGACGTGAAATACACCAAAAAGGGCGACAGCATCGAGATCGGCAAGGGCGACAGCTGGATGGAAATCCTCGGCTCCGGCATGGTCCATCCGAAGGTGCTGAGAAATTGCGGCATTGATCCTGACGAGTATCAGGGCTTCGCCTTCGGCATGGGCGTCGATCGGCTCGCCATGCTCAAATATGGTATGCCGGACCTGCGCCCCTATTTCGAGGCCGACCCCGAATGGACGCGCCATTACGGCTTTGCCCCATGGCTCACGCCCAGCGTAAGTGGAGGATTGAGCTGATGAAATTCACCCTATCATGGCTGCAAGACCACCTCGCCACCAAGAAATCGCTCGATGAAATTCTCGACCTGATGGTGCAGATCGGGCTCGAAGTCGAAGAGGTTGATGACCCCGCCGCACGGCTCGCCCCGTTCACCGTCTGCAAAGTCACCGATGCGCAGCCGCATCCAGACGCGGACAAATTGCGTGTGTGCACCGTCGAAACCGTGGACGGCACCAAGCAGATCGTCTGCGGCGCACCAAACGCGCGCGCGGGCATGACCGCCATTTACGCCCCGCTTGGGGCCTATATTCCGGGCCTCGACTTTTCGCTCGACAAAAAACCACGCAAAATTCGCGGCGTAGAAAGCCACGGCATGATGTGCTCAGCCAAAGAGCTTGAAGCGGGCGAGGACCATGACGGCATTGCCGATCTCGACGACAGTTTCGAACTTGGCACACCCGCCGCTATTGCGCTCGACGCCAATGATCCGGTGATTGATTTCGAGGTGACGCCAAACCGGCCCGACTGGCTCGGCGTCATGGGCATTGCCCGAGATCTGGCCGCAGCAGGCGGCGGGCGGCTGATCAGCCCCGAGCTTAAATCCTTCAGCGGCTCATATGACTGCCCCATCGAGGTCCGCATTGATGATGCCGATGCCTGCGCCATTTTTACCGGCGTCATGATCCGCGATGTCGTAGACGGCCCCTCCCCCGAATGGATGCAAAAGAGGCTTAAAGCCGTCGGCATCCAACCCAAAAGCCTGCTTGTCGATGTCACCAATTATGTCTCCCTCGACAGGGCGCGGCCGCTGCACTCATACGATGCTGACAAATTGCAAGGCCCTGTGCGCGCGCGTCTGGGCGAGCCGCACGAAACACTCGAAGCGCTCGACGGGAAAACCTACAAGGTCACTGAAGACATGTGCGTCATTGCCGACGATAGCGGTGTGATTGGCCTTGGCGGCATTATGGGCGGCCAGTCCACCGCCGTATCCGAGACCACTGTAAACGTCTTCCTCGAAGCGGCCTGGTTCCCCCCTTTGCGCACAGCCCGGACCGGACGCACCACAGGGATTATCTCTGATGCACGCTACCGGTTCGAGCGCGGCGTCGATATGGCAAGCTGTCTTGAGGGCTTGAAACAGGCGGTAGCACTCATCAAGAAATATGGTGGCGGAAAAGTCTCCAAACCCGTCATCGCCGGCGAGCCCATGGTTCATGCCGAGAAGGTGACGTTCAATCCTGATGACGTCGAGCGCCTTACCGGACTACAGGTCAAGCCAGCCGACATGAAACGCATGCTCAAAGACCTCGGCTTCAAGATCGAGGACGCAGGAGAAGCATGGTATGTGACTGTGCCGGACTGGCGGTTTGACATCAGCCAGTCTGCCGATTTTGTTGAAGAGATTGCCCGACTCACCGGCTTCGACCAATTACCCCAAGCTTCGCTACCCCCTGCGGACGGGCTGAACGCAAAACCGACCTCATTGCAGTGGCGCATCCGCAGCGGCCGCCGCGTGCTCGCGTCGCGCGGCTTCATCGAAGCGGTGACGTGGAGCTTCATGTCAGACGCCCATGCCGCCCTGTTCGGCGGCGCAGATGAAACCCTTGCCGTTGCCAATCCCGTCGCCAGCGAGCTGAGCCAGATGCGACCCTCCATTCTGGGCAATCTCGCCCGCGCCGCCCAGCGCAGCGCAGATCACGGCACGCCAAACGTCCGCCTGTTCGAAGCAGGCCCGATCTATCTCGGCGATGGCCCGAAAGATCAGCGCAGCGTTATTGCGGGGCTGGTCCAACCTGCCGCCCAACGTCATTGGGGGCAGCCACAGCCGATCTACGACGCCCAGAGCGCCAAGGCGGACCTCTACGCCCTACTCGAAGCTTTTGGCCAGCCGCCCACCCGCTTTCAGATCGCCGAGCCGAGACAGGATCACTGGCACCCCGGACGTGCGGCCAGACTAACCCTTGGACCCAAGACCACGATTGCCCATTTCGGTGCACTACATCCCCGCGTGCTCAAAGCTCTGGATGTGTCTGGTCCCGTCTTCGGCTTCGAGCTGAACTTGCAGGCTTTGCCAAACATGAAAACCTCGCTGCTCAAAACCAAACCCGTCCTGACCAAACCGGACTTGACCCCAATTCGGCGGGACTTCGCTTTTGTTGTGGCTGATGACGTTCCGGCCGGCGACATCATCCGTCTGGCGTCGAAAGCACACAAAACCTTGATTTCCGACGTCAGCGTTTTTGATGTCTATCAGGGGCAGGGCATTAACGACGGGCAGAAGTCGGTCGCCATTGAAGTCACACTTCAACCCAGCGGCGAAGCGCTTAAAGAAGCAGACATTTCCGCCGTCTCGGAGGCGATTATTGCCGCAGTGATTAAAGGCACAAAGGGCGTGTTGCGCGCCTAGACATGCACGAATTCTGACAGGAGAGACGATATGACCAGTTACACACTTTATGGCTCACAAGCTTCGCTGTTCACAGGCAAAGCGCGCGGATATCTGCGTTGGAAAGGCGTGGACTTCACCGAGCACGCCGTCAATGAGCCGATCATGAGAGAGATCATTCTCGCCAAGGTTGGCTGGTCCGTCATTCCAGTGATGCAAACCCCGGACGGCGAGATCGTCCAGGACACAGTGGACATTATGCAAACCATCGAGGCGGCACATCCAGCCCCATCCGTGCACCCGGATGGCCCGGTGCAGCGTTTTGTCAGCCAGCTCTTGCAGACCTATGCAGATCAATGGCTCGTCGTGCCCGCCATGCATTATCGTTGGAATTATAATGAAGAGTGGATCTACTCCGAGTTCGGCCGCTCTATTACGCCAGACGCCTCTCCCGAAGAACAATATGAACTTGGCAAAAAACGCGGGCAAATGTTTCGGGGCTTTGTCCCTATGTTGGGGATCAATGACGAGACAATCCCGGGCATCGAAGCCTCATATGAAGCGCTACTGGCCGAGTTCTCGGCCCATCTGGACGTTCATCCCTATTTGTTTGGCGCGCGGCCCAGCCTTGCCGACTTTGCGTTTCTTGGCCCGTTCTACGCGCACCTCTATCGTGACCCGGCAAGCGGAGAAATCTTGAAGCGGCTGGCCCCGAAGGTGTCAAGCTGGACCGAGCGTACCATTGCTGGCGAAGGCGGCGATGGGCCACTGGTCGGCGGGGACGCGATCCCCGAAACCTTGCTGCCGATCCTGCGCCGCGCCATGGATGAACATCTACCCGTGCTCCAAACCTCGCTGGAACAGTTTAACGCGTGGCTTGAGACCGCAGAACCGGGCGCTGAAGTCCCGCGCGCGTTCGGGCAATCAAGCTTCACCCAAGGTGGCCGCACGGGCCGGATCATCACAGCCAGCTTCTCACTTTTCCGCCTACAGGCCGCGCTCGACGAATATGCCAGCATGGATGCCGACGCGCGCACCCGTGCAGATGCTTTGCTCGAACAAATCGGCGGCGGCGCGCTCAAATCGTTCAAGCTGCCTCACAAGCTGGAGCGCCGGAACTATAAATTGCATCTGGCTGTCTAGGCGCGACTGCCGTCTGGCGCTAGCGACGCGGCGTTCGGTATGTCCGCCAAATCGCCAGAATACGTGGACCATCAACAAGATAGCGCTTGGTCAGACGTTTTGGCTCACTCAGCATACGGTGCAGCCATTCAAGTCGCATCTCCCGCATCCATTTCGGCGCGCGGGCAGTCTTGCCTGACAGAAAGTCAAAACTTGCCCCGCAACAAAGGCCCAGACCAACCACGTCCCCCCGCCGCTTTGCCGCATAAGCCACCATCTCCTGCTGTGGCGAGCCAACACACAGAAAGTGGAACCGCGCCGGATGTTCCGCCATAAATGCCGCCGCCTCTTCAATGGCTTCGGGCTTATTGCGCAATCCCATCGGCGGCGCATGCCAGGCCAGCTTGGTCAAACCGAAGCGGGCGCGAATAGCGTCTATGTCGCGCTCTTCAGTCCCGATAATCGTGATCGGATCATCCGGCGCGATCTCGCCATCCAGCAGAGCCGCAACAATATCTGCGCCCGGCGACGCAGGCAGATCCAAACCATCCCGCCGCGCCAGAATTTCGAGAATACGGCTGTCATTCAGCAGGATATCAGCCGCCTCATACAGGACACGCAGACTGTCATCCCCTTCAAGCCGGACCATATGATCGACATTCGGTGTGACCACATACCCAAACGGCTCGGTCAAGCGGGCAAGGGGGCCAATATGGCGAATGACATCGGCCACAGACTTTGCCTCAAACCGCAAACCGAGAAAACGCTCTGTCTCTCTTGTCATTGCCAATGCGTCCCCAGCATACTTAATATACACCATCAGCCATGGCATGAAACCGCGACACCAAAGCCCCGCTTCATGACATGTCGGGCTTTTGATGCAACTTTCCTGCCCGCTTACCATAGCCATGCTTTTTTAGTAATCCGCGTAACTGATAATATGTCAGACCAAGCGCATCAGCCGTCTTGCCCTGATGCCCGCCGGCCTGCGAAAGTGCCTTGTCGAGCAACGTCTTCTCGAAAATTTCAACTTGTTCGGCAAAGCCTTGCCCCAGATCAGAAATGGCAAGACGCGCCGTTTCAATCGGATCGGACGTGGCAGGAGCAGCGCCCAATCCACCCGCGGGCCGAAACGGTGACGCGAACGGATCAAGCGCGGCGCGATCAAACTGCACGGGCTGGTCAGGCGCCGCATGCATAGACAGGTGCGCCAGCCGCTCGGCCACATTGCGCACCTCGCGTACATTGCCCGGCCAAGCGCCCGCCTCGATGGCCGCAATGGCAGATGGGGCAAAGCCGGGAAAGTCCTGCCCCATGTCGCGCGCCATACGCCGCCCGAAAAAATCCGCCAGCAGGCTCGCATCACCACCCCGGGCCCGTAAAGGCGGCAGCGTGATCACGTCAAAAGCCAGCCTGTCGAGCAAATCCGCCCGAAACGTCCCTTTCGCAACGAGGCTCGGCAAGTCCACATTCGTTGCTGCCAACACCCGGACATCCGTCGTGAGAACTTTCTCGCCGCCCAGGCGCTGATATTCACCATACTCAACAATGCGCAGCAATTTCTCCTGCACCCGCGTTGAGGCCGTCGCGATCTCATCCAGAAACAGCGTGCCACCATCGGCCAATTCGAACCGCCCTGCTCGTCGCTCGGTCGCGCCCGTAAAAGCGCCACGCTCATGGCCGAACAGTTCCGAATCCAGCAAGTCTTCTGAAAGCGCCGCGCAATTGACCCTCACAAACGGTCCCTCCCAGCGCTTTGACAGAAAGTGCAACCGCTCGCCGATCAGTTCTTTACCCGTACCTCGCTCACCAATGACCAATAGCGGCCTGTCAAGCGGCGCAACCCGGCTGACATGCTCCAGCGCAGCCAGCCAGGCCGGCGATTCTCCTATAAGCTGAGGCGCACGATCATCCATATTTAGTCAATATACCCATTTTATTGGCTCTTTTAAATATATGAATTTGTTTAATTGACTATTTTTATTTATCCGAAATTTTCAATTTCCTTATTTTATGTCTAAAAAACAGTGCGATAATAAATTAATTCCAACTTGGCACACTTCTTGAAATATCAACATCAAAGGGCAGCGCACAGATTGCCCACAGCAAAGGAGATAAAAGAATGGACTATCAGGATCGCACAGATCGCTATAACCGCGCCGAGGCGTCGTTCTCGCGGTTTGTCAAATGGCTCAAACGGCGTCCCGCCGAAAGCTGGGGCTTTTTCATCGCCGGTATTCTGATCGCCGGTCTGCTCTTTTAAATCTCACGTCAATTCCTCCCGGAAACCAAAAAAAGGAAAATCAAATGGGACTGTTCTCACGCTTCGGCGACATCATTAATTCAAACATCAACGCCATGCTGGATTCAGCGGAAAATCCTGAGAAGATTGCTCGCATGATGATCCAGGAAATGGAAGACACACTCGTTGAAGTGCGCACAGGGGCCGCTCGCGCCATGGCGGACAAAAAAGAAATGGAGCGCGAAATTGCGCACTATACCTCCATCCGCGACGACTGGGCAGGCAAAGCCGAACTGGCAATCGACAAAGGTCGCGAAGATCTGGCACGCGGCGCTCTGATCGCCAAGCAAAAAGCCGAGAAAGAAATCGAAGCCCGCGCCTTGGCCGTAGACGCCGCTGAAGAGGCGTTCGAGAAGCGGTCCGCAGATCTGACCAAATTGCAAGCCAAGCTCGACGAAGCCAAAGCCAAGCACCGCGCGCTGATGATGCGGCGCGAGGCCGCCGAACAACGCATCCGCGTGCGCAGCCAGACCTATGACAGCCGTGTTGATGATGCGCTCGCCCGCTATGCAACAGTCGAACGCAAAGTCGACGAGATGGAAGCTTATGCGGAAACCATCAAAGGCCGCGAGCCCAGCCTCGAAGCCGAATTTGCTGCTCTTGAACGCACTGAAAGCATCGAAGCCGAACTTGAGGCCCTCAAAGCCCGGCGCACCAAAACGGCGAAGCCGAAAAACACAAAAACAGGGAGCTAATCCATGCTGACCGCAATCGTCACCACATTTTGTATCCTGGGCCTGATCGCAACCCCCGGCTTGATCGCCGAGCACCTTGACGACCGGAAGAAAGCAAGGGGTCAGTAATGGATGGACCCGAACTCCTGATCCCGCTCATCGCGATCGTCAGCATCTTCGTTTTCCTGCCATGGATGTTCTTTCACTACATCACCCTGTGGCGGGGCCAGAAAACACTCAAGCCGGACGATGAACGGATAATGGAAGACCTGTGGCGCTCAGCCAAACGCATGGAACGCCGCATCGAAACGCTTGAAGCCCTGATTGACAATGAACCTGGCACAAGCCGCCCCCGCCCAACAGACACAGATTATAGGAGAGACTCGTAATGCCCCGCCACTATGATGAATACCCATCATCCCCCAATCCGAAACGGTTCTACCGCTCGCGCGAGGACAGCATCATTGGCGGCGTGTGCGGGGGACTTGCCGAACGCTTCGGCTGGGAACCCACCCTCGTTCGCGTCGGTACCATCGTATTGGCACTGTTCGGCGGCCCCGCTATCCTCGCTTATATTATTGCCTGGATCATCGTTCCGCTGGAGCCACGCAGCCGTCCGTCCCTCAGCGCCGAAGAAGATGCCTTCTGGCGCGGCGTTTCGGACCGACCAAAAGCCACCTTCGGCAACCTGAAATACACCTTCATGGACCTTGAAGACCGGCTGAAAAACCTTGAGCAGCGCGTCACCAGCGACGAATGGCGTCTACGCAAGGAATTCCGCGACCTGGAAGGCCACTAGCGCCCAGCCACTAAAACTTAAGAGGGAGAAACAGAATGACCATCCATGCATTTACGCCACCATCGCGCATGGGCACAGATACACCACACCGATACATACCGACGCGCAGACCATCAGGCGACCACTGGATCGGAATAGGCCTTTGCGTCATCCTTCTGGTGATTTGCTGCGCCTCGGCCTTCACAGGCGGACTGTCGGTCAGCACGGGCGGGGTTGAAATGAACCTGACCGGATCGCTCAGCCACGGCATGCAAATCCACTTCGCCTCGGTCAACGGCTAAATCAGAGCTGGCCTCGTTTCAAGCCGCGCAATAAAAACCGGACAGGAGACAATGCCTCGGCAACATCCTGTTCGGTTGGCAACGGCCCGCCAAACAACTGGCTCGCAAGCACATCCGCCAATAGCGGCGCAAAACCAAAGCCGCGACTGCCCAAGCCCCCCAACACGAAAACCCCGTCATGGCATGGCATATCTTCATCGACATGTATGCCTTTGCGCTCGGGCGCGAATATGTCGAGCGCCGCCCCGAACTCTGGCACTGCGCCACAAATCGGCAGTTTGTCCGGTGTCGTCGCCCGCACGCCAGCACGTGAACGGATCTCCGGCAAGTCTAGCCAGTCAGACAACCCCAGCCCTTCGAGCGCGTTCGCATTCGCGGCCTTGGCTGCATCAGACACGTTGATCTCGCCGCCCTCAAACGGCTCAAAGCTCGCGCCCCAAAGCCGGACCTGCCCTGCCGCCAGCCCATAATGCCCTGCCGCAATGGCGCTGGTTTCAACCTTGTCAGTCTCGGCATACTCAACTTGTCCCAGCCGCGCCGTGAGTGGCAGCCATGACGTCTCTTCCAGGTCAGCAACCGCCATGCCGCTTGCCAGAATAATCGCATCAAACCGCTCGCCATTGACCGACTTGCCTCGCACATCAATCTGCGCCCGCGCGCCAAGCCTGAGCGTCGCCCCCGAGAGAAGATCCGGCAAGAGCTTGTCCGGCGTCATCACAAGCGCGTCTTTGTGGATCAGTCGCCCATCAGCGCCAAAGCCCAACAGCGTTTCATCAAGCGGCGGATCAGCGCGGAGCTTTGCGAATTTCTCCCCATCCTTTACCCCACGCGACACCTGCTGAACATCAACAGATGCCACCCCCTTAAAATCTCGGTAGAACGAACGCGCGCCTATATAAGCTTCGAGCGCAGCCCGCGCGATAACAGTGTCGTCGACATCAAGCCTTGGCATAACAAGTGCGAGCCGGTTCCCACTTGCGCCCGCGCCAAGACCCTCGGCCTCGTCAAAAACCGTCACCCGACCCCCCTGCTCGATACATTTGCGGGCCATGCACGCTCCGGCAATCCCCGCGCCAATCACAGCAATCTTTGACGGTGGCCCGGCAAACGGCCGAAGCCCATAGCGGTCCGGTTCCGGCACAGACCTATTCTGACAAACCGCTTCCAACCGCTCGCGCTTGCGGCCAAACCCGGGGGCTTTGCGAACCTCAAAGCCTGCCTCAGACAGCCCGCGCCGAACCGCCCCTGCCACCGTATATGTCCCGACCCGCGCGTCCTGATTGGACCGCGCCAGCATTTGTGGAAACAACGCATCATCCCACATTGCGCTGTTCTTGGCGGGCGCAAATCCATCCAGAAACCACGCATCGGCCTGAAAGCCTGCACGCGGCAAAGCCTCGGAAATTTCATCCACATGTAGCGTCAGGCTGACCCCATCCGAAAACGTAATGCGTTGCACCCCGCGCATCCGAACAGGCCACTTGTCCATAAGTTGGTAAGCATGTGCCCCAAGGTCTGGCCAGCGCGACAGGGCACGCTCGGCGTCATCCCGCTCCAACGGAAACCCTTCAAAGCTGACAAAATCAAACTTTGCCGTATCGGAAGGTCGATGCGCGCGCCACAACTGGCAGGTGGCCAGAAAGTTCAGCCCGGTCCCGAAGCCAAGCTCGCCAATGCCAAACCGCTCCCGCCCGCTCCACCGCTCGGGCAGGCCGCATCCGGCAAGAAACACCGCGCGCGCTTCTTCCAAACCATCTTCAACAGAGAAATAGACATCACCAACCACTGTGGATTCGGGCGTACCATCATCTTTCCAGTCAATCTGCGGTGAGGGTGGAAGGCGCGTCTTATCCATAGCCACGGGATACAGCCCATCACCAAAGCTGGCCAGAGCCTATTTGCTCGGATAGAAGACTATCAAATGACGGAACCATTCTGGAAAACCAAGACACTTGAAGAGATGACGCCCGATGAGTGGGAGGCAGTCTGCGATGGTTGCGCGAAATGCTGTCTCGTCAAACTCGAAGACGAAGAAACAGGCGACATTGCCTATACCCGCCTGCATTGCCGCCTGCTGGACGGGCAGACCTGCCGCTGTTCAAACTATGCAGAGCGCAAAACACACGTGCCAGACTGCATCAGGCTAACACCGAAAGCGCTCACAGAAATCAAATGGATGCCTGACACATGCGCCTATAAATTGCTCCAGAAGGGCCAGCCGCTGCCGCCGTGGCATCATCTTGTCTGCGGCGACCGGCAAGCCATTCATGAGGCTGGACATTCGGTTCGCGGCCAGACCTACAATGAAGATGACGTTGACGAAGAGGATCTGGGTGACTGGATCATCGACTGGAACGGAAACCCGCCCTGACGACAAAAATCAGCGCGGGTCTAGAGCGAACAGGCCAAGCCCGCCTAATCCTCGATTTCGATATCGATCTCGTCCTCATCAACCTCGATATCGAAATCCATCTCCAGCGCGCCCGAAAAGTCCAGAGCCGCGAGTTTGGCCTTCGCCTCTGCCAGCTTCACCTCGACCTCGGCAAGCCGTTCCTCCGTGAGTTGCCCTGAGGCGCGCAAGTCCCGCATGATCGCGTCGGTGTCAATTTCCACCGAGCCAGGGCCACAAATCGTCATCACACGTTCTTCGCGCTCGCCGTCACGATCAATGACAATGGTCCGCGTCTTGCGGCGTCCCTCCGGACAGTCTTCGCCAGCGTCAATGTCACCCGTCCATGCCGCGCCCTCGCCAAGCCGCATGATGCGGACCTGACCAACGCCGTCAGTAAGATGCTCGCTTCGGCTTTCCACCTCGGCCTCGAACGCGCTCCGAAGCGCTTCCAGCTCGGCACTATTGTCTCCAGGCGCCGCATTCAAACGACGCGTTTCCTCCGCAAACTCACGGGCCAATTCAGCAATTTCCCTTGCATGCTCGGGCATCTCGCCAGCGCCCTCGGTCCCAACAAAGATCGCTGAGGAATGCGCCGAGTGTGCCGAACCATCACCGCCCTCGAGGAACACGACATTATGCTCGCCATCTTTTCCGTCACCACCTTCTACACGGCGAATGACCCTCACGCGGCTCGTTGGGCGATCTTCAGACCCGCGGGTCTCGATATGCTCTCGATCAATGACGACCGCGCGAACGCGCGTCTCCGCATCGGCCGCTGGCGCTCCGGCATGCTCATTATCTTGCGCATGCGACACGGCACAAGCGGACAAAAACAAGCCAGCAAGCCCCACACCCGTCGTGAGCAGTAAGCCAGCTTTCCGGCGCTTGGTGGTAGGAAGCGGGGTCCTCATATGATCAATCCTTTCATAAAGAGCATGGTTGAGCGGCAGGCTCGCCGCGTGAACGGGTTGGGCAACAGGGCCGGACTTGCGCACCGCCTGAACAAGTGTTGCGCCATAGGCGTGCGGGCTTACATCGTAAACACTCAGCACATCCGCGTCGCAGGCCGCTTCCTGATCAAGCCGGAACTTCGAAAGAGCAATCCAGGCCAATGGATTGAACCATTGCAACGCGATGGCCACCGAAGCCCCAAGCAGCGCCCAAAGATCACCGCGCTTGACATGCATCATTTCATGCATGATGGCGAGCCTTTGCTGCTCGGGTGTGTAATCATCCTCAAACCATGCAGGCAGCAAAATGATCGGACGAACCAAACCCGCCACAAGCGGACCGGAACTGATAAGGCTTGTCCGCACAGAAACGGATTGGCTGCGAAACCCAATCGTCTGCGCAACATCCACGGCAAGCGTTTGCAACAGCGGACCAGCATCCTTCGCTTCCACCGCGATCAGCCGGGCCGTTCCCAGTTGACGCGTCATCAAACGGCCAAAAACAAACAAGGCGCTAACAGCCCAAAGCACCATAAGCGTGGGCAAAAGCGGCGGCATTGAGCCAAGCATTTGCGACCAGAACGATGCTTTTTCAATCACCACCGGCGCGGATGGTCCGACGCTGGAAAACACAAACTCGGATACAAGAACAGGGTCGCCCAGAAAGGATGTCGGCGGCGCTGCCTCGCCTCCGCCAAAATGGAGCGCCCCAAACAGCGTCCAATCCGCAGGCACTGGCGGCATGACGAGGCGCGCCATTGGTATCGCCCACAAAACATAAGCCGTCTTCTGTCCAAATGCCTTGGCGAAGGGACGCCTGATCAGGAGCACCAGTCCGATCAGCACACTGACGGCGAGGCTCGTTTGGACAAGGTAGGAAAACATCATTGTGGCGCTGCTCATTTTTTCAACTCCTCAAGAAGCGTTTCAAGATCGGCAATATCGGCAGCGCTCAGGCCCCGACTGTCGGCCAGATGCGCAACAAGCGGCGCAGCGCGTCCAGCAAATATCCGATCCACAAACCGCCCGGCAGCCTTGGTCTTATAATCCGTCTCGCTAATCACCGTGCGATAGAGATAACGTCGTCCATCAGGCTCGGTCGTCAAAGCCCCTTTCTCGACCAGTCGCGCCAACAGCGTCTTGACAGTGCGGCTCGTCCAATCCTTCTCACCGGTCAGCTTTGCGTGCACATCGGACGCGGCCAATCCATCGCCACGCCAAAGCACTTTCATAATTTCAAGTTCGGCCCCACTAATCGTAACGCTCATAGTGTTCTCCCTCCATAATCACTTAGACTACAATCGTAGTCATCGCATAAGACTACAGTTGTGGTCAACACGGTTTTTATGACTCTTTTGAAAGAAACGGCTTGAGGAGCTTACTCAGGCAGGTGCGAGAGTTGCCAGCCATGATGCACGGGCCCGGCCCCGCGCCCAAACCCAGGCGCCGCCGAGATGGCCTTGCTTAGCCATGCTCGGGCGGCCTGCACCGCCGCATCCATCCCATCGCCATGACCGACCCGCGTCGCAACCGCGCTCGCCAATGTACAGCCCGTCCCGTGCGTACTGGTCGTATCGATGCGCGATGCCTCAATGAGCCATTCGCCATAATGGGTCTGCAAAACGTCCGTAAGAATATCGCCCTCAATATGCCCCCCTTTGACAAGCGCCGCCCGCGCGCCCAATTCGAGCAGGGCCTCCGCAGCCCGCCTCTGACCATTAATGTCTTCAACAGCTTTGCCCGTCAAAATCTCCGCCTCCGGAGCATTTGGCGTAACAAGCGCCGCATCCACAATCAAAAGAACCCGCAATACGTCCACCGCACTCGCCTCAAGCAGCCGCGCACCAGACGTCGCCACCATCACCGGATCAATAATGCGCGGCACGCCGACCGCTCGTTCTGCGAACAGCTCTGCCAATGCCTCGATCAGCACGCTCGACCCGAGCATGCCTGTCTTGATCACATCCGCGCCGATATCGCCGAGACACGCCCCGGCCTGTGCAAGGACCGCAGGCACAGGCACAGGCCAGACATCATGTACGCCCGTCGTGTCTTGCGCCGTAATTGCAGTGATCGCGGTCATGCCGAAACCGCCAAGCGCCGTGACCGTTTTCAAATCCGCCTGAATGCCCGCACCGCCCGAACTGTCAGAGCCAGCAACGATCAGGACCCGCGGAATCCTTGTCTCTTCAAACACTATATCCGCCATCACACGCCAGCACCGCGCCCGTCATTGTCGCGCTATCCTCGCCAAGTAGAAACATAATCATCTGGGCGATTTCGTCCGGCTCGGCATATCGGCCAAGCGGGACGGCTTCGCCAAGCGCGGCCCACGCACCCGCCTCGGACCCATGCTCTGCGACCAGTCCCTCAAAGAAAGCCTGATCAGAAAACATAGGCGTTTTTACGCCGCCCGGTGCAATCGCGTTGACACGAATCTTACGCGGTGCCGCTTCAAGTGCCGCCACTTTAACAAGCTGCGACAGCCCCGCTTTGGAGGCCCCATAAGCCGCCGTCATTGGCACAGCCTTATGCGCCGTCGCAGAACTGACCGCCACAATGGACGCGCCATCACGAGCATGCGTCAACGCCGTCTTCAGGCTCAGAAACGCACCATCGAGATTGGCCGAAACCACGCCGCGCCAATCATCAAAAGCCATATCGACTATCAAGCCCGCGCGGGAAACACCCGCGCAAATCACAGCGCCAGAAAGCGGCTCATCAAGATCGAGCGCAGCCCATCCGGCTGGATCGGCAACATCCATAGACGCGCAGACCAATCGGCTTTGTGTGACCTCCGCCGCGGTCTCTTGCAGCGCCTCGGCGTCCCGATCTACCAAAACGAGCTGCCGCGCGCCCGCGCGATCCAGGACCGAGGCCACAGCGCGGCCAATGCCAGATCCAGCCCCCGTCACAAGATAGGCCCCACCCGTCATTGCGACCCGAACCCCCAGGGCGCCGGCGGCGCAGGAACCGGCGCGCTTGTGTCAAACTCAACACGGAAAAACCGGTTTGGACGGGCCAACTCATAGGCAAACATCCCTTCGCCGACCTCGACGCTCCAGACATTGACGACCGATGCCGCCAGCCCCTCACCCTCGAAAAGGGCAATCGAAAAATCATCAACCGGAAAGCTCTGGCGTTTCGCTGTCCCCGCATCCTCGGTATCGCCCCCATATTGGGTAACGGCATCTTCGCTGCCATCTTCATGGCGATGATCATGCTTAAGACGAAGTCCGCCCTCTTCTTTCGTAATCACCCATGTCCGCGACCGGTCCTCGCCGACATGAAAGGGTATGCGGATTTCGCGGTCGCGACACTCACGCACATGCATGACCATGCTCTGTTTCGCAAAATCAGCATCAGCGTCGTCCGTACTGACAAGTCCGCCAGCAAAGGCCTTCCCACAAAGCTCAGACAGTGAAGCAAAGAAAGCGTCCTGTGCAGAGGGCACAGACGGCGCAGGGCCAGAGCAAGCGGCAAGGCCACCGGCAGCGAGGCAAAACAGGATCGGTCTCATAATCGAGCCTTAGCGCATTAAAGCGCCATGGTCATCCCGCACTTTGCGTGAGTGAAAGCAGATTGCCATCTGGATCGCGAAACCAGCACACGCGCGTCCCATCCGGCACAGTCCAAACCCCCGCTTCATCTTGCGGCAACCCCTCAAACTTCTCGAAGCTGACCCCTTTATCAGCAAGATCGGCCATGTCCGTTGCCAGATCGTCAACCAACCAACCGACCAGCGAAAAGGGCTGTGGCTGGAAGTCCGGCGTGCGCGCAAGCCGCAACGTGCCGCCTGGCACTTTGAACACAACCGCAAACGGGCTGTCCTCCAGCAAGGTCAGTCCAAGTACGTCACCATAAAACAATTTCGCCCGATCTCCATCAGAGACCGGGACGAAGGTGAAGAGTGACTGTTCGCTACGCGACATTAGGCCGGGCTAGGTTCACCCGCGCCGCCAAGTCCGCCTTTGGGCCTTGGCTTACGCTTGCCGATCACAGGCACCGCAGAGCCCGGACCATTGTCGCCGCCATCCGTATCCGGACGCTCGATCTTGCCGCCAGCAATCAGCGTATTGATCTCGTCGCCGGTGAGCGTTTCATATTCGAGCAAGCCCTCGGCAATCGCGCTCCACTGGTCTTTAAACTCGGTCAGAATGCGCATGGCCGTGTCCATGCCTTCCTGAACCAGTCCTTTGACTTCGGATTCAATAACTTGCGAGGTCTCTTCAGAAACATGGGCTTGGCCCATTTGCTGACCGAGGAAAGTGTTATTGGGGCTTTCCGAATAATCGACGAAGCCAACCTTCTCCGAATACCCCCATTTGGTGACCATGGCGCGGGCAAGCTTGGTGGCTTGTTGAATATCAGACGAGGCGCCTGCCGTCACATTATCCTTGCCGAACTTGACCTCTTCGGCCGCGCGACCGCCCATCAAAATGGCGAGGCGAGAGGTCATCTGGACCTTGGACATCGAATATTTATCATCCTCGGGCAGTTGCATCACCATGCCGAGCGCTCGTCCACGCGGAATAATTGTCGCCTTGTGAACAGGGTCAGCAGATGGCGTCTTCAGCGCCACAATCGCATGCCCCGCCTCGTGCCAAGCCGTCAGCGCTTTCTCGTCCTCAGACATCACCATAGAGCGCCGTTCAGGACCCATCAGAACCTTGTCCTTGGCATCTTCAAACTCGACCATGGCCACAGCCCGCTTGCCACGTCGGGCGGCAAGCAACGCCGCTTCATTTACGAGATTGGCGAGATCAGCACCAGAAAACCCGGGCGTCCCACGCGCAATCACTTTCGGATTCACATCCGTCGCGGTCGGGACATTGCGCATATGGACCATCAGGATTTTCTCCCGGCCCATCACATCCGGATTGCCAACCGTCACTTGGCGATCAAACCGGCCCGGCCGCAGCAAAGCAGGGTCGAGCACGTCAGGGCGGTTCGTCGCCGCAATCAGGATGATACCTTCATTGGTTTCAAAGCCGTCCATCTCGACCAGCAACTGGTTGAGCGTCTGCTCACGCTCATCATTACCACCGCCAAGTCCGGCCCCACGCGAGCGGCCAACCGCATCAATCTCGTCAATAAAGATGATACATGGCGCGTTTTGCTTGGCTTTCTCGAACATGTCGCGGACCCGGCTTGCGCCCACGCCAACAAACATTTCGACGAAATCCGAGCCAGAAATCGTAAAGAACGGCACATTCGCTTCGCCCGCCACAGCGCGCGCAATCAGCGTTTTACCTGTGCCTGGTGGGCCAACGAGCAGCGCGCCCTTGGGAATCTTGCCGCCCAGTCGCTGGAATTTTGAGGGATCTTGCAGGAACTCGACCACTTCTTGCAGCTCTTCCTTGGCCTCATCGACACCTGCCACATCAGCAAAAGTAACGCGGCCATGCTTATCTGTCAGCAATCTGGCACGAGATTTCCCGAAATTCATCGCGCCGCGCCCGCCACCGCCACCGCTCTGGCGATATTGCATGTAGAGCAGGAAGCCGATCATGCCAAAGAACAGCAGCATCATCAGAAAACCGAAATTAAAACCGCTGGAGGCCGGTTTGACTTTCACATCAACCCCTTGATCGGCAAGGAAAGCCGCAAATTCGAAGTCGGTCTCAAGCACTTTGGCAAAAAACTTGGTGCCGTCGCGAGTCTCTCCCACAACACGGTCATTTTCAACAGTGGCCTTGATCACATCCCCTGCAACCGCACCTTCACGCACTTTCGAATAGTTCCATTCGTCAATGTTCTGAGTGCTATTGGCTTGCAACGCCATCATAAACGCGATCGCAACCGCGACAATGATCGCATAAACTGACAAGTTCCGAATATTCATTGTCTATCCTGACATAATCATTTCAACCCGCCTCATATAGGGACCTATCTCCCTAATGCGAGCTTTATGGACACTGTTTAACACGCGAAACGGCAAGTTTCATGCCCTAAAACCTCTTTTACGCCACCGAGACGCTCGGCGACAAGACACCTCAACAAAGCGTGTTCGTTTTCGAACAGCGGAAATCCGGCCCGTGCCAGCGCTGAAACGTCAATATCTTCCGCCGCTTTCCCCGTTTCCAAACCATCGAATTTTCTCGAAAAAATCTCGAAACGCCCATCCCATATAATCGAGCCGCCCCCCTCACCCAATGCGGCAAAATCGGGCAGCGGCGGCACAGCCCCCGGATCACGCGCAATATGAACACGCCCCCGCCGCGGCGCGAGCCAGGCCCCCCCGAGCGTCCGGCTGCGCCAGTCTTTGGGATCATCGAGAATGTCGCGCGCGAGTTCAAGCCTGCCTGACAGCGGAGCAGGTCTGTCAGACCCGCTGGCCGCTAACAACAGATATGTCAGCCCTTCTGCAAACTCAGCCACACCCAGCTGCGCCGGATCGCACACAATCAGCCCGTCCGATTGCCCTTCAACATGCCCATCAAGCCACGCCGCCAGCCTGAGATCGCTCGCCACCCGCGCCGCGTGCGCAGCTTGATATATCGACACGATCTCATCTTCAGCCGCCACTTCGCTTTTATCAAAACCACCAAGAGCTTGGCGCACACGAACCCGCTCGAACGTCCTGTTCTCATTTGAAGGGTCCTCAATCCAGTCAACACCCTTCCCCAGAAGGAATGCCCGCAACGCGTCACGCCGCGACGTCAGAAGCGGCCGCCCGAGCACAATACCGCGCCCTTCGGGCCAAACCGGCGACACGGACAAAGCCCGCATACCCGCCCGCCCAGCTTCCCCCCGTGCGGCGCGCATCATCACCGTTTCATATTGATCATCCAATGTATGCCCAAGCAGCAGATGGCTCCCGCCGCGCGCCTGCACCGAGCTTGCCAAAAGGCGGTGGCGCGCATCCCGTGCCCGCGCTTGAGAAACATGGCCCCCTGGCGGCGTCCATGTCAGGATGCGATGTTCTAGGCCGAGCTGTGCGCAATGGGCCCCAACCTGTTCTGCTTCCGCGCGCGCTTCAGCCCGCAAGCCATGATCGACCGTCAAAACGATAAAGCGATCTGCCCCGCCCCATGCCAGCGCCATATGCAACAAAGCCATGGAGTCGCCGCCGCCGGACACGGCCAGACCAATCGGCCCCCGCGCCCTCCGGCACAGTGCCTCGAAATAATTCGACGTGTCAGTAACTAGCTGTCGCAATCCGACCGGCTACGCTCGACATTGGCAAGATTACGCGTCACAGGCGAGGCATCCGGATACCGCGTCGGAAGCGTGCCCAGCACAGCGCAAGCCTTTTCCGACTCGCCAACAAGCCGTAAGGACCGTCCCAATTTCACCAACGCATCGGGCGCCCGCACATCGGTCGGGAATTGCTGGATCATCGTCTGATAGGCCTGCCCACTCTCGGCATATGATTTTTGCTGGTAGAGGACCTCCCCCAGCCAGTATTGCGCCTCTCCGGCTTGCGGATCATCTCCGAAAGACGTCAGGAATGCTTTGAAGCTGCGCTCGGCTCCGGCATAATCAAACCGCAAAAGACGCGCTTTGGCATCCGCAAAAAGCGGTCCAGATTCCCCGGGCAAGGAGGATGCCGGGATTGTCCCGAGTGACCCAGCCTCTGGCGCGTCACTGGCCGCCGTTTGGCTCGGCGCGGGACGCGTGATGGACGTCACGGCGGTGCCGCCACGCGCCTCTGGGCGGGTCACCCCACCTGACGCCTGTCCGGTCGCAGCCGTTCCATCGCCCGTCTGGTTCGCCCGATCAAGGTCGGACTGCCGGATCACCGGAACACTATTGGCCAACTGCACTTCCAGTGATGCAATCTTCTGATCGAGTTCCTCAAGCCGCCGGCCAATCTCGCGGTCATCTTCGACCATACGATCAAGATTGTCATTGCTCTGGCCAAGCTGGAACTGCAACGTCTCGACCCGACCCGTCAGCTGCTCGTTCTCCGCCTGAAGTTCGCGAAGTTTCAGCGATAGATCAGCATTCTGTATTTGAAGTTGGTTCGTCTTGGCCTCAAGATCATCAACCGTTCCGCGCAACTCCGAGGTCGCCGTCGTAAGCTCGGTTCGCGAAAGCCTGTCCTGAGCGTGCGCAGGCACAGCAAACACGAGTGGCAAAGTGAGGGTGGCGGCGGTCAGAAGTCGAGAAAACATAGGCATGGGTCCACAATGCAAAGCGGCCGAGGCGAAATTATGGCACCCCGGCCGCAGATGACAGCACAAATCAATTCAGTAAGTGTTGCATGCGTTTAGCTGTTGCGCGCGCCTGAAACAATTTGTGTAAATCCGTTACGGTTCTTCGCCCAGGCGGCCTCGTCCGAACCGCCATCAATCGGGCGCTCTTTACCGTATGACACAGTATCAACCCGGGATGGATCAACACCCAGGCCGACCAGATAGTCACGTACGATTGACGCGCGGCGCTCACCGAGCGCCAGATTGTATTCCCGCGTGCCGCGCTCGTCGCAATTCCCTGCAACCAGAATACGCACGGCTGGATAAGACTGAAGCCATGCCGCCTGACGTTGGAGCACGGCGCGGTCGCTATCATCAAGACGCCACTGGTTCAGATCAAAATAGACCCGTTCGCCAACATTCGCCTGAAAATCAGCCAACGATCCGGCAAGCGGTCCAACAGGCCCCTGACGAACGCTCTGCACGGGCGCAGCGCGACGTTCTTCCTGAACCACCGGCGCTTCAACCTGAGTGATCGGCGCGGCGACCTCCTCGACAACTGGATCAGATGCACAGGCACCCAAACCCAGAACCACTGCAGCGACTGCACATTTCGTAATCGTTTTCATGAGCTAAGCTCCCATCCTGTCTTGTTGCAATTGAACGATATTTGCATACCATTCTTCTTCTCTAGTTAACGTCAACTTGCTTTATTTCTTTACTTTGACACCTATCGAGGCGAAATCCGGCAAGAATTTGGCACGATCGCGATTTAATCCAGCAGCGGCGACCAAGCGGGGTCAGACGCATCCGTTGATGTTACCATTTGCCGAAGATTACGTCCTGTCAAATCAACAGACCATAATTTTGGCCCTGCACCCGGTCGCGCTTCGCGGAAAAACGTAATGACGCGGCCATTTGGCGACCAGGCTGGCCCCTCATCGAGGTAGGCTTCGCTCAAAAGTCGCTCCCCTTCCCCATCATTCCCGATCACGCCGATATGGAATTTACCTCGGGTTTGCTTCGTAAACGCAACCAGATCACCGCGCGGCGACCAAACCGGCGTTGAATAACTCCCGCGCCCAAATGTGATTCGGCAGGCTTTGTCGCGCCCTCCCGATGGGCAGGCCATTGGCGAGCCATCAGTGTTCATAATGTAGAGTTGGGGCGAACCGCCTCTGTCCGATGTAAACACCAGACGTTTGCCATCGGGCGACATAGACGGCGACGTATCAATCGCCGGATGATCAGTCAGCCGGCGCGTCTGGCGATTGCGCAAATCCATTAAGAACAGATCCGTGTTCCCGTTTTGCGCCTGGCTCATAATCACTGACCGGCCATCGGGCGAAAAGCGTGGCGCAAACGTCATGCCCGGAAAATTGCCAAGCACTTCCTGCCGACCATTCTGAATATTAAACAAATAGACGCGCGGACGCCCCCCCTCAAACGACATATAGGTAATCTCCTGATCCGACGTTGAAAAACGCGGCGTCAGCACCTGATTGCGACCCTCGGTCAAAAACCGCTGATTGGCACCATCGGCATCCATAATCGCAAGCCGTTTCACTCGGTCTGTTTTCGGTCCGGTCTCGGCGACATAGACAATCCGCGTGTCCAGAAACCCGTCCTCCCCGGTTAGCCGCGTATAAATCGTATCGGCAACCTTGTGGGCCAGCCGCCGCCACGAATCCGGCGCAATCGTAAAGCTCTGGCCAGCGGCCTGCTCAATCCGGCCCGTCTGGCGGTTCTCGACCGGAATACGGTAAACCTCGCCACCATTAATATCCCAAATTCGAAAGGCAACCGACAGCAGCCCATCGGGCGTCCGGCCGACCTGCGCCACCACCAGCCCGTCCTGACGGATAATCCGCCAGTCTGCAAAGCGTGGCTGCAATCCAATCGAGAGATCCTTCTGGATGAATGCCGCCGGATCTCCGGTCTCGAACAAGCCCGTAGACACAAGGTCCGCTCGAACAACTTCAGAGATTTGCCGCGCAATCTCCTCGGTGCCCGGCTCGGCATTAAAGTCTGGAATCGCGATCGGATAGGGCTTGATGGTGCCCTCTGTTACATCAATGACGGTTTGCGCCTTGGCGCTCCAGACGGGACCCAACAGCCCCACAAATAGGGCGAAACCAAGCAGTAATCTTCTAAGCATCTTCAGGATACCTCCAAATAAATCGTGTCGGCACTGTCTCTCTCGCTTATCACGGGTCTACCCGCCATGTCGGAAATTCAGCACAAGTTCTTCCCAAGCTTCATAGTCTTCTACAGGCAATCTGTACGGCTGACAGGTCCGCACCGCTCTTAAGGCACGGTCTATCGCAACGCTCATATAGCGGTCACCAATCGGCGCGCGGCGAGGTTGCACAAGTTCCACATCATCCCGAAGCGAGCCATCCGCGTTCAGCTGCACACGCACAGAAACGGTCAACCGCTCCGGCTCGGGCAGATCTTCCAGACTGCGCCAGCAAACTTTCATCTGGGACAATACGATCGCTTCAATCCGCGCCGTATTCGCCGTCCTCTCCCCAACCCCTTTCCGCGCCTCAGGGGGCGGCGCGTCCGGCTCGACCTCAGGCTCAGGAGTGGGTGGCGGCGGCGCTTTGACCGTCTCGCGCTCGCGGTTGAACAGGTTCGCATCATTCAGAATATCGTCAAGCTCGTCCGGCTCAGCCTCTTTCGGTTTTGGCTTTTCCTCCGGCTCCTCAGGTGCGGGCTCGGGCTCTTCTTCCTCCGGCTCGACCTCTTCGGGGATCACATCTTCCGGAGCTTCGGGCTCAACCTCTTCCTGCTCTGCAGCAGCAGGGGGCACGATATCTTCTTCCGGCGCAATCTCCTCAGGAATGATCTCCGGCTCTTCGGGCAATTCCTCCTCAGGCTCCGGTTCCGGCTTACTCTCAGGCTCCGGCTCAATCTCGGCAGGGCGTACCACGGGCGCAATATTGTTGACCTCCGACACCGACACCAGATCAATCGGCACAATCACCACTTGCTCCAGCGGCTTCTCGAAAATCGGCAGCACAATATAGCTCGACGCAATCACGCCGACATGCAGAAGAATAGAGGCCGGAAGACCGCGGATCATGGGCTTAGCGCGCTCCTTGGGGGTTGGGATCGACGACCAGCGCCAGATTACTACCAAATCCTGCCCCGCGCACTTCATCCATCACAGCAATGACATCCGCATATGTCGCCGCGCCATCCCCTCGAAAGAAAATCCGCCCTTCAAACCCTTCGCCGGCAATCGCCTGCAGTTTCGGAACCAACTCGCCCCGCTCAATCAGCGTATTCTGGATATAGACCGTGCCATCGGCCCGAAGCGTAATTTCCAGCGGCGGCTCATCCTGAGCAGGCAGCGCATCCGCATCTGCTTTCGGCAAAGACACATCAAGCCCCGGCGTCAGCAAGGGTGCGGTGATCATAAACACAATCAGCAGCACCAGCATGACATCGACAAACGGCGTCACATTGATCTCTGCGTTCAGCGCACGCCGTCCACGTCTCCCGCCCCCGCCGCCTTGTCCGGCCTTCATCCCCATGCTTAAGCTCCCCGCTCGGAAGCACGCCGTGACATACGCACCAGAACATCCTGCGTGAACGCATCGAGCTGATCTGCAAACTGAGCAACATCGCCTGTAAACTTATTATAGAAAATCGTCGCCGGAATCGCCGCGACCAGCCCAATCCCCGTGGCAAACAGAGCTTCCGCAATGGGTCCGCCAACACTGGCAAGGCTCGCATCCCCCGTGGCGTCAATTGCAATAAACGCATTCATGATGCCCCAGACAGTTCCCAGCAGCCCGATAAACGGAGAGGCCGAGCCCACCGTCGCCAGAACGCCAATCCCGCGCGACGCTTTGCCGACCTCGCGATCGACCGCCGCCCGCATCGCCCGCTCCGCCCGCTCGATCAGATCTCCGACCTCTCCAACACCGCCGCGCCGCGAATCGTCCCACTCCCGAGCGGCTGCGGAAAACACCCGCGCCGCCGCATCCCCCGGCGCCTGACCGGGGCGCATGCCTGCCTGATCCGCATTACCGGACCAGAACATATGCTCGAATTTCGCCGCCGCCTTTCGCGTTGCGCCCAGCGAAAACCATTTTTCCAGAATCACAGCCCACGACCAGAGGCTGGCAATAATCAGCGCAACCAGCACAAGCTGGACAACAATATGTGCGTCCAGCAGCAAGCTCATCATGGAGAACCCGCCACCCTCGATCTCACCGGCAACAGCTTCGCTCGCCCCTTGCTGACTTGCCCATATACCAAATGCCATATGTGATTCCGTTTCTTGTTGACCGATTGCCAGCGCACCAGTGACGCACCAGACTTACTTGTCGCTGCTAAATTGGGCGAGAAGTTGACGCCCACTGCAATGACTACCCGTGATTCTCAGGCATTTTCATCTCAGAATTCTCGATCAAACTCAATCGGCACGCACAGATTCCTTATCGACGACAGCCATCCCTAAAGATCTGGCTTCGACACAATAAAATCATCCAGATGTTTTGCGATTTCAGGGATCGGGCGGCGCGGACGTCCATCGGCATGGATTTGCACCGCGACAATCTGCGCCTCGGCCACCAATTCACCGTCACGCAACGCATCTTGCTCAAACAGAAGCCGCGCACCTTTGCGCCCCAGATAGCGCGTGCAGATCTGCAGGAGGTCATCGACTTTCGCCGCTTTGCGATAGTCCACCTCGACACGGGTGAGTGTAAACGCCGCCGGGTCGGGACGGCTCAGCAGCAATTGATGAGACACGCCCGCATCACGCAAATGGTTCGAGCGGCCCCGTTCGAAAAAGCGCAGATAATTGGCATGATAGACCATGCCGGTAAAATCAGTGTCTTCATAATAGACGCGGATATCCGTCCAGTGCTGATTTTGCGCATCAAACGCGCTCATATCGATCGGGCCAAGCATAGCCCGTTCTGTAACGGCTCACGGCCAAATTGTCATCGGGCCATGCCAACAAAACGCCTTTGTTTTGAACACCGAGCGACACAGACCCGACCCGCCGGAGCCATAAGTCCATGCAAAACAGGCCACTCAAAATAAGATCATCGAATAACAAAGAGGGACTCTTTTAAATGACCGACACACCTAATCCGCCACCAAACCGGCCACCCAATCCGCCAATCGGACAGTTCGCCAGCATCATGCCGCGCCGATCGACCGGACTTAAACTTCTGCTCGTCTGTGCTTTGGCCCTCGTCCTCGCAATCCCTGCCCTGTTCGTCTACGGCACCGTTTTGGAACGCTCCCAGGGTGCCCAGCAGGCCTTCAACGAGATCGCTGCCAAAGCTGGCGGTGAACAATCCATGCTCGGCCCTGTCCTCGGCCTGCCCTATTCCTACGCGCCGGACGCTAAAAAGCCCGAAAAGATCGTCTACGGCGTCGGCCTCATTTACCCCGAAACCGGACAGGTCGAGACCAATGTGGATGTCGCCGAGCGCAGCCGCGGCATCCATCTCATCCCCGTCTATACAGCAAAGACAAGTTTCTCTGCCGCGTTCAGGCCGGAAAACTTCAGCCGCGCTTTGCCGCGCAATGCCACACCGCTCTGGGCCGATGCCCGTATTTATATGGGCGTCAGCGATGCACGCGGACTGAAAACCGCAATTGAGCTGACAATTAACGGGCAGGCTGCAACACCCGAGCCCGCCTCCTATTCGGGCCAGTATACGGAGTCCTATGACCCCGTCCCGGCGACCCATCTCGCTCTTGTCGGCGCTGAAGTTCGCAATCTTGAAACCCTGACACGCGATTTCACCGTCACTGCAGAAATGACTGTGTCCGGCGCAGGCCGGCTCGCCTTTGGCCCCTTCGCCAAGGACACCGAACTGACCATGACCTCGAACTGGCCAAGCCCGAGCTTTACCGGCGGCACCTTGCCCGACACGCACAATTCAGGCGAAAGCGAAAACGGCTTTACGGCAAGCTGGCGTGTGCCCTATCTCGCGCGCGGTATTCCGGGCGCCGGGCCACGGCTGTCCCTGTCCGATGTCACAGCCTTCGACCAGCGTGACCTTGCCGTCCGGTTCGTCCGCGACGCCAATCCCTATCAAAGCGTCCAGCGCGCGCTCAAATACGCCGCCATGTTTGTCGGCTTTGTGTTCCTGTCCTACTTCCTGTTCGAAGTGACCAGCGGGCTCCGCGCGCACCCGGCGCAATATGTGCTCGTCGGGCTGGCCCAAACCATCTTCTACCTCTTGCTGCTGGCCCTGTCAGAGAAGATCGGCTTTGATCTTGCCTTCGCCATCGCTGCCAGCATGACCATCCTGCTGACATCGGCCTACGCCATGTCTGTATTCCGTTCTCGCACCTACGGCCTGCGCGCATTGGCCATACTGACCGCAATTTACAGCCTGATCTTCATGCTGATGCGCGCTCAGAGCAACGCGCTTCTGGCGGGTGCATTTGCAAGCTTTGCTGCCATTGCCTGCACCATGTACATGACCCGCAATGTTGATTGGTATGGCGACCGCCAGACCGAGACAAATTAGGACCAGCCAACAAAAAACCGCCCCGGTCTGTCATGGACCGGGGCGGCATTTTTTAAATTTCTGCGGCGAACCTATTTGGAAGAGCGCAGTCTTTCGAGTTGGGCGGCAGCCCAGTCTCGTCCGCCCCAGCCAAACGCAATCGCAGCCGCTGCAGCGCCGCCCATGACAAAGTATTGAGCCACATTCAGGATGAACTCGCCACCTGTTGGATCAAGACCCATGCGCGAAATACCAAGGATCACGGACAGGATGATAATCACCCATTTGACCAGTCCGGCGGCCACATCCGTTGCGCCAGAGCCTGCAGATGCCATCAGCCCCGTAATCATCCGCGCGAGGAAAACACCCGCAAAGATGATAATCGCACCGAACGCAATCTGTCCGCCCATTTCCAGCACAATATTCAGGGCACTGGTCAACGCTTCAAAATTGAGCACTTTCAGCGCCTGAATAAGACCAAGCAGCACAATAAAGAAACTCGATGCTGACGCGATCAGACCCGATGCGGTCATCCCTCTGTCAGCGCCTTTGAGAATACCCAATTCGGCAACCGCAGCATCGACACCAAAGTTCGGCAGCGTTTTACGGGCCAGACTGGACACAAAGCGCGCGATAAACACGAACAGACCCATAATAATGCCCGCGACCAGAATGTTCGGGATCACACCAAACACATCTTCAAGCAGGCCAATGGCTGGCTCGGAGATCGCATCAATATCAAGCACTTTGAGCGAAGCAATGCCGCCAACAATTGCAATCATCGCCGACGCGATTGTCGCGCTGATACCGGAAACGTTCACATTGTCACTTGCAACACCAAACCGCGCAGGCATCGGATCCGCAAAGATCAGCACGGATTTGATCGCCTGACGCACCACATTTGCAACAATCATGAACACACCAAAGACGATCACCGCAGCAACGATTTTCGGCAGATAGGCCATGATTTGACCGAGCATCTCGTTCAGCGGATCAACAATTGTCGTCATATCAAGCTTCGTCAGCGCCTGGATCATACCAATCAGGATAATCACCCAATAGGCGGCCGTGCCAAGATTATACCCAAGCGACTTGGCGCCCGGTTCAGCGGTATTATTGGCCTTTTTCGCGAGGCCTGTCGCATCAATGCCTTTGGCAATAATCGCTCGGACAATCATCGCTACGATGATTGTAATCACGATAATAATTGCCGCTGCGACCAGTTTTGGCGCGTAATACGTCGCCTGTTCGGTCATGTTTTCGAGTAATTGTTCCATATTTTCCCCATATTCAACCAAGATCGGTATGTCTCTATAGCAGGTCAAACATGACCAACAAGCAACAGTCCAGTATTTGTTACAGTTTACGGCACGAAGTCAGCGTCATTCTCAATTTCTAGTACCTCGGAAACATATGTCCGCAGCGTTGCGGTCAGCGCGTTAACGTCCCCAATCAGCGCTTCGGGCGCTATTTTCGGCCCGAATTGTAATGCGAACCGCGCCCCTTTCTTGTTCAGAAGCTCGTGAAACAGCGTAATATCGCGTAATTCCGCATTGGTTCGTGCCAAAAAGTAATAAAGCCGCGAGTTTCGCGCGCTGAGGTTCAGCGGAATAACAGGGGCTTTCTTCTTACGCGCCAGCGCCAGCGCCGTCGAATGCCAGGTCTGCTCGGTCAAAACCCCGTCAATCATGCGGGCCAGCGTCCCTGACGGGAAAATCACGACACATTTCTCTGCCGCAAAAGCTTCACCCGCCAATCGCAGCGTTTCGCGCGTTTTCGCAGGAGAGCGTTTCTCCTTCACCCATTCCACCGGAATCAGCACATCCGAGAAAGCTGGATTGACCCGGACCGCATCAGCATTTGCAAAAAACACAATGTCCGAACGTACCTGCCTGAGCGCTTGCCAAACGGCGGCCCCATCCGCAAGCCCGGTCGGGTGATTGGCCACCACCACGGTCCGACCCGTTTTCGGCACCCGTTCCAGATCACGCACCTGCATATCGAAATCGAGCCGGTCGACCATATAGTCAAACGAGCCTTCGCCATCGAGTTGCATAAGATCATCGGCCATGATCCGCGCTTTGCGATATCCCAGCAACTTATAAAGCGGCGGACGCACAAGTGGCCACGTCCAATGCCCGACAAAACTCGGACACCGTTCCTCAATCAGCACATCGACAATGTGTTTGTCAGCCTGCGCGGCAGGCACATCAAAGGCGGAGCGGGTACCTATATTACCACGCGGCGTCTTCATCACGCGCTCCTCCCCTGCTTTATACCTGACCCATGGCGACCAATTTTGAGCCCCCAGAATAGCGCAACCAAATTATAACGCAAAAACTGCCAAAAAGCGTCAAATTAAACCTTTCAGTCACTTTCGCTTTACCGATCAGCAATCTCGAACTGTCATGTTCAGGCTTCGAAACGGGGCGGGCTGCTCCATGACAACAGATTTTATTAGAGTAAGTGTGGAGAGTAGACGTATGAAAGTTCTTTGGGTTGAGGATCACGAACCGGTTCGGGACATGTTGGCAATTGCGGCTGACAAGGCGGCGCGTAACCGGGTGCAGGTCGATCTCGTTATGGCCTCGACCCTGATGGAGGCTGAAAATCGTCTTCGTCTTGAACGTTTCGACCTTGTCGTTCTCGACCTCACCTTGCCCGACAGTTTCGATGGTGAAATGACCATCGCCCGCGCAGCCAATATGGGCGACTATCGCATCGCCGTTGTCTCCGGAAGCGACGACCGCGACGAAGCGGTGGCAGGCGCCGTGCGCTGCGGCTGCAATATTTCCCCGCGCGCTGTGGCCAAAGCCTCCTTGCCATTCAACCGGTTTATCCAGCGGCCGGAAACCTTCTTTGACTTCCTAAATGAATTCATGGTCGAACCCAATGCACTTGAAAAGGTGGCCTAGGTCCTTTCGCCGCGCACGCCCCTTGCGTTTTACCCGTTTAGCCGCCAAACCCTGATCCATGGACTTCCTCGCAACGCCCGTCACCTATGCGCTTCTGGCCGCCAATATTATTATCAGCCTGATCGCATTTGGCGATGAGCGGTTTCGCCATAAGGGATTGTTCATCGTCGGCTCGATTTTGCAGGGCAAGGAATATTACCGGATGATCTCGTCCGGCTTCCTGCATGGCAGCCAGACCCATCTTCTGGTCAATATGCTGACCCTGTTCTTCTTCGGGCCGCCGCTCGAAAGCATCCTCGGCTCCGTTCTGTTTGCGATTGTCTACCTTCTCAGCCTTTTAGGCGGTAGCCTCTGGTCCCTGATGGAAAACCGCCGCAATCCGCGCTATTCGGCGCTCGGAGCCTCCGGCGCAATTTCCGGTGTGCTGATCTCGTTTTCTCTATTCGCACCCTTCAGCACGCTGCTGCTCTTCTTTGTCCTGCCCATGCCAGCCATCGTGTTCACCGCGCTTTATATCGGCTACAGCATGTACGCTTCCGTCTACCAGAAGAACTCGATGATCGGCCATGACGCCCACCTTGGCGGCGCACTGGCGGGCGGTCTTGCAACCATACTGCTGGTGCCGGGTGTCTGGGGCGGATTTATTCAGGCGATCGAAAAAACTCTGGGCTTAGGCTAGCCCATGGGCGCGGTCGCAGACGAATACACCCGCCTGCTCGACACCGGCGTCATGCGGCCCGATCCGGCGCAGGCAGCCACACTCGAACGCCTCGACAAACTCTCCGCCGACCTCATCGCGGCCACCCCGCGCCTCTTCCGCAAACCGACCCCGCCAAACGGGCTCTACATCTGGGGCGATGTCGGGCGCGGCAAATCAATGCTGATGGACCTGTTCTTCCAGCACACGCCCGTTCAAAATAAAATGCGCATCCACTTTCACGCCTTCATGCAGGATGTGCACACCTTCCTCAATTATTGGCGGAGCCTGTCGACCAAAGATAGAAAGCGCAGCCAGTGGCGCGTGCGCGGCGAAAGCATCGACGATCCGATCGGGCCAGCCGCCGCAAAAATCGCCGCCAATGCCAAATTGCTCTGCTTTGACGAGTTCCAGGTCACCCAGATCACCGACGCCATGATCCTCTCGCGCCTGTTCGATGCCCTGTTCGCACGTGGCATCACCATGGTCGCCACGTCCAACCGCCCGCCCGATGATCTCTACAAGGATGGCCTTAACCGGCAACACTTCACCCCCTTTATCGAACGCCTCAAGCAAAAGTGCGAAACCCTGAACCTCGACTCCGAACGCGATTACCGCCTCGACCGCCTCTCCGAAGCACCCGTCTGGTACGCCCCGCTCGGTCCCGATGCAGACGCCGCCCTTGACGCCGCCTGGCAACGGCTCACCCTTGGTGCAAAGCCCGAAACCCTCATCCTAAATATTAATGGACGCGCATTGCCGGTCCCCGCCCATGCCGGAGGGCTCGCCCGTTTCACCTTTGAAGCACTCTGCGCCCAGCCGCTCGGCCCGGCAGATTACCTTGCCATCGCCGCAAGGTTCCACACCGTCCTGATAGACCATATCCCCAGGCTCAGCCCCGAGAACAAGAACGAAGCCATCCGCTTTGTTACCCTGATCGATGCGCTCTATGAAGCCAAAACCAATCTTGTCGCCTCCGCCGCCGCAGAACCAGATGCGCTTTACACCAAAGGCGATGGCAGCTTCGAGTTCCAACGCACCGCCAGCCGCTTGTTTGAAATGCGCTCCACTGAATACTTCGCGCAAGAGCGCGTGGCCGTAGACGAGTAACCCCTTCCCCAATGCCCACCCAGCGCCTATACCCCGCGCTATGACCGATCTCTCTTCGACCAGCTTCATCGCCCCCGGCTTCGAACCCGTCGCCGATGCCTTTCTTGAAAATTTCGATGAAGGGCACGAGCTTGGCGCAGGCTTTGCCGCCTTCCAGAACGGCGAATGCATTGTCGACATTCAGGCCGGCTTCGCCGATCGCAAATCGACCGATCCGTGGACCGACAAAACCCTTGTGCCGGTCTATTCCGTCAGCAAAGGCATTTCCGCCCTCATCATTGCCCTGCTGGTCGACCGCGGCCTGATTGATTATGACACCCCGCTCGCGCACTACTGGCCAGAATTTGCAGCCCATGGCAAAGGTGCGGTCACCGTGGCTCAGGCCCTCTCCCATCAAGCGGGCGTACCGGGCTTTGTCACGCCCATCGATCCTGCCCTCTGGCTCGATCCGCCCGCCCTGTCTGCCCGCCTTGCCGACGAGCCGCCCCAATGGACCCCCGGCAAAGGCTCTGGCTACCATCCGCTCAGCTGGGGCTACATCGCCGGAGAGCTCGTTGCCCGCGTCTCGGGAAAAAGCCTGGGCACCATATTGCGAGAGGACATATGCGCCCCGCTCGGCATCGATTTCTATATCGGCCTGCCCGCCACCGAACATGCCCGCTGCGCCGACCTCAAACGCCCGACCGCCTTTCCCGACCTTGGCGACATCACCGACACAAAACGCAGCGCCTTCCTGACCAAATGGGCCTCGCCCAATCGTGGCGGGGCCGAATGGCGCGAAATCGAAATCCCGTCTGCCAATGGCCACGGCACAGCCCGCTCGGTCGCGCGGCTCTTTGGAGCCTATGCCAATGGCGGCATGATTGAAGGCAAACAGCTCTTCGCCGCTGCAACCTATGACGCTCTGATTTGCGAGCGGTGCACCGGACCCGACCGCGTTTTGCCATTCGACATGGCATTTGGCGCAGGCATTATGCGAAACAGCAATCTCGCCTTTGGCCCAAATCGGGATACACTAGGCCATTCCGGCTGGGGCGGATCTGTCGGATTTGGCGATCCGGCCCGCAATCTATCTGTTGGCTATGTGATGAACCGCCAAAGCAATATCCTCTTGGGCGATCCGCGGCCAACCCGCCTGTTTGCCAGTCTTTACGGGTGTTTCTAGGGACATATACTCGTGTTTCAGGATGTTTGGACGTTCACAAAACGCCTTAAACGCGAAACTGGCACGGGCTATGCAACAAGGATGGCAGAGCTTAACTCCCTCTGCTGATACTGTCTGACCCCCGGCCCGCCTTGATTGGTCCGCCGGGGTCTTTTTTTGCCTCGCACACCAGAATTTCTATTCAGGTCGGACTTGCCGCATTTTCAGACTGTCGAGCGAGAACACCAGCAAAGCCAGCCAGATAAAGCCAAATGCCACGCTATGGGTCGGACCGAACACTTCACCAAAGACCGCAATGGCGAGCAGAAATTGCAAGGTCGGGCCAATATATTGCATCATTCCGACCGTTGTAAACGTTAGCCGCTTCGCCGCCAATGCAAACAGGATTAGCGGGAACGCGGTAAGCGGTCCGGCCAGTAGCAACAAACCAATATCGCGCGCCGTGCCCTCGCCCCAAACCGCACCGCCACCCCCTGCAAACTGGAACAGCCATATCGCCGCCAGCGGAAACAGGATGGCAGCTTCCACAACAAAGCCTGCCCGCCCATCTATCACGAGATATTTGCGGATCAACGAATACCCCGCAAAGCTGAAACATAAGAACAGCGCAACAACTGGCACCGCTCCAAGCGCCAACGCCATGACGAACACACCCACCGCCGCAAGCGCAACCGCTCCCCATTGCATAGGCCTCAGCCGCTCGGTTAGAAACACAGCCCCGATCGCGACATTGACCAGCGGATTGATATAATAGCCAAGGCTCGCTTCGAGCACCCTGTCCTGTCCCACCGCCCAGATATAGACCAGCCAATTGGCCGCAATAAGCACCGCTGATAAGGTTAGCCAGAGCGCCATTTTGCGATTAAGCGCCGCCTTCAGTTCCGGCAGAGCGCCAGCAATCGCCAGAAGCACCAGCCCCGTCGGCAGCGACCAGACAATCCGGTGCGCCAGCATAAGCCCAGGCTCAATATGCCCAAGCGCTTTGAAATAAAGCGGCAGCATCCCCCAGATGAAATAGGCTCCAAGGGCACTGAAAAAACCAAGACGTACGCTCTGCGACATGGACGAGCCGTTATCAGCGTCCGCCCCCATTGCAAAGCCTTACTCGGCGTCGCCCTCATCATAAACGCGACCAAGCCAGCTTTGGCGAAATGCGCTTTGCTCAGCGGTCAGCGTCGCGCCCGCATTCTCCGCCATAACAATTTCAAGCGACGGGTCGCTGCCAAGCACAAGCGAAGCCGATCGGATCACCCCGCGCTGGATGAACCGGATGACCAAGGCATCGCCCGGCTCATGGCGATCAATCGCCAGACCAATATCGCCCGCATCATCAATCTCGAAGCGCCCAATCGTCAAAATCTCGTCGCCGCGATCCAGCCCCGCCCGATAGAGCGGCGTCCCCTTGAGCGTGTTGGACTCAATGGTAACGCGTCTACCATCTGTCAGATACTGCGGGCTGCCGATCCACGCCGCATCCCGATTGGCAAGCTTCAGCAACAGACCGGCCCGTGCCAGAAGCGGTGCATAGTCCGGCAACGCCCCCGTCCCGACATAGGTACCGAAAAAATGTTCAGCAAACGCCGTGTCCCCCGTCACCTCGCCAAGCGCATCTCGCAAGTTTTCATTCGCATACGGTATTTCTGGTTTACCATAGTGCTGCCAAAGATGCCGCATATAATCGTCCAGCGTGACATCCTCAAACTGCCCCCGCAAAGACAAGTCCAGCCCAAGCGCCACCATTGCGCCATAGGGATAATAGGACACAAATGTATTCGCGTGATTGGTCGGATCTATCGCTGCCGCCGCATCGACAAAAGGCGCGCGCAGGCTCATCTCGCGCGGCGACCGGATGGCCCGCCCGGGCGCATTGAGTATCCGGCTCAACGTGCTGCCAAGCCGACCGACATAAGCCTCAACCGATTGCTCACCAGCCCGTCGGATTGTCAGCGGTCCATAATAGCTCGTAAACCCTTCCGCAAACCACAGATTATGGCTCGGATTGGCCGTGGTAAAATCAAACGGCTCAAGATCAGCCGGCCTCAGCCGCTCTACATTCCACGCATGGATAAACTCATGCGACAGTGTCCCGATCTGCGCAAAATCCGCTTTCAGAAGAGAATCGGAATTGGTCAGAATGGTTGAATTGCGGTGCTCCATACCGTCCCCGCTGGCATGGGGCAAATAGTCCGCAATAAACGTATATACGCCACCATCAAAGCGCGGCGCTTCGCCGAACAGTTCGATCTGCGCAGCAACAATCCGCTTTGCTTTCGCGGTCAAAATGTCCAGATCTTCCGCCGTCCCCTCATGATGCAAAGCCAGCCGGATCGTCTGCGCCTCTTTGCCTTCACCAATCGTCCACTCACGCATATCGAAAGCTGACAGCTCGACCGGACTGTCCATGAAATACTGCAAATCTGGCGCCGTAAAAACCAACGCCTCCTCGGTCGGAAACAATTGTGTCGCCACACGCCACGCGTCCGAAACCGGCTCAAACGTCACCTCGACCGGCCGCTCCTCAAGCCCTTCGGCCCACATGAACGTCGCTGGCGCATTCAGATGCGCATGGGTCAGATCAATCTGGCTGTAAGTGCCATCCGCGCGATCCGCATACAGCGTATAAGCCAGATCCACTGCTCCTGAATGCCCGCTAATCTGCCAGGAATACGGATCGGTCTGCGAAACTTGGAGCGCCCTGCCCGCAGGCGTAAGCGCCTGCACCTCGTACACATTCTTGGCGAACTCATGGATCGCATACCGTCCGGGCGACGCGCGCGACATCTGCACAGTCAGCGGACCATCATCCAAATCCCTCAGCCGCAGCATGATCCGGGCCTCATGGTGCACAGCGTTCGGAAACGACACATTATAACGAACAGGCGCCTCAGTTTGCGCAAGGGCCACACCGCCAAACGACGCGCTCAACACAGCAAGCAAAACAGGCTTCATATCTTTCTCCGATGACAGATTTCGAAATGCAATACGCAATCAAACCACATTGCCCGCATTTGCGACACCCTGTCCACTCACCGGTCGCTCGCCCGATGTTTCCCCATATTGCGCGATGCCGCGTCTTGACCTTTGGAGACAAATTCCGCACTTGCGAGGCAGAGACGCTTCAGGAGACGTGATCATGACAGGCCCTCAGCCGCTTCCCAATATTCTCGACATTGTCCCCTATAAGGGCGGCGAGCCAGCCGAGGGCGGCTGGAAACTCTCGTCCAATGAGAACCCGCTCGGCGCCTCGCCTGCCGCTATCAAAGCGGTTGCCGAAGCTGCCAAAGGGATGGAGCGCTATCCCGATGGCGCGGCAAACAAGCTGCGCCGCGCAATTGCCGAAAAATATGGCCTGGACGCCGAGCGCATCGTCTGCGGCTCAGGCTCTGACGAGATCTTCCAACTGCTCGGTCGCGCCTATTTGCGCCCCGGTGACGAGATCATCCAGACAAAGCACGCCTTTCTGGTCTACCGCTTGGTTGCCCAGCAAAGCGGCGCCATCACTCTGAGCGCTGACGAGCAGAACTATACCGCCGATGTCGACGCGATGCTCGCGCTCGTGACCGACAAGACCCGCATCGTCTTCCTCGCCAATCCGAACAATCCAACCGGCACCTACATCCCGTTTGACGAGGTCAAACGCCTGCATGCAGGACTGCGCGAGGACATTCTGCTCGTGCTCGACGGGGCTTATGCCGAATATGTCCGCAAAAATGACTACGACGCCGGAACTGCGCTCGCAGGCGAAGCGCCCAACGTCCTGATGACGCGGACCTTCTCGAAAATTCACGGCCTTGCCGCCATGCGCCTGGGCTGGGCCTATGGTCCGGCCAGCGTCATTGACGCCATTCACCGCGTGCGCGGCCCCTTCAATGTCAACGCGCCGGCGCTCGCCGCCGGGGTCGCCGCCTTGGCAGATGACGGCTTTGTCGACACCTCCATTGCCCACAATGACGCCGAACTTGTCCGCATGACCGACGGGCTTTCCGCGTTGGGGTACGACCTGGTCCCAAGCGTCGGCAATTTTGTCCTGATCAAGTTCGGCTCCGAAACAGAGAAAAAAGCCGCAGACGCATTCTTGCGCGCACGCAATATCGTAATCCGCGACATGACCGCTTATGGATTGCCCGACTGTTTGCGATTGTCTTTCGGCACAGTCGAAGCTGACAATGATGTGCTCGCAGCGTTCAAAGCCTTTAAAGCCGGATAAGACCTGTGGACAAGCCGGTCTTTGAGCACATCGCCATTATCGGCACCGGACTGATCGGTGCCTCGATCGCCCGCGCCGCCAAACGGTTTGGCGCGGCAAGCCAGATTAGCCTTTACGACGCGAGCGAAGATGTTCGCAATCGGGCTGAAAAGCTTGGTCTCGGTGTCATCTGCCAGACGGCACAGGAGGCAGCGCAAAGCGCCGATTGCATCATCCTGTGCGTGCCTGTCGGTGCGCTGGGAACGACCACGGCAACGCTCGCACCCGCCTTGAAACAGGGCGCAATCCTCACAGATGTCGGTTCCGTCAAAGCCCATGCACTCGACGCGATGGCGGAGCACTGCCCCGATCATGTCCACCTCATTCCCGGTCATCCCATTGCCGGAACCGAGAAATCAGGACCAGAAGCCGGATTTAATACACTTTTTCAGGACGCGTGGTGTATTTTGACGCCGGATAGTGGAGTCCAAAAAAAGTATGTAGATAAAATAGCAGAGTTGTCTCGTTTCTGGGAAGCCTTAGGGTCCAAAGTCGAGATCATGGATGCAACACAGCATGACCGCGTGCTTGCCATCACCTCGCACCTGCCTCACCTTATTGCCTACAATATCGTCTCCACCGCATATGATATGGAGTCAGTAGATGACGGTCAGGTCGTCAAATATTCTGCGGGTGGGTTCCGTGATTTTACCCGTATTGCCGCCTCGGACCCGACCATGTGGCGCGACGTTTTTCTGAACAATAAAACAGCCGTTCTCGAAACGCTCGGGCGCTTCTCAGAAGACCTCGCCGCCTTGCAACGCGCCATCCGGTATGGCGACGGTGAGACCCTGTTTGACGAGTTCACCCGCGCGCGCGGCATCCGCAAGGCAATTCTTGAGGCGGGGGAAGACTCCGATGAAGTCAATTTTGGGCGTCATAGCAAAGAGTAGTGCCAATCCGGTGCGGTAATACCACAATCATGACGCCGCATCTTACACCTGCACCGTATCATATTGCGCGCCGCGACCGCACGCCGTATGCCTGAGCGCATGAAACTCATCCGTCTGACCCACCCGACCAGCCATACCGAGAGCGTCCATCGCGCCATTGACGCGTCAGACCCGATAGATTGGGGCTGTGAAGACGAACCCGGCGGCGAGCGCTCAACGGCGCAAATCCTGCTTGAAGATGGCGAAGGTCAGGACTTGATGGACACGCTGCAAGGCCTGTTTGGAGAAGACGGTGACTGGCGGCTTGTCCTGATGAATGTCGAGGCCACCCTGCCCCGTCTCGAATTGACCGAAGAGTCAGATGCTCCGGCCGGCAAACCAAAAGACAAAGACAAAGACATCGCCATGCGCGAGGTTCTGTTCGAGCAAGTCTCCAAGGATAGCCGCCTGAACACCGACTTTATTGTGCTGACCGTCCTATCAGCCGTCGTCGCCGCCATCGGGCTCAATGAAGACAGCGTTGCCGTGGTGATCGCGGCGATGGTCATCGCCCCCTTGCTGGGTCCAATTCTAGGATTTTCCCTTGGCTCCGCCCTCGGGTCGACCGAGCTGATGCGCAAATCCGCAGCCACTGCGTTGACCGGGATCAGCATAGGGTTCCTCACCGTCTTCATTTTAGCGCTTCTGTTTCCCGTCAATCTCGATAGCCGCGAACTGATTGCGCGGACCATTATCTCACCTGAGATCGTCGCACTGGCGCTCGCCTCAGGCGCCGCCGCCGCCCTGTCCATGACCGGCGGCCTGTCTTCGACTCTGGTTGGGGTCATGGTCGCCGTCGCCCTCTTGCCCCCCTCTGCGGCGTCAGCCATGTATCTCGGCGAGGGGGCGTTCACCGAAGCGGCCGCAGCTGCCATTCTGGTCGCGCTAAATGTGGTCTGCGCCCTCTTATCAGCGCAAATCGTCTTCGCCTGGAAAGGGGTTCGCCCACGGCGCTGGCTCGCAAAAAAAGCCGTCGAGCGGCAGCAAAAAATCAACTACGCCGTCTGGGCGGTATTGCTCGCGATTCTCTTCGGTCTAGGCTACGCCGTCAGCAACTAACACCTCAATATCTCACTGCGCAATCTGCAACAGTGGCAGCATAATGATTGTTAACAATTACTGGGAACCCGGCAGCCTCCTCGACTAGTCGCCATCCATCCGCAGGGCCGCTACAAAGGCCTCTTGCGGGATTTCAACCTTGCCAAACTGGCGCATCCGCTTCTTGCCCGCTTTCTGCTTGTCGAGCAGTTTACGCTTCCGGCTCGCATCGCCTCCATAGCACTTCGCGGTGACATCCTTGCGCATCGCAGAAATGGTCTCGCGGGCAATTACTTTGGCGCCAATCGCCGCCTGAACGGGGATTTTGAACATTTGCCGCGGAATAAGGTCTTTGAGCCGTTCGCACATTTGCCGGCCGCGTGATTCCGCCCTGTCCCTGTGAACCAGCATAGCCAACGCATCAACCGGCTCCTCGTTCACCAATATGCTCATCTTGACGAGGTTTTCCGCCCGATGACCGATGAGTTCGTAATCGAAACTCGCATACCCTTTGGAGATCGATTTCAGCCTATCATAAAAATCAAATACCACTTCGTTCAGCGGCAACTCGTACTTGACCATGGCCCGCGTCCCCGCATAGGTCATTTCCTTCTGGATGCCACGTCGATCCTGACAGAGTTTTAAAATACCCCCCAGATACTCATCCGGCGTAAAAATCGTTGCCTCGATCCAAGGTTCGCGAATTTCCGCAACTTTGACGACATCCGGCATATCAGACGGATTATGCAATTCGATGTCGGTGCCATCGGTCATTGTCATCTCGTAAACAACGCTCGGCGCCGTTGCGATCAGATCAAGGTCGAACTCACGGCTGAGCCGCTCCTGAATAATCTCCAAATGCAACAGCCCCAAAAAGCCGCACCGAAAGCCCATGCCAAGCGCTGCACTTGTTTCCATTTCCCAGCTAAAGCTCGCATCATTGAGCCGAAGCTTACCCATCGCCGCCCGCAAATCATCGAAATCGGACGCATCCATGGGAAACAGGCCGCAAAACACAACTGGCTGCACATCTTTATACCCCGCCAGCGGAGCGTCACATGGCCGTTTGTCCTCGGTGATCGTGTCCCCCACCGAGCAATCTGCCACGTCCTTGATCGAAGCAACCAGAAACCCGACCTCCCCCGGCCCAAGCGCGTCCACATTGGTTGGCTTCGGCCCGAAAATACCAACATTATCAACTTCATAAGTGCTTCCGGTCTTCATCATCCGGATCTTCTGCTTCCTCTTCAGGACGCCATCGACCACGCGCACAATTACGACCACGCCGAGATATGGATCATAGTACGCGTCCACCAGCGAGACTTTGAGCGGGGCATCCGCATCCCCCAAATGCGGTGGCGGCAACTGTTCGACGACAGCTTCAAGCACGTCTTCGATCCCGAGCCCCGTCTTTGCCGATGTCATAATCGCGCCGGACGCGTCGAGCCCGATGACCTCTTCAATCTGCGCCGCCACACGGTCAACATCAGCCGCAGGTAAATCAACCTTGTTAAGCACCGGAACGATCTCATGGTTCTGGTCGATGGCCTGATAAACATTGGCCAGCGTCTGCGCCTCGACCCCCTGGCTCGCATCGACCACGAGCAACGACCCTTCACAGGCGGCAAGACACCGCGAGACTTCATAGGAGAAGTCGACATGGCCCGGCGTGTCCATGAGGTTAAGCACATATTGCTCGCCATCTTTCGCCGTATAATCGAGCCGCACAGTCTGCGCTTTAATGGTAATGCCGCGCTCTTTCTCAATGTCCATATTGTCGAGCACTTGCTCGGACATCTCCCGGTCAGTCAGCCCGCCGCAATACTGGATCAGCCGGTCAGCCAATGTGGACTTGCCATGATCAATATGAGCGATGATCGAGAAATTGCGGATTTTGTCACGTTGTGAGGTCATAGGCGGGATATAGCCCTCCAAAGGCCCAGAGGGAAGCACCGAATCCCCCAGGGCCGAGGAATCTCTCTCCGGCAAAAGTTAACGGATTTTGAGAAAGGCTTAACCAATTTGGCCTATCCCACATCACACGCATCAAGAGACGGAAAATGAACAATACCTTGCTGAACCGGCTGCCAATCGCAGCGGGAGAGCTGCAGGCTCAGAGAAACGGGCGGGGCGACATTGTCGACTTTGTCTGGACGGATATAAATGCGTTCGGCTTGGCGATTATTGGCGCAGACAAGACCGACGTGATCGGGGGAGCGCTAACCCAACTTACCGGCGTGTTCCGAGACAATACACTGTTCGACTTGCTCAAAGCCGCCGTTGAAACACAGAAATACAGCGAAAATGTCACTCCCATCAGCTATAATGAAAGCGCCCTCTCCGGAAAGAGCTTCTTTGTCGGAATAGCTCCCCAAGGCGACATCTGCACCCTGGCCGCCCATGATGCGACGGCGTTCCAGGCAGGGCTTGATGGCCAGTTCGGCCACTTCATTATCTTCGGCGAGGCGGTCAACAGAAGCGCCCTGCCGATCCTGTTGCTCGATGCGCGAGGCCAAGTGACGTATGCAAATGCGCGCTTCCTCGAAGCGCTCGACTGGTCGCTTGATCAAATCGTCGGCAAGTCACTGATGAATTTCATCCATCCGGATACACGCGAACAGGCGCTCAAGAACATCCATTCGGTTGCGACAGGCACCAGTGCCGAAATCCTGACATCCGACATAGCCTACAGGACCCGCACCGGGGAAAAGCTACTCTTCGCGACCATGACAACCCAGATGACGGACCCCTATTCCGGAGAGACCTGTTATATTAGCCAATTGCGCGATGTCGCCGAGGAACGCCGTCTGACCCGCGAACTTGAAGATGCCCTCGAGCAGGCAAAATCCGCCTCCAAGATGAAATCTGAATTTCTGGCCAATATGAGCCATGAGATCCGGACACCGCTCAACGGGGTAATTGGCATGGCGCAGGTGCTCGCACGCAGCGATCTGGACGCGGCCCAGAAGGAGCACCTCGACACAATCCTTGATTCGGGCAATTCCTTGCTAACGCTGCTCAATGATATCCTTGATCTGTCCAAGATCGAGGCCGGCCAGTTGGCACTGTCACCCATTGTCTGCGACATCCGGCACAAGCTGGGGCGCGTCCATCAATTGTTCGAGCCCATGGCCACAGAGAAACGCATCGCCTTCCAGTTCTTTGTCGATCCCAGCGTTCCGGCATCGGTCGAGATGGACCCTGTCCGCGTCCGCCAATGCCTCTCCAATCTGCTCTCGAATGCCATGAAGTTTACCGATGTCGGCGCCGTCACCACAATGGTAACAGCCGAGCCGCGCGGCAACAATCAGCACCTTATCAAGATCTTTGTAACCGATACCGGCATCGGCATCCCGGAAGAGAAACAACAGCACATTTTCAAAGATTTCCAGCAGGCCGATAATTCCACAACACGCGAATATGGCGGCACGGGTCTCGGCTTGACCGTAACCCAGTCGCTCGCGCGCATGATGGGCGGCGACATTGCCGTCAACAGCCAGCTTGGCAAAGGCTCCGTCTTCATCCTGTCTTTCATGACCGGGGACGTCGCCCCGCAAATTGATCTCGAAGACAACCGCGTTCGCGCGCTGGACACCCAAACCCCACCGGCCGACCCGCTTGCCAGTACGCCTCTTCAGGCATCGCCAACGCGCGAGCCGACCACACCGTCCGGCAAAAAGATGCTGATCGTCGATGACAATATGATCAACCGACAAGTCATTCTCGGGCTTCTCGGCAGGGATACCTTTGATCTATATGAAGCCGAGAACGGCCAACACGCTCTGCAGCTGATGGAAAAAACTGACTTTGACCTCGTCATGCTCGACATCCATTTGCCGGTTATGGACGGCATAGTGACTTTTCAGACCATGAAGAAAACAAATCGTTTGAAAGACATTCCCGTGATCGCGCTGACAGCGAATGCGATGGTTGGTGACCGGGAAAAATATCTGGACATGGGAATGGATGGATATATCGCCAAGCCGGTGAGCTATGACGAGATGACGAGCGAGATCAACCGGACATTTCAGAAAGTCGGCCCGCGACGCCAAGCGAGCTAACCATGCATCGCCCCCGCGCGAGGACTCCAAGCCCTGTCATCCAAGCTTCAAACGGCCAGAAGCAAAGCTTTTATCAATCAAGGCGCTTGTTGACCCGTCCACTCGGCAACAAAGTCTCCGGGCGGACATGGTGATCTTATTGCACCGATAGCGGGCCGCTCACGGCATCTCCGAGGGTCTCGTCCGGCGCTCGGTCGGCCTGGAAATCGTAGACGACATTCTCGCCGACCTGCATCAGGCGTTAGGGACAATTGCCGGGCGCGCCGCTTGAGCCAACCTTATTGAGACACAGCCTGTTCGTCCCGCTCGCCCGTGCGAATGCGGATAACCGTATCAAGTTCGCGAATGAAAATCTTGCCGTCGCCAATAGTTTCCGTGTTCGCCGCGCCGATAATCGCTTCCGCAATCCGCTCGGCGGCATCATCCGAACAAGCCACATCCACTTGCACCTTTGGCAGCAGGCGGACTTCATATTCCGCGCCACGATAAACTTCGGTCTTACCCTGCTGGCGTCCATATCCGCGCACTTCGGACACCGTCAGTCCCGACGCGCCGACCGCAGCCAGTGCATCAATCACCGCATCCAGTCGGCTGGGTTTGAAGATTGCTGTTACCAGTTTCATTGGAAAATTCCTCGCATCACCTGAGGAGAGCTATGCGTAACACTTTCAGCGAGGTCAATCTCGGCTTTCCAAAATAAGCCTTTTGACCCCACATGGCCTTATTTTTGGGCACGCTGCGCCAAACCTTTGGTCGCTCGCACCGCCTTGATCGGCGAAAAGCTTATTTTCTCACCCTTTGGCGTCACATAAAGCCGCTTGGTCGCTTCAATCAGCACGACCCCGCCCATAACGGCCGACAGACGCTCGCCAACTTTCTCCCAGCCTTCATGTAGCGCAAGCACCGGAGCCCACCCTGTCGGTGGCATATGCAGCGCATGGGTCCATGCTGTAGTCTGGAACATGGCTGCGCTCAACTCACGCGCCAACTGCCCACGCGTCCACGGCCGACCCTGCCCGAACGGCGTGGCCTCCGAACGCGCCCAAAGTCCGAGCCGATTGGCCGCAATCACAATCAGCTTGCCCTCAGGCGCCATCACGCGCCAAAGCTCACGAAGTAATTCATGAGGAGCGCTTGTTTCCTCCATGCCATGCATAACGACGATCCGCGAGAACATGCCATCGCGAAACGGCAAGGCGGTCTCGTCGCACAACACTGTCGACACGCCATTCGCCGTCGGAGCCCATGTCAGAGCCCCCTGCGCAGCTGGCATGGCTGCCACCTGCAATTGGGCACTTGCGCCCATCCGGTCCAGCAAAGGCGTTGCAAACCCGAAGCCAAGCATCTGTTCTTGCGCGCAGCCCCCCCACAGAGATTGCATCCGCGTCGCAAGCGTCTTTGCCGCCACCTTCCCCAGCGGGCTGGCATAGAACTTTTCCAGAGTGGTTACATCCTGACGCATCGCGTCCCCTGTGCTAGCCTAAGGCGAATAACAGCCCCCATCATGCGTTCATGAGGCCCAAAATGCTACAAATACACCAATTTCCTTGTCTATCCGATAATTACGGCTTTTTAGCCCATGATCCCGCCTCAGGAGAAACGGCGGCCATCGACACACCCGATGCAGCTGTTTATCTCGACGAGGCCAAATCCAAAGGCTGGACGATCACGCAAATCTGGAACACGCATTGGCATCCCGACCATGCTGGCGGCAATCAGGCCATCAAAGACGCAACAGGCTGCAAGATCATCGGCCCACGCAACGAAGCGGACAAAATCCCCGGCATCGACCAAGCCGTTGGTGCGGGCGATACGGTAGCCCTCGGCAGGCTCAACGCGCATATTCTCGACGTGCCCGGACACACGCTCGGCCACATCGCCTATCATCTGCCAACCGAGACCACCGCTTTCGTCGGCGACGCCGTATTTGCCCTTGGCTGCGGACGCGTCTTCGAAGGCACACCGGAGATGATGTGGTCGAGCCTATCAACCCTGAAAGCCCTGCCCGAAGACACTGCGCTCTATTGCGCCCATGAATACACCGCAGCCAACGCCAAATTCGCCATGACAATAGAGCCAGAAAATCCCGACCTTCAGGCCTATGTCCGCGAGATCACCACGCGCCGCGCCGCTGGCAAGTGGACCGTCCCGACCACGCTCTCACGTGAGCTGGCGACAAACCCTTTCCTGCGCGCAAACGAACCCGACTTGCAGACCGCCATGGGCCATCCGGGCGATCCGGTCGCCACGTTCGCGGAAATCCGTGGCCGCAAGGACAGATTCTAAACCGGGCTCGTATAAAGACTTTACCAACAAAGCTCGGTTACAAACGCGCGCTATGCAGCTTCGTCCCGTCCTTCTTGCCACCGGCATCATGACCGCCCTTGTCGGCGTGGCGATGATCCCTTCTGCGCTGGTTGATATTGCCGATGGCCGCGACGCCTGGGGCGTGTTTGCAATCTCGGCCTTCGGGACAATCTTTATCGGCGTCTGTCTGGCTTTGCTCGTCGGACAGGATGATGGCAAAACAGGGCCACGCGAAGCCTTTTTCCTGACCGTGCTGATCTGGGTCATGCTACCTGCAGTCGCGGCCATTCCCTTTGTCTTTGCCGGGCAAACCCTCACAGATAGCATGTTTGAAAGTGTCTCCGGGCTGACCACAACCGGCGCGACCATTCTAACCGGGCTCGACGCCATGCCACGCGGCCTCTTGCTGTGGCGGGCCATCTTGCAATGGATTGGCGGCATCGGCATCATTGTGACCGCCATCGCCATTTTGCCCAGCCTTCGCGTGGGCGGGATGCAACTGTTCCAGATCGAAAGCTCGGACGTCTCGGGCAAATTCCTGCCCCGCGTCACCGAAATCGCCGCCCAGACCGGCATTGTTTATCTTGTCCTCTCCGTAGCCTGCGCCGTGCTCTATAGCGTCAATGGTATGAACACGTTCGACAGCGTCACCCACGCCATGACCACAATGTCTGCGGGCGGCTACTCGACTCATGACGCCTCGCTCGGCTATTACGGAAATGGCGTGACCAGTGTCGCAATCTTGTTCATGATCCTCGCGGGACTGCCCTTCGCCTCCTTCGTTATGCTCGCACGCGGCAATCCGCGCCCTCTGTTCAAAAGCTCCCAGCCACGGGTCTATCTCGCCCTGATGACCGCCGCCATTATCCTGCTCCTGATCCACAACACTTACGGCAATGGTGCCGCCGTGTTCGAGGACAGCGGCGATGCCTTACGCACCACAGCGTTCAGCGTTATCTCGGTCATGACGGGCACAGGCTACGCCACCGGCAATTATGCCGCATGGGGACCTGGCGCGACATCCATCTTTCTGGTGCTGATGTTTCTCGGCGGCTGCGCTGGCTCGGCCGCCTGCGGGCTGAAAATCTTCCGGCTCGAAATCGCCGGACGGGCCATCATCGCCCATGCCCGGCGCATGACCAGCCCGAACCGGCTCGTCCCTGTCCGCTATAATGGTAAATCTGTCGATGAACATACGATTCAGTCCGTACTCGTTTTCGTGTTCCTTTATCTGGCAACTTTCGTCCTAACCGCTGCTCTTCTCGGGCTCACAGGACTTGATCCGGTCACAGCCATTTCAGGCGCGGCAACCAGCGTGTCCAATGTCGGCCCCGGGCTAGGCTCGGTCATAGGACCTGCAGGTACCTTCCAGTCCCTGCCCGACACTGCCAAATGGATTTGCGCCGGTGCCATGCTTCTGGGGCGGCTCGAATTTGTCGCCGTCTTCGTCGTGCTGACCCCTCGCTTCTGGCGCGGCTAGGTCCAATGCAGACGCGCACCCTTCTCCTCACCTGCTTCGCCATGATTGCCTTTGCCGCCAATTCCCTGCTCGGCAGATTGGGACTGGTCGAGGGCGGCATTGGTGCGGGCAGCTTCGCCCTGATCCGGCTACTTTCGGGCGCACTCATACTGGCATTGATCGCCGGTCCCGTCCGCAGCTTGAGCGCGGGCAGTTGGGCAGGCGCGGCATCGCTCATTGTCTATGCCGCATTCTTCTCATACGCCTATACCGCCCTGCCCGCAGGCACAGGTGCCCTGATCCTGTTTGCCATGGTCCAGGTCACCATGGTCGGGGCGGGACTGGTCTCTGGCGAGCGGCTAAGCACTCTGCAATGGAGCGGGCTGAGCGTGGCCATACTTGCCCTTATCTGGTTGCTTTCTCCCGGCTTGGACACCCCGCCCCTTCGGGCCGCTGGCATGATGGCGATTGCCGGCATTGGCTGGGGCGCATATTCATTGCTCGGACGACGCGCAACCGGCACGGACCCAACCCGCCGCACCGCCGGAAATTTTCTGCGCGCCAGCCTTTTGGCAGTGCTCATCCTGCCACTGATACTATGGCGGCATCCTGAACCCATCCCCGAAACCTATGGCATTCTGCTCGCTATAATCTCTGGCGCGGTAACCTCTGGCCTCGGCTATGCCATCTGGTATGCCGCCCTGCGCTCACTCCCGGCCACCAAGGCTGGCATTGCCCAACTCACCGTCCCCGCCATCGCCGCACTTGGCGGCATCCTTGTGCTCGACGAGCAGATCAGCTTGCGGTTTGTCCTTGCAAGCACGCTCATTCTGGCCGGCGTCGGACTGGCCACGCTCACAAAGGCAGCCCGCAAAACCAATTGACCTGACTGCCAATCCCGCCCACATCTGGCCCATGCAACAGAGCCCCAGCAAAAATGCCTTCCTGTTCGTACTCGTTACGGTCACGCTGAACATGATCGGCTTTGGGCTCATCATTCCGGTGATCCCCCAATTGCTTGAAGAGCTAACCGGACGCGGTGCCGAAGAAGCCGTCGTCTGGGGCGGTATTTTGACGATGACATATGCCCTGATGAATTTCCTCGCAGGGCCAATGCTTGGCGCCCTGTCTGATCGCTATGGCCGCCGCCCCGTCTTGCTCGCCTCTATTTTCACGCTCTGCATCGACTTCCTGATCATGGCGTTTGCCACCTCCCTCTTCGTCTTGTTCATTGGTCGCGCCTTGGCAGGGCTTTCCTCTGCCACTGTCTCGACTGCCAATGCCTATGTCGCCGATGTCACCAGTCCCGAAGAACGGGGCAAAGCCTTCGGCATCATCGGCGCCGCATTCGGTATCGGCTTTATTCTCGGACCTGCCCTTGGCGGATTGCTCGGCGACATACACACCCGCCTGCCTTTCTTTGCAGCCGCAGGACTGGCCGTCATGAACTTCCTCTATGGCGTGTTCGTTCTGCCGGAATCCTTGGCACCGGAGAAACGCCGCGTGCTTGATCCTGGTCGCGCCAACCCGTTTGGCGCTTTCCGGCATTTTTCAAAATTACCAAAAGTATCGTGGTTCCTGATCGCCACTGGCACGTTCGGCATCGCTCATGTCGTCTATCCCGCCACATGGTCATTCCACGGTGAGATCCGCTATGACTGGACCAGTGGCCAGATCGGCGCATCGCTCGCATTTGTTGGCATTGGGGCCGCACTGGTGCAAGCCGGACTGATGGGGCAATTCTTGAAAAAATTCGGCGAAGTGCGCACAGCCCTCTTTGCTCTGTCGATGGGCACGCTGGCCCTCATCGGTTTCTCGCTCTCGTCCGCGCCCTGGATGGCTTATCTCTTCATTCCTATCTCGTCACTGGCAGGCATGGCTGCCCCTGCCGTCAACGCCATTATGTCCCAGCAGACCCCTGAAGACGCGCAAGGCGAACTTCAGGGCGCCATCGCCAGCATCCAGTCACTCGGTATGATCTTTGGTCCGATCATAATGACCCAGACCCTACATGAATTTGCCAAAGAAGACGCCATGATTGACTTTGCCGGTGCAGCCTTTGTTCTGGCGGCTATACTGACGGCGCTGTCCATCTTGCCATTCCTGCGCGGAGTCAAAGCCAATCGGGTCGATCAGCTGCTGGTTGACGCAAAAACGTAAAAGGCGGAGCGTGTCTGCCCCGCCTTTTTCCATGTCTTGGCTAAAAACCGTTCTAGCCTTTATTTCCGCCGAGCA
>CAZMMU010000005.1:65772-101668 GCA_964567455.1 uncultured Hyphomonas sp.
CGCCTTTTTCCATGTCTTGGCTAAAAACCGTTCTAGCCTTTATTTCCGCCGAGCATCTGGCCAACTCCGGCTGCATCCGCCCCGAAATGTGCGCCGACGCCGCCAAGTAGACCGCCGATTAGACCTTGCGTCCCGCCCCCGCCCAGAACTTTGGATACGATTGGCCCCAAAATACCGCCGCCTGCAGCGCTCACAATGATTGGAATTAAGCTTTCCATAATTACCTCCCTAAATATCGGGGACGATACGCAATATTTTGCTCTGAATATCCCCGTTCGCAGAGTGAAACGGGTTTCCCCGTCGCCTGCAAGGAATTTTAGCTGTTGGCCGTACCCTCTGGTCGCCCGGTTCGGGCTCGGCTATAGACAACCGAATGAACCCCTTACGCCCTGCCCTGTTTCTCGATCGAGACGGCGTTATCAATATCGACCGCGGCTATGTCTGCGAGCGCGAACAGTTTGAATGGGTCGACGGCGCAGCCGATTGTATTCGCCAGTTCAAAGCGCGCGGCTGGTGGATTTTCATCGTGACAAACCAGTCCGGCATCGCAAGAGGGCTCTACACCGAAGCGCAGATGCATAACCTGCACACATGGATGCTTGCCGAACTCGAAAACCAGAGTGCGCAGATCGATAAGCTCTATTTCTGCCCCTATCATGCCGAGGGAGAGATCGCTCGCTATCGCAAGGACAGTTTCGACCGCAAACCCAAACCCGGCATGCTGCTACAAGCCATGGCCGAATTTCCCGTCAAGCGCGAAGCCAGTTTTCTGATCGGCGACAAGCAAACCGACATCGATGCAGCCCATGCAGCCGGCATTGGCGGATTTCTGTTCAAAGGCGGCAATCTGGCGCAATTTGCGGAATGGACGCTTGCCGACTTCGAGCAAGGTCTGCGCTAGATAGACTTGGGGTCCAGCCCTGCCATCTTGCAGACTTCCGCCCATTCAGCAGGTTTGACTGGCTGCACCGACAAACGCATCGAAGTCACAAGCGACATATCCGCAAGCTTGGGATTGGCCTTGACCTGCTTGAGCGTAACCGGCTCGGGCACCGGACAGACCGCTCGAATGTCGACACATTCCCAACGCGGATCATCCGTCGTCGAATCTGGATGAATGGTCTTGCAGACCTCGACAATACCAACAATCTCAAGCCCGATATTCGAGTGATAAAAGAAGCCGCGATCCCCGATTTTCATCTCGCGCATAAAATTGCGCGCCTGATAATTACGGATACCATCCCATTCTTCGCCGACCTTGCCTTTGGCCACTTGCTGATCCCAGGACCATTTGTTCGGTTCAGATTTGAAAAGCCAGAAAGCCATAGCCGCGCCTCCTCACACGCCTCTTAATGTGCAGCGCTATCAATAGACGCAGCATATTGCCGGTCAAGGCCAAGCCGATCTGCAAGCCTGCCAAGAAACGCCTGCTCGGACGCCTCCCCGCCTCCGGCCACGGCGCTGGCTGCCGCGTAAATCTGCGCCGCGTGATTTGGCGATTGCGCCGCCAGCACCGCCGCATCAAAGGCATCCACTTCCGTGCCGCCTGCAAGCAACACGGCGCGCGCTTCTTCCGAGACGCCAGCTCCCGCAAGCGCATCAGCAATCGCAGCTTGCTCGGATGCATCAAGCTCGCCATCGGCATGGGCGGCCGCCACCATGACGCGGATCAACGCTTCGGCGAATTGGGGACTTGCCATTTCGTCCGTAATATAGCCCGCAGCATCGACCTCTACCGGATCGGGGCTGCCAGCATCAGCGCCATTGCGGGTCTGCCAGGCATGGTAAGCCAACGCCCCAAGCGCCGCAACAGCGCCCGTCTTGGCAACACCGCCCACAAGCTTACGCCCGCCGCCTGTCCCAAGCAGCCCGGCCAGCAAAAGACCACCCGCGCCCATCGCCGCCATACGCGCCTTTGGATCTGTCTCGATTTTGTCGCGCATCTCGCCTGCGGCCTGCTTACCTTTTTCGACTTTGGCATCGAGGTCTATCTGGTCAGCCACTTTCGCAGCTTCGGCCTTCAATTCCGCCAGCATCTTGTCAAAATCAATCATAATAGTCCCCTTTTGAACTCCCGCATCTGCGCTATGTCGATTCCCACGTGCAAACCACCTAAAGCGCCCCACGCTCACCGCTGACCCAACGGAAAACATCGATATAGTCTATCAAAAGCGATAGCAGGTTCACTGTGAACACAAGCACAACCCATCGGTCAGCCAAGGTTCTGGGCGGCATCCAATCTGTCCGGCGCATCCACAAATAGATCACAAGCGGCGTCCATAAAATTACATGGCTCAGCCCCAAGAGCCGGACATATCCAAAGGTCTGATAGAGAAACCCCATCAGCGGCAGATTGATCACCCAGGCAAGCAAAACCCAGCGCGCCTCGACCCGTTTGACAAACAATACCGAGGCCGTGTTGGCAATCATCAATATCAAAACCCAGACCACGAGCCAAAGCGGCTCGGCCAATATTTGTGCCATCATGTGCTCGCTCCGTCGCGCTTAGGCAATTTTCGCAGATCCCCAGCTGACAAAGCCAGCAATTTTTGGCGTGGACGGCAGATACATTGTCTCGACACGGTCTATATCAAAACCGCCCTTGCGCAAAAGCTCCGGTATATTCCGCGTCAGATGACACCCCCCCGCAAGCGGCTTCCAGATCGGTTCGACACGCCGCTGCCATTTGGCCACTTTCTCATCGGGTGCCAGCCCATGCTCGGAAAAGAAAATCCGCCCGCCGGGCTTGAGCACCCGCCGGATCTCGCCAAGGCTCGCTTGCCAGTCAGGGATCGTGCACAGAACAAAGGTCAGCACCACGGTGTCCACACTATTGTCATTAAGCGCAATAGCCTCCGCCCCTGACTGCAAAAATGTAATATCATCCCCGATGCCCAACTCAGCCGCCGTCCGGCGCGCCCGTGCCATCATACCGGTTGAAGGCTCCAGCGCGAACAATTCGCTCACCTGGCTCTGATCATACATCGCAAAATTCGTCCCCGACCCCGAGCCGATCTCCAGCACGCGCCCCGTCGCAAGCGGTACAATTTTCTCGCGCTGCTTCATGATCGGTTTCGAACCACAAGCCGTCGAAATCAACCCCGGAACCACATACCGCTCCCACAGCCCCATCGGCCTAGCTCCCCTCCAGCGCCAGCCCGCTAATATCATCCCCCATACGCTCACGCGTCAACTCATTGGCTGGCCGCGCGATCAGCGCTGTCTGGGTCATGAACACATCGAAAGACAAGCCGTCACTCATCGGATTGTACACAGCCGAACCGTATTTCGCATCCTGTACCCCGAAGCGTCCGCCATTGCGCTTGGCCAATTCAACGACATCGAGCCCCGGATTGGTCGCCAGCGACACCCCGTTGGTCTCGTTCGCCCGTCCCACATCTTCATACCGGCCATAAAGCCGATCGAGCTTGTACGCGCTGTCAAAACCCAGAAGGTTGGAAAACGCCTTGAACTTGATCACCCGCGCATTCAGTTCCCACTCATCGCCTCTAAGAACAAAGTCAGAGCGATCTCCTCCGGGAAAAACAAGGCTGGCCGTATAAGCACCGGGGGTTTCGGTTTCGATGAAACTGATCGTGGCAACTGGTCGCTCATAGGTCAGTCGGCTGTATGTCTGCAAATTCAACCCCGCCAGCGCCACCGCCCCTGCCACGCCGAGAAAGCCGACCCCGAAGGCCAAACGCGGTGCCCCTGAAAAAAGCTTCAACCGTGCCAGTCGGCCCAATCCAGCAAATGTCAGCATCAGCCCCAACACACCGGACACAGCCGGCAATATCCACCAAATTAGCCCCATCACGTAATCCCCTGTCAGAAAGTCTCATTTACACTTTGTTAACGTCTTATAGCAGGTCGCGCGCATTTATGGAAAGCGCAGACGCAGCACACCCCCCGCCAATCGCAGCGTCGCGTCGTCCAACTGCAATTGAAAATCCATTTTGAAGAGAATCCGGTTCAGCGGGCATTCCTGATGTGTTAACAATGTATTAATTGGATTAGGCCGCGCCGGCTCATAGGCGCTAGGAATAGGGGTTCCGATGTCAGTTTTGCATACGACGCAGCAGCGTCATCGGATCGGCATGCGGCGGAAGCTGCGACGCATCAAAAATGCCAGTTTTCCATTCTTTCCATACTGGTTTATCCCCTTATTCAGCCTCGGATTGCTGTCAATTTTCGCAACCTCCTGCGTCCAGTCCACAACACAGCGCACGACGGATCAGGCCTTGCAGAAAATCGGCGCGGACTGGGTCCGGCCAGACATATCGGGCCGATGGGTCACTTTGCGCGGAACACCGCCTGCGGACGCAAATACCAGCGCCATCTATAGCGCCGTCAAATCGGCGCAATCGAGCACCTGGTTCGGTGACGGGATTCAAGCAACACGCGTAATTGAAGACTATGACGCACCCGCCGTTACCGCGCCAGTCGAGACACCAACCGATGCCGTGATCAACGCAACAACGCCCGCCATAGAGACCACAGATCATTCCTGGCAATTTACCCGCCAGAACAATGTCGTGACCCTGTCCGGCGAGGTCGAAGATGAAGCCATGCGCAAAAGCGTGGTCGAAAGCGCACAGTTCGCCGCCAACGGGGCACAAATTGTCGATCAGTTGACCATAACCGGCCGAAAAGCGATCAGGGGCTATTCGACGACGGCCCTAAGAGGTGTTCAAACCCTCGGACGCTGCACCAGCGGCACAGCCGCCTTCGACAATGAAACATTTGATCTTCGCTGCGAAGCGCCACAAGCCGATGCGGCCGCCCTCAGACGTTTGGCGTCCTCACCGCTCTCCTTTGGAACCATCGGCAGCATCGATGTGCTCGCGACGGAGGAAATCGAGAACTGCGAGACTAGCCTCGGCAATCTCTTATCAGACGCGCGGATTGAGTTCGCGACAGGCAGCGCGGTCATAAACGCGGCCAGTTCCAGCCTGCTCACCTCGATTGCCGACGAAGCCCGAAATTGCCCAGGCACCCTGCGCATCGAAGGCCATACGGACAATCAAGGCTCCGCAGAACGCAATGCCGAATTGAGCCTGGAGCGCGCAAATGCGGTCCGGCTGGCGCTGATTTCACGCGGCCTGAGCGGCGCTCGGCTGACGACGGAAGGCTTCGGCCCCTCCCAACCTGTTGCCTCGAACAATACCAGCCTCGGACGTGCCCGCAATCGGCGCATCCAGTTCCGTGTGGTCCGGCCATGATCTGCGCAGCCATTCCTTCTTACACTCTATTTCGACGCCTTTGAGGCTGACCAAACTGAAAGTATCGTTATGTATTATCTCTGGCTACAAATACTGTTCTCGCTTCTCGCTGCCGCCTTGGTCGGTGGACTTGTCGCCTATTGGTTGTTCAAACGTCGCTATGAAGACGTCACCGAGTATTACGAAAGCACGATCAGCCAATCAAAGGCTAGCGCAAGCGGACTGACCCGCGAAGACCTGAACGCAAGCCTGACATCACTGAAATCGTCTGTCTCCTCAATCGAAATGCCGGACGTGAAACCCCTGCACGCGCGCCTTGGCGTTATCGAGAACCGGCTGTCCGAACCCGTCAACGAAATGCGCGGTCTCTCACAGCGCATGAACGAGATAGACGGCGCACTCGCCATGCTCAAGCTCTCCATCAGCGAATTACGCAACACAGATCTCGATCCGATGGAGAACCAGCTGGCATCCCTGTCACGCCAGGTCGAAGCCAATGGTCGTCAGGATCTAAGCCCAATCCTCAACCGTATGCAGCATATCGAAGAAGCCATCGGCCGCCTGCAACTGCCAGAGACCGATCTGGGACCCATCCATAGCGGGCTGGCCCAATTGGAGATGGCCATTTCCGCCATCGATGTCCCCCAGATTGACATGCTGCCCGTCCGCAATGACATTGCCGCACTCGACGCACGGATCAGCGCGCTGCAACAGCGTGTGAACGATAGCAGCAATTCAACCCAGTTCGCTGCCCTGTCGAGCGAACTTTCCGGCATGCACACATCGCTGGCCTCGCTGACCACATCGGTCGCCTCGATCGACACCACCACTGATCTGGGCCCGCTCCACGAGCGCATGAGCCAGCTTGAACAAAGCCTGGAAATCCTCGCGCCGGAGCCTGTCGATTTCGGTATCATCACCCAGCGGCTCGACATTTTGCGCTCGGAAGTCAATGCGCCCGACCAAGCCTTGGACGGGCTGCAAACGCGGCTTTCCAATATTGAAAACATTGTTGGCAGCATTGATTTGGGAAGCCTCTATCGCCGCATGGAAGCACTTGATGCGAGCCTGTCCAGTATCCACAACAGCGTTCAGAGCGGCCCCAATTTCGGCCCGCTGGAGCAACGCATCGTCGGGCTTCACGAAGCGGTTCGGAATATACCCAGCCCCGACCTCTCACCCGTTATTAATTCGGTCCATGCCATTGAAGGCCGCCTTGATCTGGGCGCCCTCGAAAACCGCATGACCTCAATCGAATACGGCCTCGCCGCCCTGCATCACACCTTGCGCACGCGGCCGGACACCGCCTCCGAAACGCGCCGGACGACAAGCTATCGCGACACAGACACCGCAGTAACATCAGAACTGCCAAGCCCGCCTCCAGCGCCCGTATGGGAAACGCCCGAGCGCGATTACACCCGCACAGAACGCGAATATGTTAACCGTGAGCGGACCCCGAGAATAGAGCGCGAATCGCGAACCGACCGCCAGTCTCGCTCAACCCGGTATTCCGGTGACCGCGACACGCTGCGATCAGCCCGCCGCCCCGGTGATCAGGCCAATCTGCTGACAAGGCCAGCTTTTGGCCAAGCCGACGAGTTGGAACGGATCAGCGGCGTTGGCCCAATGCTTCACGATCTGCTGACCGGTATCGGCGTCTACTATTTCTGGCAAATCGCCGAATGGGGACCGCGCGAAATTGAATGGGTCGACAATATGCTCGATGGCTTCAATGGCCGCATTGAACGAGACAACTGGGTCGGTCAGGCCCGGATCTTTGCAGACGAACCGAACACCGCGAACCGTCCGCAGTAAACCAGGCAGAGCTCTCACCCTTGCGAAACAGGAACGCCGTTGCGCTAGAATGCGCGAGGGCGTTCTTTCTTATCGACATGTAATCCGCATTCGGACTTGTCCTGACCAACCCAACGACCCGAGCGGACATCATTTGGATCCGCGGCCGGCGACGTACATGGCCAGCAGCCAATCGACGGATACCCCTGAGCCACGAGCGGATGGCGCGGCAGCTGATACTGCTCGAACAACAGGTCGACATCATCCTGGCTCCAATTGGCCAGCGGATTGATCTTGAACCGGCCATCAGCATGCTCGAACACTGGCAATGACAACCGCGCACCGCCGTGAAACCGCTTCCGGCCTGTCACCCAGGCGTCAAACCCGTCAAGCGCGGGCGCCAACGGCTGGACTTTGCGCAAGGCACAACACGCATCTGTGTCCGTCTTCCAGAGCTTATTGTCAGGATCCACCCGTTCACGCTCTGCCTCGTCCGGTTTGAACGTGCGCACATCAGTCAGCCCCAGTTTGTCGATCAGCGCATCGCGGTAATCCAGCGTTTGTGGAAAGTGCATTCCCGTATCGAAGAATACAATCGGCATGCCCGGATCAACGTCGGCAATCAGCGCCAGCATGCAGGCACTCTCGGCCCCAAAGCTCGACACATAGGTCACCTTACCAACCCATTCGCGCACCAGCGCAGCGCGCAATACGGTCTGCGCGGACGCATCCCGCAGCTCACCATTCAGTCGGGTAAGCTGCTGCTCGACCGTCTCGTCCGCGCGCGTCTTGATGCTCGATGAGGTCATCCTGCCTCGCCTTCATGTCGCTTGGCAAACACGGGCGTCTGCCCGCGCGCATCACGCTGATAAATTTCCCGGAACTCCGCCACAGCTTCGGCAAAGCCTGCCTCATCCGTGTTCGCCAGAACCAGTGCGTCAAATCCAGAGCGCACCATCAGCAACGCTTGGTCGCGCAACACATCGCCCACCGCGCGCAGCTCGCCTTCATAGCCAAGCCGCCGCCGCAAAAGCTGCGCCTGCGAATAGCCGCGTCCATCGACATATTTCGGGAATGTCACCTCGATAAGCGCCAGCCGGTCGAGATCATCAGCCAGATCATGCGGATCATCTTCGGGCGACAAGCGCACGCCCAGCCCGCTGTTGCGGCCAAGCAATGCCGCCCGTTCAGCCTTGAACCGATCCAGCGTCACCGTCACCTTGCTATCAGGCAAAGCGGTATCATTCTCGACAAAAGCCCAGTCTTCTTCGGCCACACGTCCGTTTTTAATCAGCGGCATAAAGCGCCTCCTTGAATGGGTCTGTACCAAGCCGTTCGACAGCATCAATGAACCGCTCGTCTTTGCTCGTGCGTACATCACGATACCGCTCGACAACGCGCTGCAAAGCGGCTGGCACCTCGTCCTGCTTGAGCCCCTTGCCGGCAATCTCGCCAATCTGGGCCTTCTCGTCAGCGCGGCCACCAAAAGTGATCTGGTAATACTCCTCACCCTTCTTATCGACGCCCAGAATGCCGATATGGCCAACATGGTGATGCCCGCAGGCATTGATACAGCCGGAGATCTTCACTTTCAGCTCGCCAATATCTTCCTGGCTCTCAATGTCAGTAAACGCATGTTGAATATCCGCCGCCAGCGGGATCGATCGCGCATTGGCAAGATCGCAATAATCGAGCCCCGGACAACAGATCATATCCGAAATCAAACCGGCATTGGCAGACGCCAGCCCACCCTCCTGTAGCGCGAGATAGACCTTGTGCAAATCAACAATCCGAACATGCGGCAAAACAAGGTTTTGCTCATGGGTCACACGCACATCGTCAAGACTGTACGTCTTCGCCAAGTCTGCCACGAGGCGCATCTGGCGTTCGGTTGCGTCGCCAGGCGGCACCCCTTCAGGCTTCAGGCTAATCGTCACCGAACTATAGCCATCTTCCTTATGCGGATTAAGATTTACGCGGCACCAACGGGCAAATTCCGCGTCCTGCGATATAGCCCGCTCATGCGCTGCGACATCGCTCGCCGCTTCAAACACTGGCGGAGCAAAATACGTGCTGATCCGGTCAATTTCCGCCTGCGGTAACACAACCTTTTCGCCTGCGCCCTGCGCGGCAAATTCAGCTTCGACCTCATCGCGAAACTTATCAATACCAGTTTCAGCAACGAGGATTTTAATCCGTGCCTTATACTTGTTGTCGCGGCGACCATAGCGATTATAGACCCGCATCACAGCTTCCAGATATGACAAAAGATCAGCCTTCGACACCCAGTCCCGAATGCTCGGCGCAACATGTGGCGTTCGCCCCTGCCCGCCACCGACGAACACTTCAAACCCCGTCTCGCCGGCACCGTTTGCTTTCATGATCAAGCCAATATCATGTAGCCGGATCGCCGCTCTGTCCTGTGAGGCCGCCGTAACAGCGATTTTGAACTTACGCGGCAAATAGGTAAATTCAGGATGGAATGTCGACCACTGCCGAATGATCTCGCACCATGGCCTTGGATCTTCCAACTCATCCGCCGCAGCGCCCGCAAACTGGTCCGACGTCGTGTTGCGAATACAATTGCCCGACGTCTGATTGGCATGCATCTCAACGTTCGCCAACTTGGCCAGAACATCGGGAATGTCCTTCAGCGCCACCCAGTTAAACTGGATGTTCTGCCGCGTCGTGAAATGGCCATAACCCTTATCATAATCCCGCGCGACATCCGCCAATGCATGAAGTTGACGCGAAGACATCTGTCCGTATGGGATACAAATCCGCAACATATACGCATGTAACTGCAAATACACGCCGTTCATTAGTCTGAGCGGCTTGAACTGGTTCTCCGTAAGCTCGCCGGAAAGCCGCCGCTCGACTTGCCCACGAAACTGGGCCACTCGGTCTGTCACCATCTGGTGATCGAATTCATCATAACGATACATTAGGCGTCCACTCCTTGAACAAAGGGAAGTTGGCGCTCATCGGCACCAATCGGTATATCATTTATACTTGTTGTTCGCGTCTGCATCCGGCCATCCGCAGCAAACACCCAATGCTCAAGCCCATGAGCGCGAAACGTGCCGCCGGAATCGGTCCGGTATTCATATTGAAACTGCACCGCGATCCGGTCATCAGAGAAGGTAAACACCTCCTTTTTCAACCGATAATCAAGTTCGGTCGCCCATTTACGCTTGAGGAATGCCAATATCTCGGCGCGGCCATGGAGGAACTCCGCGCGATTGCGCCATACCGAGTCCTCTGTATATGCAAGCACCACACGATCCGCATCACGCGTGTTCCACAAATCCTCCGCCAGCTGAACCTTGGCGCGGGCCGCTTCTTCGGTAAATGGCGGTTGCAGTGACAAACTCATCTATAAGCCCTCTCTGGCATGGGGTATCTTCAATTCCGTTTCCGTTCGCGCGATCCAGCCAACCACGCGAGGAAATCTCGCAAGGTCAAAGCCGCCCTCATGGGCCACCCGCGTATACGCAACCAGCGCAATATCAGCCAGCGTCATGTTGACCCCGCAAATCCAGCTTTGCCCATCAAGCGCAGTCTCCATGCGCTGCAAGGCAGCATAACCCTTGGTCAGAAGTTGCGGGTCAATCTCTTCATCTGGCAGGCCAAGATAGGCTTTGCGAAACCGCCGCACAGCAATCGATGCTTCGTGATTATACTGCTCCCAGAACAGCCAAGCCATCATCTGCGCACGCGCCAAAGCGTCAGCCGGAATAAGGTCAGACCCTGCCATCTCTGCCAGATAGATCAAAATCGCATTCGACTGATCAAGCGCGCCCTCTGATGCAACTTGCAAAACGGGCACTTGCCCATTCGGGTTGATCGCCAGAAAGTCGTCCGTCCGGCTCTCGCCCGCAAGAATGTCAATCTCGACCCAGTCATAGGCGATCCCGATCAGATCCGCCGCCCATTTGCCTTTCAGGCAATTGCCCGAAATCGAGCTTCCATAGAGGGTCAGTTTGGCGCCGGCAGACATAAATTCCTAGCCCCGCCCTTTGGCAAATTCAGGATGGCAGGTCGGCCCGTTCGCGCGGATAGATTCGCGCAATGTCTCGCGGCCCGTAATCTTGCCGTCTTCGGTCACTTGCATGAAATACGGCCCGGTCACATTCGCCTCATCCGCCTGGGCAGCCGCGAGCGCCGCCTCAGCCGCTTCGCCTGTAAACGCGCCAAGCTCGGCAGCATTCTTGGTCCAGCTGCCATCTGACCGCATCCAGATCACATCCCCGGTGGTCGTCTCCCACGCGGTGATCCCTTTAGGGGCCTCCGGTTTCAATTTTGGTCGAACGGATGTCATAGCGCAGTCTCCATTGCGGTTTCGCTAAGCTGGGTTTCAAGCAAAGCCTTCTGTGCCAATGCTTCTAGCGGCAAACCTGCAGTTTCGCCAATAATCAAAAGCGCAGGCCCTTTAATGCCCGTCCCTTCAATCAGATCACCCAGCCCCGAAAGCACTCCAAAGACACGAATTTCGGTCTCCCGCGTCCCGTTTTCAATCACCGCAACGGGGGTCTCCGGCGCCCGCCCTGCCGCAATGAGTTTCTTGGCAATCTGCGCAGACGTGCCCACGCCCATAAACACCACCACCGTCTGATTGGCGCTCGCAAGCAGCGGCCAGTCCAGATCGGGCACTTTATTCCCCTCCGGTGTGACTTTGGCATGACCGGTGACGAAGGTCAGCACCTGCGCATGATCGCGATGGGTCAATGGCAGTCCCGCAGAAGCTGCGCAGCCAAACGCGGATGAAATACCGGGCACAATATGCGCGTCCACGCCCGCCACCTGAAGCGCCTGCAATTCTTCGCCGCCACGCCCGAAGACAAACGGATCCCCGCCCTTTAGCCGGACCACGCGCTTGCCCTCGCGGGCCGCTTCGACCAAAAGGTCGTGAATGCGCGATTGCGGCACCAAATGATCGCCCTTCGACTTACCCACAGGCACCCGTGTCGCGTCTCGCCGGATAAGGTCCAGAATCTCCGCGCTCACCAGCTTATCAAAATACACAATGTCTGCCTGCTGGATCAGACGCAGCGCTTTGACCGTGAGCAAATCCGCGTCCCCCGGGCCCGCCCCGACAATGTGCACAACGCCTTGGGGCTGCGTGCCGGCCAGCATCTCGTGGGCCAGATCAAGCGCCCCGGCATCGTCGCCCGCCAGAACCCGCTCGGCGACCGCGCCATTCAATGCGGCTTCCCAGAACCGCCGCCGCGCATCAAAATCATCAAGCGCTTCATAAACCGCTGGCCGTAAATCCTTGGCAAATTGCGCCAAATCTCCAATCCGCTGCGGCATCAGCGCCTCCAGCTTCATCCGCACAGATTTCGCCAGAACCGGCGCCGCCCCGCCCGTCGCCACAGCGCCGACAATGTGCCCGCGATTGAGAATGCTCGGCACGGTAAAATCACACAAATCTGGGCGATCCACTACATTTACCGGCAGGCCATATTGGCGCACCAGATCATAGGCCCGCTGCATATTTTCATCAAACCGGCAGGCAATGATCACAAATTTTGCAACATCAAGCGCAGGACCAATATTCTCAAACGGCGAGATTGTGATCCGTCCGGCAAACTCCTGCGCAAAGCCCGGTTCGATGTCTACCCCGGTGAACACAGTGATCTTGGCGGGTGTTTTCGCCAGCAGCCGCACCTTGCGCCGTGCTTCCTCACCGCCGCCAAAAACCACGACTTGCGCGCCATCCATGCGGAAAAACGTCGGAAAAATCTGCAAGACCGCACTCCTTTAGGAACTCTACAGGGATAAGAATGCCATAAATGGGTGTTGACGTCTCTCCTGCAAGCATAGATGGCTAAGACCATCCTTTAGAGAAACTATTCCAGATGACCGATAACCCAGATCGCTTACCCCCCCTCAATGCCCTGCGCGCCTTCGAAGCGGCCGCGCGGCGTCTGTCTTTTACCAAAGCCGCCGAGGAGCTGAACGTAACCCCCGGCGCGATCAGCCAGCAAATCCGCCAGCTTGAAGATTATGCCGGAACACCGCTCTTCAAGCGCACAGGCCGCTCGGTCCTGCTGACAGACAGCGCGCAGGCCTGCCTGCCTCTCGTGCGCGGCGCCTTCGAGAAAATCGGCGAAGCGGGCCGCGTCATGCAGGCCCCCGCGCGCAAGGGCCGCGTTATGGTGACCTGCGCGCCGTCATTTGCATCCAAATGGCTTGCCCCCAAACTCGAAGCTTTCCACCGCCAGCATGAAGGTGTTGAAGCGTGGGTCTCGGCCGATATGGGGCTAACCGATTTTAACGGCGCAGATGCCGACATCGCCATCCGCTATGGCCGCGGCGTCTATGATGGGCTCAAAGCCGAAGCCCTGCTTGATGAAACCGTGCTCCCCGTTTGCTCCCCGCGCCTCGTCGAAGGAGACGCCGCCATCCGCACCCCTAAAGACCTCGCCGCCCACACGCTTTTGCACGATGAGAGCCCCGAAAACGACCCATCCTGCCCAGATTGGCCAAGCTGGCTGACCGCGCGCAAGGTTCTGGGCGTAAACGCCAGACGTGGACCACGCTTCAATCAGGCCGTCTTGGTCATCGAAGCCGCCATCTCCGGCCAAGGTGTCGCCCTCGCCAAACGTGCAGTTGCCGCCGCAGACCTCGCCGCGGGCCGACTGGTCGCCCCCTTTGCCGACGGGTCAACCGCCATCGATTTCGGCTACTGGATCGTCTATCCTAAGGGCCGCCACCTCACACCCGATGTTCGCGCCTTTATGAAATGGCTCAAAGCGGAAGCAACCAGCAGCGAGATTGTCGGCGTCTAGGTTCGCAAGCTCTGTCCCCTATTCGCCCGGATGATAAGTCCGCTCGGCCCGCGCTTCGACATCCTCGCGATAATAGGCCACGTCCTTAAATTCCTGATCGGCATAAAGCTGTGCCTGATCATCAAAATGCGGCGAGGCCGGATCCCCGCTCTGCCCACCCGCGAGCAGCGTCTTCGCGCGGACCCGATCACCAAACTCGACCGCCGCGACAAAGCTGTTGCCACGATAACCGTAAATCCGCTTCGTATTCTCGGCCGCCCGCGCGCCATAAGCCGCCAATGCGCCCCAGCGCCCAGAGGCGAGTCCTATAGGAATGCTGGGCTCGGCATCATCAAACGGCAAATCAATATCCCCCGTCAGGCGCTGGAAACGATTGATCTCACCCCATGGCATGTCCCAAGTGCCGAAATCAGTGTGCATCCGCTCCAGCGTATCGGACAGCACCTGCAAGCGCACGTCCCCCTCTTCCTGTTCGCTCATGTAAATCAACCGCTCCATTCGGCTCAGCGTGTCATACTTCGCGCCAGCCGCCGCCAGATTCTCGGCATAGAAATGCGCAATCGACATGGCCACCGAACCCGCGTGCGCTCTGCGGTCCCACGCCTTAAGCAGCTTCATCGGCTCACCAATCGCCCATGGCCTGTCATCAAGCTCGAATTCGGTCCGGTCATAAACCTCCACCAACCCGTCAATCAACACGTCCATAGCGGGCAAATACGGATCATATGCCAACTCAATCAGCCCATCGAGCATCAGCTTGTCCCCGTCCGTCTCCATATCTTCGAGCAGATCAATCGCATGCACCGCGCGAAAATTCTCCGCATCCGGTGCCATATAGGTCGGAAAGTCCTCACGCTTCGGGCTATGCTCGCCCGCTGACGTAAACGGCGTCGAATTGGCGTTCTGTATCCAGCCATTTGGCGGGTTCACCACCGTCACCATTTCCTCCACCTCATGTAAGCCGTTCCAGTCTGTTGCCGGATTGGAACCATCGACAGGCTCGGAATAATCAAATTGCGGATCACGGCGCGGCATGAAATTGCCATGATAATACGCAATATTCCCACTCGAATCAGCAAACACCGTATTGTTCGAAGAATTCGTCCGTATATCCATCATCTCCCAAAACGCATCATGGTCCTCAAGCTTCGTCCGGATGAAAGATTGCTGCAAAGCGTTGACGGGATCCCAATTGATCTTGGTCGCCACCCATTTGCCATCCTCCATATGTGTAATCGGCCCATGATGAGTATGATACATGGTGAACGTCCGCTGATCGGTCCCGCCCACCCCATCAGCATATTCGAGCGTGACGGCGGACACCTCGACCGCGCGCTTCTCATTGCCATAAGTGTAGTAAAGCACCCCATCCTGCTCGAACACATCCTCGACAAACTGGTCGATAAAGTCCGCATAAGTGGATGTATGCATCCATCCCGTATGCTCGTTAAAGCCCTGATAGACAAAGAATTGCCCCCAAGTCACCGCGCCATAAGCGTTCAGCCCTTCTTCGGACACAACATGTATCTCGCCCCGAAAGTAAAAGCTCGTATGCGGATTGATAAGCAGCATCGCGTCGCCCGACGCAGTATGCTCCCCGGAAATCGCAATCCCGTTCGATCCGCCCGGCTCGCTTGTGTCCTCAATCACGCGCGGCGCCTCTTTCGGCGCACCATCACCGTAAAACGCCGTAATACCGCCAAGCGGTATCTGCTCAATATCCCCGCCAATCGACCCTTCCGAGAAGAACATCGGCATCCAGGGCTCAAACCGCGTCAGCAAAGCTGGTGTGACCTCCGGATGGGTTTCGAGATAATAGTTCAGCCCATCTGCGTACCCATCACAAAGCGCTTTTAGCCAATCGGGCGACGCTTCATAAGCTGCCTTCGCCTCATCCACTGTCATATAGAGCCGCGCCCGCAGATCGCTCATCAGCGCCCCCTCGCCCTCCACCTCGGCCAGCCGCCCTGTCGCCCAGATATAATTGCGTTCAACACGAGCAAAATCATCCTCCGCCTGCGCGTAAAGCATCCCGAACACAGCATCTGCATCCGTCTTGGCATAAATGTGCGGCACCCCGTAATCATCGCGAATAATTTCGACCCGTTCCGCCCGCGCAGCCAAGCGTTCAGCTTCGGTTTGAACCACACTTTGCTCCGCAGGCGTGCTTTGCTGCGGCGACCCACATGCAACCAAGCCCGTCAAAACCGCCAAAACACCAACACTTAAAGCGCGACCAAATCTCATCTTTTTCTCCCAAATTCCCCTGTCAGGAGAACCTATTCAATCTGCCAGTAGACTTGAAGGAAATTGTGGACCATCGTGGCAAAAACACAAGCAGGAGCGGGCAATGAAATTTTGGAGCATCACAGCCATTCTCGGATTGGCCCTGCCATTGGTCGCCAGCCTTGCCGCGCCGGCCCTCGCACAGGACGCGGCGAACGAAGACAGCGAGCGCTGGGATGTCGCCGCGCCGCCTTTGCCGACACGCAGCGTCGATCTGAACGTAGACGAAGGCACTTGGATGAGCCTCGATGTCAGCCCCGATGGCCAGACCATCGCCTTCGACCTCCTCGGTGACATTTACACCATGCCAATCGCCGGCGGCGAGGCGACGAACATCTCAAGCGGCTTGCCGTGGGAATATCAGCCGCGATTCTCCAATGCCGGAACCCAAATTGCCTTCACCTCCGACCGTGGCGGCGGCGACAATATCTGGATCATGAACGTGGACGGCACCGACAAGCGTCAGCTCACCAATGAACAGTTTCGCCTGCTTAACAATCCAACATGGAGCGCCGACGACCGCTATATCGCCGCAAAGAAACACTTTACCACCGCCCGCTCCCTCGGCACAGGCGAGATCTGGCTCTACCATCTGGGCGGCGGCAATGGCGTTGCCCTCGTCGAACGCCCGAGCGAAGCCCACCAGAAAGAACTCGGCGAACCGATCTTCTCGCCCGATGGCAGGTCAATCTACTACTCGCTCAACATCACTTCAGGTCCGATCTTCGAATACGCGCAGGACTCCAACACTAATCTGTTCGCCATTGACCGCTACGACATGGCCACTGGCGACACCACGCGCGTCGTCTCCGGCCATGGCGGCTCTGTCCGCCCCGCCCCCTCGCCCGACGGCACCAGCATCGCCTTCGTCCGGCGCGAACGCACCCAGTCCAAGCTCTACATCAAAGACCTCGCCTCCGGCCAGGAGCGCCGCATCTATGGCGCACTTGATCAGGACATGCAGGAGACCTGGGGCGTTCAGGGCATGTATCCGAATATGGACTGGACACCAGATGGCCAAAGCATCATCTTCTGGGCAGGTGGTAAGATCCGGCGCGTCAATGTGGAAACAGGCGAGGCCGCGATCATTCCGTTCACCGTCAACGATACGCGAGAGATCATTGATCCGCCACGCCCACGCGTCGAGGTCGCGCCAGACACATTCACGACCCGGCTGCCCAAATTCGCGGCCGTCTCGCCAGATGGCACGCGCGCTGTGTTCGAAACCCTCGGCAAACTCTACATCAAAGCCCTCCCCGATGGCGAAACCCGCCGGATCTCGGGAAATGATGACGACACGCTGGAACTCTTCCCGAACTGGTCGGCCGACGGGAGCGCCCTGGTCTACGCGACATGGAGTGACAAAACCCTCGGCACGCTTGTCCTTGCCGCGCCCGATGGCACCACCATCCGAACCCTGACAACCGAGCCCGGCCACTACCGCCGACCCCGCTTTGCCCCAGATGGCCAGTCCATTGTCTATGAAAAGCGCTCAGGCGGCTATCTCATGGACGGCAACTGGTCCGAAGCCACAGGCATCTACCATATGCAGATAGACGGCGGTCAAGCCAAACGCATAACCGACAATGGCCGCGCCCCGCATTTTGCCAGCGCCACTGACCGCATCTTCCTGACCCGCTCTGCAGACGGTGGCGGCCAACAGCTTGTCAGCATAGACCTGAACGGTGAGGCAGAGCGCGTCCACGCTAAAGGCACGCTCGTCACCGGGTTTCAGGTTTCACCTGACGGACAGCATCTGGCCTTTGGCGAGAACTACCATGCCTTCGTCATGCCAATGACCCCCGGGCCGCAAATGATCGGTGCAGGTAGCAACGGCTCAGCTCTGCCAATAACCCGCGCCAGCGCCGACGGCGCAGCCTATATGCATTGGTCAAACGCCGACACGCTGAACTGGACCCTTGGCCCGGATCTGTTCTCTGCGACCCTGTCCAATCTCATCCCCGACGCCCCCAAGAGCGAGCAGGAACGCCAAACCTATGCGCCCCCCGAACGCGGGATCTCGCTCGCCTTCACCGCCGAGGCTAACAAACCTTCTGGCACCATAGCCCTGACAGGCGCACGCATAATTACTATGGCAGATGATGCTGGCGGTATCATTGAGAACGCGACCATCCTGATCAAAGACAACCGGATCGAAGCCATCGGCCCGACTACCGATATTGAAATTCCCGAAAGCGCCCAGACCCTGAACCTTGAGGGCAAAACCATCCTGCCAGGCTTCATCGACGCTCATGCTCACGGGCCCCAGGGGCGCGACGATATCGTCCCTGGGCAGAACTGGTCAGCCATCGCCCACCTCGCCCTTGGTGTCACCACCATTCACGACCCGTCCTCCACAGCCTCCGAAATCTTCACCGCCGCAGAGCGCCAACGCGCCGGCACTTATCTCTCCCCACGCATCTATTCGAGCGGCGAGATCGTCTATGGCGCCAAATCTCCAACCCGCTACGCCCAGATTGACAGCCTCGATGATGCCCGCGAACACGTCCGCCGCCTCAGTATTCAAGGCGCGCACTCGATCAAAAACTATAACCAGCCCCGTCGCGACCAGCGTCAGCAAGTCATCGCCGCAGCGCTTGAAGAAGACATTGCCGTTGTCGCCGAGGGCGGTTCCCTGTTTCACATGGACATGGCGCTGATAGCAGATGGCAATACCAGCCTCGAACACAATCTGCCGCAAAGCCAGCTCTACGAAGACGTGCTCAGCTTCTATGCCGCCACCAAGGTCGCCTACACGCCTACCCTCGTCGTCACCTATGGCGGCCCGGCAGGGGACCCCTATTGGAGGCAGGCCACAGATGTCTGGACCCACCCGATCCTCTCCGCCCACGTCCCCCCACATGTCTTGCAGCCGGGCTCCGTGCGCCGGACCACCGCGCCGGAAAGCGACTTTGCCGATCAGGTCAGCGCGGCAACCGCGACATTGCTCGCTGACCGCGGTGTCGCCGTCTCAATCGGCGCACACGGCCAGCAGGAAGGCCTCGGCTCACATTGGGAAATCTGGTCCTTCGTGCGCGGCGGCATGTCCGAGCTCGGCGCGCTACAAGCGGCCACAATCGCGCCCGCCACCCATCTCGGCTTTGATCAGGACATCGGATCGCTTGAGACCGGAAAACTTGCCGACCTCGTCATCCTATCCGCCAATCCGCTTGAAGACATTCGCAACACCGAACAGATCGAACATATCATGCTCAATGGCCGTCTGTACGAGGCGAAAACCATGAACGAGCACCTTACCGGAGACAGCGTCCGCAAGCCCTACTACTGGGAAAAATAATCCCGAACCGGCGCGCGGTCTCTTTGGCTGCGCGACCAGTTCTCCGGCGCCCAAACGGGCGCATCGCTCGGCGGCAATGGCTCCAGCCCCAAAATCAGGTCCGCGGCTTTCTCAGCCAGCATGATCGTCGGCGCGTTGATATTGCCATTAGTTACGCTCGGAAAGACCGACGCATCCACCACACGCAAGCCCTCAAGCCCCACAACACGGCAATCGGGCGCAACCACCGTTTCTGCCGCATCCGGCGCGCCCATCCGGCACGTCCCACACGGATGATAAGCGCTCTCGACATTCTCGCGCACCCAGGCATCAATCTCGTCATCACTTGCCACATCAAGCCCGGGCTGGATTTCGTCTCCGCGAAACGCATCCATCGCCGGCTGGGCCATGATCTCCCGCGTCAACCTGATACATCGCCGCCACGACGCCACATCGTCTGCATGCTGCAAATAATTGAACAATATACTCGGCGCCGCATCAGGATCAGCTGAACCGATCGCCACCCGCCCACGCGACTTTGGCTTGTTCGGTCCGACATGAACCTGAAAGCCATGACCTTTGATAGACGGCGTCCCATCATAACGCATCGCCGCTGGCAGGAAATGATACTGAATGTCCGGCGCTTTCAGCCCGGCTTGCGAGCGAATGAAAGCGCATGACTCAAAATGATTGGTGGCTCCAAGCCCCGACTTCAACAAGACCCATCGCGCGCCGATCAGGAACTTCGCAAAAAGCCCCAGCTTATTGTTCAGGCTCACCGGCTTCTTGCAGTGAAACTGGAAATAGACCTCCAAATGATCCTGCAAATTTTGCCCCACGCCTTCCAGCAAGTGTACAGGCTCAATCCCCGCCTGCGAAAGCGTCTGCTCGTCGCCAATGCCCGAACGCTGCAAAATCATCGGCGAAGCAATCGCACCCGCAGACAGGATCACTTCCCTTTTCGCGCTCAGCGAAAACGGTTTCCCATCGCGCCGTCCGGAAACGCCCGTCACCCGTTTGCCGTCCATCTCAAGCCGGTCAACCAGAACCTGCGTAAACACAGTCAAATTCTTTCGCTTGCGCACAGGATCAAGATAAGCCCGCGAGGTCGATGCGCGCACCCCGCCCGCAACGGTCATATGCATCGGACCAAAGCCTTCCTGGCGAAAGCCATTATAGTCTTGCGTGTCCGGATACCCCGCCTCGACGCCAGCATCTATAAACGCCTGATAAAGCGGATTGTCAGCCATATTGTTGCCGCCGCCAACGCCAAGCGGGCCTGCCCCGCCGCGATAAGCATCTTCCCCGCCCTGCCAGCGTTCTGCGCGCTTGAAGTAAGGCAAACAATCGGCATAGCTCCAGCCGCTCGCCCCCGATGCGGCCCAGTCATCAAAATCAGCCGCCGCCCCGCGTACATAGACCATGCCATTGATCGAAGACGTCCCGCCCAGCCCCTTGCCACGCGGACAGGTAATCTGCCGACTATTCACCGCAGGCTCAGGCTCGGACGCATACCCCCAGTTAAATCGCTTCGACGCCATCGGATAAGACAAAGCCGTCGGCATTTGGACCAGAATGTGTTTGTCGCTTCCGCCCGCCTCAACCAGCGCCACCGAATGTTCGCCGCTTGCGCTCAACCGATTGGCCAGCACACAGCCCGCCGATCCGGCACCAATGATAATGTAATCAAAATTCACAGCCATAGATCAGCCGCTCTAGGCGCCTGCGAGCCGCTGACCGTGCGCCTCGCGAAACGTGACCAAACGCCGATTGGCCTCATCCCAAAGCTTCAGCCGCGCGCACGTCAGGCTTTCGCGAAACGTCAGCCGGCTCATCTGCGCCAGTTCGGGAAAATCTTTCAGCACATCCGGCAACCGGTAAAACGGAATATTGCTCGCAAGGTGATGAACATGATGGATACCGATATAGCCCGTCAGCCACATAAGCGGTTTGGGCAACACATAATATGAGCTCCCCCCAAGCGCTGCCGCTTCATGCGACCAATCCCGCGTCCGGTCCCATTGCGCTGCCTCATATTGATGCTGCACAAAAAACAGCCAAACCCCGATTGACGCTGTCGTAACAATAATCCCGACATGGACACAGAGAAAGGCCAGCCAGCCAATTTGCGAAACGAGCCCGAAGATCATCAGCCCAATCGCCAAATTTGTCCCCATAACGCTCGCCCAGGGCCGCCAGCCTGCACGCTCAAGCTGAGCTGGCCAACGATGCTGAAGCAGGAACACATAAGCCGGACCAATAAAAAACATAATCGAAGGATGCCGCAAAGCCCGATAAGCCCACCGGCCCAGCACCGTCCGCGCACGGTATTCCTTAATCGTCAAGGTCTGGACATCGCCAACCCCGCGCCGGTCAAGATTGCCCGAATGCGCATGATGAACCGCATGCGTATGCTGCCAGTAATAGTAAGGGGTGAACGTCATAATCCCGAGCAGCCGCCCCACCCAGCCATTGAGCCGCCTGCCGTTGAACATAGCGCCATGCCCGCAATCATGCTGGATAATGAACACACGCACGAGCAATCCAGCCGCCGGAACAATACCAAACGGTGTCAACCATGGGTTCAACCGAAACAGGAACAAGGTCACAGCCCAAGCGGAAAAGAACAATCCGAGCGTCAATCCAAGTTCGAGAAAAGCGCGCCGATTGTCCGATTGTCGGTATGACGCCAGCCGCGACGCCCATTTACGCTTTGGCGCACGATCCGCTACAATGTCTGGCTGTGCCATTTGAGCTGGCGCTTCTGAAACCACATGATTTTCCACTCGTCACAACCCGAATCTGTCTGCGCGGCCAACCTAGCATGCTCGTTTCAGTTCACTAGGCTTTTTTGAACACGAAAACATGACCTCTCATGAGACGCAAAACCAGCATTTCTATGCCGGCCCGATTGCTGCGGGCGAACCGCCGACCTTCACAATGCCGCGATTGAGCAACTCCTCGGCAATCTGGACCGCATTAAGCGCCGCCCCTTTACGCAAATTGTCAGACACGCACCAGAATGCAAGACCGTTTTCAACGGTCGCGTCGCCGCGAACCCGAGACACAAATGTCGCCCAGTCACCGACGCAGTCAATCGGCGTGATATATTGTTCCTCTGCCGGATTATCGACCAGCATGATCCCTGGAGACTCCCGCAAAATCTTGCGCGCTGAGCCCGGCGTAATTGGGTTCTCAAACTCGACATGAACCGCTTCGGAGTGCCCAACAAAAACCGGCACCCGCACCACCGTCGCCGACAATTTGATATCCGGATCTAGAATTTTGTGCGTCTCATTGACCAGTTTCTCTTCTTCGGTCGTATAGCCATTAGGCAGAAAATCGCCGCCATGCGGGATGACATTGAAGGCGATCTGCTTGGGGTAGATCTGCGGTGTAACCTCGTCATTGACGAAAATACCGCGCGTCTGGTTCCACAGCTCGTCCATCGCGTCCTTGCCCGTGCCGGAGACGGATTGATAGGTCGCCACGACAACGCGCTTGATCTTCGCCGCATCATGCAATGGCTTCAACGCCACCAGCAATTGCGCTGTCGAGCAGTTCGGATTGGCGATGATATTCTTCTTGGCGTAACCCAGCACCGCCTCGCCGTTCACCTCAGGCACGATCAGCGGTACATCATCATCCATCCGCCAGGCCGAGGAGTTATCGATGACGATGCACCCAGCCGCGGCAATTTTCGGCGCCCACTCCTTGGAGACCCCCCCACCCGCAGACATCAGACAAATATCGGTCTGGGAGAAATCAAACTGTTCGAGATCCTGACATTTCAGCGTCTTGTCGCCATAGCTCAGTTCACGGCCCACAGAGCGCCTTGATGCCAGCGCAACCACCTCATCCGCCGGAAACGCCCGCTCGGCGAGCACATTCAGTAATTCATGCCCGACATTGCCCGTCGCACCAACAATCGCAATCCGCGTAGCCATTGTTCCAATCTCCAATTTCGTCTCGTCATGATCTGGACCGATCACGATCCCGCAGGGCATATCCGCTTTATCGAAAGACTGCAAAACCTATTGCAGATAAGTCCAGAATTGTGACTATATTCGCAGCTTGGAGGTCCACGCGACATGCAATTGGAAGATCACATCATCAGCCGCTATATCAGCTGTTATAACGAGCGGGACATAGAAGGCTTGCTCGCGTGCGTCACCGAGGATGTCATCTTCGAAAACATCTCCAATTCAGGCCAGAATATGCGCCTTGAAGGCCGCGCAGCCATGGCAGAAGTTGCGCGCCTGTCAACAAACGCTTTCTCCTATCGCAGGCAGAAGATTCTGAACTTTATAGATGGAGGCAACAAAGCCAGCGCCGAAGTGCAATTTGAAGGCAAAGCCGCCGTTGACCTTCCAAACGGGACAAAAGCAGGCGACATGCTGACCCTGATCGGCGCAAGCTTCTTCGAGTTGCGCGGCGGTCTTCTGTGCCGCATCGCAGACTACAGTTAGCCGCGCCGATGACCTCATCTCAAATCAAAGCTTGTAAATACCGACGCAATTATTAGCAGTTTATTGGTATTAATCATGTAATGAATGACCGTTGTGTAAAGTTGGCGGACAATTCGATATGCTCAATACCTTAAGGACTCTTGTCAAAAACGTCGTGAAAACGCCGGAAATTCCACCGCAGTACGCTGCGCACATCCGCGGCGAACAGATCGCTGCGTTCAAGACGTTCCTGCCTTTCGGCATTGCGGCAACGGCAATAAATGCCTCAATTGTTTGCGTTCTGTCTCTGCTATCTGGCTGGTCGTTCGCCATGACCATCTGGACGGGCCTTTGCGCCATACTATTGCTGATGAGCATCCCGGAAGTCATCCGCGTCAGAAAATCCGAAAATATTGTGCACCCGCGGCCCGTTAGCCACCTCAGACGACCAAGCCTGAGTGCATTTGCCATGGGAATCCTATGGGCATGTGCGCCCCTCTTCGTCCTGCCAACCGGCACGGTCGCCCAAATCTCGCTCGTCCTCACCGTCAGTGCAGGCATGATGTGTGGTGGCGCGTACATCTTCTCGACCGTCCCGCGCGCAGCCGCAATCTTTGTTGGAATGATCGGCGCAGGCACCGTTCTGGGCCTGCTGTTCTCCCGGTTCGGTTTGATGAAATGGCCCTTTATGATCGTCGTTGGTTGCTATGTCGCAACCATGTGGAAAGCCGCCTATTGGAATTACGCAAATTTCGTCCGTAACTGGCTACAAAAGATCGCGATGAACACGCAGACGGATGAACTCGTTCGCCAAAACGAAGTCATCAATATGCTCCTCAAGGACTTTGAGGACTCCGCATCAGATTGCCTTTGGGAAGCAAACGCAGCCGGCACGCTGACACACACATCCAGCGCCTTTGCCAGCCGACTGAATGCTGACACCGACAATGTCATCGGACAGAAAATGGCCGACCTCCTGATCGAAGGCGGCGCCGACCAGCTCGACGTTCAGCGCCTACACACCAAAGTCCGCCGGACGGCATCCTTCTCCGACCAACGGATCAGACTGGAAAAAGACGGGGTCGAACGTTGGCTATGCTTCAACGGCAAACGCAAATCCGATGGCGGTTTTCGCGGCATCGTTGCCGACATTACCGACGCGTACAATGCGGAAAAACAAATCAGCTACATGGCCCACTTTGACTCGCTTACCGATCTGGCCAACCGCGACCAGCTCGATCAGCGGCTAAGCGCAGCAATCGAACAGGCAGATCGTCAGGACCGCCCTTTCGCCGTTCTCTGTCTCGATCTCGACCGCTTCAAGACCATCAATGATCTGCACGGTCATTATATTGGGGACAATGTCTTGCGCATCTGCGCAGAGCGCATGCGCGCCTGTCTTGGTGACAACGACATCGCCGGCCGCGTTGGCGGGGACGAATTCATGATCCTCGTCCAGTCACAAAGCGCGGTTGCCAGCCTCGAAACGCTGACCACTCATTTGATCGAAGCCATCGAAGCGCCCATCCAGATCGGCGAGATTCAAGTCCAAACGAGCACAAGCATAGGCGCCGCCATTTACCCCGACCATGCCGACAGCAGCGTCGAGCTGATCAAGTCAGCCGATCTTGCGCTCTACAGAGCCAAGCATGAAGGCCGCGCCCGCGCAAATGTCTACGACAAGGCCATGGATAATGAGATGAGCCAAAGACGGTTGATCGAGGCCAATCTGCGCACAGCTCTGGTGAATGGCGAATTCCGTCTTGTCTACCAGCCGCTCATCGACAGCCAATCTCGCAAAGCAGTTGGCTTTGAAACCCTGCTCCGCTGGGACCACCCGACGGAAGGCCCCATTCCGCCTGAATCGTTTATCAACATCGCCGAACAAACCGGCATGATTGGATCTATTGGTGAATGGGTAATCCGTGAGGCCACACAAGAAGCGGCGCATTGGCCGGACAAACAGAACGTATCGGTTAACCTGTCACCGATGCAGGTGAAAGACCCGCGCATTGTCCAGACGGTCATGAACGCGCTCGCCAGTTCAGGCCTTGAGCCAAACCGGCTGGAGTTCGAAGTCACCGAAATGGTGCTGCTTGACGATTCCGAAAACTCTATGAAAACACTCGCCGACCTCCACAGCCTCGGTGTGCGAATCTCGCTCGATGATTTCGGCACGGGCTATTCGTCACTAACCTATCTTCGCTCTTTCCCCTTCGACAAAATCAAAATCGACAAATCCTTCATTCAGTCAATTGACGAGAGCCATGAATGCCGCGCCATTGTTCGGGCTCTTGTCGGCCTTGCGACCAATCTCGGAATACGGTCCACAGCCGAAGGGGTCGAAACCAGCGCCCAGATCGAGCGGGTTCTGTCGGAAGGTTGTTCCGAGTTACAAGGGTTCTATTTCTCGCGTCCGCAAACGGCTGAAACGCTTGAAGCCAGCGGCCTGCTCCGGCGAACCCCAACCAAAACATCGGAGACACCCATCGGACACGCAACGCCCAAACTGTCCCCACCCGCACAAATCAGCAAAAAGGCACCCGACAGCAAAGCCTCATAGCGCCGAAATAATCGCGTCACCCATTTGCCGCGTCGACAAATTGCCCCCCAGATCACGCGTGCGCGCGCCGCGCTCAAGCGCTCGCCCAACCGCGCCTTCAACCTGATCAGCCACATCAGCCATTCCAAGCGACCAGCGAAGCGCCATCGCCAGCGACAAGATCGTCGCGCACGGATTGGCAATGCCCTGCCCGGCAATATCAGGGGCCGAGCCATGCACCGGCTCATAAAGCCCCGGCGCATCAACCGCCCCGAGACTTGCAGATGGCAACATGCCAATCGAGCCCGTCAGCATCGCCGCTGCATCTGACAATATATCCCCGAACAGATTGCCGCACAGGATCACATCAAACTGCTTGGGCGCGCGCACCAATTCCATCGCGCAGGCATCCGCCAAAATATGCGTCAGCTCCACCCCCTCTCCGTCACGAGCGTGCAGCGCGCTCACCTCTTGTCGCCAGAACAAACCGCTCTCCATCACATTCGACTTCTCTGCAGACGCAACACGGCCCGTCCGCCCACGTGCAATCTCGAACGCCACCCGCGCCACACGTTCAACCTCCGACGCCGTGTACCGCGATGTCTCAAAGCCAAACCGCTCTCCATCCGCGCCCGTCTCAATGCCGCGCGGTTCACCAAAATACACCCCACTTGTCAGCTCTCGGACAAACATCAGATCGAGCCCCTCGACGATTTCCGGCTTCAGACTCGACGCCTCCACAAGCGGTGCAAAACAATAGGCCGGCCGCAAATTGGCAAACACATCGAGATCCTTGCGCAATCTCAGAAGGCCCATTTCCGGCCGCTTGTCGCGTGGATTGTCGACCCATTTCGGCCCACCCACAGCGCCCAGCAAGACCGCATCAGATGTCTGCGCCCGCGCCAGCGTTTCAGCGCTGATCGCATCCCCCTCGGCATCAAAGGCCGCCCCGCCAACAAGTCCGTCTTCAAAGACAAGTTCAGGCGCGATAATCTCGGCCACCCGTCGGGCCTCAGCCACAACTTCCGGCCCGATCCCATCCCCCGGCAGCAGCAAAACAGTCTTGGTCATTCAAACGCCCTCGCAATCCAAGCGCGCTTCATAAGCAAAAAAGCGCCCCGCGACAACGGGGCGCTTTCAACAGCCTGGACGGGGAGCTTAACGGCGTCCGCGCTGTTTAACCTCTTCTTCTCCGGCAATTGCGCGGTCTTCCTCATCAAACTCGACGCTCGCTTCTGCATCTTGCGCATAGGATCGCGACTTCTTGCCAAGCCGCTCCATCGTGCTGCTCAACTGCCCCGCGCCGACAGCCAATTGCTGACGATCCGCAACACCGACACTGTCTGCGTCCGAGAAATTCGAGAATTCTGCACCCAGAAACACAACTTCCCAGCCGCGCGCACGCGCCCTGTCCAGCGCCGCCTTGGCCCCCGCTCCGGTCATCTCTCGCGATGCATTCTCCGCGCCATCGGTCATAATCACGAGCACCGCCTTTTCCGGCGCATCCGCTTCGGCAAGCGAGACAATCCGTCCGATCGCGTCATAAAGCGGCGTCATGCCGCGTGGGGACGCCTCGTCATTGCTCACCCCGCTCCACTCTTCAGCCACCACGCCTTGGCGCAACACGTCAAATTGCAAGCCGTCCTGCGCGTCGAAAACGGCAAGGCTCACCTTCGTGTCAAGATGCGCCTCTCCGGCCTCGTCCTCGCCGACCGATTTGGCATACGCATTGACCGAGCTTAGCGCCTCATCCCAGATGCCCGACATAGAGCCGGTCCGGTCAAGCAGGATATAGGAATGTACAGAGGTATTTTCAGGTTGGGACACAGACAAGTCCTCCTTTGCTGGCGCCGCAAATGCCGCGCTAAGTGTCAGAGCTAGAACAGTGCTGGTCGCGACCCAAAATCTACGCATAGTCAAATCCCTTCTATGTTTGAAGAGTCTCTGATAGCGCCAGATTGTGTCACCCGGGTGCCGAGCCTATGCCGATTTGATGATATGTCGGAGGCCGCCCGCGCCCTATTCAGGCACAGTAAAAATATGCGCGATCATATGCGTGCCTTCGAACACAGCTCTGTCTTCAACATTGATGCCATCCTCGACAAAGACAAAATCCAGCACACGGTCACCGTCAACATCATTGTGCAACATGACCAGAAATTTGCGGCCCGCATCTGCCGGCGTGTTCAACCGGATCGTGACATCTTTGTTGGTTCCGGCATTCAGATAAGAAAAGCCTGACACAACGTCCCCGTTCGGACGCCCGTCCATGACCGGATGCAGAACAATAAATCCCGGTTGATCAATCACCACTTCAGGAAAGTTCAGCGCCACAGAATCGCCGCGAAACATGGAAACAGCGCCCTCATCCACGCGCACCTCGGAAAAATGCGTCACACCTTCCGCGCGGGTCAGACCATCCATCTGGATAAAATTCGCCTCACCATTCCCCATCGTAATTTGCGGCACATCCTGCGCATCCTGCGCAGTCGCACACCCCGATGACATAAAGACGGCGACGATCAGTCCGATAGCGCTTCTAGACAACATGTTTCCGGCCCCTGTGTTTGATATCGGCCATACTATGCCAGATTAGCGCGCTTGTGGAAGCCTCTGACAGTCTTTGCCCCTTGCGCAAATGTCCCAACCGTCACCCCAACCGCAAACTCATGTCCGCCCGTCACGTTGGGGGGGGATGTTGCAGCCTCGACGCATAATATATCGTTCAAAGAGGCAGAAAGTATGCCTGAGCCATTCTAGCTGGCTTTGGGATTGAATTTCATTTGGATCAATATTTCCGAAGTGGCGCGCTATTTTGGTCTGATCAAGCCAATGCCACACGAAACATTTATCGGGCAATCGCATATCCCGGCGCGGGGCTAATCATTGAAGCACCCCGGCGAGTACGTTCTCACGCACCTCGCGTTTTAGAAATTTGCCACTCGCATTGCGTGGAAAAGGGTCCGCGCTGAACCAGATATGGTTCGGAATTTTGAACTTTGCCATTCGCTCCCGGCAGTGCGCGATCAGCTCATCCTCTGTCAGTGTGTGGCCGTCTTTAAGCACAATAGCGACGCCAACATCTTCGCCAAGACGTTCATCCGGCACGCCGAAGACAACGACCTCGGCAATGGACGGGTGGTGGTAGATGCCTGCCTCAACCTCGGCGCAGTAGATGTTTTCTCCGCCGCGCAGGACCATGTCCTTTTTCCGGTCCATGACATAGATGAAGCCGTCTTCATCGATCCGGCCAATATCGCCCGTGTGGAGCCATCCCTCAGTGATGGTCTCGGCAGTTGCTTCCGGACGGTTGATATAGCCCTTGATGATGCAGGAGCCCCGTACCCAGATCTCACCAAGCTCGCCTTGCGCAACGGCATTGCCATCATCATCGACGCATTTGACTTCAAAGTTTGGCATAGCGGGACCAACGGAGTCCGGTTTGCCAACGAAGAGATCCCCTGTGACAGACGTGATGATGCCGCAAGTTTCTGTCATCCCGTAACCCGTGCCGGGGCGTGCGGTCGTGGATTTCTTCTCTATCAGCGCGACCTGGTCTGGTGGCACTTGCGCACCGCCGCAATTGATCGCGGTCAAGCTGGATGTGTCCGTTGTATGAAAATCAGGATGATTGATCAGCTCACGTCCCATAACAGGAACACCGCTCATCGCCGTGATTTTTTCTTGCTCAATCAGTTTGAGCGCCGCGCCCGCGTCCCAGCGATACATCAATACGATCTTTCCTCCAGCTGCGGTTATCAACTGAGCGGCGCAATTGTTTGCCGTGACGTGGAAAAGTGGCGTTGTGACCAGCGCGATCGGCGGCGGCTGATCCTCTGGCGCTGGCACTGGCTCGCCGGTGACCTTTGAGGTGACCATTGCGGTTGCCGTTGTTGCGTAGATCAGGTTGAAGACGTTTGCGACACAGCCTCGCTGCGTCAGCTGCGCACCTTTGGGAAAGCCCGTTGTGCCGGACGTGTAAAAGATGCACGCATCACTCTCCGGATCGACGGCAACATCGGGCATGGCACGATCAACTGAGATTATATCTGACCAATTGATCACGTTTTCCTGCCCAGCAGCTAAGCGAACGCCTATGAGGATGGGCAGGTCTTCAATCTCGCCATTCCCGATAATACGTTCGAGGCGTTCGGCGTCGCCAAAAATGGCTTTCGGCTTGGAATCGTTCAGGCCATAAGCCATTTCCGTTGGCGTCCACCACGCGTTCATACCAACAACCGTGACCCCAACCGAGACACATGCCCAATAGATGAGCATCCATTCGGGATAGTTCCGCATCGCAATCGCAACACGGTCACCGGTCTTTATGTCCTGCTCGAACAACCACGCCGACACGGAACTGACCTGACGATGCGCCTCGGTATAATCCAGACGTTCGCCTTCATAGAGGATATAGTCTCGATCGCCGTGCGCGGCTGTCATCAGCCATATTTCACGTAGCGAAGGCGGCGCATGCTTGTAATTCAGGATATCGTTGCCGAGGATGTTCTTGCGCTCGAGCTCGAATTGTTGCCCTGGGGCGGTGAGCATTTCTTTTACGTCTTTGAGTACTTCGTAGTGCAAGTCTGTCTCCTTCAATATCTCGGACTTGGAAGCTACCAATTTCCGCCCGTCTCAAACTCTACACATATCTATTGCAGGCACGTCAATGTCGATCAACGCGCTTCAACTTGCAAAGTCGCAAGACATTTGACCAACTTCATATCCTTTTGGCGGGTGCCGATTCAAATAAGCTGCGCGCGTTTCGGCAGAAAATAACCAGAACCCAGTCTCAGTTTGCTCCTCGTCGCACCATTGCACCGCGAGCCAAGCAATCCATCTCGCATGAGCACAACGGGTGATGGCGCCTCTGATCCCCCGATCAAGCCCGGGGGGCACAAGCAAGCCAGACGATCACGCGGACGGGGAGCCGTCCTGCCCAGGCCATAAGCCGGACCTCACAAATCCCCCTATACCTCGCGCGTCTCCACCACTTCATGCGCGCGCAAACTCCGCTCCACAAATTTCACACCCTGCAGCGCCGCGCGCCATGGCTCCATATGCGCCGCCTTGAAATGCGACTCAAGCGCGTCCCAACTCTGCCACCGTTCGAGCACGCGCATCATCGTCGGGTCGAGCACATCGATGGCATACGTATAGTCAACACAGCCCCCCTCCGCCCGGCTCGTCGCAATCTGAACCTCCGCAGCCGCGCGAACCTTTTCAAAATCGCCCGCATGCGCCATCCGCACAAAACCCTCAACAATGACCACCCTTATGCCCCCTTCAGCCAAGGCATCGCCAGCGCGCGTTGATCTTCAAACGCGTCAATCTCCGCGCCTCGCGTCAGGCTCTGGCCGATCTCGTCAAGCCCCGCCATGAGGTTCGCCTTGCGCCCCGCATCGACCTCGAAAGCGTGAACTTTCCCATCCGGCGCAGTCACAGTCTGTGCTTCAAGATCAATATTGAACACATGATTGCCCCCGCCCGCCTGAGCGGCCAGCTTGTCGATCACCTCAATCGGCAAGGCAATCGGCAGAATCCCGTTCTTATAACAATTATTGTGAAAAATATCCGCAAAGCCCGGCGCGATCACACACGTAATGCCCTGATCAAGCAGCGCCCAGGGCGCATGTTCGCGCGACGATCCGCAGCCGAAATTCTCCCCCGCGATCAATATGCTCGCCCCCTGATAAGCGGGCCGGTTCAATACAAAATCAGGGTCCGGCGTCCCGTCTGCCTTCGTTTTAAGCTCATAGAACAAGCCTTCAGACAGCCCCGTCCGCGTCGTCGTCTTGAGAAATTGTTTCGGGATAATCATATCCGTATCGACATTGGCCATAGGACGCCCTTTTTCGAGCAGGGGCGCGGCGGTTCCAGTCAGATGGGTAAAAGCTTTCATGAGCAGAGTTTACGCGCCCTCATGCGCAATGAAAAGCGTTGGAATGCCGAGCGTGCCATCTTTCACCGTAAACACGCGGCTGCCCGGTTTGCGCCCGACCCGTATCTCCGAGACCGTCAGCCCCGCCTCACCGAGCCGCGCCCGTGCCGCTTCCAGATCGGCCACCGTCCAAGTCAGACCCCAGACACGGTCCGGCCCATCCCGCTCATGCGCCCCGTCGAGCCGATGGATCACCTCAAGCGTCAACCCGCCCAGCCGGAAAAACAGGAACCGCGTTTTCCATTCCTCAGCCGTCCGGTCGAGCGCAAACCGCAAACCAAGCCGCGCACCATACAGCGCGACAGCGCGGTCAGGGTTCGGCGTATTGATCACCAGATGATCGAGGCTAGACACTGCCCCCGCCCGCCGCGCGTCCATATCCGGTAGCAATCCGTCCGTATACTGCAAGATAAAAGTCTTCACCCCGCCACACGCATCATCCGAGCAGCGAAACCGCTTCCAGCGACGCCGCGCGCCTGTGCCCAAATCCGTACTCGCGCCGTCGCCAATCTCGGACGGCAACAGCCCCCGCCGCCCAAATGCATGATGCGCCATGCCCGCATCGGCGACCTCATAAGCAAGGCTCGTCAGACGCGGCCCGGTCTCCTCCAGCATCTCCAGAAGTCGCGCCCCCACAGGGCCTTCCCCCAAGGGTGCCATCAATTCCAGAGCCGTATTGTCCACTTTAAACAGCGCGCTCGCGCTACCCCCGTCCGCATCTTCCGCCCGCCAAACGGGAGCCGCCCCGAGCAGGGTTTCATAAGCGGCAACCCCCGCTTCAATGTCAGGGCAAATCAGAACGAAATGGTCAAGCTTTGTAATCATGCCCGCATCTAACAGGCTTTCCGCCAGCCCGTAAACCGCCAGCTCTAGCTCGAAGGCCTATGGGCTTTGATTGTCCGGTGAGGAACGGCTCAGCGCAGACCGAGGCACTTTCACCGTCACTTCGCGCCCACCGAACCCATGCACGAGATCGCGCGCGCGCACCGTAATCTCGGCCACATCCGCCGGAATCTCCACGCCAGACAGAGAGCGGATAAAGGGTTGCTCGTTCATGTGTGGATGGGCCAGCTCACGCGTCGCAATCACTTTGCCATCCGGCGTGAGCACGTCCCACGCATCGGCATAATGGTCCCAGCCATCATCAGCATGCTCAACCTCAGCTGTGACCGTGTAAACGCCGGGCGCCGTCTCCTCCAGCTCCACCGACCAGACATCCGCCTTACCCGCAAGCGCAGGCAGACAAGACAAAACAACAAGAGCGAAAGCGGACAAAACAAAACGCAACATGAGGTTTTGTGGCGCAATTTTTGGAGTGATGCAAGAGTCGGAGACAGGTTATCGTCTCCAATATCCGCTCCATCATTGGATGGCTTGACCGTGCAATCCATCTCGCTGTCTGGCGTCAAGTAACGGCAAGCTTGTTGTGCTGTTTCAAAAGAACTTCGTTTACCTCAGCCAGCACCAAAAACTCGCAACAAGCGCCTGCCATGGCCCTACCCGATCACCCCGTTCACCGCAGCCCTAGCTGCCAACACGGGGCTCATCAAATGCGTCCGCCCCCCGCGCCCTTGCCGGCCTTCAAAGTTCCGGTTCGAGGTTGAGGCGCACCGTTCGCCCGGTGCCAATATATCAGGGTTCATGCCCAGACACATCGAACACCCCGGCTCTCGCCACTCAAAGCCCGCCGCCAAAAATATCTCGTCCAACCCCTCCGCCTCGGCCTGCGCACGCACGAGGCCTGACCCCGGCACCACCATAGCCCGCACGCCATCGGCAACCTTCGACCCCCGCGCCACATCCGCCGCCGCGCGCAAATCCTCAATCCGCGAATTGGTGCACGACCCGATAAACACACGTTGCACCGGTACACCTGCAATAGGCGTCCCGCCTTCAAGCCCCATATAGTCAAGCGCCCGCTCTATCGCCGCCCGTTTCACGCCATCGCTGACATCGTCCGGAGACGGAACAGTTCCCGACAGCGCAATCGCCTGTTCAGGGCTCGTCCCCCATGTCACAGTCGGTTCAACATCTTCGGCGCGGATACACACAACCTCGTCCCACACCGCATCCTCATCGGAATAAAGCGTCGCCCAATAACGCTCGGCCATTTCCCACGCGCCGGCTTTGGGCGCAGAGGGCCGCCCGCGCATATAGTCGAGCGTGGTCTGATCCGGCGCGATCAACCCCGCCCGCGCGCCGCCTTCGATGGAAAGGTTGCACAGCGTCATCCGTCCTTCCATGCTTAAGCTTCGGATGGCCTCGCCGCGATATTCCATGACATAGCCCGTCCCGCCCGCCGTGCCGATTTTGGCAATCAGATGCAAAGCGAGGTCTTTCGCGCTCACGCCGTCTGCCAGCGTGCCAGAGACCTCCACCGCCATATTCTTCATCTTGCGCGCCCGCAAAGTCTGCGTGGCGAGCACGTGTTCAACCTCGCTCGTGCCAATGCCATGAGCCAGCGCGCCAAACGCGCCATGGGTTGAAGTATGGCTATCCCCGCAGACAATTGTCATGCCGGGCTGTGTGCGCCCCTGCTCCGGCCCGACGACGTGGACAATGCCATTCTTGATGTCGCCCATGGGGAAGTATTCGATGCCATGTTCAGCAACATTCCTCGTCAGCGTTTCAAGCTGGGTCCGCGCTGCTTTGTCCTTCACCCCAGCCAAACCCGCCGCCTGATTCTCGGTCGGCGTATTATGGTCCGCCACCGCCAGAGTGAGGTCCGGCCTGCGCACTTTGCGGCCCGCTTGGGCCAGCCCGTCAAAGGCCTGAGGGGTGGTCACTTCATGGATCAGATGCAGGTCAATATAGATGAGCCTCTCAACCGCAGAATTGAGCCTCTCACCTGAGAGGTTTTCGCCAACCTCTCCAACACAATGCGCGTCCCAGATCTTGTCGTAGAGTGTTTTGCCTGCCATGGCCGGATTTGCCTCCAGAAACGGAAAAATATTCCGCTCCTAATGGAAGAAACGGTGCTTTTTTGCAAGCGAAACCATAAATAGGCTAAACTGCAAAAATCCAGTCAACAGAGGGAGAAGAAGATGAATAATCTGGGAAATTTTTCGATCAGTCTGGCCGTCAAAGACCTGCAAAAATCGCGCAAATTCTATGAAACACTGGGATTTTCAATCTTTCACGACCAGTCTGATCACAATTGGATGATCCTGAAAAGCGCCACCGCGACAATTGGACTGTTTGAAGGAATGTTCGAAGCCAACATTCTAACCTTCAATCCGGGCTGGGATGCACAAGGCAATCCGGCCGACACACCGTTCGAGGACGTCCGCGCCATGCAAAAACGGCTAAAAGCCGCCGGACTGTCTCTGGCAAGCGAAGCGGACGAGTCGAGCACAGGACCGGCCAGCTTCATGATCACCGATCCGGACGGCAACACGATCCTGATCGACCAACATGTCCCTGTGCCGGACGAGCCGATATAGAAAAAGCCCCGCGCCAGAGCGCAGGGCTTTGTATTTATCTCAAAAAAACGCTCGCCTTTGGCCTAAGCCTCCGCGTCGCCCTCTGGCGCTGCGCTTTCAGCTTCTGCAGCAGCGGCAGCTTCTTCGGCGGCCTTGGCCTCGGCGGCCGC
>CAZMMU010000005.1:101768-104576 GCA_964567455.1 uncultured Hyphomonas sp.
GCCGCTTCGCGTTCAGCAGCGGCAGCTTCTTTACGAGCCAGTTTATCGGCAGCTTTCTGGCGTTTACGCTCGGTTTTGGACACCGCAATGACGGTTTGCTCAATACCGTGCCCTGACGTCCGCTCGGCAATCCGCGCAGACTTACCGCGGCGATCACGCAGATAGTAAAGCTTGGCACGGCGAACGCGGCCCTTGCGCTTGACCTCAATGCTCTCGATCATCGGCGAGACAACAGGGAAAACGCGCTCGACGCCTTCACCGAAAGAGATTTTACGAACCGTGAAGCTTTCGTTCAAACCGCCGCCCGAACGCGCAATGCAGACCCCTTCAAACCTCTGGACGCGCTCGCGCTCGCCCTCTTTGATCCGTACATTCACGGTCAGCGTGTCACCCGGCGAGAAATCCGGAATGGTTTTGCCAGCGGTCACCCGCGCAACTTCTTCGGCTTCAATCTGCTCAATTACATTCATCGTCCGTCTCCGACGCTCGTAGTTCTGTCCCTGAAGGGTAAGCGGCCCATAAATCGGGTCTACGCGCCCGTGTCAATGTTTTACTTTGGTCAAGCCGCCATTCTTTAATTAGCCCATGATGACCAGACAGCAGCTCAGGGGGAATATCTCGGCCTTCCCAGACCCTTGGTGCTGTATATAAAGGATATTCCAGAAGCCCGGTCTCGAAGCTTTCATCGGTAAGTGACGCAGCGTTTCCTGCAACCCCTGGCAGCAATCTGACGGTCGCCTCGATGATCGCCTGCGCGGCAACTTCGCCGCCCGCCAGAACGAAATCGCCCAGCGACACCTCCTCAAGCTCGCGCGCCTCGATCACGCGTTCGTCCAGCCCCTCGAACCGGCCACACAGAACAACCATGCCGGGGCCAGCTGCAAGTTCGCGCGCCCGGGCCTGCGAAAACGGCTTGCCGCGCGGGCTGGGATACAGCAGCGGACGCCCCTCGCGCACAACCACATCAATCGCGGCAGCCGCCACATCAGCCCGCAGGACAAGCCCCGCACCGCCGCCAGCGGGCGTATCGTCGACTTTCCGGTGCTTGCCGATGCCGAAATCGCGCAAATCAACAGTTTCCAGCCCCCAAAGCCCGTTTTTTCGCGCCCGCGCCAAAATCGACACATCAAGCGGACCCGGGAAAGCCTCAGGATACAGGGTGATGACGGTGGCGCTAAAACTCATAGATCAGGACATATCGAAAACCTGCACGCGGGTCATCCATATTCTGAACGCCGCACCATGATGCTGACGCTGCCAGCCCTCGAACTCGAAAAAGAATGCCAGCCGTGACGACAGTCACAAGCGACCATAGCGAACCGGACCTATAGTCACCAAATGGGCGATCTCACCGCGTTTCCGATTGAGTTGGTGATCGATTTCCCATTCTGATAGGCGTTTGCGCCATCTCGCTAGAGGGACCCCACGCGCCCGACAGCCCTTGCCATATGGGGACACTTGGCTAGCTAAGGATGGTGCAAACGCCGTTAGGGCTGCGACTCGCCCGCCAAATCGAAGCTATGGAATAGGCTCAAACGTCCGGCCAATCTCGATACAGCGCGAATTTGACGTTTCGGACCATCTGATTGGCAGAAAAATGCAGCGTATCCGTGACGCCCTCGCGCGCCGCAGCCGCCTTGAACGCCTTATCCAATTGGGCGAGATCAAGAGTCTCGATCTGGATCACAAACTCCGGAAAAGCCTCCGGTTTCAAGCCAAGCTTACAGCGCAGCATGCGCCACGTCTCGATCATCCGCTCGCGCTCCAAATGGTCGAGAAACAAGGCCAAAGCCTCGGAAAATTTCCCTTCATCGGCGTCCGACTTCAACTCAAACCATATCTGATAAACGTCCATAAATGACTCCATATCCCATCTGGTCCGTGCTTGACATCTCTTGTGCGCTGGCGGCAAGCCTTGTCGGATAAATAATCAGGAGCCAGATCCAGCGCGTGCCCAGCGAGAAACCAGACCTCTGCGTTTTGATCCCCTTCTACAACGAAGCGGGCAACGTCCTGCCCGTGCTCGAAGACGTCATGCAAACCCTGGACGGGCTAAGCTTTGAAGTGGTCGCCATCAACGATGCCTCAACCGACACGACAGGGGCGGAACTCGGCGAAGCGGTCGCGCGCTGGCCTGAACTTTTAGCCGTAAAAACCCATATTGAGCGGGCTGGCAAATCCGCCGCCCTGTTCACGGGCCTTAAATATGTCAGCGCCGAGTGGGTCCAGCTGCTCGATGGCGACGGACAAAATGATCCCGCCGACACAAGACGCGTCTGGGAGGCGCATTTTACCAAGAGCCAATTTGACCATTTGAACATTGGCGGCCACCCCATCCGGCTTGGTCTCATCGCGGGCAAACGCACCTCGCGCAATGATAGCGGGTTCAAATGGGTCCAATCGCGATTGGCAAACGGCATGCGCCGCTTACTGCTGAACGATGATGTGCGCGACAGCGGCTGCGGCTGGAAACTGATCCGGACCGAAGCCTTTCGCGAGCTGCCCTATTTCGCCGCCATGCACAGGTTTCTGCCTGCGCTGGTCAAACGCGCTGGCTGGGCAGTCATCGAAGAACCCGTGACCGACCGGCCGCGCCAACATGGGCAGTCGAAATATGGCTTCTTCGGACGGCTTGGCGCGGGGGTCTTCGACCTGTTCGGCGTCTTCTGGCTGATCCGCCGCGGCCAGCATGGCGTGGCGAAGGAATGGCTAGAGCAACAGGGACATGAGAAAAATTAAGGACAGGTCCGGGTCCGGCCTGCAGGGCTTTTGCTCAACCTCTTGGAGCTTAGGTCTGCTTTCGGCGTC
>CAZMMU010000006.1:0-103052 GCA_964567455.1 uncultured Hyphomonas sp.
CTTGACCAGAGGATCCATCGTCCGATTTGACCGACCAGAGATGGATTGCACGGTCGAGCCGTGCAATGACGCAAAACCGGAAACCGTTTAAGTCCGCAATGACGCCGGAAGCGGACTTTGGCCTCGCGGCGGCTACGTGGTCCTGTACGCCCCGATAACTGCAAATTGAACGCAAATCAGCCGTGCCCTCAAGACAAGTTCGATGAGTTGCGCTAAGCCGAAAACATGGTCTGGAAGTTTCTCAAATTCATATTCATGCTGCCGCTGTTCGGGTTGGTGGCGATTGTGGCGACGAGTTGTACGCAGCTGGGGCTGAATTATGCCAGCCTTGAAACGGCAAATAAGGGGGTAGCGGCCCCCGCGCTGGAGCTGGTTTCAGTTGAGGATTGGCAGGCGCGTGAAGCGCCGGAGCTCAGAGCCAGGCTGGAAGACGCGATTTTCGGGCCAGTGCCTGTGGGGATCGAGGCGCGGATTGTCTCGCGCCGCGTGGTCGAGGAGCGGTATCTGGGCGGGCGCGGTGTGCTTGAGGAATTGCTGATCGAGCTGGGAACGGGCGCGCAGACGGTGCAGTTCCGGCTGGCGCTGGCGACGCCGAAAATTCCGCTTGGCCGTGCGCCGCTGATTATCGGGCAGACTTTTTGCGACAATATGGGCGTGTTCGAATATGCGGATTTGTCGATGCCGTTGCGCGGGCGCTCGTGTGGCATGTCCGAGAACCGGTCGGCGCTCGGATCATTCTTCATGTTTATCTTTGGCGAATATATCAACAAAGCGCCGATGGAAGACTATCTTGAGCGGGGCTACGCCTATGCGAATTTCTTCGCCGCCGAGATTGTGCCCGACACAGCCGAGGCGGGGCGACGCGCGCTGGATGAATTTCCAGCGGGGGCGGACGGACGCCAGCCGACGGGCGCTGTGGCGGCGTGGGCGGCGGGCTATTTTGCTGCGATTGATTTGCTGGCAGACGATCCGAGGCTGGACGCGGACAAGATCGCTGTGTTTGGGCATTCGAGGCATGGCAAGTCTGCGCTTGTGGCCGGCGCCTGGGATCCACGGATCAAAGCGGTTATCTCGCACCAGTCTGGCACGGCAGGGGCCTCGCTCTCGCGCGACAAGCCGGGCGAGACGGTCGATCATATTCTGAACGGGCACAGTTTCGGAGACGGCTATCCACATTGGTTCGCGCCAGAATTTGCGGCCTTTGCGAACGATGTGGATGCGTTGCCTGTTGATCAGCATGCTCTGATTGCGCTGATTGCGCCGCGGCGTGTTCTGCTGGGCAATGGACGGCGCGATGTCTGGTCAGATCCAAACGGAGCGTATCGGGCGGCCATAGGGGCCGATGGTGCGTGGACGCTTTACGGGCAGGACGGGCTCGCGCAAGATGGGATGAAGGCGTTCAATCCGGACGCTGGCATTGCCTATCATTTGCGTCCGGGCGGGCATGGCATTGTGCGCAGCGATGTGGATGCATTTCTGGCATTTTTGGAGGCCGGGTTTGCAGGAGGCTGAGGGGATAGGAAGGGCCGCATTCGGACGGTTTGCCCTGCGTGATCTGGCGCTTGTCGGCGGGACGCTCCTGGCATGGGCTTTGTTTGCACGGTTCAGCGTAGGCGAGGGCGTGGTGGCAAACTTTGTTGGCGTTGCGCTTGGGGGCGCGGCAGGGCTTTGCGCCTGGTTTGCGCATGAGTGGGGGCATGTGTTGGCGGCGTGGGCGGTGCGGTCCAGGCTGCGCGCGCCGAAAAGGCTCGTCAGCGTCTATCTCTTTGGTTTTGACAATAAGACCCATTCGCGCGGGCAGTTTGTAGTGATGGCGCTTGGCGGATTTTTGGCGACGGCGCTGGTCTATGCGTTCGTGCATTTTTACTTGCCGCAGGACTGGCTGGCGACGCGGGTGTTTCAGGGGCTGGTTTTGTTGGAGATTGCGGTCACCGTGGCATTGGAAGTACCGGGGCTGTTGCTTGGCATTTTTGCCTATGACCGCTTGCCGTCTGTGGATGTGCTTGGGGAATAGGGCGCGACAGAAAAAAGGGAGCGCCGTGACAGCGCTCCCCTCCGAGTTTCTTCGCCGTGGTTGCGCCTAGCGCAGCTTTGCAGCGATGTCTGTCAGCACACCGGCAAGGGCGGCTTGCCGCGCGGCCTGAGGGCCTTCGAGATCAAGTCGCTCTGCAAGGGCATCAAGTTGGCCGGCAAGGCGGGCATCTTTGCGGCCTTCAGCGAGCCGGCTGTCAGCGCGATTAAGTGCGCGGTTAAGGCGGCGCTGGTCGCGGCCTGACAGGGTATCGGTCCGGTTGAGTTGGTCAATATAAGCGCGCGCAACAACGGGCACGGCTGGCCATGTGACTGCGAATTGCTGTTGCGGATTGAACAAGGCACCCTGATCAGCGAGCGCAGCGGCGGCGATTTCGTTTTCTGTCAGATGCTCGCTGGGGGTCAAGCTGAACACGTCGAGCCCGCGGGCGATCTCGGTGCCGTAGATTTTGCCCTCATACCAGTAGGTTGACCAGTAACCTGCGAGCACGAGCCGCTCTTCGTGGACCGGCCCACGGTCGAAATAGGCAATTTCTATGGCGTTCTTGGAATCGGTAAAGTCCATCACGGACAGGCCGCCCTGATACCAGGCTTGCGCGAAGATGTCGCGGCCAGGGACCGGGATGATCGAGCCATTATGGGCGACGCAGTTTTCCTGATCCGATTGCGGAGCAGGCAACTTGTAATAGCCCTGGAATTCGAGCTTGCCGTTTACGATATTGTAGATCGCATCAGCGCCCCAGTCTTTGGGGTCATAAGCGCGGCAGCGCGGGCGTCCGCCGCCGCCCCATTCGTCCGTAAACAGAACTTTTGTTCCGTCATTGTTGAACGTGGCCGAGTGCCAATAGGCAAAGCCCGTGTCCAGCACAGCGTCAAGCCGCTTTGGTTCGCGCGGATTGGAAATGTCGAAAATGATGCCATTGCCCGAACAGGCCCCCGCCGCCAGATTGGCCTTGGGGAAGACGGTGATGTCGTGGCACTGATTTGTCTGGGCTGTAAACTGGGTGTCGTCGCCATGATCACCCCCGGCCCACAATCCGGCAATCTCTCCGGTTTCTTCATCGGCAAATACGGTTGGGCTATCAACGATGCGCGCCTGCGATGGATCTGCGACCGGTATTTCGATCACATCAATACGGAAGAGCGCGGTGCGGCGGTCACCGGGGATTGCGCCGATACAGCCCTCAAGTTCATCCTCGTCGCGCACGCCAGCGGTGCCCGAATTGTAGACGATAATCTTGCCATCTTCGCCCGGACCGGAGACGACCGAGTGAGTGTGCGAACCGCGGCAGGTTTGGACCTGTCCGACCTGGCGTGGGGCGGCGAGATTGGAAATGTCGAAAATACGGATACCGCGGAACCGCTCTGCGCTGACATCTTCGGCAATGCCTTCGCGTCCGCAATCTACCCGTCCGCGTGTTTGCTCGACCGACATGATCAGCAGGTCGCCAACAATGGACACATCGCCCTGACCGCCCGGGCAGACGACCGAGCTGAACAGGTTCGGCAGGCCGTCATCGTTCAGCTTGTAAATGTTGAAGCCGTGATAATTGCCCGTGACGAGGACGTCGCCAGAGAAGGCCATGTCCGTGTTCGAGAAACTCAGCAGGGGTGAACGCTCGCCCCATTGGGTTCCTTCATTGCTCTGCTCGTCTTCGGTACGTTCGGGCGTTTCAGCTGCGCTTTCGTCCTCAGTGGTTTCAGCTTCTGCCACATCTTCTTTGGGTGGGATGATGGGTGGCAGGCCTGCGGGATTCTGCGGATCGAAGAAGCCTGATGGCATCGGCAAAGATGCGACAAGGGAAAGGTTCGAGATGGCTTCTCCTGCGGTATCATAGCCAGCAGCAAGACCCACGCGCGCATCGCCGGAAAGATCGGACAGAAGCACGTTCATGCGTTCGATTTCGGCGGTTTGGTCGTTGACAATGTCATTGGTGAACTTGAACAGGACCGGATCATAGGCCGAGCCGGGCAATAACTGCAAATCTTTGACCATAGTGACAGCGCCTTCGTGGTGGCGGATCATCAGGGTCAGGAACTGGCGATCAAAATCGGTGCCGGTGGCCGCAGCGAGCGCGGCCATCTGGTCCATGCTGGCCATGCCCATGTTCAGCATCATCTCTTCAGAGAGGTCCCCATGGCCTGCATGTGCACCATGTCCGGCATGTCCTTCGGTCGCGCCCGGGGCGTGTTCGCCTCGCTCGGTCAGCCAGCCACGCATGAACTCGATTTCGTCAGCTTGCGAGGCCGTTATCCGTCCGGCAATATCTTTTATCTCGTCATTATTTGTTCGCTCCGCGACGAGCGCTGCCATTTCCACAGCCTGCGCATGGTGGGGGATCATGTTCTGCATGAACACGACATCGTCTCTGGAATAGCTTGAATTGGCAATCTCGATGGCTTCTTCAGCGCTGAGGGCGCGGGCATCTTGGCCGGGCGCGCCTGGTTGAACGATTGGTGTGTCTTGCGCTGCAGCTACGCCCGCCATGCCAGCAAGAATTGCCCCCATAGAGGCGGTTCGAAGCAATTGGAAAAGCGGTCTGGATGGTTTGGTCACGATTTGGCTCCCGGACGGTTTGACGGTTATTCCTTCATGAACGGACGGTAAGGGCTGGGCGGCCGGAAAGCCAGTGAAAATTTTCTGTTGTGGCGGGAACAGTGATATTCTGTGCCTGTCGGGTGCATATCAGGGGGGCAGGTCTTGCAGAGGCGGTCTCGATTGGAGGCAGGCTGGCGTTTGACCAAAATCGCGGTATCATCTGCGAACAGGACAAAATGGGAGGGCACTATGACCACAATTGAATTTTTGCAGCCAATGTTGGCGCTGATTGTCTGGACCGCTGTAATCTGGCTCTGGATGTATGCCACCCGGATTCCGGCCATGCAGAAAGCGGGTATTGATCCAGACAGTGCGCGCCATCCGGGCACCTATGGTGATCTGCTTCCGGCGAGCACGCGGTCTGTCGCGGATAATCACAATCATCTGCATGAACAGCCGACCCTGTTTTACGCTCTTATGCTGTTTGCTGCGGTGACGGGTGGCATGGACCAGACCGCGCTGATGCTGGGCTGGGCCTATGTGATCTCGCGGATCCTCCACTCTCTCGTGCAGATTGTGATCGGCAAGGTCATGCTTCGTTTCGCCGTCTTTTGTCTGTCGAGCCTGATATTGTTTGTCTTGCTGGGCAGAGAAGTTGCGCGGGTGTTCCTTTAGCCATCAAACCGCGCTAAAGCGCTCGCATGGCAAATGTATCCGAACAAAGACTGCAGCAGGTCATCGCCCGGTTTGAACAAGTCGAAGCACGCATGGGTGTGGCGACCGAGACCGACGAGATTGTGGCCTTGGGCAAAGAGCATTCCGAGCTTAAGCCCGTGGCCGACAAGGCTTATGAGTTGGCAAATACGCGTGCAGGTCTTGCCGAAGCGGAAGGGATGATCGCCGGTGATGATCCCGAAATGGCGGAGCTGGCGCGCGAAGAAGCGGATGAATTGCGCGAGAAATTGCCCACGCTCGAAGCGGATATGCAATTATTGCTCCTGCCCAAGGATGCAGATGACAGCGCCAATATTGTGCTTGAGATCCGCGCGGGCACGGGCGGCGACGAAGCAGCACTCTTTGCGGGGGATCTGTTCCGGATGTATCAGCGATACGCCCAGCTGCAGGGCTGGAAGGTTGATATCGTCTCGATCACCGAGGGCGATGTTGGCGGCTATAAGGAATTGATCGCCAATGTTGAAGGTGATGGTGCGTTTGGCCGGATGAAATGGGAAAGCGGTGTCCATCGGGTCCAGCGCGTGCCCAGCACCGAAACCCAAGGCCGTGTGCACACATCTGCCGCAACAGTTGCGGTGCTACCTGCGCCCAAAGACATCCAGATCGAAGTGCGCACACAGGACATTCGTGTGGACACGTATCGCGCGTCAGGCTCGGGCGGTCAGCACGTCAACAAAACGGACTCTGCGGTCCGCATTACCCATATCCCAACCGGAATTGTCACCCAGTCCTCGGAAAAGTCCCAGCATGTCAACCGTGACAAGGCAATGGAGCAGCTCAAGATCAAGCTCTATGAAAAAGAGCGCGACGAGGCCGACAGCGCGCGGGCCGAAGCGCGCAAATCGCAGGTCGGCTCCGGCGACCGCTCGCAAAAAGTCCGCACGTTTAATTATCCGGAAAACCGCGTCACAGATCACCGGATCAATCTGACGCTTTATTCGCTCGACAAGATCATCGCAGGCGACAAGCTCGACGATGTGGTCACCGCGCTGATGGCTGAAGATCAGGCCCGACGGCTCGCGGCGATGGAGGAAGAGGACTAACCTCTCGGTCGTGATGGACACTTATGCCGCACTGATCCGCAAAACTGCGAAAGCTTTGGAGGCGGCCCGGATAGACAATCCGCGCCGTGAAGCGCGGTTATTGGTGGCGCTTGCGGCAGAGTTTGACACAGCGATGCTGATTGCCCGGGAGCGGGATCGTGTTCCGGCAGACGTTTTGGGGCGATTGCAGGACTATGTGGGGCGGCGCTCTGAGGGTGAGCCGTTTGCGCATATTCGCGGACAGGCAAGTTTTTACGGGCTGGACTTTATCTGCGATGCGCGAGCGCTTGTGCCGCGTCCAGACAGCGAGATTGTTGTCGAGCGCGCGCTTGAATTGCTACCGCGCGGGCGCGGGTTGAAGATTGCGGACCTGGGGACAGGCTCTGGCTGTCTGCTGATTGCGATCCTGACGATGCGGGGCGGCGTGCACGGCGTTGGCGTGGAAGCGGATCCGCAGGCTGCATCTCTGGCGCGAGAAAATGTGAAGCGCCACCAGATAGACCCGCGCGCACGGATTGTCCATGAGCGCTGGGAGGCTTGGCGCGGCTGGGGCGAGGTTGATATGATCGTCGCCAATCCGCCCTATATCGAGCGCGCCGTGATTGATACGCTTGCGCGCGACGTGCGGGCGTTTGATCCGATACAGGCGCTTGATGGGGGACCGGATGGGCTGAAGGCGTATCGGCAGATTATTGCGCTAGCGGCGCAACAAATGAAGCCGGGGAGCCACCTTGTGTTCGAGATTGGTTATGATCAGGACGAGGCTGTTCGGGGGCTGATGCAGGTGGCCGGGTTCGTTGAAATTGGCGGTGTCCGCGATCTGGGCGGACATGATCGGGTTGTGCATGGTGTCCAGGCAAACTGTCTTGCGTAAATTAAGGGCTTGGCGTTGGCCGAAAGGCACTGTAGGGTCTTTTAGTGTTTTGAGGACGGCTGGTGATTAGCCCCAAAATACAATTCGCTCCTTTTTTCTGACTGAGGCTACCAAAGCGGAAGAGAAGCGGTTTTGAGGTGTTCGCGGGGCGGACACATAAATCGGATCAAGGGAATACCCGATGAAGCGCCAACGTGGACGCGGTCGCCGATCAGGCGGCGGTAATAACAACCCGAACAAGCATTTCGAGAGCAATGGACCGGACGTCAAGATCCGTGGCTCCGCACAACAGATATTGGATAAGTATCTGCAATATGCCCGCGATGCCCAGACATCCGGTGACCGGATCAATGCAGAAAACTATCTGCAACATGCCGAACACTATTTGCGGCTGATTGCGACCATGCAGCCCAAGGAAAAGCCACGCGACCAGAATCAGGATCAGAAGTCCGGCGAGCAAAACCAGACAGATGGCGGGGATACCGAGCGTACCAAAGATGCTGGTGGCGAGGGACAGGCTGACAATCGCGAAGGCGGCGAAAAAGGCGAGGGCCGCGAGCGTGGACGGCGGCGTCAGCGGCCAAATAAGTCGCGTGAACGGGCCGAACCAGCACCTGAAGCCAAAGATGCCGAGCCAGCATCAGAGACTGGCGACGCCAAGACGGCTGATCCCGTTGAAGCGACACAACCACCAGCTGATGAGGCGCCCAAACCGCGTCGTCGCGCCCGTAAGCCAAAGGCGGCGGCTGTGGAGACCGATGCAGAGGCTCCTCAGGAGGATGGTATCATGAAGACGCTGTCGCGGGGCCGAAAGCCAAAGGCGGAAAGCGTGCCCGATGAAGCCGGGACTCCGGCGGCCGAGGCGGCTGACTGATTAAGCTGGAGCCGGAGCGAGACGGTTCGCGCCTCGTCGTTCGATTAGTCTGGAAGAATTTCAGCGAGCGAAATGCGGAACACGGTGCCGTCTGGGCCTGTTTTTTCGAGGCTGACATCGCCACCCATCGCCTGCATCAGTTCCCGCGCTATGGCGAGGCCAAGCCCGGTGCCACCTTTGGAATTGCTGCCAGCAAAAGGCGTGAAGACATTATCGCGGGCGTTTTCCGGCATGCCGGGGCCATTGTCACGGCATAAGAGGCTATTACCGTCCAGATCAATCGAGATTTCGCCGCCTTCGGGACGGGCTTTGGCCGTAGCTTGCGCGGCATTGCGCACAAGATTGACAATGACGCGGTGGAGATGGTCGGTATCGATATTCGCCTTGGCGTTTTTTGACAGAGCAATGGTAAGTTTCAGGGCCGGATAGGCGGACATGGCTTCGCGGGCCGCTTCGGAAACCGTGTCGTGTAGATTTGCCATTTCCATCTTTGGCTCTGGCGGTTTGGCCTTGCCGTATTGCAGCGTGTCTTCGGTTAGATTAATCGCGCGTTCGAGCACGCGTTCGAGGCGGGGGGCTGCGCGCTGGACACGAGGATCTTCTGATCGCGCCAGACCTTCGGAGACGAGCTGGGCGGCGGCCAGCGAATTGCGCAGATCATGGTTGATCTTGGCCACCGCTTCGCCAAGCTCGGCCAGTCTCTGACGCTGGCGAAAGGCGTCTGACACTTCCTTTTCCATATCGGCCAACGCATTCTGGGCGCGTCCGATCTGGTCTTTGCGGGTCGATGTTGCGCGCGGGGAGCGTGCGGCACCGGGATCTTTGTGGAAATTAATGATCGAGGCCGTGACCACGCGCATGGGCCGCACCACCATGGCGACCAGAACCAGATAGACGAATGTGCCCGCGGTGATGGAAATCAGGAGCGAGAGGACCAGAATGCGCCGACTGAAATCGGCCACCTCCATGGCCAGCGGCATTTCAGCGATGACAACTTCTATACGGGCTTCGGGATCATTGCTGATGTCGCTGACGCTGAGAATGGCATCCTGGGAGAGCAGCAGCAAGCTGAACATGTGTCCGGCGCGCGTAAACCATGGTTCATTGGTCCGGTCGACCCAGTGCATCTCCGCGTCCGGGTCCTGAGGGGAGGATAGGATCAAACGTCGCAAATCAGGCCGGAGTTCGGACACGGCGAGGACTTCCGCATTTGCCAGAAGCTCCGCCGACAGTTCGTCAGAGACCGCTTGCTCGGAGGACGCATCGAGTGCAAGTGTCGCAATGCGCGCAGCCTGTACGCGTTCATCGATCCACCTGTCCCTGAAATTGACTGCCGAGGGGATAAATATCAGCAGCTCGACAAGCAAGATCACACCAATGGTCACCGCCAGAAGGCGAATGGACAGACTATCGCGCCAGAGCGAGTTTGGACCCGAGGGATCTGAGCCTGAAACAGCGGTGTTTTTCATGCTGTTTCAGGTAAATCAGTGCTCCTAATGACGCAAGCCCACAATGAAGCGAATTGCTTTGCTCGAGAAGAAGCGTCCGCCGAACTGGTCTGAGCCGGATACAGCCCGTTTGACCGCTTCGGCGCGTGTCGGATAAGGGGACATATGGTTGATCAGACCGCTTGGGCCGAGATTGTTGACCATGGCAATTGAGACAATTTGCAACAGGTCGCCCGCGCTCTCGCCAAGAATGGATGCGCCGAGAATCTTCTTGCCCATCCAGATGATTTTGACTTCGCCATCGGTCTTACGTTCGGCAATGGCGCGATCATTCTCATCGAAGGCAAATGAGCCGACGACCACTTTGTCACCATGTTTCGCCCGGGCCTCGGCTTCGGTCATGCCGAGTTGCGCGATTTCAGGCTGCATATAGGTCACAGCTGGCAGGGGCGCGGCATCGGCATCCTTGCCCGGCAGGCCCAGAATCGCCGCTTGGGTGAAGATCGAGGCATGATAGCCGGCGACATGGGTAAATTGCGCTTTGCCGGTTGCATCGCCCAATGCCCAGACGCGCTTATTCGAGACCGATTGCAGGTTCTTTTTCACGACGACACTGCCGCGTTCGGTCTTCACATTGGCTTTTTCGATGTCCAGCCCATCCAGGAAGGTGCGGCGGCCAACGGCGACCAGAATATGTGTGCCGTCGACGCTTTGTCCGCCACCGTCAGCGGTTTCGGTCCGAACGGTTACATTACCAGCGGTGCCGGACACTTCGACCGCCTTATGCCCTTCGAGAATGGTGATCCCTTCCTTGCGCAGCGCTTCGAGTGCGGTGGCGGCGTGGCCTTCATCAGCGCGGGCGAGGGCACGGCCCATTTCAATGACCGTGACTTGCGAACCAAGGCGCTGGAAGGCCTGCGCCATTTCTATACCGATTGGTCCGCCGCCGAGCACGGTGAGCTTTTCCGGGAAATCGGGCGTGGTGAAGATTGTATGATTGGTCAGGTAGGGCGTTTCGGCAAGACCCGGAATAGGGGGGATGAACGCGGTTGAGCCTGTGGCGATGACAAAGCGCTTGGCTTTGACGCGTGTTGTCTCGGATTCCACAGTTTTATCGTCGACAAAGCGTCCATATTCGGAGATCACGATGGTCCCGAAGCTCTCAAACCGCTCTACGCTATCAACCGGGGCGATATGGTCGATGACGCCTTGAACATGGGCGCGGACTTTTTGCCAATCGACCTTCGGCTCGGCATCGATCGTGACGCCATATTTTTCGGTGCCGCGCATATCATTTGCAGCTTTTGCAGCGGCGAGCAGAGCTTTGGAAGGGACACAGCCATGGTTCAGGCAGTCTCCGCCCATCGCAGCGCCTTCGAATAGGACCGTTTTGAGGCCAAGGTTTGCGGCGGCATAGGCTGTGGAAAGGCCAGCGGAGCCTGCGCCAATGATACAGATGTCGGCTTTGATTTCGCGTTTGTTTGTCATGTTCTTGCTCTTGTAATTGCGCGTAGAGTGCATCTGAGGCGGCGCTTCAGCACCGCCTCATGCTCATACGGTTTTGTTTCTTGTTCTACACTTCAGTCTGAGCGGCTGTGCTCTTTTTGAAGATTTTCTTGTACGCCACGGGGATCAGGGCAACAACGCCAAGGGCGATGAAAGCAGGGATGAAGTTGCTGGCGAGGGTGGCAATGTCCACGTCGCCGCCAGCCCGTAGCGTGTCGCCAACCGCCACACCGATCCAGGTGTAGGCGAGCGTGCCGGGGATGATGCCGAACAATGTGGTGATGAAATAGTCGCGGAATTTCGCGCCGAGTATGGCCGGTGCGATATTGACCACTGCGAACGGGAACGCCGGGATCAGGCGGAGGGCGAACATGTAGGAGAGCGCGTCTTCGTTGAAGCCAGCCTGCATTTTCTCAAGGAACGGCCCGACAATCGAGCGCAGGGATTCGCCGATAGAGGTTCTTGCTGCCATGAACAGGACAGACGCGCCAACCGTTGCGCCGATCACCGTTGCGCCGGTTCCAAAGGCAAGGCCGAACAGGACGCCGCCGGAAATAGTCAGGAAGCTGGCCGGAACCATGAACGCGGTTGCAGCAGCATAGACCAGAGAGAACGCAATCAGTACGAGCAGGAAATTGCTGGCAATCTGTGCATCGAGCCAGCCAATATTCTCGGCAAAGGATTCCAATGTCAGATAGTTGTGCCAGCCTTGGGAAAGGGCAAAACCCAGTCCGCCGAGCAGAACGATCAGTGGCGCAAAGCTTTTGAGGTGGCCGCCAAGGGTTTTCGTGGTTTTTGGTTCTTCTGTCATGGGAGTGTTCATATCGATAGACATGCTTATTGTCCTTTAATGCTTAGTCACGTTTGTGTGAGTTTGGTTAGTTTGTGTCGTTGAGTGACCAGTCATACTCGTAAGACTTGATGTCTGGTCTGGCGTTAATCTGGGCGGCGAGGTCTGCTTCGGCATATTCGAGGAAATGCGCGATCACATTGGCTTCGCTGGTTCCGAAGTCTTCCTTGAACCATTTGTAGATCGTGGAGACTTCAAGCCGTCCGTCGCGGCGGATGGAGACGCCGCGTGGATGGTTGATATAGGCGCGGGCCGCTTGGCTGAGGTCTTCCTCAAGCGTTGCCGTTTCCCAAGCTGAAGCTTTCAGATTGGGGCACCCATAAGAGGCGCAATTGACCGCGTAGTGGGTGCGCGGCTCGCTCCATTGTTTGCGGAGCACTTCATGTTCGATGTCATTCAGGGAGATTTCTGCACCATTGGCGGTGACGAAAATCTTCTTCCACGGGCCAAACAGGCTCGTTTTAATAGTCTTGGTTGGATACTTGCTGATAATGTACTGGATCGTTCCGGCATTATAGAGATTGATCCACGCAACATATTGCTCATTTTCCGGGAGCGCGGTGATGTCGAGTGCGGCAAAGCTGTCAACATAGGCATTCAGGGCAGCATTGTCGGCCTCATTGGCTTTCAGCGCGCCATAGTCGAACCGGTTGACGCCATCTTCGGAGGCGCTGACATATTTGCCAAGAAGGGCTGACCATTCGCTATGAAAGCTGGCTTCGGAAGCTGTTTCCGTTGCCGCGGTTTGCGCAGTTGCTGTCAGCGCCAACGGGCCAACGGCAAGCGGCGTCGCTGCGACGGTGAGCAGTGCGAGTGAAGAAATAAGTGAATTATACATGAGCAGGCCTTCCCGGATTGTGTCGTCTGGAGCTTACATAGCAGAGGGCAGCCAGAAACGCTCATAACGGCTGTTGCCAAGCTGGTAAAAGGCCCGTGAGCGGCGCGGGATCAGGCGTGATCGGGCCGTTTAGGATGCGTTAAGCCTTGATTGACGTGTCGTCGGGGCTTTTCAGGCTCATACAAAGCTTGACTGGCTCGGCGCGGCGCTGTATCGACGCGCTTTGATTTTCAGCATTCAAGCCTAAGGGCCGTTCCATGAAACGTACTTTCCAGCCAAGCCGCCTTAAACGTGCTCGTCGTCACGGGTTTCGTTCGCGTATGTCCGACAAGAATGGCCGTCGGGTGCTGGCTCGCCGCCGCGCTAAGGGGCGTAAGCGCCTGTCTGCATAATGGGACGGGGCACGGCCCCTGATCCAATGGGTGAAACGATACCAGAGATAACTGTGGCGCGACTGACAACTCGGCCGCAGTTTCTTTTTGCGCGCGGTGGCGACAGCGTCCGCAAGAAGTCGCTTCTCATTCAGGCGCGCAAGCGCGGTCAGGCAGGACTGGCACGCATTCCCGATGATCAAATTGGTGTTGGCTTCACGGCAACAAAGAAAATTGGCAATGCGGTCGTCCGAAACCGCGCGAAACGGCGTTTGCGCGCCGGGGCCCAGAGGCTTTTGCCGGTCTATGGGTGCGCGGGCGTGGATTATGTTTTCATTGCCCGTCAGAACACAGGCACCATTGAATGGGCCAGTTTGCTTGACGATATGGAAACCGCGCTGGTAAGCCTCGGCGCACGTTTCGCGGACAAAGACGGCTTGGTCGAATAGGGCGGGGCCGTCTGTCGCATCGAGGCCGGACCGGGCAGCAATTGGATAGAGATTTATGGAACAACAAGATCAGCGCAATTTCATTCTGTTCCTTGTCATCGCGGTCGTGTTTATGCTGGGCTATCAGACCTTTATCGTTGAGCCACAAGTGGCCCAGCGTGAGGCCGCTGAGCAGCAGGCAAAAGTCGAGCAGGCGGAAGCAGAGCGCATTGCGCCATCGGTGCCATTGGCCGAGACGGTCGAAGCGGCGTTGGCGCAAGACACGCGGCTTGTTTTTGACAGCCCCTCGCTCGACGGTACGATCCGGCTGCGCGGCGCTGTCATCGATGATCTGAACCTGAAGCAATACTACCAGACGATCTCGCGCGACGAAGAGGTTCGCCTGCTGCGCCCTGAAGCCTCGGAGTTTGGCTATTATGGCGGCTGGAACTGGCTGACCGAAGAAGGGACGCCGTTGACGGGGTTTGAAGATGATTGGACGCTGGTGTCTGGCGACCGTTTAACCCCGACCAGCCCGGTCACGCTGCAGATTGAAATCGGCGGGGTACGTATTTCGCGGCAAATCAGCCTTGATGAAAATTTCATGTTCACGATGGAAGATACGCTGACCAATCTGGGCACTGGTCAGCGACGGCTTCGGGCTTATGGAGCCATCCGGCGGCATGGCGATGACAGGGACTTTCTGGAGGTGACGACACCGGGGGCCAACCGTGATCGCGGACTGGTGCATTTGGGCATTGTCGGCATCCTCAATGGCAAGCTTGAAAAGCTGAATTTCAAAAAGATCAAAAAGGGCGAGGACATCTCTGCGGCCAGCGATGAAGGCGGCTGGATTGGCCTGACCGACAAATACTGGCTGGGCGCACTGATTCCGCAGCAAGACCAGCGCTTTACCGCAAAGACCGAGTTCCGCACCCGCGTGGCCGATGCATATACCGAAGTGCGCACAGTGGGGACCGAACTCACCGTGCCGCCGGGGGCAAGCATCACGGCGACCAATCAACTGTTTGCCGGTGCGAAATCTGTAAACGTATTGCGTGATTATGAGGCGACACTCGGCATCGACCGGTTCGACGATGCGGTTGACTGGGGCCTGTTATACTTCCTCACCAAGCCGTTCTTTACCGCCCTGTCATGGCTTGCGGCCAAGCTGGGCTCATTCGGTCTGGGTATTCTGGCCTTTGTGGTGATTATCAAAGTCATCCTGTTCCCGCTCTACAACAAGTCTTACGCTGCGATGGCGCAGATGAAGCTGTTGCAAGAGCCAATGAAGGACATTCAGGAACGCTTCGCCGCCGACCCCCAGCGCAAGCAGCAGGAGATCATGAAGCTCTATAAGGAGAAAAAAGCGAACCCGCTTGCGGGCTGTCTGCCAATCCTGTTTACGATCCCTGTGTTTTTTGCGCTCTATAAAGTCCTGTTTGTTACGATCGAAATGCGTCATGACAGTTTTGCATGGTTGACCGATCTGTCGGCGCCGGACCCGACCGCGATTGGCAATCTGTTTGGCCTGTTGCCATTTGCAGCGGAAAGCGTGAAATCGATCCCGCTTCTGGGCTTTATTATTGGCATCGGTATCCTGCCCATTCTCTACGGCGTGACGATGTTTATCTTGCAGAACATTTCGACCCCGCCAGCGGACCCTATGCAAAGACGGATCATTATGATGCTGCCGTTGATCTTCACCTTCGTGTTTGGCGGTCTGGCAAGCGGGTTGGTCTTGTACTGGGTCTGGAACAATGTGCTGTCCATCGGCCAGCAGTATTACATTATGCGCAAGAACGGCGTGGAAACCCAGGTGGACAAATTTATTGCCAAGAGGTTCGGCAAAGCCGAGGGCGGGGGAGAGGCGTGACCTTGGCTCCGGGGTCGGCGCCTCCGGCAACCACACCGGTTTTCGGTCCTGAGCAGCTTGAAGCTGGACGGCTCTTATGTGCCGGACCTGTCGCCTTTGCGCTTGGCTGCGCGCAACTATCACAATTGCCGCCGGGTGATCGACCGGAAATGGCGTTCGCCGGACGGTCGAATGTCGGCAAGTCATCGCTCGTCAATGGTCTATTGGGCCGCAACAAGCTGGCGCGCTCATCCGCAGAGCCCGGCCGGACGCGAGAGCTGAACTATTTCGATCTGGGGGAGGGCAAGGCGTGGCTCGTCGATCTGCCGGGCTATGGCTACGCCAAAGTCTCCAAAACGCAGGCGCAGGCTTGGATGAAGCTCACGCGCGCCTATTTGCGGGGCCGTGCACCGCTCAAGCGCGTTTTCCTGTTGATCGATGGACGGCGCGGGCCGATGCCGCCGGATGCCGACATGATGGACATGCTGGACGGATCGGCGGTGCCATATCAGATTGTGCTGACCAAGGCGGACAAACTCAAGCGCAGCGAAGGCGAGGCGGTTATTGCAGCAACAGCCGCTGTGTTGAAAAAACGTCCTGCGGCGCATCCGCATATTCACTTTACGTCCTCGGAAAAGGGGTTGGGCTTGCCAGAGCTGCGCGCAGAGATTGCCGCTTTGGTCTAGCGGCCAATTGCGATACATGAGAGCGCTATGACAGAGAAGATTTCCCTAGAGGCCGCCCAGCATACCGCCTTCACCCTTGCTGAAGCGCTGCCCTACATCCAGCGCTATGCGGGTAAAACCCTTGTCGTGAAATTCGGCGGACATGCCATGGTTGATGACGACTTATCGGCCCGGTTTGCGCGCGACATCGTATTGCTCAAACATCTGGGTGTTCATCCGGTTGTCGTGCATGGCGGTGGACCGCAAATTGGCAAACTGCTCGAACGGCTTGGCATTGTCTCGCAATTTGAAGACGGGTTGCGGGTGACCGACGAGGCGACCATGGAAGTCGTCGAAATGGTTCTGTCAGGCGCGATCAACAAGACAATCGTCAGGGCGATCAATATGGCTGGCGGCAAAGCGGTCGGGCTTTCGGGTTCGGACGCCAATCTGCTGCGGGCCCGGAAAGCCGCGCCCACGCGCAAGAACAGTGACAGCCATATCGAGCAATTGATTGATTTGGGCTTTGTCGGTGAGCCGGACGGGGTTGATCCATCCTTGCTGCATCAGTTGGCCGCTGGCGCAGATGCAGGCGGGCAAGGCTTTATTCCGGTGGTTGCACCTGTCGGTGTTGGCGAAGATGGCGCGCGCTATAATATCAATGCAGACAGCGCTGCGGGAGCGCTTGCCGCCGCGCTGGGGGCAAGGCGCTTATTGTTATTGACCGATGTGGCAGGCGTAAAGGACAAGACCGGCAAGGTTCTGCGCGCGATTGCCCGAGAAGATGTGGCCGGCTTGATCGCGGATGGCACAGCTGCAGGCGGCATGATCCCCAAGCTTGAAACAGCGGCCAAGGCAGTAGAAGATGGTGTCGGGGCAAGTGTTATTCTGGATGGGCGTGCACCCCATGCCTTGCTTATGGAGCTATTTACCGAACATGGCGCTGGTACGCTTATTTCTTAGTCTCGCCCTTATGGGCCTTTTGCTGTCTGGTTTTGCTGGCGGCCCCGCCGAGGCGCAGACCTCTCGTGGATGGTCGATCTGCAATCAGACGAGCTACGTCATTCAGGTCGCAAGCGGCAGGCCGGAAGGCTCAGGCACTGTGGTGCAGGGCTGGACCAAGATCCGGCCTGGCAACTGTCAGGTTTTGTTACCAGCACCATTGTTGCCGGGCGCACATTATCTCTATGCTGAGACATCGGACGCCCATCGCGGGGGCACACGAATTTGGGGCGGGGACGAGGCGCTTTGTGTCGAGACAGATGTGAGCTTTGCCATTGAAAGCCTGCCCGATTGCAATGCGATGGGGCTTGATGTGCGCAGGTTTCGTCCTGTCCTGATCGAGAGCCGACGACGCTGGAACACAGTGATCCGCGAGACCAATAAATATACACTCGATCAGGCAAGCGCCGCAGGTGTTCAGCGTCTGATGGCGGATGCCGGCGTGTTCTCCGGCGCGATTGATGGCAATCGCGGGGCGCGGACAGGCGCTGCGGTGCGCGGTTTTCTGCGCGAGCGGGGTCTTTCCGCTGATACAAATGATGGCGACCTGATCGACATTCTGGAGCAATTGGCGCTGGACCGGGCACGGAATGTCGGTTTGACGGTGTGTAACCGGACCGAGGGACGGGTCTGGACGGCGGTTGGACGGCGCAATGGCGATGGTTGGGAAAGCCGGGGCTGGTGGTTGCTCGAAGCGGGCGGTTGTTCGCGCGTGGTTGACGAACCTTTATTGCAAACCGAACATTTCGTTTATGGCGAGCTTGAATCCGATGATCCGGACAAGGTGCGCCGACTGGCGCGCGGGTCTGATACATTCTGTGTTGGGCGTTCGAAATTTGTCATACCCGGCCGCGAAGACTGCGGAGCGTCGGCCTATAGGTCCGAATTGTTCGTCGCCACAGATATTCCACGTGAAGGAAAATTGGTGTTTGAAGTCTTTGAACGCGATTTCGGTCCTGTCGATGTCGACTAAGCCCGGAACCAATCTCACAGATCGGCGCGACTGGGTGTTTGATCTCGACAACACGCTTTACCCGGCTGGATGTAATCTGTTTGCCCAAATCAATGCGAAGATGACCCGCTTTGTTGCGGATTATCTTGATTTGCCGGACCATGAGGCGCGGGCGCTGCAGAAGCAGTACTATTTCGAGCATGGCACCACGCTGAGCGGCATGATGAAAAATCACGATATTGATCCAGCGCCCTTCCTCAAATTCGTCCATGATATCGACCATTCGCCGCTGCCGGACGGTTCGCGATTGCGGTCGGCCATCGCGGCGCTGCCGGGGCGCAAATTCGTGCTGACCAATGGATCGCTTGGCCATGCCGAGGGGGTGACCAAAGCCATGCAGATTGATGATGTCTTTGATGGCATGTTCGGTATCGAGCAAATGGATTATCAGCCAAAGCCTGCACGCTCGGCCTATGACAAATTCCTCTCAACGTTCCAGATCGACCCGCAGGGGGCAGTCTTTTTCGAGGATCTCGCGCGCAATCTGGAGCCCGCCTATCATATGGGCTTTGCCACCGTGCTTGTCACCTCGGAAAACGACTGGAGCCATGAGCCGGACGGCGCGCGTCCTGCCGGACCCGACAGCATCATTGCGCCTTATATCGACCATGTCACTGGCGATTTGACTGCGTTTCTCGAAGCCGCATTTGTGCCTGTGGATTAGCTTCCGATCGGCGTGAAGTTGAGCGCGCTGCCATTGATGCAGTGGACGATCATCGATTGAACATAGAGGATATGGCCCAAATGGCTCCCACAGCGGCGGCAATGGGCTTCGATCTGGCCGTTATCAATACCGGTCAGGACGGCGTTTTCGTAGCTGTGACTGAAGAAAACCCATCCTTGGGGAAGGATGACCTTTTGTGACGAGGAATAGGTCGGCAGGTCACAGCCCTTGCAGGCATAGGTGCCATTGCGGGTTTCTGTGGCCAGCGGGCTTGAATTGCGCGGTTCGGTCCCGCCTTCTCGCAGGATCTTTAATTCGTCTTCGGTGAGCTTGGCGCGCCATTCGGCTTCGGTTCGCCGGACTTCGTAACGAAAGCCCGAAGCGCTGGTGGCAGGTTGGTCCGAGCCGTCCGCTGCCGGGGTGCTTGAGGGTGTGGCCCCATTGGTAAGCCCGGGAAATGTCACACCGTCACAAGCTGCCAGTGCGCCCAATCCGGCCGCCGATCCCAATCGGATCATATTACGCCGCGATATATCCTTGCCCATTCTGGACCTCATGTCTCTTTCCAATACTCATGTATCATGCTTGGCGAACGAGACAAGAATATGGCAGCAGGCAATTCGGGCTCAGGGTCTTGATCTGGGGCGCATATGGCTGTTTAAGCGGGCGCTTAGATCCCGTTTTCACATATGTCTGGACCTTTTGCTATGACTTCGACACTTGCTCCGATCATTGATGCCGCGTGGGATAACCGCGCCGAGCTTTCCACAAGGACGCAAGGGGAGGTACGCGCAGCGGTGACCGAGACGTTGGCATTGCTGGACGCAGGTAAGGCGCGCGTCGCCGAGCCGGACGGAAAGGGCGGTTGGCAGGTCAATCAATGGCTGAAAAAGGCCGTCTTGCTGTCGTTTCGCCTCAATGAAAACGCGCTGATGGATGGCGGACCGGGCGTAAGCGGTACCTGGTATGATAAAGTGCCGTCAAAATTTGATGGCTGGGGCGAAGCGGAGTTCAAAGCCGCAGGCTTCCGTGCGGTGCCGCCGGCCACGGTGCGGGCCGGTTCGTATATTGCGCCCAATGCCGTGCTGATGCCGTCATTTGTCAATATCGGCGCTTATGTCGGCGAAGGCACCATGGTCGACACTTGGGCGACGGTTGGTTCGTGCGCTCAGATTGGCAAAAATGTCCATTTGTCGGGCGGAACAGGCATTGGCGGCGTGCTTGAGCCGTTGCAGGCCAATCCGGTCATTATCGAGGACAATTGTTTTATCGGCGCGCGGGCGGAAGTGGCCGAAGGTGTGATTGTGCGCGAAGGCTCGGTTATTGCGATGGGCGTTTTCCTGAGCCAGTCCACCAAGATTGTCGATCGGCAGAGCGGCGAAGTGCGCTATGGCGAAGTGCCGCCCTATTCGGTTGTTGTGCCGGGCACAATGGCAAGCGCAAATGGCGGCCCGAGCCTTGCCGCAGCCATCATCATCAAGACGGTCGACGAGCGGACCCGTTCGAAAACAGGCGTCAATGAGTTGCTACGCGATTAGGCATGTGTCGGGCAGTCGTGCCCGTGGGCAGAATATCTGGCCAAATCAGTCCGATTGCCGTAAGGGCGTGGATTGAGTTTTGGCGACAAGGCAGGGGGCAATAATGGCACTCAGGCATTTTCTTGATTTATGGCAGATGGACGCGGCGGATTTGCGCGCGATTCTTGATGATGCGAAGGCGACCAAGCGCGCCCGCGAAGGTTGGCCGAAGGGCCGGGTTGATGCTGATGCACCGCTTGAGGGGCACACGCTTGCCATGATTTTTGAGAAAAGCTCCACCCGCACGCGCTACAGCTTTGATATGGCGATGCGCCAGCTTGGCGGGTCTGCGATTGTGACGTCGGCGGGCGATATGCAGCTGGGGCGCGGCGAAAGCATTCATGACACGGCCATTGTTCTGTCCAATTATGTGGATGCGGTGATGATCCGGGCGAACCAGCACTCCGATGTCGAGGCTTTTGCAGAGGCGGCGTCTGTGCCTGTGATCAATGGGCTGACCGATCGTTCGCACCCGTGCCAGATCATGGCGGATCTCATGACGCTTGAAGAGCATGGGCTTGAATTGCCCAATACCCGGATTGCCTGGGTTGGGGATGGCAACAATGTCTGCGCAAGTTTCATCCATGCGGCGGCCAAGTTCGGGTTTTCGCTCGCCATCGGGACGCCGTTCCGATATGCGCCCGACGAGGAAGATGTTGATCTGGCGATCGAGATGGGCGCGAGCATTGATCTTTATGACAGTGCGGAGGAAGCGGTCGCGGGCGCTGATGTTGTGATTACCGATACATTTGTGTCGATGGGCGACAGCGATGCCGATGCCAGGCTGAGCGATCTTGAGGACTTCGCCGTGACGGTGGAGCTGATGGAACTGGCACGCCCTGACGCCGTGTTTCTGCACTGCCTGCCAGCGCATAGAGATGAAGAAGTTGATGCCGAAGTGATTGACGGGCCGGCCTCGCTCGTTTTCGAGGAAGCAGAAAACCGACTTCATGCTCAGAAGGCTATTTTGAAATGGTGCCTTGAGGAATAGACGGTTCGCCCCTAATGAGCGCGCTCGGTCTTCTATTCCCTTCTTGCCTGTAAACTGGATTATACGAGATGACACAGACACACGCGCAGGATGATCTGGTCGCCAATTTCCAGATAGACGCCAAGCCGGTTCGCGGACGCATTGCCCGATTGGGCGCAGGTTCGCTTGCGCCTATTCTTGACCGGCATGACTATCCAACTGAACTTGCGCGGCTACTCGGCGAGGCTGTGACGCTGGCAGCACTGGTGGGATCATCGCTGAAGTTCAAGGGCCGTCTACTGGTTCAGGCCGAGGGATCTGGTGCGGTTTCGTTGCTGGTGGGGGAGTATCGAACGGGCGGAAGCGTGCGCGGTTATGCGCGCTATGACAAGGCATTGTGGGCCAATCTCGAGCGGATCAATAAAGGTGGCCGGCCGCACATGCCTCAGCTTTTCGGTTCGGGCGCGTTGGCGTTGATCATGATCCAGAATGACCGGCCCGAGCAGCCCTATCAAGGCGTTGTGCCGCTCGTGCGCGGCAGCCTTGCGGCGTGTGCTGAAGATTATTTCGCCCAGTCCGAGCAGATCCCGACCAAAGTGGCTCTATCGGTCGCCGAGCATTCGGTTGCCGGTGCGAAATCGCAATGGCGCTCTGGCGGCATGCTGGTTCAGAAGATTGCCGGAGATCAGGCGCGTGGTGACACCGAAGATGACTGGAATGCCGCCCGCGCCATTTTTGCCACGCTAACGGATGGTGAGCTGGCAGACCCTGACCTTTCGGCAGATGCGCTTTTGTTCCGGCTGTTCCATGAAACGGGGGTGCGGCTTGAAAATAGCACTCCGCTCGACGATGCGTGTACATGCAATCTGGACCGGCTGCGCGCGACGCTGCAAAAAATGCCGGATCGTGAGCTGATCGATATGGCTGAGGGCGACGCATCGCTTGGAGTTGATTGTCAGTTCTGCAATCGACATTACGATATCGCGCTCGGCGATGTGGTCTCAGAGGGTTGACGGCTCAAGCCGGATGGTTCCTGTCAGCGTCTCGTCTGGTTTGAGGATTCTCAATCCGGTTTCGTCCGCTGGTTTTGCAAGATTGACCGCATCGGGGACATGGCTGATCGGTTCGGCACAGAAGAAGGCGTCGCCCTGCGGGGTGTAGATGACAAAGTGCGAGAAAATGTCCGAGGCCGTCATTCGGACTTGTAGGCGGCGTGAGGGCCAGGTGATGCGCGTATCTGGCGTGGTGGCGGTGAAACAATGGTCGAGCCTTAGTCGGGCGACCAGTTGATCCGTATTCAGATTGCATGTCTCGTCGAGGGGTTCGGGCTGGGCGTTGATCGCAGCATTTTCTGGCCGCCAAATGGCGCTGATCTGACTTTGAACATGCGCGCCGGACGCAGCAAAATACGGGTGCCAGCCGAGCCCTGCCGGCATAGCGCGCGCGCCGGTATTGGTGAGCGACATATCAAGCTCAAATGCGGTTTCCGTCAGCCGGAAGGTCTGGCGGGCCAGATAGGATGCGGGCCATTGATCGGTGTCGTGCTCAAGGACCAGCGTCACGTCGCGCTCGGTCTGCGTCTCGACTTGCCAAGGCATGTGCCAGCCAAACCCGTGAATGGCGTTCGGCTCTGGAAGGAAGTTTGGTGTCAGCGCGTATTTGACGCCCTCAAAGGCAAAGCGCGATTCGCTGATCCGTCCGGCAAAGGGGACCATTGGGAAACCGGCCCGTTCGGTTGGGTGGGCCGTACCCATATTTGCGCGCGCCGAAGTTGGAAACAGAACCTCGTGTCCGCGCCAGTCCAGACGATCAACGCAGCCACCATGTTCAGGCGAGAGGGACAGGTGAAAATCATGTGCTGTGATGTCAGGCATGCTGGCTCCGGCGTGGGTTTGCTTCGTCCTTTTTCATGGCTCCGCTAGGGAAGGCTTCTAAGTGGTGGCCACGAATGCTAAAGCCTTCAGACATTATCACTAAAGGGGCGCACGCGCGATGCAAGACGACAAATTTATCAAGGACCAACCACCTGAAATGGCGTCTGAAGGCGGCCCGCTTAATATCTATGCGGGCGCGCGCCCGCCTGCGCCAGCCTGGTTTGATGATGCGGTCTCTACGCGGTACGAGACCGAATATTTGGAGGTTGATGGCGCACGGGTCCATTATCAGCGCTGGGGGAAACGCTCATCGCCCGGGCTTCTGCTCGTCCACGGCAATGGTGCGCATGCCCATTGGTGGGATTTTATCGCGCCCTATTTCGCCGAGACCTACAATGTTGTTGCACTGACCTTCTCCGGCATGGGTGACAGCGACTGGCGGTCAGCCTACTCGCTTGGAAGTTTTTCCGCCGAGCAGGTTGCCGTTGCCGAAGCGACTGGCATGTTCGAGCATAGGCAGAAACCTGTGATTGTGGCGCATAGTTTCGGCGGCTTTGTGACGCTTCAAACCGGCGCTGAACATGGCGATCGGTTTGGCGGCACAGTGATTGTTGACAGTCCGGTTAATCCGCCAGACAGGCCTGATCGTGGCCCGCCGCGCAAAGCGCGCCCGAACAAGGTCTATCCCGATCTGGATGCCGCGCTTGCTCGGTTCCGCCTCGCGCCACCCCAGCTTTGCGAGAACCATTTCGCGATGGACTATATCGCCCGGTGGAGCCTCAAAAAGACCGAGGAAGACGGCGTATCCGGCTGGACGTGGAAATTTGACCCGTCGATCTGGCGCCGGTTTGATATGCCTGGACAGCCAGCTGACATGTTGCGGGAGATCAAGTGCCGGATTGCGATTATTCGCGGCGAAGAGAGCGCTCTGATGCCGGATGATGTCGGGGCCTATATGCAGGAGTTGCTTGGCCATCAGGTGCCCTATGTCTCTATTCCTCATGCCCGCCATCACGTCATGCTGGACCAGCCGATTGCGTTTATTGCTGCTTTGCGCATGTTGCTGGCTGAATGGGATCACTCGTCACCTCATCGGGTGACTTGAGGAGGTTGCGGTCTTATGCGCGCAGCGTGACCCGCGTGGCATAGACAAACAGGACGAGCATCATGACGGCGCTTGCGATGAGCGGCATGAGCGGATTGATCTGGTAGAGTTGCGCGCCGATCAATGGACCGATCACAAAGGCCCAGGGCGGGGCAGAGGACAGCACAGCGGCTGCGCTTGGTTGGTCTTGCGGGATAACGGCGAGCGAGCCGAGCGCATTGGCTGCGGGCACCACCAGTGCCGCCCCGATGCCCACAATGAAAAACCCCAGACACATCAAGCCAAACGGCTCAAAGACGGCCGCAATGAGATAGCCCAGAGCGATAATAATCAGACCTCTGGGCAACATGCGGCGTGGATCGGGATAGCGTCTTTGCACATAGCCGAACTGGACGATGATCATGGCCAGCGCGAGCGCGCCGAAGGCCAGACCTGTAAATTGCACAGCGTCCGCGCGCGCCAGCCCGTACCTGTCAGCGACAAGGAAGCCGAGCGTCATCTGGATACCGCCGACAATAACGAAATAGGCAAACAAGAACACCATATGCGGCCTGATCCGCGTATCGGTCAGTTTGAGCGGCGTGGGCCGTAACCCGCCAGGCCGCTGGGTGCGGCTCTTGGGAAGGGCAAAGGCCAGTATGATCGCACATGCCCAGGAAAACAGGATGGACCCCCAAAGCGGCGCGAGGGCCCCCAGCGGGGCAAGAATTGCGGCGCCCGCAGGGCCAATAATCGAGCCGACGCTCATCGCAGTGCCGAACAGGCCCATGCCAGCTGCCCGCGTTTTGGGCGTGGTTGCTTCGATGATCATGCCCATCGACGCTGGAAAGACCCCGGGTGACAAGAGTCCAAAACTTGTCCGGATCAGGCCAAGCGAGAGCACAGCATTGAGCCCGACCAACGCGCCTGCGAGCGCCTGATTCAGCGCCAGTGCGAACAGGGCATTGGTCAAGCCTGCAAATGTTAGCGAAGCGATCATCACGCGTTTGCGTCCGAACCGATCGGCCCAACGGCCCCAAATCGGGGTCATCAAGGCAAAAAACAGGGCCGAGAGGGTTAGAATCCCGGCGACCTCGATTTCTGTGAGCCCGGCATCCCGTGTCAAAGGAGCAACGACAACGAAGTTGATGGTCATGCCAACGCCCATAGCGACAATGCCCAGCGCCACGATCGACATTTGCAGTGGCGTGAGCGGGCGTTGCGGTTGCGCGTGCTCAGGCCGGGATGCTGCGTTTCGGGGAGGGGGCGTGGTTTCGGGCATTTTGCGGCGTTATGGCCCCTGCTTTGCTTTGATCGGCTATATCTGTTGGTTTCGGCTCTGTCACTGATGCTTGGTCTCGACTCAATCAAGTGATCGTGATGTATTTATAGACGACCTATCCCAAGGGTAGGTCAACTCGCGGGGGCGAGTAGGGGAAAAATGTATGGCTTTAGAGGCTGCAGACTTTGTCTGCGATGTGATCCGGCCCAGTGAACTGGGTGCGGACGATAAACAAGGCTGGTATGAGCTTTGTGCAGGGCATGTTTCTTATGGCACGCCGCTTTTGCAGCCGTGCTTTTCAGATATTACGGCCCAAAATCGCGGCGATGTCCGGCTTGCGCTCTATCGGCGGGACGGTCGGCTTGTTGGCGTGTTTGCCTACCATTTGCGGCCAAACCGGTTTGCGCGACCCGTGGGTGTCCCATTCTCGGATTTTGCTGGTCCTGTGCTTGCGCGTGATTCGGGGCTGACACCGGGGCTGATCCTGCAATTGGCCGGATTGCGTTCCTATAAGTTTTCCGGGGTGAGTGACCCCTGGGGCGTGTTCTCGCAATTGGGACTTCAGCCAGACGATGCTTACCAGATTGATCTGACAGGCACAGAACCGGCTGCCTATCTGGAAGCTTGCCGGTCAGCGCACCCGAAACGGTTCAAGAATTTTCGCAGACAGATCAGCCAAGTTGAGCGTCGCGGCATAAAACTCGACTTGACAGGCGGTCCGCCAAGCGAGGAGGATTTCCAATTGCTGACAGCGTGGAAGTCGGCGCAATTCCGGCGGACCGGACGAGTTGATCTCGTCGAGAAGCCTTTGACTTCCAAACTGCTGCACGCGGCAAATGCTTATGTCTCCGACGAGGTTCGGGGCTATATGGTGCGCTTGACCGGAAACGGCGAATTGCTGGCAGGGCATTTCGGATTGCGATCGCAAACCCGGTTCCACCCATGGCTTGCAGCTTTTCGCACAGATTTTGCCCCTATGTCGCCCGGCAGCATGATCCTTTACAAGATCATTCAGGAGATGCCCAAGCTTGGACTTCAGGTTTATGAACTTGCCGGAGGGCATGATTATTACAAGAAGTATTTCGCCCGCAGCCAACAGGCCACGCTTTCAGGCACCATACAAATCGTTCAGGGCTCCCAAGTGCGTACGACCGAGGGCACATCATCTGGGACCTATGACAATTCCGCCAAGGCGCGATTGCGACGGCGGCTGGATCATATAGCCGTATGTGAGACCCGGCCCTTGATGCGCGTTGTCGATGTTGCCAATGCGGTGATCTCGACACCATTGTCGCGCTCTGGGCCACACGAAGATTGATTTACCTGTCTCTGGTTGCGACGGACCTGCAAACTGGGTTAGGGAGTGCGTGACCTGACAAATGGATCAAGTAAGGGGTGTTTCCAGTGCGCGAACTGTTAATCGTCATTTACAATTATTTGCTGAGCCCGATTCTGACGCTGCTATTGTTCTTGCTTCTGGCCTATGCGGTTATGGGCTGGCTTTTCACACTTGGAATTGTCAAATCCAACAATCAGGTTGCGCGTCAATGGTGGGGCATTCTGCATCAGATTGTCGAGCCGGTTTTGCGCCCTGTGCGCCGATTCGTGCCCAATCTTGGCCAGTTGGACTTGTCCTTCTTTGTCGTATTTCTCGGCTTGATGTTTTTAAAGGATGGTCTGCTGCCGGCCCTGATCAATATGGTGCCATTTGGCGATGGTGGGTGTGATCGGCGGGTTTATGAATGCGTGAAACGCGAATAGCGTTCGAGCCAATTTTGTAGAAAGGTCGCTTCATGTCGGCAGCCAGAATTGAAGGCAAAACTGTAGCGGCAAGCGTTCGGGCGGATGTTGCGCAGGCGGTTCGAGCGCTGCCGGCTCAGCCAACGCTGGCTGTCGTGCTGGTCGGGGAAGATCCGGCAAGTCAGGTCTATGTCCGTTCGAAAATACGCATGACAGAAGAGGTCGGCATGCGCTCGGTTCATCACCGTGTTGGGGCAGACATCTCCCAAGCTGAACTTGAAGCGCTGATTACATCGCTGAATGAGGACGAAGACGTTGACGGCATTTTGCTGCAGCTCCCATTACCAGAGGGGCTCGACAGCGACGCGGCAATTGAGAGAATTGATCCGGACAAGGATGTTGACGGTTTAACAGAGACCAGTGCCGGAAGGCTCGTATTGAGCAAGTCCGGACTTACCCCCTGCACGCCAACGGGCTGTGTCATCCTTGCAAAGTCTGCGCTTGGGGATGACCTCTCGGGCAAACATGTCGTCGTGGTCGGCCGTTCCATTCTGGTGGGCAAACCGGCCGCACTTTTGTTTCTCGCCGAGAACTGCACGGTGACCATTGCACACTCACGCACCGCGGACCTCCCAGCGCTTTGCCGCACGGCTGATATTCTTATGCCCGCAGTGGGTCGGCCGCAAATGGTCAAGGGCGGTTGGGTGAAACCCGGTGCCTGCGTCATTGATGTTGGAATCAATCGGATTGATGCGCCAGAAAAGGGCGAGGGCAAAACGCGCCTTGTCGGGGATGCTGACTTTGAAACATGCTCACAGGTCGCCGCGCACATAACGCCAGTTCCCGGCGGCGTCGGTCCGATGACGATTGCCTGCCTTTTGCGGAACACGGTGCTCGCCGCTTGCGTCAGACGCGGTTGGGATGTACCCGAAGGTTTATAGAGCGGGGCGCGAAAACGATGTGGGCTGCAAAAATCGGGGCCACCGCATATGCACTCTGGTCGCTTCTTCATACTTCTCTTGGGGTAACGCGGCGCTCTGATCGCCGTACGCCCTGATGTCCATCCCGCCCGCCCCGCCTGATACGCCGCTCTTCCGGAAGCTCTGGTCTGCACAGGACGGCCAATGTGCGCTTTGCGGCAAGCCCATGCCGCGCCATCGATTTGAGCTTGCGCACGCGACACTGTGGAAGAAGTGGCGACCAAGCTTTGATCACATCCGCGCGCGGGCGGCTGGCGGGGGTGAGGCTGAAAGCAATCTTCAATTGGCGCACACGATTTGCAATAAGCGCAAGGGTATGGAGGTGGCGAGGCATCGCTTGAGCGGGGACAAACCAAGATGCCATGGACCCCAGCGTTCGCTGGGGATACCGAGTTTGGGTGCTTTTGGGAACAGCCCTGAGCGTGACCCATCGCGCATAGCGCGGGTGGTCAAACAAAAACAGCCCTGAGCGTGACCCATCGCGCATAGCGCGGGTGGTCAAACAAAAACAGCCCTGAGCTGGCGAAGCCAGGATCCATTCTGCGCTTCGCGCAAAGGGATCAAAACAAAACAGCCCTGAGCCCGCAAAGCGGCGTCCCATCGTGAGCAAAGCGAACGGGGGACAAGAAAAAAGAGGCTGGTCGCGAAACCAGCCTCTTTCAAATCTACAGAACTCTACTGAGTTCTGATATTCACATTCTATGCCAGGTCGAACCGGTCGAGGTTCATGACTTTCGTCCACGCGGCGATGAAGTCTGAGGTGAAGCGCTCCGTGGCATCGCTCTGGGCGTAGACTTCTGCGATTGACCGCAAGATCGAGTTGGACCCGAACACAAGGTCGGCACGCGTACCCGTGAACTGCGTCTCGCCGGTTTTGCGCGACTTGCCTTCAAAGGTTTCGCTTGTAGCATCTGTGGCAGACCAGACCGTGTCCATGCTGAGCAATTTGACAAAGAAGTCATTGTTCAGTGTTCCGACATTATCTGTCAAAACGCCATGAGAGCTGTTGGCAGCATTGGCGCCAAGCGAGCGCAATCCGCCGACGAGCACTGTCATTTCCGGTGCAGTCAGCGTCAACAGAGCGGCCTTGTCGACAAGGAGTGCTTCAGTGGAGCGTGGATCATCGGTCTTCTTATAGTTCCGGAAACCATCAAAGGTTGGCTCCAGAACCCCGAAGCTGTCAATGTCGGTCTGCTCTTGAGTGGCATCGGTCCGGCCAGGCGCAAAGGGGACGCTCTTGCCGCTGGCTTTCTCAATGGCTGCGGAGCCACCCAGCACGATGAGGTCAGCGAGTGAAACCTGTGTGCCGCTGGCATTGAACTCGGCTTTGATGCCTTCAAGCGTGTCGATCACTGCATTGACATTGGACGAGGTGTTCACGTCCCAGTCTTTTTGCGGTGCCAGACGGATGCGCGCGCCATTTGCGCCGCCACGCTTGTCCGAACCCCGGAAGGTGGATGCGGACGCCCACGCTGTGTTGACGAGTTGGGAGACAGAAAGACCCGAGCCAAGGATTCTGGCCTTGAGGTCTGCAATGTCCGCATCATTGATCATTGGCCCTTCATGGGCTGGCACAGGGTCTTGCCAGATCATTGTTTCGGCAGGCACTTCGTCGCCGATATAGCGGGTGACCGGACCCATATCGCGGTGGGTCAGCTTGTACCATGCGCGGGCATAGGCGTCAGCAAACTCGTCGGGATTATCAAGGAAATGCTGCGAGATTTTCGCATAGTCCGGGAACAGTTTCAGCGCCATGTCTGCGGTCGTCATCATGAGCGGCTGCGTTTCGGACGCATTGTGTGCCCGCGGAGCTTCGGGCGCGCCTTGACCTGCTTTCGGTGCCCACTGGACGTGGCCCGACGCACTCGTCACCTGTTCCCACTCATAGCCAAGCAGAACTTCGAAATATTCCATGTTCCACTTATTCGGCGTCGGTGTCCAAGCGCCTTCAAATCCGGCTGTGGTCGTATCGTCGCCCTTGCCTGTGCCGTGGCTGTTGATCCAGCCAAAGCCCATATTCTCAAGGGCCCCGCCTTCTGGTTCGACACCGACATTGTCTTCAGGGCCTGCGCCATGACCTTTGCCGAATGTGTGCCCGCCAGCGACCAGCGCGACGGTTTCATAGTCATCCATGGCCATGCGCGCAAACGTGTCGCGTATGTCATAGGCAGATTTGATCGGATCAGGATTGCCGTTCGGGCCTTCTGGATTGACATAGATCAGACCCATTTGTACAGCGCCGAGCGGGGTCAGCAGATCGCGCTCGCCGGTATAACGCTGATCGTCGAGCCATTCGGTTTCAGGGCCCCAGTAGATGTCTTCTTCAGGCTCGAACACATCTTCGCGCCCGCCCGAGAAGCCGAAGGTTTTGAAGCCAGCCACTTCCATGCCGACATTGCCCGCCAGGATCATCAGATCCGCCCACGAGATTTTGTTGCCGTATTTTTGCTTGATGGGCCACAGCAGACGACGGGCCTTGTCGAGATTGCCATTGTCCGGCCAGCTGTTGAGCGGGGCGAACCGCTGCGAGCCTGTCGAGGCACCGCCGCGGCCATCATAGGTGCGGTATGTGCCCGCAGAGTGCCATGCCATGCGCACGAAGAGGCCGACATAATTGCCATAGTCGGCAGGCCACCAGTCCTGACTGTCTGTCATCAGATCGGCGAGATCTTTTTTCAGCGCTTTATAGTCAAGGCTTTTGAATGCGGCGGCATAGTCAAACGTGTCGCCAAGGGGGCTGACTTGCGGTGCGTTCTGATTGAGAATTTTCAGGTTGAGCTGCTCGGGCCACCAGTGCTGGTTTGCAGTCGAACCTGTCGCTGCGGTTTTGTTGGTGCCATGCATTACGGGGCATTTTGAACTATCGCCGGCCATTCCGTCCATGTTTCGTCTCCTGATGGGATGTGTGTGGGTGAAAATTTACTTGAGATCGTGTCTCATGTATCGGTGATTATGACACAGAGGGCCAATAAATAATCTCGAAATTTGATATAGAAAAAATCTATCGATAAAAATTTTCGCAAAAACCGCGCCTATGGCATTAACTGGCCGTGATGGCTTGGGCTGCGGCATAGGCGCTGGCCCAGGCCCACTGGAAATTATATCCGCCAAGCCAGCCGGTGACATCCACGCACTCACCGATGAAGTAGAGATCACTGTGATGTTTGCTTTCCATAGTCTGCGAAGAGAGCCCGCGAGTGGCAACGCCGCCGGCAGTAACTTCTGCCGTGCGCCACCCTTCGGTGCCCGTCGGGCGGATGCGCCAATCTGTCAGCGCTGCAGCAATCTCACCAAGCGCCGTGTTCGGCAAGTCGGCCATGCGCTTGTCCGCGTCCTGTCCAAGATGGTCACAGATCATATCGGCAAGCCTGCGAGGCATTAGGCTGGCAAGTGCGGCAGCGAGGCTCCGTTTGCCGCCTTCATTGCGCAGGGCTTTGAGGTGTTCAAGCGCATCGCGAGCGGGCAACAGGTCAAGCGTCAGATCCGTACCTTCACTCCAATAGGAAGAGGCTTGGAGGATAGCTGGACCGGATAGGCCGCGATGGGTGAACAGGATTGCCTCATGGAAGCTAGCTTTGCCTGCGCTAGCCATCGCGTCGGTTGCAACACCGGAAAGTTCGGCGAACTGGTCTTTCTGCGCGCCGGAGAATGTCAGCGGAACGAGGGCCGGGCGGGGAGGTATGATGCTATGGCCAAATTGGCGGGCGATGTCATAGGCCAGCCCGCTCGCGCCCATTTTCGGGATGGATAGACCGCCTGTCGCGATCACCAGTTTCTTGCAAGCGAGGGCACCCGTCGATGTGTTGACCGCGAAACCGTCTGATGTTGCGACCACGCCCTCGATGTCGGTGCCCAGTTTTAGCGTCCCCCCCGGATCTGACAACCGGTCCAGCAATAACGAGATGATCGCGCCCGATTTGCCATCACAGAACAGCTGGCCAAGCGTTTTTTCATGCCAGGTGATCGAGTTGGACGCCAGCAGATCGCAAAAATCGTTCGGGGTGTAACGGGCCAGCGCCGATTTTGCGAAGTGTGGGTTCTGCGAAATGAAATTCGCCGCGCCCGTATGGATGTTCGTGAAGTTGCAGCGCCCACCGCCCGAAATTCGCACCTTTTCCGCTGGCTTGGCCGCGTGATCAATCACGCAGACGCTACGACCCATGGCGGAAATCTCTCCCCCGCAAAACAGACCCGCTGCGCCTGCGCCGAGAATAATCACGTCAAATGTGTCGGCCATGCCTCAAAATTCCCAAGAAAGTCACACGCTGGCCCTGTTCGGATCATCTGAGTGTAGGTTATTATTATCACATAGAAAATCGAGAGGGATCACCATGACGCGTTCGAGCAGCTGGTTTAGAACAATCTGTGTTGCCACAGTGCTGGCCTTATCTGCATGTGGCGGTGACGACAAGCCCGCAAGCCCTGAAGATACGGCGCTCTATCCCCAAGGCGAGATCGTGCCGCGCAATCGCGCCGATCAACGCGCCGCTGAACGCCGTGAACAGCAAAGACAGGACGCGATCGAGGATGCCGAGGCGGATTTTACCTATTTCCGCTACAAGATTGATGTCGCTGGCGACGCGCCGCGCGCCTGTTTCGTCTTCTCTGCCGCATTGTCATCCGAGCAGGACTACACAGATTATATCGAGTTTCGTCCGGCCTTCCGGCCCGCGCTTAGCGTTGAGGGACGCGAATTATGCGTTGGCGGGCTTGGTTTCGGTGAGGAACGTACCGCAATTCTGAAATCTGGTTTGCAGGCGGCCGATGGACGCGCTTTGCAGGCCAGCGAGGAAGTGCCGATCAGCTTTGACGACCGCCCGGCCTATGTCGGCTTTGAAGGGGCTGGCGTGATTCTGCCGCGACTTGATGCGGATGGACTGGCAGTTGAGACGGTGAACGTCGATCAGGTCAAAATCAAAGTGTCGAGGGTCAATGATCGTGCCCTCGCGTTCGAGCGGATCACGGCGGGAACGTCCAATGGTCAGGGCGAGTACAATTATGGCGGTCTGGTCCGGCGCAATACGGCGACAGAGCTTTGGTCTGGCAGTATGCAGATCACGCGGACGCAAAATGCGCCTGTTATCACGGTCTTCCCGCTTGCTGATGTCGTTGGCGAGCTAAAGCCGGGTGCCTACATCGTCCGGCTCGAAGATGGGCGGGAACTGGCCGATGGTCCTCCGGCGGCGGCCGAGCGCTGGATCATCATGACGGATCTGGCCCTGTCGGCTTATGTCAGCGGCGCCGGCATGGATGTCACCTTGCGGAGCCTGCAGACCGGACAACCCGTCAGTGGTCGCCGGGTCGAACTGCTCGGGCACAATAATGATGTTCTCGCCGAAGCCCAGACCAATGCCGAGGGGCGGATTGCTATTGACGGACCGCTTCTGGCGGGAACAGGCGGGGCACAGCCGAAATTACTGATTGCGCATGGCGCCGATGGCGATACGGCCATTCTCGATCTGACGCGGGCACCCGTTGATCTGGCAAGTGAGGAGGTCGGTGGCCGGTCGGTGCGCGGCGATGTGGACGGATTTGTCTACACCGAACGCGGCATCTATCGTCCGGGTGAGACGGTCCATCTGACCGGATTGATCCGTGATCAGGCGGGGCGGGCTGTGACCAATCGGTCTGGTTCAATTGTGGTACGCCGTCCAAATGGGCTGGAAGCGCAGCGGGTCCGTTTCGAAACGGCAGATGGCGGGGCTGTCGCGCTCGATTATGTTCTGCCGCGCAGCGCTGCGCGCGGAAACTGGACCGCCAGTGTGGATGTCGATGGGGTAGGCCGCGTTGCCTATCGCGCGTTTTCGGTTGAAGATTTTGTGCCCCAACGGATCGGCGTGGATCTGGACGGCGACGAAGACACACCGATCAAATCAGGCGAAATACGGGCACTGACAGCGCAGACGCGCTTTCTCTATGGCGCGCCGGGCGCGGGACTGACGGTACGCTCCCAAGCGCGCATAGAGCCGGACCCAAACCCGTTTTCCGCATTTTCGGGGTTCCGCTTCGGACCACATGATGAAACCTTTGCCGAGCAGGTCCTCGAATTTCCCGACCAGACCAGCGATGGCGATGGCAAAGCGGTCGTCCGGCTTGATCCGGGTCTCAATGGCCGCCGCTCAGGGCGTCCTTTGCGGGTGAATGCGATTGTCAGCGTGCTGGAACCGGGCGGACGGGCGGTCACGGAAAGCGTGCGCATTCCCTATCGCCCTGAAGACGTTTATCTCGGCATCAAGTCCGGCACACGCTTTGCGCCTCAGGGTGAGCCGCGCAGCTTCGAGCTGGCCGCCGTCAACCCGGATGGGCAAGCCGTTGCGGCGCAGTTCGAGTGGAAGATCATTCGGATTGATTATCATTATGACTGGTATCGCAGCGGGGGTGACTGGCGTTGGCGTCGGTCGCGGTCGGTGACCACAGCAAATGAAGGTCTTGTCCGCACCCAAGCCGGGGCAACGGGCACGCTCACCGTTGAAGGCCTGGATTATGGCGCACATGAATTGATCGTGACCAGCAATGGTCGCACGGCCACACATGGCTTCTATGTCGGTTGGGGTGGACGCGTCAGCGAAGACGGGGTCGAAGCACCAGATCGTGTAGCGGTTGCCGCACCTGAAGACCCGGCTACGATCGGCCGCGATGTGCAGATTGCGATCACGCCGCCTTATAACGGGATCGCGGAGATCACCGTGGCAACCGACCGTGTTCTGTCGGTCCAAACGCGTGATGTCTCGAAAGATGGTAGCCGGATCAGCCTGCCAGTGACCGAAGACTGGGGAGAAGGGGCCTATGTCATGGTGACGGTCTATTCGCCACGCGATCCTGTGTTCCAGGCAAAGCCCCGTCGCGCGCTCGGCGTGACGCATGTGCCGGTTGATATCTCAGAGCGCCGTTTTGACGTGACGATCAACGCGCCCGATGTGGTGCGTCCACGTCAGGAGCAAGTCATTACGGTTGATGTCGAAGGCGGTCCGCGCGAACGCGTTTACCTGACCCTGTCGGCAGTTGATGAAGGCATTCTGGCATTGACCAAGTACCAAAGCCCGGATGCGCCAGCACACTTCTTCGGCAAAAAAGCGCTCGGCGTGTCGCTTCATGATGATTATGGCCGCTTGCTTGATCCCAATCAGGGACTGCCTGCCGAAGTGCGCACAGGTGGCGATCAGCTGGGCGGTGAAGGCCTGTCTGTTGTGCCGACGAAAACGGTCGCGCTGTTTTCAGGCATTGTCGATATCGGCCGGTCGGGCAAAGCGCGCATTCCGTTTGAGTTGCCAGACTTCAATGGCGAGCTAAGACTGATGGCAGTGGTTTGGTCCGAGAACGGACTTGGCGGGGCTGACCGTTCCATGACGGTGCGCGACAAAGTGCCGACCGAACTGATCCTGCCGCGCTTTCTGGCACCGGGCGATGAAGCCTTCGCCACAGCCAGCATTGATAATGTCGAGGGCGAAGCGGGCACCTATGGCGCCCAGCTGGCCAGTTTAGGACCCGTCAAGGCCTCGTCCACCGAAGTTTCGCGCATCCTGCAACAGGGCCAGCGCGCCGATGAGCGCCTTCGCGTAGAAGCAACCGCCGTTGGCGTCAGCGAATTAACCCTCAGCGTGGAGGGCCCGGACGGGTTTGCCATTTCGCGGGACTACCCGATCGAGACCCGGTCCGCCTTCTTGCCGGTTGCGCGCGTATCGCGTGTCCTGATGGAACCTGGCCAGACTTATGCGCCCAGCGCGGCACTGCTGGATGGCTTTGTCGAAGGGTCGGGCAGCGTGTTGGTCAGTTTTTCGAGCTTACCCGTCGATGCGCGCGCACTTTACAGCTCGCTGGATCGTTACCCCTATGGCTGCACCGAACAGACCGTCAGCCGCGCGATGCCATTGCTCTATGCCGAGCAATTGGTCGGCCAATCTGATACAAGCGGCGCGCAAGCAGAGACGGCTGATGATGGCGCACGCACCCGTGTGCAACAGGCCATCAACACGCTGCTTAACCGCCAAAGCTCGGACGGCGCGTTTGGTCTATGGCGGGAGAGTGATCGCAATGCTTCCCCTTGGCTTGGTGCGTACACGGCTGACTTCTTGTATCGCGCGAAAGCCGAGGGCTATTCTGTGCCCGACGAGGCGCTGGAGCGGGCCTATGCGTCGCTGCTAAATGTCTCCCAAGGGGATGCATGGCGCGTCTATGGGTATGATACGGATGTCTGGGAAAGCCGCTGGCACGTTGATACCCAGTCCAAGCTTATGCTGCGCGCATCGGCCTATGCGCTCTATGTGCTGGCGAAGGCGGGGCGGGCAGATATTTCGCGGCTGAGATACCTGCATGATCGCAGCCTTGATGATATGGAAAGTCCCCTCGCACGGGCGCACATCGCAGCGGCGCTTGGTCATATGGGTGACAGGGCGCGGGCGAAAAGCGCCTTTGCGTCGGCGATCAGCGCGCTTGGTTACACAAATAATGGCGACTATTACCAGACCACGCGCCGGGATCTGGCAGGCGTGTTCGCGCTTGCAGCCGAGACTGGCTTTAATGACATTATTGCTGATCTGATTGATGATCTGGGCGATGACCTGCCAGACCCGGAACGCCTGACCACGCAAGAGAAAGCGTTTTTGTTGCTTGCGACCAATAGTCTTGTGGGGGATGAGGGCGGTGTCCAGATAGATGCCGAAGGGCTCGGGCGCGGGGTCGACAATGAAGAGGTCTACCGTCTGGCTGAGGGGCAGGTCTCCGACGAGACACGCTTTACGCTTGGGGGAGAAAAGCCGGTCTTCCGAACGGTTGTCGCGCGGGGCGTGCCGTCCTCTGCGCCGCCACCTGTGTCGCAGGATGTGTCAATTGCCAAGAGCTTCCATACGCTTGCAGGGGCGCGGATGGACCCCGCCCGTATCCGGCAGGGAGATCAGGTCGCGATTGTCTTGCGCATCTCGCCTGAGCAGCGCCGGACCAATCCGTTGATTGTTGCGGACCTGTTGCCCGCTGGCTTCGAAATCGAGACCGTTCTGCGTCCGGCCGATGGAGCGATCCAGAATGGGGATAGCGGTGCGTTTGAGTGGATTGGTCAGATTGATCGGGCCAAAACGACACAGGCGCAAGATGACCGCTTTGTTGCGGCGATCGACGTACGCGCGGAAGATGTCACGCTGGCCTATCTGGTCAGAGCGGTCACGCCGGGCGAGTTTACCCTGCCGGGCGCAACGGCTGAAGATATGTACCGCCCTGACGTTACGGCCCGCTCGCGCGCTGGCAGACTGGTGATCGCTCCGTCAACAGGTGGGCTCGGCGGCAAGCCATGATCGAACGTGGACTGAGCTTGCGCCAGTTCGCGCTGGCCGTCGGGGCTGGTCTGGTCCTGATCCTTGGCTTGAACTGGGCATTTCCGCCACCGATTGCCAAAGCGTCGGCCCGCTCGGCCATGGTGACCGACAGAGCGGGCAAACCCTTGCGCGCTTTTGCCTTGCCAGATGGTCGGTGGCGGTTTCAGGCGCGGCTTGAGGAGGTTGATCCGCTTTTTGTTTCCGCGCTGCTTAAGGTCGAGGACAAACGCTTCTACGATCATGGCGGGGTCGACTGGTTCGCCATGATCCGCGCGGCGACCACCTCTGCCCGCGCAGGACGGATCGTTTCCGGCGGCTCGACCATCACAATGCAAACCGCCCGTCTGCTGGAGCCGCGCGAACGCACGATCCCATCCAAGCTGATCGAAATGGTCCGCGCGATGCAGCTTGAGGCGCGGTTGTCGAAAGCTGAAATTCTGGAGCTTTATCTGACCCTTGCTCCATATGGCGGTAATCTTGAAGGCATCCGCGCGGCAAGCCTTGGCTGGTTTGGCCATGAGCCCGCGACGCTCACCGATGACGAGATTGCACTGCTCATAGCTCTGCCGCAATCGCCCGAGGTCAGACGTCCCGACCGGCATCCCGATCATGCACAGGCGGGCCGCGCCTTTATCGCGACGAAGCTGGAACAGGCTGGCGTCATCGACGCACGCCGACACGATGAGATCAATTCCGCCAGCCTGCCTGACCGCCATATCTTCCCAGCGCGCGCTTGGCATGGTGCAGCAAGGGCCCGCGCCTTGGCAGGCGGTGGCGATACACGTTCGACCCTCGATGCCGGACTTCAGAATGATCTTGAAGCGCTGGTGCGCACGCGGGCAGGTCTGGCCGAGGACAGCGTCCAGATTGCCGCAATGGTTGTCGATATTCCGAGCCGCGCGGTGCGCGCTGTGGTTGGCTCGGCCTCGCGCGAGCGGGCAGGTGGCTGGATCGATCTCACCGGATCCAAGCGCTCACCCGGATCCACGCTTAAACCCTTTATCTATGCCATGAGTTTTGATGATGGTATCGCTGCGCCGGGCACAGTGATCAGTGACCTGCCCAAGCGCTTTGCAGCCTATCAGCCGGAGAATTTTGATCGAAGCTTTCGCGGTGATGTTACGATTGCGGAGGCGTTGCAGCACTCGCTCAATGTGCCCGCCGTGTTGGCACTTGACCGGATCGGGCCGGAACGCTTTGCCGCGCAGCTGCGTGTGGCTGGCACAGAGCCGAGCATTCAGGGCGGGGCCGGGCGGGACGCCGGACTGGCGCTTGCCCTTGGCGGCACAGGGCTGAACCTGCGCGAGCTGGCAGTGCTTTATGCGGCCCTTGGAGATGGCGGTGTGGCCAAGCCATTGGTCTGGGATGAGACGGAGCTTCCCCAAGCGCGTGCTCGGCAAGGACAACGGTTTCTCAGCGCAGAAAGTGCCGACGCCATTTTGAACATCCTGCGTGAGGCGCCGACCCCAGCGGGCCGGATACCCGGTCGCCTGACACAGGAAGCGCCGCAAATCGCGTTCAAGACGGGTACGTCCTATGGCTTCCGCGATGCGTGGGCTGCTGGCATTGCCGGAGACACCGCAATTGTTGTTTGGGTCGGGCGGGCTGATGGTGCGCCAAGGCCGGGCCATGTTGGCCGCTCGGATGCTTTGCCGATCCTGTTTGAAATTGCTGACCGCGCTGCGGCGCGTCTTGACGGGCACGACGCCAATGCTGACAGGCTGCAGGCCGAGGCGGCGGCCGGGCCGACGACATCCCTTGTCAGATTTGCCGCTGAAACAGCCGCGCCGGAAATTCTGTTCCCGCCGAACGGGGCCGAACTTTGGGGCGGGGCTGTGAATGACGAGGAAGCGCGCGGGTTTGTGCTGGCCGGGCGTGGCGAGGGGATGCTGAAATGGTTCATCGATGGCGTGCCGTGTACGGTTGATGCGGCGGGCCTGCCAGTCTGGACACCCGACGGCCCGGGCTTCTACACGGTCATGGTGGTTGATGAAGCGGGCAAAAGCGCGGGCGTTCAAGTGCGGGTCATAGGCTGAGCCGTGACAAGTGCGACATACACACAACACATGAAAACAAGTTTATGTGAGAAGTGTCAAAACCCTCTCGCATTTTGCCTAAGATGTAAGATATAGTTTCCCCAGTCTCCAATCCGATCAGAAAGCAATCTTCCCATGCGGCCCTCTGGAACGAACCTTGCAATTTTTGTCATTGCTGGCCTTGCAGCCATTGCGACCTTTGTGATGACGGCAGAAGCTGACAACCAGGCGGCCGATTTGGCGACTGTCGAGTATTCGGGCGAACGGGCTGAAGCGGTTTTCGCCGGCGGCTGTTTCTGGTGCATTGAGGCAGACTTCGACAAAGTAGCTGGTGTGATCGAAACCACGTCTGGCTATACCGGCGGCGCGCTGGAAAACCCGACCTATAAGCAAGTCTCCTACACCGAGACGGGCCACTTCGAAGCGCTGAAAGTGGTCTATGATCCCCAGGCGGTGACCTATGCGGAACTGGTCGAGTATTTCTGGCGGCATATTGATCCAACCGATGGCGGCGGCCAGTTCTGTGACCGGGGCACCAGCTACCTGACGGGTATTTTCCCTGCCAATGACGAACAGGCCGAAATCGCACAAAGCTCTTTGGAGACACTCGAAGGCTCCGGTGTTCTCGCAAATCCGATCAAAACTGTGATCAAGCCGCTGACCGTTTTCTGGCCTGCTGAAGAGTATCATCAGGATTATTATAAAAAGAACCCGATCCATTATTCGCGCTATCGTCGCGGATGTGGTCGTGATGCGCGCGTTGCAGATGTCTGGGCGGGTGAAGTCGTTGCAACTGAAGCGTCAGCCAATGCCCACGGCTCATAGAGCGACCAGATCCCACGTCCTGTTTCTAGTCTTCGAACAGCCCTGCAAATCGGGTTTCCCATTCCGGTGATCGTTTCTGCGGCGCGTGTCCAGTGCCCAGATAGAGTTTGAAGCGCCGCTCCAGACCGCCGCCAAGCGGAATGCTCAAATAGCCGATCTCTTCAATCTGTTCGAAGTCAGCGCGTATCCGCTTGCGAAACCGGCGGCGAACGCTGGCAATCAGTATGGGTCCGTTTGCGCCTTCTGCGAGCGGGTGCAGATCGGCATAGCTCTTGGCGACGGGGTAGCGTCGCCAAGCATAGACGGGTTGCTCAGGCATGCCCGTGCCATAAAAATCCAGCCCGTGCCAATTCTCGCGTTCATCGACCAGTATGCCGGTCGCGCGATATTGCCCGGCGATGTCAGCTAGAGCTTTGGCCGTATGGTCCCAGCCGCGTGTTCTCTTGAACGCATTTGCAAGCCCTGCTTCATCGGCCAGCCATGTTGGCCCCGCCGCCAGCGTGGTGAATGCCAGCGCCGCCAAACCGTGCACAAAAAGGCTGGTCCACAACAGGCCGCGCGCGCGCCAGCGATTGCCAAATCCTATTGCAAGCAGGAGGGTCGCCAGAAGGGTGCCAAGTCCGGCCCGTGCAATCCATGCCAGATCAGGGATGGCCAGAGCGGCGATGAGGATGGTCCCTGCCGCGGCAAACCAGACTGGCTTGGGCAATTTTGCCTCCGAAGTCATCCAGTGAGCGACGAGCAGGCTCGCGGCCAAATAAGCCGTTGCTGCCCAATTGGCATGAGCGCGTGCGGTGATCGCTTGGACGAGAATAATAACAAGGGGGGGAAGGATGAAGCATAGAAGCCAGCGCGTAATGGTTTGATCCGAAGTTTGCCGATGCTTTCGGAAGGCCAGCCCAAATCCTGCAAGCAGGGTCAGAAAGCTGACAGGTCCGAAGACGCCCATCTGATCGACAAGGAATTTGAGCGCATTTTCGGGGTTGAAAAGCCCGCCGGTCCAATTGGCGTTATCCGCCGTGTGCGAGAGAGTCTGCAGATCATTTTCGAGGCTCCACGCAATGTGCGGCCCGAGCAGGGCAAAGGTGCCGATAACGGCCAGCAAAATGTGGCCGCGCGTGAAGGCTTTGCGCGTTGGCCTGTCTGTGATCAGAGCGAGCGCCAAGCCGATCAGGAAATAGATCATGGCGTATTTGGCGAGGAACCCGGCGCCAAGCGCGAGCCCAAATCCGAGGGCCCAAAGTGGAGAGGCGTTGCCCGATCTGAGGGTCCAGAGGGCAAATAGCGACAGCGCCCAGAAAACAAACAGGATGCTGTCGGTTGTCATGAGGCCGGATGAAAAGGTCACGCCGGGCATCAATATGTAGATCAGAACGGCGTAAAACCCCGTGCGCGCATCGTGCATTTGCCGCGCTGTCAAAAAGAGCAGGCTGGCCGTCAGCGTGTGCAAGGCGGGCGCGGGAAGACGAACCGCCCATGCGCTATCACCGAAGAGGGATGTCACCGAGCCAATGAGCCATGCAATCAGAGGAGGTTTGGAATAATACCCCCAGTTAAACGTCTGCCCCCAGCGCCAGTATTGGGCCTCGTCCGCGCCCAGTTCCAGCGGAGAGAGGATGATGGCCCCCACGCGCCAAATCAGCAGAACAGCAAGGAGGGCCGCTGTGTAAGCCCCGTAGGGCGCTGTTGGTTCCGAGCGAGCTGAGGACGCGATGTGGGTCACAAATGGCTCCGCTTTGTATCTGTCTTCTGCAGCGCCTTGATAGCAGAGCAAGTGCTCATGCGTCAGTGCGAAATAACACCCTGAAAAAAGTCTTTGTTCGAGCAATAATTTGTGCTATGTGAAGTTAAGCGTAGCGTATAGTTGCGTATGTAGAGTGTAAGGGCGGCCTGATTGGTCGCCCTTTTCTCTTGAGGCGGATGGTGTTGCAGACGGGCGTGCCTTGACGTTCCGTGCCGTGTTTTCAGGAGGAGTCGGTACGTCTATGTCTCTAAACCATGTACATTTATTTCCAGAATGGGCTCCTCAGGAAGCGATTTGGGTCGGCTGGCCTTGTGTGCAAGAGTATTGGGGCGAAGCGTTTGACGGCGCCTGCGAGGAGATTGCCGTTTTCGTGCGCACTCTGGCGCAGCGGGTCAACGTAAATCTTGGCGTCCGCAGTCAGGCAGATGCCGCGCTTGCTCGCCGCGCTTGTGGGGCTGGGTGTGATATCCATATTTTTCCAATGGGTGACATCTGGTTTCGCGATACGGGACCGATTTTTGCCGAGGTGGATGGTGTGCCCACTGGCCTGCGATTCGGCTTTAATGGTTGGGGTGGCAAATTTGTCATGCCGGGTGATGAGGCCACGGGGCAGGCAATTCTCGACGTCAGCGGACAGCGGAGCCGGAGCTATGATTTCATCCTGGAGGGTGGGGCGGTTGATGTTGATGGGGGCGGACGCCTACTGACCACGCGGGCCTGCATGCTTAATACAAACCGAAATATTTGGTCAGAGGTTGAGGCAGAAATAGCATTAAGGTCAGCCTTCGGTGTGGACCAGATTATCTGGCTTGATAAGGGTTTGCTCGGAGATCACACCGATGGTCATGTTGACAATGTCGCGCGCTTTATAGGGCCTAATCGTGTCGTTTCGCAGCATTCGAGCGGACCTAATGATCCAAACGCGCCTTGTTTCGTCGCGATAGAGCAAGACCTGAAGACGGCGAATCTGAGTGTCATATTCATACCATCGCCCGGAGAGGTCCATGCTCCGGATGGAACACTTATGGCGGCAAGTCATCTTAATTTTGTGTTCGCCAACGGACTAATCATCATGCCGCGCTACGAACCGAACTATAGCGAACAGGCCCGCGCCCAGCTTGCCAAAGCGCTTCCTGACTTTGAGATTATCCTGCTGGATGCGAACCATATACTCACAGGTGGTGGCAGTTTCCACTGCATCAGCCAGCCAGTCCCCCGCATGGCCAGACGTTGAGGAAAAGCGAAGCGATGACTGACAGTGTTTCAAACCCGCAGATTTGTGTGGCCGCATTGCAATTTGCACCCGTTGACTCCAGGTCCGAAAACATTGCGCGTGTTAGCGATCTCATTCGCGAAGCCGCTGCGGCGGGCGCGCAAATCATCTTGCCGCCGGAGCTGTTTTGCGGAGCCTATTTCTGCCGCCATCAGGATGACACCGAGTTTGCTCGCGCGCAGGACTGGCAGACCCATGAGGCCGTGCGCGTGCTCTCGTCGCTCGCCGCAGAGCTGGGCGTTGTCATTCCCGTGTCCATTTTCGAGAAGGACGGGCCGGAATACTATAATTCCGTTGTGATGGTCGATGCGGATGGGGCTTTACTAGGGGTCTATCGCAAAAGCCATATTCCAGATGGTCCGGGCTATCAGGAAAAATTCTACTTCCGGCCAGGCAATACCGGCTTCAAAGTCTGGGACACGCGCTTTTGCAAAATCGGCGTTGGTATTTGCTGGGATCAATGGTTCCCCGAAGCGGCCCGCGCGATGATGCTCGCAGGGGCCGAACTGCTCTTATACCCGACGGCAATAGGCAGCGAGCCGCAAGACGCAACACTAGACACCGCCGCGCGCTGGCGACGCGCCATGCTTGGTCATGCGGTATCCAACACAGTGCCTGTGGTCGCCGCCAACCGGATCGGCGATGAGGGCGGGCAGATCTTCTATGGCACAAGCTTTATCGCCGATGAGGCCGGCGAGGTTGCCAGCGAGTTGGGCCGCACCGAAACTGGCTACGCGCTTGCCAATTTCGACCTCGACCGCATCGCCAAAGAGCGTGCCGCCTGGGGCTTTTTTCGCGACAGACGTCCTGTGTTATATCAAGGTTTGACTGAGGACTGACACGCACGGGTTTGGAGCAGGGATGGTCACCCAGAATGATTTGCGCACAATCGCACTGTCGCTTCCGCGGGCGGCAGAAAAGCCCCATTTTGACCGCGCCAGCTTTCGTGTCGACGCACCTAAAGGCAAAATATTCGCCACTATGCCCGCTGATGGCGCAACGGCAAACCTTATGCTCGGCCCCGAGGAGCAAGCGCTTTTGTGTGGGGCCGAACCGAAGATATTTGCGCCGGTCCCGAACAGATGGGGAGAGAAGGGCGCAACAGTGATCGCTCTGGCCCCGTGCGACGAGGTCACCTTGCGCTCGGCGCTCCAAATGGCCTGGAGGTGCGCCGCCCCCGCCAAACTTCACGCCTTGCTTGACGGAGATTAATCGCGTGCGGCAACGGCTCCGCGACAATGATCAACCTGCCCGCAGTGTCGCGTCCAATCAGCCGATGATCCCTAAACGCCGGTCCGCACCATAAACTCCAAACGCTTTTCATCTTCCGCCAAACGTCCTGTCTTGCAAAAAAGTGACGCCTGTGTCATGTTTTTCGAGTGGAGCGCGCAATGCTGGTAAAATTGATAGAACTGATTTTCAAATTCGGACCGCTCGTGTTCGGGATCGGCTTTCTTGTGCCGCTGGTCCATGAACTGATCGTCCGTGTCGATGTGGCGCTGCCATACGGCCTTTCTGCCTGGGTTCTGGCCTTTGCAATTGGTGGCGGGCTTGGTCTCATGGCGCAGGTGAGGGGGAGCTGGATATGGCAGAAATAGCCGCGCTTGCGGAAGCCGAGCTGTCCGAGGCTGACCTGCTGACCCGCGAACGCGAGATTGCCAGCCGCCATATGAACCGTTTCCCGTGGGGGTCGGTGGTCTGGTGTTTTGCCAATCTTCTCTGCTGGCTCGCGCTCTGGCCGCTTGTTATATTCGGGCTGCTTCCGCTGTGGCTTGGCTTTATCATCGCCACGCTGAATGTGATGCTGTGCTATCTGCCAAGCCATGAGGCCCAGCACGACATCATAGCGCGGCCGGGCACAAATTTGCGCTGGCTCAATCAACTTGTCGGGCACGTCTCCACCATACCGCTCGTTCTGCCATATGATCTCGCCAAGCTCACCCATATGGAGCATCACAAGCACGCCAATCATCCCGAGCATGATCCAGATTACTCTGTTCACGCACCAAATGCGCGGGCGGCGATCTGGAAGAGCTTTGTCAGCCGTCAGCCGCATGCCGATGGCGGGCTGAAATCCTATGGCGATGTGATGCAGAAGATGGAGACGCCGCGCGCAAACCGTGCGCTGACCGTGGCAATTCTGTATCAGCTGGGCTTCTACAGCGTCTTGATCGGTATGGCGTGGAGCGGCTTTGCGCTTGAAGCGGCGCTCTTATGGTGGCTGCCCCAGCATATTGGCCTGACCTATATCCAGTTCTACCTGAGCTGGGCGCCCCATCATCCCGGGACAAAGCAAGGACGCTATCGCGACACGCGTGCCTGGCGTTCGCGCTTCGGCAATATTCTGACAATGGGCATGCAGTATCACGTCATCCACCATCTCTATCCGCGCATTCCGCTGATGCGCACGCCGCGCGCTTATTGGGAGATGCGCGATATTCTGCAGGCGCGCGGTGTCCAGATCGACGGGCTTTAGAAGCGATATCCGAGCGTTTGCTAGATGTCTTTACCACCGAGCAGACCGAAGCACGGTGTTTGATTGAGCCGCTGATCATCGAGAACCTCAAAGCGCGCAATGATGAACATCGCGGGGAAGGGATGATGGTCGCGTTCTATTCCGCCGTGATGGACCGTCGCGCTTATCCGCCTTGCCCTTGCCGACAATATCGCTAAGTTGCGCGCCACAGACATGCTTACCGATATTGAAAGGGCTTTTCATGGCCGATCTTGAGAACACGCTGATCCTTGAAACCACCAAAGGCAAGGTCACCATCGAGCTAAAGCCCGAACTGGCGCCCAATCATGTGGCCCGCATCAAAGAGCTGGCACGTGAGGGATTTTATGATGGGATCGTGTTTCACCGCGTGATTGACGGCTTTATGGCGCAATGCGGATGTCCGAACGGGACGGGTATGGGCGGCTCGGACAAGCCGGATCTGAAGCAGGAGTTTAATCCTGAGCCACATGTGCGCGGGACCTGCTCGATGGCACGGACAAACAACCCGGATTCGGCCAATTCGCAGTTTTTTATCTGTTTTAAGCCTTCTGGCTTCCTGGATCGTCAATATACGGTTTGGGGGCAGGTCACCGAAGGTATGGACCATATTGACCAGCTCAAGCGCGGTGAGCCGGTTCGTGATCCAGACTCCATTATCACCATGAAAGTCGCCGCAGACATTTGAGCTTTGCGTCGGGAGGGGTAAGCTCTCTCTATGGCCAATGTCTCCAGCTCCAGTGCGAAACTCCGCCGACGTGCCGCGGGCATGTTCGGGTCGCGGATTGCGCGGCTGATTCTGGCCTCGAACATGGCAGGGCTCGCCATTCTCATTGCGGGCGCGATGGTGCTCAACGAGATGCGGGCCGGGCTTGTTGTCTCGAAAAAGCAGGATTTGGTCGGTCAGGCCCAGATTTTTACCAATCTGCTTGGGGAAGGGGCGACGATTGGCCAGCCTGAGCCTGCACTTGATATTGAGATGGCGCGCGACACAATCCGCTCGCTTGCCTTGCCGATCACGGTGCGTGCTCGCGTGTCTTTGCGCGATGGCAAGGTGATCGCTGACAGCGTGTTCCTGTCTGACAGGGTCGATGTGTCAGCGCTGCCGCCGCTGCGCGAGCCGACGGGTTTGCAGCGCTGGCTGGCCGGACTGTCCGATACGACAGAAGGGGTGTTCTCGGCGCTCGTGCCCAATCGGGGCGGGGATGCGGTGCGCACGCAGAGTTTTGAAGAAGAGTTTGCCACAGCCCTGGTCGGTGGCGAGGCGGCCAGCCAGCGCTTTTCTGATCGGGGTCAGCGGATCATCTCCGTGTCTGTGCCAATCCAGCGTGTGTCTGCCGTGGTGGGCGTGTTGACCCTTGAAGCGAGCGATGTTGAGGAGATTGTCAGGGCCGAGCGCACGGCGCTTATTCCTTTTGTCGGTGTGGCGCTGCTGGTGGCGCTCGTGACCTCCGCGCTATTGACCCTTGGCATTGCCCGGCCATTGCGCCGATTGGCTGTGGCGGCGGATAGGGTTCGCACCGGCCGCTCGGAACGTCTTGATCTTCCGCAGATCACCAAACGCAAAGACGAGATCGGCCAACTGGCCCAATCGGTTGACGCAATGACCGATACGTTGCTCGACCGGATCACCGCCAATGAACAGTTTGCAGCCGACGTTGCCCATGAGCTGAAAAACCCGCTGACCTCCATACGCTCTGCCATCGAGACATCGGAAATGGTCAAGGATGATCCCGAAGCGACCGAGAAGCTGCGCAAGGTCATCGCCAAGGATGTCCAGCGGCTTGACCGTCTGATCACCGATATTTCCAATGCGTCAAGGCTTGAGGCGGAGATCACCCGTAGCCCGAATGCGATGCTCGATATTGCCCGCTTTACTGCGGGCATTGTAAAGACCTATGACGCAGGTGAGGGGCCGAGCGCGCGGATTGTGTTTTCAGATCAAACCATGGGCGGGGGCCTGCTCGTGCGCGGACGGGATGGGCCGCTTGGGCAGGTTATTCGTAATCTGATTGACAATGCGCGATCCTTCTCTCCGCCGGATGGGGAGGTGCGGGTGAGCCTGCATCAGGTCGCCAAGGGCGCCCAGACCACCGCAAGGCTGATCGTCGATGATGATGGCCCGGGAATTCCCGAAGACAAACTCGCCAAGATTTTTGAACGATTCTACACAGATCGGCCCAAAGGGGCGGATTTCGGCAATAATTCAGGTCTTGGCCTGTCTATCGTCAAGCAGATTATCGACACGCATCTGGGCACAGTCGAAGCCCAGACAAGACCCGGAGGCGGTGCCCGTTTCATTATCGATTTGCCGGCTGAGTAGGCATCTGTTCCGAGCCGGCATAAGACGCCGCCCTCTTGATCGGTCGCACAGTGCCTTGGCGGGAAGCCTTGCCAAGACCTGTCTGGCGGCTAACACTGCGGGAAACAAGACTCAGAGGGGAAGACGATGACAGTCAGAAGCACACTTCTAGGAGCCGGTTTCGCGGGCCTTTTGGCGGCCTGTGGCGGCACTGAAACGCCTGTGGCACCATCAGAACAGGCCAGCGTGCCCGCATTGCCGCATGTGCGCACGGTGACCATTCCGGCCGATGACAGCTTTGTCGAACAATTGCAGACTGCACTGATCACAGCCCAGGAGGGCGATACGATTACGCTGCCTGAAGGCACTTTCAGCCTGACAGACGGATTATCGCTCGATGTCGACCGGGTCACGCTTGTCGGGGCGGGTCAGGGCAAGACGGTGCTGAGCTTTAAGGGACAGGAAGGGGCAGGCGAAGGGCTGCTCGTGACGTCTGATGATGTGGTTCTGACCGGGTTTACCATGCAGGACACGGCCGGTGACGGTATTAAATCCAAAGGTGCAGACCGGATTACCTATCAGAATCTCACCGTAGAGTGGACGGGCGGTCCGCTGGCGACCAATGGCGCCTATGGCGTCTATCCGGTTGAAAGCACCGATGTTCTGGTCGACCAGGTCACTGTGCGCGGCGCGTCGGATGCGGGCATTTATGTCGGCCAGTCACGCAACATCATCGTACGTAATTCGCTGGTCGAATATAATGTTGCGGGTATCGAGATTGAGAACTCGATCGGGGCGGATGTTTTTGACAATGTTGCCGAGAACAATACGGGCGGAATTCTTGTCTTCGATCTGCCGGACCTGCCGCAAGTGGGCGGACATTCCACCCGCATTTTCCAAAATAAAATTATCAACAATAACACTGACAATTTCGCCCCGCCCGGCAACATCGTCGGCACCGTGCCCTCGGGCAGCGGCGTCATGGTTCTGGCCAACAATAATGTCCACGTGTTCGACAACGAGCTTGCCAATAACCGCACGGCGCATGTGCTGCTGGCCGCATATCAGGACCCGTTCGAGGATGAACGTTACAATCCTTTGCCGCGCAATGTCGTGATCCGCGACAATACCTATAGCGGCGGTGGAGATGACCCGCAGAGCATTATGGCAGAGCTAGCCGCTGCGCTTGGTGGAAGCTTGCCGCCAATTGTCTGGGACGGTGTGACACGATGGGGTGGGGGTGCACCACAAGACGTCAATCTGGTGTTGGCCGAAGATGAGAGTATCGGATTTCTGAGCTTGGGGCTTGGCGCGTATCCGCTGGATCCGGCCGCCATGGCGCCAACGCCCGAGCGGCCTGCGGCAACGCCTGTGGACGAGCCTGCACCGATTGTGATTGGCCATGACACGGCAAGCTAAGAGCTGCGCTCGCTCGGTGCGCGGCTGCGTTTTGGCTTTCGCGATTGGCTTTGCGGTCTCGCTTGGGGGCTGCTCGGTGCCTGCACAAGAGGGTGGCGGGCCAGATCTGGCGGTCATTCTGGCTCAGAGCCCTGCACCAAAGCTTGCTGATTATGGCCTGTTTCTTGATGCTGCGGCGACAGAGCCGGCGGCCCGGGTGCTTGGTTACGATCTGATCAATCCGCTGTTCTCCGACCATGCCACGAAGACACGCCTTGTTTTCGTGCCCGAAGGCGCGCGCGCGCAATATGTCGAAACGGATGTTCTTTCGCTGCCCGTTGGCTCTGTGCTGATCAAGAGCTTTGGATATGCACAGACCGGCCGGATCGAGACGCGGCTACTGATCCACAAAGCCTCTGGCTGGGTCGGCTATCCCTATGTCTGGAATGACGACCAGACAGAAGCCCATTATGCACCAATCGGGGCCAAGCGCGATGTCGAGATCACCTCACCTCTGGGGGAGGTTTTGTCTTTCCAATATGCCGTGCCGAACCAGAACCAGTGTAAAACGTGCCACCAAGCGGGCGATGATATAACGCCAATCGGCCCCAAGGCGCGGAATTTGGGGAGCGATCAGATCGCGCTTTGGAGCGAGGTTGGGCTGTTGTCGGGTGCTCCTCAGGACATTGCTGAAATGCCGTCCATTGCCGTCTCGCAGGGCACGCTTGATGCCAGAGCACGCGCATATCTCGATATTAACTGCGCCCATTGCCACAAATCAGATGGTGCGGCATCCAATTCGGGCCTTTGGCTTGGCTGGGAAGAGGAGAGCGCCGTCAAGCTGGGTATTGGCAAACATCCAACCGCAGCCGGTCGCGGGGCCGGGGCGCTCAGCCGTGTGATCGAACCAGGCCAGCCGGGCCAGTCCATCCTCTCATTTCGCATGGCCTCGGCCGAAGCAGGCGTTGCCATGCCCGAATTGGGACGGCGAATTGTGGACAAAGAAGGTCTGGACTTGATCAATCAATGGATCGGAGAACTGCCAAATGATTAAAGCGCGTTAACTTCGGATTAACGCAATCACCCCAAATCATTAACCATTGTAAAGTGTATAGTGGTCGATCAAGTATGTTCGATCCGGGAGTAGTTAAAATGACCCTTACTGGCGATCAGGTCCCGTTCATTCTGGCGCTCGGCACAGCCGCTCTGTCGCTGGCCTCTTTATTATGGGCGTTACGCATATCAGATGGCGCGCGTGGGGCGGCCAAAAAATTTCGCGATCGGGCCGGGCAGCTTGAAGAGCAATTGGCCCGTGCGGACAGCGTATTCGGCGCGCATCCGGGGGTTATTCTGGTCTGGGAAGGGGACGCCCTTGAGCACGAAGGCGACGACATCACAGCGCCCCAGCTTTACGGTTCTCTGGCCGCGCTGGCAGGGCTCCTGAAATACACGGACGAAGCCATTTCGACCGACCCCGCCGTGAGGATTATTGAGGGACTGGCCGATCTTGAGGCGCGTGATAGCGTCAAGCAAGACACCACACTGCGTCAGCGTCTGAAGGAATTGCGACAGGACGGCACCGCTTTTTCTCTCAAAATCATTGGACCGGGGGAAGCCCATCTTGACGCGGATGGCCGCACAGCCGGTGCGCGCGCTGTTGTCTGGATTACCGATGCGACAACGCGCGGGATCGAAGAAAGTGCTGCGCGCGGGCGTCTGGAAGAGGCACGCCAGGTGATTGCCAGTGATCCGACCGCCTTTCTCGAAATGCTGCGCAAATCTCCGTTCCCGGCATGGCGCGTCTCCGGCATGGGCAAATTGCAGTGGGCCAATCAGGCCTATCTCGATGCGGTCGAAGCGCCCACACTCGATACCGCGCTTGAGCGGCAATTGATGCTCGACGAAAAAGCTAATGAGCAGATGAAGCTGACCATCAATCAGGGCCGCGACATAGATGAGACACGGTCGATTGCAATCAACAAAGAGCGCCGGGCCATGCGTGTGCTCAGCTTCCCGCTATCGGGTGGCGCAGGGGCGATGGCGTTCGATGTGACAGAACAGGAAAACGCTCGCGAAGAGCTCGACCGCCACGTTCAGGCGCACGGCGAAACGCTCAACCATGTCGCCGATGCCGTGGCCATTTTCGGGGCTGACAGGCGCCTGACGTTCAACAATAAGGCGTTTGCCGACATTTGGGAACTGGATGAAAGCTTCCTGCTTGAAAAGCCGACCCATGGCCAATTGCTCGACCGGCTGCGCGAGCGCGGCAAGCTGCCCTTGCGGACCGATTATCCTGAATGGCGCGCCAATGAACTGGCATACTATCTCGACATCTCAGGTGTTGCCGAAGACACATGGTCGCTCAATGACAAGACACTGTCGATCACCCGCCAGCGTCATCCTCATGGCGGACTGCTATTGCTGTTCCGCGACATTACGGGCGAGCTGAAGCTGCAAACGAGCTATAACGCTCTGATCAACACACAGGCGGCAACGCTCGACAATCTGCATGAGGCGTGCGCAGTGTTTGGCGGCGATGGCCGGCTCAAACTGTCCAACAAGGCCTTCCGTACCCTGTGGAAGCTTGAGGAAGAAGACCTGCGCGATGGACCAGATTATGACGCTATTGTCGAAAAGTGTATCCCGCTCTTCTACGACCGCGCAGTCTGGAGCGCGATCAAGGGACACGTCACCGACATGAGCCCTGAGGCGCGGACAGAAACCAAAGGTGAGATGCGTCTGTCCGATGATGGCACGTCAACGCTATTGACCTATCTGACCCATCCGCTTCCGGATGGAAATACGCTGATTGCATTTGCCGATGTCACGGCAACGCGCCGGGTCGAACGCGCTTTGCGCGAACGCGCTGAAGCCCATGCCGCAGCGGACCGTCTGAAGACTGAGTTTGTCCAGAATGTCTCCTATCAACTGCGCTCCCCGTTAACGACCATTCTTGGCTATGCGGAGTTTCTTGAAAGCCAGCGCAACGATACATTGTCCGAACGCCAGCTCGATTTTGTTCGTTCTATTCTGTCGGCATCGGATCATCTGTCGAAACTGATCGAGAATATTCTCGACCTCGCCATGATCGAGGCGGGGGGGATTGATCTGGATCTATCCGAGTTCGATCTTGAAGCTGTGATTGAAGACTCTGTCGAAATGGTCGTTTCGAAAGCCGAGGATACGCAAATCACTGTGCGCGCCGAGCTGTCGGGTAATCTTGGCATGGTCAAAGCGGATGAGCGCCGAATACGGCAGGTTCTGTTCAACCTGTTCTCAAACGCCATGCGCTTTACCGAGGAAGGAGGCGAGATTGTCGTTTCCGCCCAGCAAATGAATGATCAGGCCTGTATTATCGTAAAGGACAATGGACGCGGCATCGAAGCGGACAAGCAAGTGGCGACGTTCGATAGTTTCAGTTCCAGCGATCAGCGCGGCGCGGGTCTGGGCCTTGCTCTTGTGAAGCATTTTGTCGAATTGCATGGCGGGTCCGTGAAGCTACATTCGAGCATGGGCGTTGGCACAGAGGTCCAATGCTGGCTGCCTCTGCAAGCGTCCGAAAAACGCACACCGAAAACCGACATCCTGCTTGATCAGCCAATGGTGGCTTAGGCCGCGAAGCAAAGAAAAATTAGCCGCTTCCGTCAGCTTGGGCTGGCATGGATAGCGGCTAATTCTCTTATCCGGGCGCGCGGTCTCCGCGTGCTATTTCTTCCCGGTCCAATTCAGCAAACGACGGCCAGAGCGCGCAGGGCGGACCGGGCTTGGCTGTGTCAGGTTTTGCTCAGGCAGGGCAGCGGTGCGTGACTGCGGCGCAGGGTTCAGGTCGGCCACTGGGTCGTTGAAATAGCCGGTTCCTGTTGGCGAGGCTTGTGTTTGCCGTCGGATTTGCGGAACGGGCGCAACGCGCTGTGCAGACGTCGCCGAGGGCTGGACGGCGGGTGCGAGATGACCAAGCCCGAGCAGGCTCAAAGTTCTCGCGCTCAGGAAGCCCTCATGGGCGATACCATTGGCGCGCTGGAACCCTGTCAAAGCAGACTGAGTTGCCGGACCCGCCTGTCCGTTAATCGCGCCCGTATAGTATCCGCGTTCGGTCAGAGCCGTTTGTATGCTGCGAAGTGCTTGCGGTGTGGCGTTGGTGTCACAAAGTACGGGTACCCATTCGAACCGTTCTGGGGTGCGTAAGCGGCGCGTATCAATTGTGCTGGTCTGGGCCGGCTGCAATTGACGCGACTGGCTGGCCGGACTGACGAGCCGTGACACGGCCACATCGGTATATTCTGCTGGAATTGGCTCCTGATCCACACCGCCTGGATCAACAAGAACCTGTTTGGTGACTGTTTTGTACTGGGCGGGAATGGTGACGGTCTGCACCTGTTCTGGAACCCGAACGACACGTCGCGATACGGTGCGGGTCTCGGCGGGCTCTTCAACGAGGCAATACACCGTGCCTGTGGCCGGATCGACCCGTGTAATGTCTGACAAGTGTCGGCCCGGACGCCAGACGAGCTTGGGCTCACCGACGGTAATGGTCTCGGTGACAGTCTCGAACTGGGCCGGTATAACCTGCAATTCCTCATAGGCGGGACGGATCAGCACTTCTTCAGTCACCGTTTCATAGCGCGGTTGGCGAACGATATAGCGGAGCCCTTCATCACGCGTCTTGACGTTCAGCGTGTCCGGCGCCAATTGCGCGGGAATGATGTCGAGCGTCTCGAAAGCCTCTTGCGTGGTGACCGTCTGGGGGATCGTGTCATAGCTTGCCGGAATGATGACGCGCGCAAAGCAATCGCCGGGACTGGCGTTTGGCAGCCCTTGCTCGATTGGAGAGTTTGTTGGAAATCCGTGGCCAGACGTGGTGGACTGACCATACGCAATAGATGCGCCCGATGTCCCCAAGAGTGTCGCCGCCACAGCTATAAGTTTGCGTTTCATGGTCACGCCTTTCGCTGTCATCATTTTTAGCCGAGCGGTCGCATTGGCCGCTTGGTCTGTATCTGATCGAATGCAGGATCGGTGCCCGCCTCTTATCCGTCAAGGTATTGGCAGACATTCGCGCAGTAGCGTAGATCAAAAAATCTCATTTCGCCCATAAGGAGAATTTCAAAAAAGATGTTTCAAAACAGTACATAAGATACGCTTTGCTGCAACGGAGCCGCTGCACCGTCCCGCAGATGCTTGCCAAATGCTGCAGGGCTGGGTTTAACCATGGGTTTTGAGGTAGATTCATGACCGAGCTAGCCCCGCGATCTGACTGGACGCGCCCACAAATCGCCGCCCTTTACGGGCAGACCCTCGACCGTTTGTTGCTGCAGGCCCTTTCGGTTAAGCAGGCGAACTGGCCTGAGGGCAAAGTCCAGAAATCGCAATTGCTATCCATCAAAACGGGCGGCTGCGCGGAAGATTGCGGGTATTGCTCCCAGTCGGCACATTTCGACACCGGGCTCAAGGCCGAAAAACTGATGCCGCTCGACGAGGTCGTGGCCGCCGCAAAACGGGCCAAAGACAACGGCGCAGACCGGTTCTGCATGGGCGCGGCATGGCGCAGCTTGAAACCGCGCGATGTCCCGAAAATTGCCGGCATGATCAGCGCGGTCAAAGCACTTGGGCTTGAAACCTGCGTCACTGCTGGGATGCTCGAAGAGGGGCAGGCCGAAGCGCTCAAAGAGGCCGGGCTCGACTATTACAACCACAATCTCGACACCTCGCGCGAATACTATGCCGATGTTGTCTCCACCCGCACTTATGATGACAGGCTCGACACGCTGGCCAAGGCACGTGGGGCGGGCATCAAGCTTTGTACGGGCGGTATTCTGGGCATGGGCGAGGGCCGCGAGGACCGGATCGGGCTGATCTTCGAACTGTCCCAATTGTCGCCGCACCCCGAAAGCGTGCCCATCAATATGCTTGTTCCGATTGAAGGCACGCCGCTCGGCCAGAGCGCGCCAGTCAGTGTCATCGAGATGGCGCGGACAATTGCGGTGTGCCGGATCGTGTTTCCGAAAAGTTGGGTACGCCTGTCCGCCGGGCGCGATGATATGAGCGAAGAGGGCCAGGCGCTCTGCTTGCTCGCGGGTGCGAACTCGATCTTTGTTGGCGACCGGCTTCTGACCACTGACAATCCTGACATTGCCGAAGACGAGGCGCTCATGGGGGCGATGGGGCTAGAGGCTGCGAGCCATGCCGAAATGGAAGCAGGACCAGCGCCGCGCAAAACCACGCTGATTGGAGGCCAAGGATGAGCCTGCAAGCGGTCCTCTGGGATTTTGGCGGGGTTCTGACCAGCTCGCCGTTCGACGCGTTCAATCGCTATGAGGCCGAGCGCGGACTGCCCAGAGATTTCATTCGCGGCATCAATGCGGTCAATGGCGACAGCAATGCCTGGGCGCTGTTTGAACGCTCCGAGATTGATGCGGACGGGTTTGATAAAGCGTTTGCCGAAGAAGCCCGCGCGCAAGGCCAGACCGTACCGGGCAAAGACGTCCTCGCGCTGCTTGCCGGAGATTTGCGGCCGCGTATCATCGCCGCTCTGAAGGTTTGCAAATCACATGTCAAAGTTGGCTGTATCACCAACAATGTGAAATCGGGAAAAGGGGCGGGAATGGTCAGCGATCCGGCCAAGGCAGCTGCTGTGGCAGACATCATGGACCTGTTCGATCATGTCATCGAGAGCTCGAAAATTGGGCTGAGAAAACCTGACCCGCGCATTTATGAGCGGATGTGCGAGGTGCTCGATCTTGATCCGAAGTTCTGTATTTATATCGATGATCTCGGGATCAATCTGAAGCCTGCCCGCGCGATGGGCATGACGACCATCAAAGCGCTAAGTGAGCAGCAGATTCTCGATGATCTGGCGACCGCGACGGGATTTGCATTTGCATAGAGGGCATCTGTTTCTTTTGACGCTGTGCCTGCTGTGGGCGTGTGGCGAAACACCGCCAACCCCGGAGGTGCGCACGGCGCCCGATGAGACCTTGCTCGAAACTCCCAGCATGCCCGCATTGCCTGCCTTGGCAGGTCCGGTGGTTCAGACCATGGCCGACATCCAGGAGATCACGGGGCGGAACAGTTTGCGACGGTTTGCGCGGTATGCGGATGCGTCCGAAGGGTTCGCTTCGAACTTTGCCGGAAGTTCGCACTTTGAGCATTGGTCGCTGATCCGCCGAACGGGGGTCGATCCCTTGCGTGAGATTGAAAGCCTGTTTGCCGAACCCCATGCCGTCAAAACCGTTGGCGAGGAGGTCTGGTATATCTGGCCAGATCTCGCCGCGAAATTGCCGGAAGACCTTTTGCCCGAGCGGTTGAGCTTTCGCGACAGGGCGCGGCTGGAGACTTTGATCGGCGAGGCGGGCATTGCCAAAGTTCGCGCTGGCGGTGCATATCCGGGGTTTCGCACCGCGATCAGCGCAGACGGACGCTGGGTGTATTTTCTTCATGAAACAGGCGAAAAGGAAGAACTGGAATGAGTGAACCAATTGGAGCCAAGGCGGCCTGCGAGCGGTTGGACGGATGGCAGGTGCATGCCGGCCCCCGTGACGCCATCGAGAAGACATTCCTGTTTGACGATTTCAAGTCTGCCTTTGCGTTCATGACCGCATGTGCGCTGGCCGCTGAGCAGGCCGATCACCATCCTGAATGGTTCAATGTCTACAACAAAGTACAGGTTATTCTGACAACTCATGACGCCGATGGCGTCACTCAAAGGGATGTCGATCTGGCAAGCTTTATGGATGCGCGCCAATAAAGTCTTCATTGAGAGCGTCGGCACCCTCTAGAGCCGGATCCATAGGCGGACAGTAAGATGCGCCCAGAATGCGTCCGGTACCAGCCTCCTGAACAAGGACAGCGCACTGATTGGCTTCGGCCGTGTCCAGACTGGCTCGATAGCTCTCAGTGGTGCCCGTCCACGCGCCCAGAGTGTCCGCAGATAAGGCAACATTCCGGCTCGACGCTGTCAGGCCTTTGTTTTCGCCACCGCGAATTTCATTGTTGATGGCTGAAATCATTTCGACGAAAATGACCTCAGCCTGCATGTCGGCGGTGTCCGGCATTGGCGTGACCGAGACGGTGATCCCCGAGCCGGCGGCCGATACATCTACGCGTGCGTAAGCTTTCGGGGCACTGTTGATAAGGCGTTCAATGGCGCGTTCGCGTGAACCCGTTGTTTCGGCATAGCCCGCAATGACGGCTTGAGGCGTGTAGACGCTGCCCGTATTGCGCAAGGCGAGATTATAATCACGCTGACGTTCGGTGTTCGCGCGTGTGGAAACTGGATCAGACCAGCGGCCATCGCGGCCATGCATCAACGTGTTCCAGTAATCGACGTGCCATTCAATCACGACCAGGTCGTCGCGCTCGGACAGTTCGGCAAACAGCTTTTCAGCGCGCGGGCAGGATGAGCAGCTTTGCGAGGTGAACAGTTCAATCAGGACCGGCGGGTTGGTGTCGTCAGCAGACTCGGCTGTCGCTTGCGCCGCGAAGAATGGCACGAGCAGGGATGCGAAAAGCGGGGTCAACGAAAGAAAGCGCATAGCTGTAATCAATATCCGGTCAGTGTTACAGATCATATATCGCAAATTACGTGCTGAAGTGCCAATCGCGTTTCTTCACGCTTGTGTGAGCATAAGGGGCTTCGCCCTAGGGCACAGCTTGACGCGGCGTCGGGAAGCTGGAAGCAGTACCCCTTAAAACAATTGGGAGAGTTTGATGGCACGTATGGCAGGGAAAATGGCGCTCGTTACGGGTGCAGCACAGGGATTAGGGGCTGCAATCTCTCATATGTTGGCCAGGGAGGGGGCCAAAGTGACGCTGACAGATATAAATGAAAGCGGCGCAGCGGACACCGCTGCAAAGATTAATGCCGAGTTTGGCGCAGACACCGCATTTTCCTTCAGCCATGATGTGACCGATGAAGCGCGTTGGCAGGATGTGCTCAAAGCGGGACATGAGGCAATGGGCGGGCTGAATGTGCTGGTCAACAATGCCGGGATCGGGACGATGGGCTCAGTCGAGGATGAACCCTATGAGGCCTTCCGCAAGGTTCAGGCTGTCGATGTCGATTCGATTTTTCTGGGATGCAAATACGCCATTCCCCTGATGCGCGCGCATGGCATGGGGTCGATCATCAATATTTCCTCGATTGCGGGCATCATCGCCTCGCACAATTATGTCTCCTACAATGCGGCCAAGGCGGCGGTAAGGCACATGTCCAAATCCATCGCGCTGCATTTGGCCAAAACTGGCGGTCAGATCCGCTGTAACTCCGTCCATCCCACCTTCATCAACACGCCGATCCTCGATGGCGTCAAACAGATGTTCGGTGAGGAAGAAGGGTTAGCCAAGCTGGCCCGGCAAGTTCCGCTCGGACGGGTCGGCGAGCCTGAAGACATTGCTTATGCTGTTTTGTATCTGGCAAGTGACGAGAGTAAGTTTGTCACCGGCGCCGAACTGAAAGTCGATGGCGGCATTTCTGCCATGTAGACAGGCGACAGACGCGCCAAACGAAAACGCCCTGCTGGTCAGAACCGGCAGGGCGTTGTCTTGTCTGGATGACGACAGTCCTAGTTGGACAGGCCGGTCGTACTTGTCGAATATGACGCTGGCGCAACTGAGGACACGGTGCAACAGCGCACTTGCATTTCCAGTACACGCGCATTGAAGCGGCACTGCTCGTCATTGATCTCGCGCAAGAAGGACAGTCCGCCTGCCCGCGTGGTGTAGCGGGTCTGCGTGCAGCTCATCAGTCGGAAATTGGCTGGGCATGAGCCGATATTTGTCTTCTGGATCGTTTTGGTCTCGCAATAGAGATCATCAATCGTCGATGCTGCGGCAGCCGCGCGCTCTGCGGTGACCATGGCCGCGTCAGCGGTGCTCTGGGCGTTCTCGGCCGCGCCAAGTGCCGAGCTTGCCAGCGCTTGTGCATCCGACAGCTTGAGATCGGTCTCGGCCAAAGCGGTCTTCGTTCCGTTCACATCAACCGCAATCTGGCAGACATGCTCTGCAGCATTGTCCGGCACGGCGCAGAATTCTGCGACGCTCAGCTCTGGAGTGGATTGGCAGGCCGCCATGGCGCCTGTTAATGCAATTGCTGCGACTATCTTTCTGATATGCATTGGTCTTCCCTTGGGTTGTTTTGCTGCCGAAACGGTATACGGCCTGTATCGACAGCGTCAATGCATCTCTCGTGCCAGAAGAATCTGATCAGAACACGGCAAGTATTGCCCAATTTCGCCTTATTTTACAAGACGGGTATCGGGAAATGCGGCCTTCCATCCAAACCAGAAGGCGCGGTGATAGGGCAGGCGCTCAATCGCTGTGCCGTCAGGCGCGGTTAAGGCACTTTCGGACAATTGCCAGACTTGCCCGTCCGCATCGGTCACCGCGCGATCACCATCATAGGCGGTAAAGTCAATGTTTGCAGGGTCGTAGACCCGGTTGGCGCCCGTCTTGTCTGTCAGCACGATAAAGCGCTGCAAGCCAATTGCATCCTTGTAGACCGGGTTCTGGAGCAGGAAATCGGTATCAATTGCCAATTGCTGGCCCGGCGCGCCGGCAAATCGTAGGGCGAGCACTTCTTGCTTGTTCTTCAGGCGCGTGTCGGCAAATGGCGTGTTGAACATCAGCCGGTCGGTAGCAAAATAGTCCTGATATGCGACACCTTCGCCATAGTCGCGGCGGTGCCCTGTTTCGAGTGACAGCACTTGGGTCTGCGGATGACGGCGTTTCCACTCGCCCCAGCTTGTCGTCACGACTGACAAATGTTCCAGCTTGACCCCTGTCCCCGCGAGCGGGCCGATCACAGGCTCGCCGAGCAGCGTGTTCCAGAGCGATTGCGTGTCCGCATCGTACATCAGCTTATTGGAGCGATAGAGAAAGCCGGACGTGCCGAGCGTGTAATTGGTGCCCTCAAATGAGGTCTTGTACGGAATAACTGTGCCGCAAAGCGTACAGTAAACGCCCGCAATATCGACGCCGCCGACCGTATCGACGAACATTTCGTGCCAGGCCAGAATCCGCTTCGGATAAGCGCGCGCATCGCCATTGATTTCTATGCCGAACACCACATCATTGTCATTCAGATAGTCGGCGTCGTCTGCGCCGAGCATCTTCGGCTCTCTGAGTGGCGGGATGCCGTCCTGAACAACGCCGCCCCAGCGCACTTCATCAAGCCTGATCAGGGCGCTGTCCTGACGATCTTTGAAATAGCGGCCAAAACGCTGATCAATCTGACGGTAGAGGTCCGCTTTGAAATTGCCATAGTCGGCGGTTTGGACCGCTGGCTGGTTCCACCACCATTCGTGCCATCTGTTCACATCCGCGACGATATCCTGTCCGGTCTGGCGTCTTAGCAGCGCGAAAATTTCCCGCTCGGTTACAAAGGCTGCGGCATAAGTTGCGGTCTCCAACAGGGCGGGAATATAAGCGGGGCTCCAGTCACTTTCGATTTCGGAAAGCAATTGCTTGATCGTCGCATCATCGCGCGCGCGTAGCAGAGCTTCAAAGTGCCGCCGTGAATATTTCGTCTCAGCCGTCTGCGCTCCGTGTGCGCCGGGCGCAGCCTCAACGGCTATTTCTGATGCGGGCATGGTGTCTTCGGCGCCTGATGCGGTCTTGGCGGAAGCGCCGACAAAAATGATAATGCCCAGAGCGCAGGTGCCCAGAAGAGCGGAGAGGCTTTTGGTAGAGAGGAGTTTCATCGTCATATTCCCATGCTGTGTTGCAGGCTGGACAAAGCTCAAGGGGTGCCGCGACTGAGCTGAACTGACAGTGCGGCGGTCTGCCTGTTATTGCGATTCACAAATCTTCACATTGCTGGGAGGGGGCGGCGCTGATGCGGCTCTTGACCGGGATAGGCAAACCGGGCGATTCTAGTGACTTGGAGGGTTATGTCATGTTCGAGACGATACGCGCCTTTTCCGGATCGATTGCGGTGATGCTGATCGGGATTGCGATTGGCGGGGCATGGGTGTGCACAATGGTTGGCCCCAACGCGTTCTATGACAAGCTCGACGGGTCGCGCGCCAATACGCAAGTGCGGGCCTTGTTGATGAGCGGCTCGACCCCGATTGCCGGATTGCTGCTCGCGGCGGCGGCCTGCGCCTTGCTTGGCGGAGCGATTGGCGCGGCGGTCTTGTCGCTGCTCTCGGCCATCGGCTTTTTCATCAATCGATGGACCTTGGCCCCGCACAAGCGCGGAGAGACACCACCCGGCGCGCGTCGCCGTCGCAAGAGCCAGCGTCTTGTCGCAGTCGGGTTTTCGCTCATGTTTCTGCTGGTCGCTATTGTCGCTGGTGTTCTGGCGATGCTGGGGATTTAACCTTAGGCTGCCGCTTTTTCCGGCACCAACCAGATGGCTTCGTGCTGGTGAAGATAAAGAAAGTTATTATTGGATGCGCGTGCCGCTTTGCGTGCCATGCGGCCAGCCGTTTTGCGATTGACCATGAGCATGGCGAGATTAGCAATGAAGCAAGGTACAAAAAGCCACCATGCTGCTTTGACGCCCACAAAGACCCCCAGCGCCAGAAACGCAAAAGCCAGCACGTCAAGCGCTCTGATCAGAGGACCACGCCAGGCACCAAACGCGTTGAGCAATTTTGGATTGCGGTGCAGCTGGGCGGCATTGATCGCAAATGTTTGACCCTTGGCAGGTTTATACAGCAGCGCAAGTGTGCGTTGCCCGTTCTCATATGGATTGGCTATCGTCTGTAGAAACATGTGTCGCTCCGCTCGTCCGAGAAGATCGTGTCACAATAGGATTAAGTCTGTGCGTTGCCGACCGGTCTGATTTGATCGGTCCTGTTTACCTGTCGGCCAGAGAACGCTTCGAGCCGATGGCCTAATGAGCCACCCAGCCGCCATCGATTTGCATCATGGTGGCGTTGATCTGGTCGCCATCAGGCGAGACCAGAAATGCAGCCATCGCGGCGACTTGTTCGGCGGTGACAAATTCCTTGGTCGGTTGGGCGGCCAGCAGCACGTCCCGCTTGACCTCTTCCTCGGTTAAGCCGCGCGATTTGGCCGTATCGGCGATTTGACCCTCAACCAGTGGCGTAAAGACATAGCCCGGACAAATCGCATTGCAGCGCACCCCATGCTCGGCCCCTTCAAGACCGACCGTTTTGGTCAGTCCGGCAATGCCATGTTTTGCAGCGACATAAGCGGATTTGAAGGGCGAGGCGACGAGCGCATGAGCGGAGGCGGTGTTGATGATCCGGCCCCAGCCTTGCGTCTTCATATGCGGCATGGCGAGCCGGATCGTGTGGAAGGCCGCGGTGAGGTTGAGCGCGATGATCAAATCCCATTTTTGGACCGGAAAATCTTCAATCGGCGAGACGTGCTGTATGCCGGCATTGTTGACCAGAATGTCGACCCCGCTAAAGTCCGCCTCAGCCATTTTCATCATATCCTCAATGGCGTCCGGATCTGTAAGATCTGCGCCAGAATAGCCAACTTTTACTCCGGTTGATGCTTCGAGTTCTGCGCGGTGGGCTTCAATCGCGTCGGCGTCGCCAAAACCGGATAGAATCACGTCCGCACCATCGGAAGCGAACCGATCTGCAATCGCTTTTCCGATGCCACTGGTCGATCCGGTTACGAGGGCAGTGCGTTTCTTTGTCATTTCTGTCATCCTAAAGGCTAGCGCAGGGCTGTCATTTCGTGTTCAGTGTGGATAGATTAAGTCTGGACTCCCTACAGGATTGGCGCGCGTAAATGAATACATCTATCGAGAGTTTTGTATCAGGATTCCCTCATTTTCTCGTGATGACCGCGGCGGCGGGCGTGATGCTTGTGGTGGCGACCACGGTCTACGTCTTGCTGACGCCTTGGAAAGAGCTTGCGCTGGTGCGCGGCGGAAATGGCGCAGCCGGTCTGGCGCTTGCAGGCGCAATTACAGGGCTGGCGATCCCGCTGGCGTCCTGTCTGGCCGCCAGTGTCGATATCTTCGATTTGCTGATCTGGGGCATTGTCGCGCTGCTTTTGCAGTTGATTACATATCGCATCGTAGACATGTTATTGTCAGGCATTCCCGCCCGGATCGAGAATGATGAGGCGGGCGCGGCGATTGTATTGATCGCGGCAAAGCTCGCAGCAGCCATGTTATTGGCGGCGGGCCTCTGGGACCCGAATTTGGGGCGATTTTGAGTGGAGTTGACCTGTGCGTATTCTTGATCTGGTTGCCTATCTCCTGACGCTTGGCATGTTTGTGCTGGTTATGTTTTCTGCGGGCACACGCCATGCAGATGCCCCACCGCCCCCGCCTTTCGCCGATGAAATTGGACGCGAGTTAGCCCCGCCATCACAGTTCGACGAACAAATCCTGATTCAGGCCCAAAGCCCGCAGGACGGTGTCGGGACGGCATTTGCCGTGAACGAAGACGGCTATTGGCTGACCGCGAAACATGTCGTTGAAGGGTGTCGCGATGTTGGTCTGTTTGTCCGTTCGGGCACCTATATTGCAGCCAAGGATATCCGCATTGACGACAGCTCGGATCTTGCTCTGATCAAAACCAGCTCTGCCCAAAACCCTGTCCGGTTCAGTCTCGACAGCATCTTGCGGGTTGGCTCGAAAGGCTTTCATGTCGGCTTCCCGCAAGGTGATCCGGGTGAAGTCGTCAGCCAGCTTCACTCGCGCTCAAGCCTTGTGTCCGGCGGCGGCAGGCATGGCCGCGAGCCGGTTCTGACATGGGCCGAACTTGGCCGGACCCAAGGACTTAACGGCTCGCTTGGCGGTCTGTCCGGGGGGCCGGTCTACGATTCCAAAGGCGCAGTACGCGGGGTTGTGCTCGCCGAAAGCACGCGGCGCGGACGGGTCTATTCCGCTGCACCCAATGCCATCAAAGCCTTTCTGACCGCGCAGGGCGTCGATTATACGTCTGGCGGGACATCCCGTGCCGTCGCGATCGAAAATTATGGCGATGAGGCCGACCGCGCCCGCCGGCTGGGTCAAGTTGTCAAAGTTACCTGTCGGGTAAAGCCATAATGTTTGCGGACCGATTGGTTGAAGCGGTCAAGGCCCATGGTCCACTTTGCGTCGGCATAGACCCGCACGCCGGACGTATCCCGCAAGTGTTTGGCGGCGATACGGGTGAGGGGTTGGCCAGATGGGGCGAAGCGATTGTCAGCATGGCTGCCGGACGGGTTGCCGCCGTGAAACCGCAAGTGGGGCTGTTCGAACGTTTGGGGCCCGATGGCATGATTGCGCTCCAGCGCGTCTGCCGCGCTGCTCGCGACGCCGGATTGCTCGTGCTGGCGGACGCCAAGCGCGGCGATATTGGATCCACTGCCGAGGGGTATGCCAGCGCCTATCTTGCGGACGGCGCACCATTTGAAGCCGATGCTGTAACCGTCAATCCCTATATGGGGCTCGACACGCTGGAGCCCTTTATGCGCCAAGCCGAAACCCATGATAAAGGTGTTATCGTCCTTGCAAGGACAAGCAATCCCGGCTCGGCTGATTTTCAAGCCCGTGACCTTGAAGGCGCGCCGCTTTATGCCCGCGTGGTCGAAGCGCTCGCGCCCCTGATCAAACGCCTTGAAGGCAAAAGCGGCTGGTCGGGCCTGATGCTCGTTACGGGAGCAACAGGCCCCGACGAAGCGCGGGCTTTGCGCGCTTTGGCGCCGACCGCTTTGTTTCTTGTGCCGGGCTATGGCGCGCAAGGGGCAGGGGCGGCGGATGCGATGGCCGGGTTTGTGGCTGGACCGGACGGCCTCATGGGCGGCCTCGTCAATGCCTCGCGCTCGGTAACCTTCCCAAAGGCTGCCGAAGAGGCTGGCACACTGACAGAGTGGCGCGCGGGCGTAAGCGCTGCGATTGAAGCGGCGCAGGCGGATTTGAAGGCGCCTTAGACATAAGCGTGCGTCTTTGGGCACTTACAACGGGCGCTCAGAAACATCCTCTTATTAACCCGCTGACGTAAAGCGGATACAGTGGTGAAGACAGTAAGAGACGACACGGGTAATAACTTTCTACTTTTCATCATCCCGGTACTTCTTATAGTTTGGAGCAGCATCAAAAAAAATGGAGCGGCGATCGTGAAGGTCACGAAACCTAATCCGTGCGGCAATAACACTCTGAGAATTGGGGAGCGTATTCATGCCAAATAAATCTCGCAATTTCGCGATAATAGGACTTGGATCGTTCGGACGATCCCTCGCAATGGAGCTCACACGCCTCGGCGACAACGTCCTTGCGATAGATGCAGACGAAAATCGAGCAGCTGCGCTGAGCGGTCTTGTGAACAGCACGGTTCAGCTTGATTCATCCGACCCGCAAGCTCTGCAGGAATGTGGTCTGGACGCATACGATGTCGTGGTGATTTCTATCGGAGAAAACTCGGAATTAAGCATTCTTACAGCAATGAATGTGCTGGAACTCGGTTGTACGAAAGTATGGGTAAAAGCGCAGACTTCCACGCAGAGAAAAGTACTGGAGGCAATCGGAGTTCACCGGGTTGTTTTACCGGAACAGGCTTTTGGGGAGCTCGTGGCGCAAAGCCTCCATAACCCATTCGTTGACGACTATTTGGCAATTTCTGATGAGACTTACATCGTGAAAGTCACAGTTGGATCAGAAGCGATCGCTCGGGTTTTGGCCGATAAATCAAAGCTCGAGGACTTTGCAGTTTCGTGTCTCGGCGTGCTTGAGAACGATGCACTGCTTCCCGCCACAGAAGATCAAATTGGGATCGGCGTATCAGCATTGCTGCTCGGATCGCGCCGAAACCTGAGAAAACTGGCAGGGCTTGTTTAATTGCGTTTTTCGTCTCTGCCGGCACCTGCTTTATTGGGGCTGCTTTATTTGTGCTGGGTAGCTATCGGGGCCGGCTTGTTGATGCTGCCCTTTGCGACCACAGGCACAATCAGTTGGTCTGATGCGTTCTTTACCGCGACATCCGCCGTGACGGTAACTGGTCTGGTTGCAGTCGATACCGGAAGTGCTTTCACTTATTTCGGCCAGGGTGTGGTGATGCTTCTGATCCAATTGGGCGGAATGGGATTGATGACATTCGCGGTTCTGGTTCTATCATCTTTCGGTTTGCAAATCGGATTAAGGCCGCGTCAGTTCTTGCGAGAGGAGATGGGTTTGAAATCCATCCGAGGCGTGCTCGATTTGATGTGGATTATCTTTCGCGTTGTCTTCGTCTGTGAGCTTGTTGGGATGGCGTTGATGTCGTTCGTTTTTGTGCCGCAATTCGGCTGGTCAGAAGGGCTATGGCAGGCGGCGTTTCACTCTGTTTCAGCGTTCAACAATGCCGGGTTTTCGCTATTTTCAAATAGTCTCATGGACTATGTGAACGAACCTTTGATTATCTTCACCATTTCGGTTCAGTTCATTGTCGGTGGGCTGGGATTTGCGGTGTTGTCTGACATGCTTGTCTTTCGCAAGTGGCGAAAATTCTCATTGCATACCCGCCTCATGTTGGTAGGCACGGTCGTCCTGATCTGTCTGTCTTGCTTGGGCTACGGTCTGCTCGAATGGCAAAACCCGGAAACGCTTGGAAGACTCAACGGCGTGGGCGACAAGTTACTTGCCGTTTGGTTCGAAGGGGTAACGCCGCGCACTGCTGGCTTTAATTCCATGAACACGGCCGGCACGACTGATGCCACGACCTTGATGACGATGGTTTTAATGGTCGTGGGTGGCGGCAGCACCTCCACTGCGGGCGGAATTAAGGTCACTACAGCCTTTGTTCTGGTGCTCGCAACGATTGCTTTTTTCAAAAACTCAGGTCGGATGCGAGCGTTCGGATACAGTGTCAGTCTTGAACAGGGACTAAAGGTGATGGCGCTGCTGACCGTCAGCTTCTTTGTGATTTTGCTGGGTCTATTTCTGATTGTTGCAACGCACGACATCGATTTTCTTGTGGCTGCGTTCGAGGTCACATCGGCATTTGGCACGGTCGGGTTGAGCCAGGGCGCAACTGGTGAGTTGAATGATTTCGGCCGTTTTGTCATCTGCATCATCATGTTCTTGGGACGGCTTGGTCCGCTAACACTCGGATTCTTCCTCGCGACCAAAACGCCGCCTCGCGTCAAATATCCAGAAGGTCAGATTTATCTTGGCTAGGTCCGCTTCAACCTTCCGATCGACGATTCATGGTCGGAAGCAATAACATTTTGTGAAATCGGGCGTCCTGAACTCGCCCCACAACAGACCAAAGCCCGATCTCCCCTTACGGCAACTCGACAAGTGCGGATATGCGCGTAAACTCGTATCTACAAAATAATCGGGAGTGAGACATGAGACGAGCATTCAGGCACAGCGCGTTGGCCGCGGCCATTTTGTCTTTGGCGGCGTGTGGTGGCCCAGGGGGTGAGCAAAACGCGGCTTCGCCAACGGACACACCAGATTCCAGCGCTGCGGCCGCGACAAGCCCCGGTGCGGATGTCAACGCCGCACGCATCTCCGCTGCCCGTTCCACGCCTGAAGACTGGCTCTCTTATGGCGGCACTTATGATGAGCAGCGCCATTCGGGTCTGGCTTCGGTGACGACCGAGAATGTCGCCGATCTTGGCGTTGCGTGGACCTATGAACTGTCCACCGCGCGCGGTGTCGAATCGACCCCGATTGTGGTTGATGGCGTGATGTATGTCACCTCCGCCTGGTCGGTCGTTCACGCGCTTGACGCAAAAACGGGCGAAGAGCTGTGGGTGTATGATCCCGACGTGCCGCGCGAACGGGGCGTGAATGCCTGCTGCGATGTGGTCAATCGCGGTGTGGCGATCTGGGAAGGCAAAGTCTTTGTCGGTACGATTGATGGCCGTCTGATTGCGCTTGATTCAGGGACAGGCGATGTCATCTGGGACACGCTCACCGTGGACCTGTCCAAACCCTACACAATCACCGGCGCGCCGCGCGTGGTCAAAGGGCGCGTGCTGATCGGCAATGGCGGGGCCGAGCTTGGTGTGCGCGGCTATATCTCGGCCTATGATGCCGACACTGGCGCGATGGACTGGCGTTTCTACACCGCGCCCAATCCCAACAAACAGCCCGACGGCGCAGCGTCTGACGCGGCGTTTGAAACCATTGGCAACATCACTTGGGGCGACGAGGGTGCTTGGACCACCGATGGCGGCGGCGGCACGGTCTGGGACTCAATTGTCTATGACGAGGTTAATGATCTCATCATCTTCGGCGTCGGCAATGGCAGCCCGTGGAATCGGGATTTGCGCGACCCATCCGGCGGGGACAATCTGTTCTTGTCCTCAATCGTCGCGGTGAAGCCGGAGAGCGGCGACTATGTCTGGCATTTCCAGACCACGCCCGGCGACAATTGGGATTACACCGCCACCCAGACCATTATCCTCGCTGATCTCCCGATTGGCGAAAACGGAACAGATCGCCGCGTCGCCATGCAGGCGCCCAAGAACGGCTTCTTCTACGTCATCGATGCTGCCACAGGCGACTTTATCTCCGGCAATAATTTCGTGCCGCAGACATGGACAACGGGCCTTAATGAAAATGGTCGTCCTGTTGAGGTGGCGAGTGCGCGTTACGGCGTTGACGTGATCCTGCAAAGCCCGGGGCCGCTTGGCGCGCACAATTGGCACCCGATGGCCTTCAACCCTGATGAAGGGCTGGCCTATATCCCCGCGCAGGAAATTCCACAGGCTTTTGCCGAGGACCCCCGCTTTCTGGACGGATCGGCACGCTGGAATACTGGCGCCAATTTTGATGCTGGTAATCCACCCGCCCTTCCGCCCGGTGTCGTGCAAGCGGTCCGCGGGACACTTAAAGGCCGGCTTCTGGCCTGGGATCCGATTGCCCAAGAGGCCCGCTGGAGCGTGGAGCACCGCTCGGCATGGAATGGCGGCGTCTTGTCCACTGCGGGCGGGCTGGTGTTTCAGGGCCAGCTTGACGGCACATTCACAGCCTATGACGCGGCCAATGGCGACCAGAAATGGCAGTACAATGTCAAATCCGGCGCAGCGTCTGGCCCGGGCACCTATGAGATTGACGGCGAACAATACGTCACCATCACGACGGGTTGGGGCTCGGCCTATGGCCTCGTTGTTGGCCTCGATCTCGACAATGCCGCCCCTACGCTCGGCAAAGTTGTCACTTTCAAACTGGGCGCAACAGGGACCATCCCCGAGCCCGATGCGGTTGCGATCGAGCGTAAGCCGGCAGCCGACCCGTTCGGGGATGCCGCCATGCTCGACATTGGCCGGATCCAGTATCACCGCAATTGTCAGGTCTGCCATGGCTCGCTTGCAATCAGTTCGGGCATTTTGCCGGATCTGCGCTGGTCGGCGATTTCAGGAAATGCTGATGCGTGGAATACGGTTGTGATGGATGGCACATTGTCGGAGAACGGCATGGTCTCTTTCTCGGACTACATAACAGCCGAAGAGAGCGAAGCCATTCGCGCTTATGTCACCACGCGTGCCCATGAAACGCTGGCCAATGAGGCGGCGCTGGCCGCGAGCGAAAATTAGACAGAGCGTCGCTGCCGGTTTACGGTTCTTGGATGAGTGACGATAGGCAGGAGATCGCCACATGCATATTCTAGGCTTGGTCGTCATGGCTTTGGTTTCCATAGCTGTGTGGTACTCGCGGCTGAAAGCGGTCGGGAGTGCCGCGCGCGATGCGGGCAAAGTTATTCGGCGGGTTCGCAACGCGCCGCGAAAGTTTGCTTTCATGCATCGGAGTGGCCGCACGGGCCTCAAGGCGGTGGATGATCCGCGCGAAGCCAGTGCCATTTTGATGGTCTTGATGGCCGGAGGGTATGGCGAGAAACCTATGGCGGCGGAATACGAGCATGTCATCAAGGCTGAGGCGTCCAAGATTTTTGAGCTGAGCGAGGCTGAGGCAGAAGATTTGTTGACCCATGCCGTCTGGATGACGCGGGACGTCGAGCTTGTCTCCGGTGTGGTCTTGCGAATGACGCAGACGATCAAGCAGACAGCTGGAATTGGACCGACAGAACTGGTTGATCTTTTTGAGATGCTGGGCGCAGTTGCGAACGCCTCTTCGGGCCCGGATGAAGAGCAAACCCGTATCCTTGAGCTTTATTCAAACAAGGTTGGCCTGAAGGTTTGATGGGCGCGCCAATCGTCGATCCACTCTACGAAACCAAGGCCCGCAAAGACCGCTGGGGCAATTTCACCATACTTCGCCACGGCGCGTTTGATGGCATGTTGTGCACGTCAAAAAACTCTGGCACGCATTGGGTCAAATATATGTTGGCCATTGCGCTGGCCGAGACCTATGATATTCCGCCACCGGAATATTTTTCCGAAAAATCTGTGCGTCCCTATATCAGTTGGACGAAAGACAAACCGGTTCATGCCGAGTTGCCAAAGCTGGCGTTCAGTCACACCATTCCCCACCAACTGGCCAATTGGGGTTGGGCGCGGACGCTTGCGGGTCTGCCGCCCTATGTCCTGCTTGTGCGTCATCCGATGAGCATATTGGCGAGCCATTTTGCCAAATGGGAGTGGGACATCCAAGTGGACTGGCTAACCTATTTAAGGGGCGAGCCAACGGGAAAGCAGTTTCGCTGTGACCTCTATTGGATGGCCCGTTTCTGGACCCGATGGGGCGAATGGCTGGGGCGGGAGCCGTCGCGTATCCACCTCGTCCATTATGAAGATGTCCGGCAGGCACCGCGCGAAACCCTGCAAGCGATTGCCGCCCATTGGGATATCCATCTCAGTGCCGCTGCGCTCGACAAGGCGGTGCGTGGCGGGACCAAGGAGGCCATGGCCGAAAAAATTGATCCGGATGCAGAGCCAAACGTCCTGCAAAACCGGAAAGATCGTCTCGACACTCTATTTTCGGGCGAGGCGAAGGCAATTTACGAGGACCGCGTCAAAACCCTGTTCGGCGCATCTCTGGGCTATGATTTGCTGGCTGTGCCGCAAAGCTAGGCTTGTCGTCTGTCCCCATAGCGCCTCGCGCCATATCGGACGCCGTTTTGCGGGCTTTTGGCTGCGGTCACCGTATCCGAGCAAAAGCTCTGATCAATGGCTCCCACCGGAAACCGAAACCTACTCCGTGTCGAGCCCAAGCGCGTCGCTGATCTCGGCGGCCAGCACCTGTCCCATATAGAAGTGGGTGTCTGCACTTGGATGATAGTCGCAGCCATAAGTCTGCCCGTCTGGCGCATTCGAAAACTGGACAAAGCGCACCTTGTCGTCGCCCGCCGCATTGCGCATCTCGACGGCACCTTTGATCGAGGCTGCTGCCGCCTCATAAATGTCCGCACCGCCCATAGGCCCCCAACCGGCCATAAGGACCGCATTGGGATGGTCCCCGCGCAAGCGGACAAGGAAGTCTTCGTAATTGTGATCGAAGCCGACGCCCGGATCGCCATCAGAGAAGTCATTTGTGCCCAAATGCACGACCACGACATCCATGTCGATGTCAGAAGAGATCGCAGGCGGATCGCCCAGCATAAGCCTGTTATAGGTCGCGCGCATGGTCGGCCGGTCATCATTGCCCCAATTGCGCGTTAGCCCGCGGCCTGATGCCGCCATAACCGTGACATCCGCGTCCAGCAGTCGTCCCGCCACAGCCCCGAAAGCGAGATTGGCGTTCTGGGTGTTGCGGCTAAAGCTGCAGTCCTGATTTTCGCCCTCGGCTCCGTATCCGGTCGAAATAGAATCGCCGATGACGAGCATTTGAAGCTCGGCAGGTTCGCCAATGTCGATTGTGCCATCATAGGGGTCAAATCCGGCAAAAAGAATGGGAGCCGCAGTGCGTTCGCCGCGCAGTATCAGGCGGATGTCATATGTGCCTTGAACATCGTCAATGATTGGATAGGCAAATCGCCCGGCTTCCAGCTTGATCGGTGTGGTGACGCCGTTGATCTCGACATCAAGCTGCGCGTCGCCACCATCTGTGATGATCACATCGAGCTTGCTGCCGGTAAATGTCGTGGCGACCATACTGCCTGGCCAGGAGAGCAAAGTACCGGTTGCGGTCGTGCCATCAATCGGGCCGACGGTGCGGAAAGTGCGTGCCTCGGCAGGAGATGTTTGCCTGTCTGCGACAGCGCAGGCGGACAGGACGCTGCTTGCAAGTGCGGCGTACAGCGCGGTGTTTCGGATCATCGACATATCTAGTCCCTCAAATTCTTTGCGAGCGTAGCGATTGCCCTTTGCTAAGCTTTTCCGTCGCCAATGGCCCAGGTAAACGGGCGAATATCGACAGTCTCAAATACTCCGGCCTTTGCATACGGATCTTCAGCTGCCCAGTCGCGAACGTCTTGCAGCGTCTCCATGTCCATAACAAACACAGATCCGGCAAAGGTTTCCCCATCATCAGCAAAAACCGGGCCAGCCATGCGAATTTTGTCTAAAAAACCCGCCGCCCAGGCCAGATGTTCAGGCCGATTGGCCATCCGGACAGGCAGAGCGTCGGCCTTGTCGCGGGCATTTACGATGAAAAGTGGCATGGGGATCCTTCTCCTTGGCGTATCAGTTGCGGTTGGCGCACGAGTTGCAGTTGGCGTACGGGTTGTAGTGAGAAAAGTCAGCACGCGTCCTGCGAGTGCTTGCTTAACTCTGGTGACGAATTTATAGATTATTCAAGTGTTAATCCAGTGTGAACAACTGTCTGAGGCAGCTGACCGTCAAATTCAGGCGGGTAAGGAAAAATAGAACATGTCTGACAATGTGGCCACGCGCGCCAAAATCCTCGAAGCCGCCCGCCAGCGGTTTCTGCATTACGGCTATTCCAAAACCACAATGTCGGAAGTTGCGCGGGACTGCGAGATGTCTGCGGGCAATATCTACCGGTTTTTCGGGTCCAAGCTCGACATTGCCGAAGCGATGGCGACCAAGTTCAACAGCGAAAGTTATGCGAACTTCAAGGCGATCGCCAATAAGAAGTCCCCTGCGCCTGATCGGCTCTACGAGTTTTTCTCCCATGCGCTTGAGCAGACTTATGAAGCCATCGATGCGGACGCGAAAATTCTCGAAATTGCGGAGATCTTGCGCAAAGAACGGCCTGATTTCTTCAATGCTCAAATGGCTGCTGAGCGGGTCTTTCTTGAAACAATTCTAAACGATGGGGCAGAGGCAGGCCTTTTCCGAAAGCTCGATGAACCGCTCGTGGTTGCCGAGATGATACAGGCCGCTCTGATGAAATTTCGCTTCCCGCAAGCTTACTCCCAGCTCAAACTTGACAAATTACGCTACGAGCTCATGGGCGTTATCACCCTGATTTTAGCTGGATTATCCTCAACCGCAGTCGAGTTTGAACTCTAATCAGTGAATAAAAACGATTTTGTTCATTGAATATTATTCTCGCCACCCTATCTCCCTTTCATGACCAGCAAACATGTTGGCAAATTGAAAGGTTCCTCCCATGTTGTTTTCGACTTCAAAAGAAAAATCCGTGCACGCGATCACGGTTGTCGCCACCATCGTTCCAATGGCTGCGGCTTTGATGCTTAGCCTTGTGTTTATGCTCGACTTTATCGCGTAAACCCGCTCGCTGAACGGCTTAGGCTTTCGCCCCGCGTTTGCCGCGACCATAGACCGGATCTGCTGCCGCGCTTGCTTCATCCAGAGGCCAGCGCGGCTTTGCATTTGCGGTCAGATCACCGGCGGCGCCCGCGAGAAAATGCTCTGCGCCAGCTTGTGCAATCATGACCGCATTGTCGGTGCAGTGACGCAAGGGCGGGGTCACCAATTGCGCGCCATGATCACGCGCAAGCGTATCGAGCGCACCGCGTATTGTCTGGTTCGCCGCGACACCGCCGGCGACAACTAAGCGCTTTTTGTCCGCTTCGGGCGCAAATGCCATGAGCGCACGCCGCGTCTTCTCTGTCAGAATATCGGCGACGGCCTGCTGGAAGCTTGCTGCGATGTCGGCCTTGCGGGCCTCGGTCAGCGCCTCGGCAGCAATCGCCCGCGCAGCCGCCGTTTTCAGGCCAGCAAACGACATGTCGAGCCCGTCCCGTTTGAGCAGCGGCCGCGGAAAAGCAAGCGCGTCGGCCCGCCCGCGCTTTGCAACCTGTTCCAGCACGGGCCCGCCCGGAAATCCAAGCCCGAGCAGTTTGGCCGTCTTGTCGAAGGCTTCGCCCGCAGCGTCATCAATGGTCGAGCCGAGGCGTTCATAATCGCCCAGCCCTTTGACATGGATAAACTGACAATGCCCGCCCGAGACCAGCAATAGCAGATAGGGAAATGGGCACGGCCCAGAGATGCGCGGGCTAAGCGCGTGCCCCTCCAGATGATTGACCGGCAGAAACGGCACCCCCGCGCCCATGGCCAGCGCTTTGCCCGTCATCATCCCGACCAGCACGCCGCCGATCAGCCCGGGTCCGGCGGTTGCTGCAATTGCATCCATATCGCCAAGCGCCAGATCGGCCTCGCCAAGCGCCCGCTCGACGGCGTGATCGATCAGTTCAACATGAGCCCGCGCCGCAATTTCCGGGACAATCCCGCCATAGGGCGCATGTTTGTCGAACTGGGTAAGAATGATGTCAGACAGAATCTGCGTCGTCTGCCCCTCGCGCCGGATCACAGCGGCGGCTGTCTCGTCACAGCTCGTCTCTATGCCAAGCAGTGTAACCGAAGAGGCGCGGTCTGCGGACTTGGCCGCAACAGAAGAGGGGGCTTGCTCGATCATAGCTGGGCTTGTAGCTGGAGAAGTCGCGCGCGTGAAGCGGAAGATATTACAGGATGCCGAAATGTCAGACACCACGAACACAATCGCAATCGGGACGCGCGGCTCGCCTTTGGCCCTGCAACAGGCAGAGCAGGTCAGGACCTTGCTCGAAACCGAAACGGCTGGTGCCCTGTCCTTTACCATTGTCCCGCTGACCACAACCGGCGATCAGCTGACCAGCCAACGTCTAACAGAAGCGGGCGGCAAGGGCCTGTTCACCAAAGAGCTTGACATTGCGCTTGAAGATGGCCGCATCGATCTGGCTGTCCATTCTCTCAAGGACGTGCCGACCGACCTGCCGCCGGGCCAATCCCTGATCGCATTCATGAAGCGTGAAGACCCGCGAGAAGGCTTCGTTTCGCACAAATATAACACGCTGGAAGATATGGATGAGGGGGCGGTGCTCGGCACGGCCAGCATCCGGCGCGAGGCGCAAAGCCGGCTGGTGCGACCGGATCTGAAAATCGTCACCTTTCGTGGCAATGTCCAGACCCGGCTGAAAAAGCTTGAAGCGGGCGAGGCCGACGCCACCTATCTCGCTATGGCAGGACTGTCGCGCCTTGGTATGACGGAACTGGCGCGTCCGGTTCCGCTCGAAGATATGCTGCCTGCGCCGTGTCAGGGCATTGTGGCCATTGCGGCCGATCAGCGCCGTCTGTCCGAACCCCTTATTGCGGCCCTCAGCGCGATCAATAACAGGTCCAGCGAACGTGCGGCCGCTGCCGAGCGCGGATTTCTGGCCGCGCTTGATGGCTCCTGCCGGACGCCGATTGCGGCGCATATGTTTGTCGACGATGGCATGATCCGTTTTGTCGGCGAGGTCACGCACCCGGATGGCACAGCCTGCTGGGAGAAAACCGTCTACGCCTCGGTCCAGTCCGACCTTGAAGAACTTTCTGCGATTGGACGGACCGCCGCGGAGAGTCTGCTCGAAGAAGCGGGCGCAGCTTTTCCGATGATCGCGCCGTCCGGCCATGGCGATGATTAAGGTCATTATCACCCGCGCTGAGCCCGGTCATAGTGAGACGGTCAAACATGTCGCCGCGTTAGGCCTTGTCCCCGTCAGCGCGCCGATGCTGCATTTGCGCGGGCAGGGTGTGTCCGTGCCAAACCTCGCAACGTATGGGGCACTTTTGTTCACCAGCGCGAATGGTGTGCGCTTTTTCTCCGGGCAATTAGAGGCAGATGATCCGGCAAGACGGTTGACCGCATATTGTGTCGGCCCCGCGACCTTGGAGGCTGCGCAATTGGCTGGCTTTACCAATTGCCAGCATGGCGATGGCGATGGACGGGATCTTGCTGATCTTGTTCTCGGCGACCGCACGCCCTCTGATGGGAAACTGCTCCACATTGCCAATGCGGCTGCGGCGGGTGATCTGGCTCAAACGTTGCGAAATAGCGGCTTTAACGTGGACTTTCTGCCGCTTTACGCCGCTGAGCCAGCCCGGACCCCTCAAAGAGATATCGTCGCAATACTCGCCGCACCAGAGCTTGCTGTTGTGTTGATCCACTCGGCCAAGGCAGCGGAAGCCTTTCGTGCGCTCTACACATTACCGCTCGCCAATGCCCATCGGCTTGTTGCCGTGTCGAAGAAAGCGGCCGCCCCCCTCGCGACTGCAGGCTTTAGAAGCACCCACATTGCAGCCCGTCCGAACGAAGCGGCGCTGATGGCTTGTCTGTCTTCGTGCTGCACAAGGCTTTGATTACTATCTTCTGTTTCTATATGCTGACAAAGGCGGGCTTTGCGCGTGCAAGCATAGAGAAAGACAGATATGACAGACGTGGATGATGCTTCAGGGCCGGACACGGATCCGATTGATGCCCAGTTCGAGCCTGCGCCTCCAAGCCCGGACCATGTTGTCACGCCTGAAAAGACCCCGAGCCGTCCTGGCTGGGTCTCTTTGATCGCCACGGGCGTGCTGGCCACCATACTCGGTGCAGGCGTTGGGGCGGGGCTGAGCGGTTCATCTACTGACGGCTCCGGCGGCGCGACCACGCCTGTTGATGCCGACCAGTATGAAGCCCAGATCGCGGCGCTCGAAGCGGACCAGAAAAAGCTCGGTTCGCGCCTTGCTGCGTTGAGCGCCGATCTCGAACAGGCCGAAACCCGTCTTTCTGAAGAGATTTCCGAGACGGTCGCCCGCGCGCCCGAGGCCAGTGAAAACACAGACTTTGCTGACGATTTGGCGTCGCTTTCAGCGCGCATCGACCTGCTCTCGGCCCTGCCCACAGGGGAGGGCGAAGACACCAGCGCCCTGTCGTCCCGCTTGGTGGCGTTCGAGCGGAGCCTTGCCAATCTGCAAACCGGACAGACCACACGCGCCGAAGCGCTTGCCGCCCTGACGACCCGCCTGACCGCTCTGGAAACGGCCCAAGGGGAAGACGCTGCAGACAGCGCCGAGCTTGTCCGTCTCCATGAAGATGTCTCGGCGCTAAAAGCCCAGCTTGCCGACACGATCTCAGGCAATGCCGAGCGGGACACCCTTGCCGAGCGCCTTGACCAGCTCGAAAGCCTCCAGGCCGCCAGCCGGTCGGCTCTGATCGACAATCAATCCAGCGGCAATGCGGCCCTTGCGCTTGTATCGCTTGATGCAGCGAGTGATCGCGGTGTGCCCTTTGCCGAGATTATGCCCGCGCTCGAAAACGCTGGCGCCGATGCCGGTCTGCTTGTGGACTTGCGCGCCATCGCTCCCACTGGCGCGCCAACGCTCGCAAGGCTACAGGACATGCTCTATGCTGGCCTGCTTGAAGCGCGCGCGCCCACGGGCGAGGCAACAAGTACGGAGACTGAACCAGCCGATGATGGCTGGGCCTGGGTCCGCCGCACATTTGGTGACAGCGTCAAGATCACCCGCTCGGACGATGCTTCGGCAACAAGCGACAATCAAGCCCTCGAAGACATTGCCAATGAGGCGGGCGCGTTGCTGGCCAATGGCAATATAGAGGCAGCGATGGCCCGTATCGACACGCTGCCAGATGCTGAGCGGACGGCCTTTACTGATTGGCGTGAGGCGGCGGATCGGCGCGTGAAGCTCGACGCTGCGCTGGTTGCCTTGCGTGCCTCGATGCTGGAACAGGAGCGCTAGGGATATGGTCAGACTATTCTTCATCATCCTGCTGGTTGCGGCAGGAGGCGTTGCGACATTCCTGCTCGCCAAGCTCCCGGGCAGCGTCACCATTGATGCGTTTGGAACACAAGTGCAATTGCCGCTCGTCCTGTCCATCCTGTTGCTCCTCGTTGTCGGCGGCGCGGTCGCTTTGTTCTGGGGCGCGTTTGTCGGCCTTTGGAGACTGCCCGGTAAAATCGGCAAGTCCCGTCAGATGTCGCGTGTCAAAAAGGCCAATCTCGCACTTACCGATGGCTTGCTTGCGGCCGAGGCGGGGGATGTGTCTGTGGCGACAAAGCTTGCCCGCAAAGCCGCTGACCATGCTGAAGACGAGCGGTTGAAAGTCTTGCTTGAAGCGCGCGCTGCCGAGAGCGCTGGCGATTGGTCCGGCGCAGAGCGGGCATGGGCCCAGCTTGCGCGGTTGCCTGGTGGGCAGCTTGCAGGTCTGCGCGGGACGGCCATGGCGGCGATGGAGCGCGGTGATCCGTCCACGGCTGAAACCAGTGCACGCGAAGCTCTGGCGCTCAAATCCGGTGCCGATTGGCCGTTCAACTCTTTGTTCGATTTGCAGGTCGCACGAGGTGATTGGAAACAGGCGCTTGAAACATTGGAGCTTGGCGAACGCCGCAAATTGATCAAGGGCGATCCGGTGAAACGCCGCCGCGCTGTTCTGCATACGGCTTATGCTGTCAGCCTGCCAAATGGCGAGCGCGCCGAAGCCCAGAAAGCGCTTGCCGACGCTATACGCTCCGCACCCGATTTTCCGCCCGCGGCATGGCATGGTGCGCGACAATTGCTACTCGACAAAAAAGACAAGCCCGCCATGAACGTGTTGACGCTCGGCTGGAAAGCGCGTCCGCATCCGGCCTTCGTCCAGCTGGTCCGGCAATTGTCGCTCGGAGAAGAAGAGGCCGTCACCAACAAAAGACTGCGCAGTTTGATCGAGGCCAATCCTGAGCACTATGAGAGCAAAGTCCTTGAAGCCGAGCTTGCCATGACCGACGGTGATTGGGTCGCGGCGGTCAAGACGCTGGCCTTGCTGGTTGAGGCCACCCCGACCGGACGGCTCTGCCTTTTGATGGAACGCGCCCTGACGGGCTATGGCGACAAGACCGAGGCCGCGCGCTGGGCGCGTATGGCGGTCACAGCGTCGCGCGAGGCGGACTGGTCGGATCTCGAACCCAAAGGCGGCGCGTTTGCATATGATGCGGCAGACTGGGCACGCCTGGTCTACAAATTCGGTGATGCCGGACAATTGGTTCACCCGCGCCACGAAGCTTTCGCCAAAGAGCTTGATGTCGCCCGCGCCCTGACCGCGCTGCCCGCACCTGAGGACGAGACCGGCACAAAGCCGAATGTCAAACTCCCCCCGGGTGAAATGGCCCAGCCCATAGATTACGTGCCGGAAGACTAGATTTCAGTTTGTCGCCTGCGCTATGGCGCGATGGGACGCGGCTGCGCCAGCTGCGGGCTCTTTTTGTTCGTCAGATCCGACGATTTCCGTATCCCCTGCGAAGGCAGAGGTTTCATGCGGCCTGTTGCTAAATCTCAACTCCGAGCGAGGCCAGCAGATCCCATGTGTAGAGTCCGGTCCGGTGGCCGTCGCTAAATTCGATCCGCACGGCATAGCGACCCGTTGGTTCGGCACCAATCACGTCAATATCTTCTGGAACGGGCAGTTGGGGCGGCGGTGGTCCATTGCCATGGCCTTTGTTTTCGGCAGACGGACTGGCCTCGCGCAGTGTCTTATAGTCAATCTGCCGCCGTGTGCCGTCGTGAAAGCCAACGCTGAGCGTCCGCGCTGTTCGGCCAAAGCGCAATTCGGTCGGCCAGTTCATGCCAGTTCCGCATCGGTAAGCTGGCGCGCTTCATCTTCCAGCATAATCGGCACGCCCTCGCGCACAGGGAAGGCGAGCCCTGCCGCCTTCGAGACAAGCTCGCTGCGCGCGCGATCATAGGTCAGCGCCGTGCGTGAGATCGGGCAGATCAGCGTTTGCAGGAATAGCGGAGCAGGGCCTCCTTCGCGCGCAGGGCGCGCCTCTCCGGCTTGTGGGCCGGCTGGATCAATATCGTCCGTCATTGCAGGCTCTCGCCTCCATTCTTGTTCGCTTGGGATGTGTTTATGGTCATCAGCTGGATCAGCATTTTCGCGCGTGACTGCAGGTCGGGCGCTTCGAGCAGAGCTTGCTTTTCCATCACATCGAACGGGCAGCCTGCGCAGAGCGCGCTCACGAGCTCTTCGATGCTGGCATTCGTGACACTGTCCCAATTGGCTTCCAGTCCGCAAGCCTTGGCATAGGGCTCGAGCGCGGTGATGATCATATCATGATCAGGCGAGGCAAATTCTTGTGGATCGGCAAGGTCATCCGTAAACGGTGAATAATCGACTTGGGCCTGACGATACGGCTTGGTCGCGTCCAGTTCGGTGTCGATGCGAAACCGGACCATGCCAATCAGCGTAATCAGGTATCGACCGTCTTCGGTTTCAGAGTGATCCATAATGCGCCCCACACAGCCGATCGACGCAAGTTCAGGGCTCGCGCGGTCCCCGCCAACTGTCTGAACCATCCCGATTAAGCGGTGCGTATCCATCGCATCATCAATCATGTTCAGGTATCGCGGCTCGAAAATGTTCAGGGGCAATCCCCATCGCGGAAACAACATCGCGCCCGGCAAAGGAAACAGGGGTATGCTGGAAGGCAGCTTGTCCAGCGTCAGATCGGAGTTATGGTCCAAAGAAGGTCTCCCGCGCGGGGCTAGGCAAACATCAGCGAAGACAGGCGGCGGCGTCCATTTACCGTGACCGGATCGGTCGGTCCGGCCGCTTCGAACACTTTCAGAAGCGCGTCTTTGGCCTGACCGTCCTGCCAGTCCAAATCAGCCGCCAGAATGGTCAGCAGATGATCGGTCGCTTTCTCGTTCTGGCCAGCGCCAATATATTTTTGGGCCAGATCGAACCGCGCGTGATGATCGTCCGGATTGGCCGAGACAAGATCAAGGGCTTGGGTCAACGCGTCGGCAGGGGGAGCGTCAGCGGTAAGTTCCAGCGCCAGAAGCACGCCTTTGACGTCCGGATCGCTCATCCGGTCTTCGGGCACCATGGTGAGCACTTCGCGGGCTTTGTCCGTCTCGCCAATCGCCAGATAACAGCGCGCCAGTCCTGCCAGCCCTTTGAGATTGGTCTGGTCCTTATTGACGATGTGAGCATAAAGCTCTGCTGCGCGTGGCAAGTCGCCATCTTGAAAGGCTTTTTCGCCCGCCGCCAGCGTATCAGCCAACTCGACCGCGCTGTCTGTTCCAGTCAGAAGTTTGTCGATCCAGCCGCGAATCTGGCCTTCTGGCAGCGCACCCTGGAACGCATCGACGGGTTTGCCTTTGTCGAAGCCGAACACAGCCGGAATCGACCTGACGCCCAACTGGCCCGCAATGCCGGGGTTCTCGTCAATATTGATCTTGACCAGTTTGACATTGCCATTGTGACTGTTGACCACGCGGTCGAGAATCGGGATCAGCGTCCGGCACGGTCCGCACCATGGCGCCCAGAAGTCAACGATGACGGGTGTGTCCTGCGACGCCTCGATGACATCTGCCATAAAGGTCTGGTCGGAGCCCATGATGACATTGTCGCTGGTCTCGGTTGCGGAGGGGGCATCGGGTGGGGCGGCGTGTGGCATTTCGGGCTCCTTGGCAGACATTTGTGCTGCAATTTCATTGCTTACGCTTTATTTGGGGGCAAATCGCCCGACTTGCAACCGTTTCGCCCACCCCCATCTTCACCCTTCTGCGAGCAGGGCAAAATCGACCACGTCGACCTCATGTCCCGTTGCGGCGACAAACTTGCGAAAATCGGTCTGCGAGACCCGAATTGTCCCCGTATTCTGCAGCGGATGGAAGTTCACCTCAGCAGCCTCGGCCAGTGTCCGCTCCATCACAAACCGCACCCGCGCAGCGGCATCGTTGACCAGCGCGAACCCCGTCACAGAGCCCGGCTTCACCCCCAATGTTTCCAGCAATACCGCCTCGGACGCAAAGGACAGCCGCTTCGTACCGAGCGCCTTGTGCAACCGATTGAGCCGCAGCTGCGCCTCCGCCTCAGCCGAGACCAGTACCAGCGCCCCCGCCTTGTCCTTCAGCAGCAAGTTTTTCGAATGCGCCCCCGCCAGCGACGCCTTTAACGCTCGCCCGTCCTCGACCGTAAATATCGGCTCATGCCACACCGCCTCATAGGCAATGCCAAGCGTTTCAAGATAGGCAAGCAAGTCGTCCGGCTCTGTCATCATAGCCATGTCATTCTCGCCCCTCCAAAGCGCATTTGCAAGCGCCCGCCCAATGCGCTTTAACTTGACCATCAGCACAAAGGACTCGCGCGATGCAGCTCGACTGTTACAAAATCCACGACACCGCCCCCCAAATCGTCCCGGGCAAGGGCCAGCGCGACTGGATGGACGCTTTCCCCGATCGCCACCCCTATCGCTGCCTCCCGCTGACCATGGCCAACTCCACCGGTTGGGAAATCCTCTGCCCGTTCGATGTCGAGATTGTTTGGGATGGTGGGCCGATGGAAAGCGCCATCCTGCTGTCCTCCAAAGAACACCCCGAAGGCGTCAAAAGCTTTGCCGACAGCCATTTCCGGCGCGGCATCGTCACCTTCCACACGGGTCATTTGTTCCGTACACCGCCCGGTTGGGGCGTCTGGGCAACGGGCAGCCCGAACCACCCCAAACATGGCCTGGCCCCGCTCACGGGCCTCATCGAAACAGACTGGCTGCCCTTTCCCTTCACCATGAACTGGCAAATGACCAAGCCCGGCCGCGTCCGCTTTGAGCGCGGCGAACCCTTTTGCTTCATCACCCTGATGGAGCACTCAAAGCTCGAAACCATAGAGCCCCGCCTGCGCCAGCTCGACGCCAACCCCGACCTCAAACTCGAATATGAAACATGGCGAGACAGCCGCGCCGACTTTAATGAGCGTCTTCAGTCCAAGGAAGAAAAAGCCATGCGCGACCGCTGGCAGCGTCACTACATGAAAGGCCAGACCGTAGACGGTGACAGGGCCGAAGACCACCGCACAAAACGAAGACTAAAACCGCCCGTGGCGGGGTAGGGGTAAGGCGAGAACTTAAAACTTCGGCAAATACTATAGGTCTCCAAGCAGGCAATGTTGGCACGAGGAGATAGGCAACATGATATCGCAGCATGGTTCGGTGTGAATGGTGGACGTATCGGCGAGATCGCTCGCGGACACACGTTCCCAAATGTAGAGCCTTCTTCCGACGATCTTCCACCTCCAGGTCCTTATTTGAGCGGGCGCGAGAATGTCGTGGTTCTCCAAGCACTTGAGATGGCAAAGTTGGCGCTTAGAGATGCTGAGAAGCTATTGAGATATCAATCAGCATAAGAACTAGGGGGGCGGTTCCTTGCGAACTGCCCCCGTTTGCCTCACTAACGATTCCCCCCCCCAGATCCGCAGCCAATGTTTGCCTAAGTGTCGATGGGTATTGTTGGGCGCTTAAGCTAAAGCCAGTTTCGAAAGCCAACAGTTTTGGTGCCCCTTTGCTCTCGCCACTCAGTCCTCCTTACCCTCCCCGGCCCCCGCGAGCCGCAAGATTTCCGCCTCCAGCTCGGCGTCACTCATCGCCTCAATCCGGTCGCGGGCGGCTTGGCTGGCGCATTTTTTTCGTCGGCTTGTTTGAGCTTGCCCGCGCGAACGAGGGCGAGCGCTTCGCGGGCGAGCAGTGCGGCTTCCTCGCCCATTGGAGAGGACGCCATGGCGGGGTTATGCCATGGTGCGGATGGGTGTTGGATAGGTTGCGCGATTGTACGCTCGGCTCTCAAAGTGAGTGTGTGAGAGACTCAGGGCTGGTTTCTGGGTCACTCACCTGAGAGGTTTGGCGCGCGCTTTTCCTTGAACGCGGCGACGGCCTCTTTACGGTCTTCAAGGGTGTTGGAAACGCTTTCATAGCCGATGCTGGCATCCATGATTTGTGCGGCCAGCGCGCGCAGCGGAATATTGGTCACGGTTTTTGTCCAGCGGACAGCAAAGCGTGGATTGGCTTGCAGTTTCCCCACAAGCTCGTCAACCTTCTGGTCAAGGTCTGCAGCGGGGACAGCGTAGTTGATCAGACCGAGATCCATCGCCTCCTTGGCCGTCAGCATGTCGCCAGTCATCAGCAATTCCTTGGCCTTGGCATAGCCAACAAGTTGCGGCCAGATCAGAGCGCCCCCGTCGCCCGCAACCAGCCCGACCTTAACATGAGGATCCCCGATCTTGGCTTTGTCATCTGCAACGATCATATCACAAAGCAACGCAATCGTCGCGCCTAATCCTGCGGCTGAACCATTCAGTCTACAGAGTATCGGCTTCTCCATTTCGAGCAGTGACATGACGATGCGTTTGGCGTCCCAGGCGATGTCTCGGAAGGCGGCGGGGTCTTCGATTTGCTCGTCGAACCAGTCCATGTCGCCGCCCGCGCAAAAGGCGCGGCCTTTACCGGACAGGATGATGATGTCGCTGTCTGCGTCGCGTTGCAGGTCGGTGAAAATCTGCGCAAGTTCGTCATGCATGGCGGCGTCCACGCCATTGACGGGATGGTCGCTATCAATGAACGCGGTGAGCACGCGACCGTCTCGTGCGAAGCTGAAACGTGTATATTTGGCAGGGTCAATGATGAATCGTGTACTCATTATTCCTCTCCGACTTTTACAACGCGGCGACCGAAATTCTCGCCTTTGAACAGGCCGCAAAAGGCGTCCGGCATACTGGCGATGCCATCAAAGCGCTCTTCCTTGAGGTGCAGATGACCTCTTGAGATCATGTTGGCCATGGTGGTCAGCGCATCAGGGAAATCACGCGCGTCATCGAACACGACAAGGCCTTGCATTTTCACGCGATGAGTAATGAAGACGTCCGTATTCTGAATGCCGTGGCGTTCGGCAACAGGGAGCGAATAATCGGCAACCTGACCGGAAACGGTGATCCGGCCATTGAGTCGCATTTTTGGCAGGCAGCGGTCAATCATGGTGTTGCCGACATTGTCGAACAGGAGATCAATGCCTTTCGGAAACGCGTCGGAAATCGCCGTATCCAGATCGTCAGTGGTTTTGTAATTTATGGCTTGATCGAAGCCAGCGGTATCGGTGAGCCAGCGGCATTTTTCGTCGCTGCCCGCGATGCCAACGACTTGCTGAGCACCGCCCGCTTTGGCAAGTTGTCCGGCAGTCGCGCCAACCGGTCCAGCGGCGCTGGTGACAAGCACTCTGTCGCCAGCTTTAAAAGCGCCGACTCTTTTGAGGCCGAACCAGCCGGTCAGTCCCGGCACGCCCAAGACGCCGATCCAGTAAGATAAAGGCAGGCCGAGACCATCCGGAATGCGGGCGAGAAAGCCGCGCCCGTTCTGTAGGGAGTGACTGGACCAGCCGCCAGCGCAGGTGACTTTGGTGCCAACCGGCCAGTCTTCATTTTTCGAAGCCTCGACAATGCCAACATTGAAGCCGCCCATCGCTTCGCCAAGTTTCTGGGCACCGGTATAGCTGTCGATCCCCGATAGCCGAGATCGCGTGCCCGGATCAACACTTGTCCAAATGTGCCGTACAAGGAATTGTCCTTCCGCGGGTTCTGGTGTCGGAATTTCTTCCAGAGCAAAATCGGTTGGCTTTGGTAAGCCGTCGCAGTAGGATTTCAAGACAATGTGCTGCATAGTACTCCCCGAGCTTTAAACTTAGATTGAAACAGACTTTTGGGCTTGTCACCTGATAAAGTCTCTAAACTATAGGAAATATTATGGCCCGTGATACGCTTTTTCTTTTGCCGCCCGGATTTGAGGACCAAGACCGTCGGGAATACTGCCCTGAATGCGGAGAGGTTTGGGGGTTGTTGAATTATTTTCCGGCTCTGAAAGAAACATTGAATATCATATATGTGCCAATTACGCACCCGCGTGGGCCGATTACAGATGTGCTGGGGGATGGGCAGTTCAATGCGCCGACACTGGTATTGGCCGAGGGGACGGGGACGCCGTCTGGTGTCAGTTTTAAAACGGCGAATGGGCGGAAATATATCGATTCAGCGCGTGGGTTGGCAGCGCTTTGGGCGGCACGGTACGGAACACCTGTCCGGCGGGGGAGCTAGAATAAGCTTTCCCTTGAGGGACTTGGCGCACCTCGTCCCTTGACGCTGGGCGCGCTGGCTTTCAATGTTTCGCCATAAAGACAATATAGTGTCCAATGAAGACAAACATTGCGGGACAATGGAGTATAGAATGCCGTCATCTTTTACAGGGTCAGTCAGGGTGTTGATTTTTGTCGCCTTGTGTGGGGTCGGCGCGCCATTGGTTGTCCGGTCTGCTTTGGCGCAGGCGACGGCCATGGATACGTGTACCAGTGTGGATGCGTGCGATGATGTGGCAGCGGATTTTATCGGCAAGTCTGCCTTGCTTTTGGAGAATGATCTATATTCCGAGGCGGCCCAGCATCTTTATCCGATTATGCTCGGCAATCGCGTGTCCCCTTTGATGCAATCGGCGACGCGTAACCAGTTCAGCACGATTCTGGAGACGGCAGGGTTGTTTGACCTGGCTGCCGAACAGAAAGAGATCGCCAATTCGACCACGAATGCGCCTTCAAGTGCAGGTCTTTTGGAGCGGGCGCGGCTCTTGTCGCGCGCCGAGGAGATGGAGGACGAAACACTGGCGGCGTATCTTGAAGCCGAAGTGCTAGCAGTCGGTGCCGCCAATATGGCTGTGATTGATGAGATTATTGCCGATTATCGCGCACTGGGACAATCGGCACGGGCACGCAGGCTGCAAGCTCAGCGGGCAGCGGCTGCGGCACGGGCGACCGCTGCGTGTGAACAGGCCCAGTGCCGCTCGCGCTCTGTGGTTGATGCCAAGGTGAGCCAGAGCGCTGCGCCGGTCTACCCGCCACGCGCTTTGGCGGCCGGCGTCGGAGCCAGTTGCAGTGTGCGCCTGAATGTAACCGAAACCGGCTTTCCCGTAGACATTATGGCCGATTGCGACGATCCGCGGTTTGTCGACAGCGCTGCCGAAGCGGCGCGCAATACGCTGTTTCATCCCCGCTATAGCAATGGTGTGCCCGAGCCGCGTATCAATGTCATCCTGCCGTTTACCTTCTCGACGGATTAGCGCGCTTTTTCCTTGTCATTTCCCTGCGGCAGGCCTTCATAGTCCCTGTTTGCCATGAGGAGCGTCCGCAATGCACGTAAAGACCCGAATTACCGAAATGCTTGGAATCGAGAAGCCGATTGTTCAGGCGGCGATGGGCTGGATTGCCCGCTCGCAACTCTCTTCCGCATTTTCGAATGCGGGTGGGATGGGCATTATCGAAACCTCGTCCGGTGAGCTTGATGCCATCCGGGCCGAGATTCTGAAAATGCGCGAGCTGACGGACAAGCCCTTTGGGGTGAACGTCGCGCAGGCTTTTGTCCGTGATCCCGATATTGTCCAGTTCATTATCGACAACGGCATCAAATTCGTCACCACGTCGGCGGGTGATCCGATGAAGTATACGGGCATGCTGAAGGAGGCTGGACTGACGGTTTTCCACGTCGTGCCGTCTTTGAAGGGGGCTTTACGGGCGATAGAGGCGGGGGTGGATGGTCTCATCGTTGAGGGCGGCGAGGGCGGCGGGTTCAAAAATCCGCAAGATGTGGCGAGTATGGTGCTCATTCCGCTTGTGGCGGAGGCTGTCGATGTGCCGATTGTGGCTGCGGGCGGGATTATGGACGGCCGGTCCATGGCGGCCGCTTTCGCGCTGGGGGCTGAGGGTGTGTTGATGGGAACGCGCGTTCTATCGGCGACTGAAAGCCCTGTGCATCAGAACTGGAAAAATGCCATTGTCCAAGCCGAGGCGACCGATACGGTGTTCCTGAACCGCTCGGGTCCCGGGCCGGCTTTACGGGCGCTCCGAACCGAACGAACCACCCGTCTTCAGAAAGACGGTGTCGAGAATATCTTTGGCGAGTTTGCCGGAACGCAGGATGTTTACTTCGGCGGCAATCTTGAAGCGGGTATCGCGCTGACGGGGCAGGTTGCGGGCCGGATTAAGTCGGTTCGTCCAATTGCAGACATTCTGGAAGAGACAATGGCCGAGTTTCGCCAGACTGCCGGACGGCTTGGCGGGTTTGGTGCCTAGAGCTTTGCAGGCTTAACGGACAGGAAGAAATAGCCTGTCACTGGCATAGCAGGCTGCGGCAGGCTGGCCTGTTTGTGCCGTGTGTGGGGATTGGGGTTGGCGCAGATAGGTTTTGAGGGTTTCGATTGCCGTCTCGTCGGCAACCGCGTCTTCGAATTCGCCGAATTTGCGCGCGGCAACTTTGCGCCCGCGGCACTGGATAAGCGTCAGATTTTTCATGGCCTCGGCATTTGGTCCCATGCGGAAGGATAGCAAAGCGATCAGGGCAGGGTCTGCATCATAGCTTATGGCAGCGGGCCAGCCTTCGCCATGGGGCTGGGCGAGCCAATGTGTGCGGGTGCGGACTTTTCCGACAGGTGTGTCAAAAGTGAGCTTGTGAATGATGCCATCGCGGACATTGATGGAGGTGATGTCAGCGACGATAGCGGCTTTGTTCAGCCAGTCTTCGATCAGGTCGTCACGCAATGTCCATGCCTGCTCAGATTGATCGTTAAGCCATAGAGCCAGAATATGGTCGAGTTGTTCGGCTTCGGTGAGCGAGGCGCCATTGCTCAGTGCGCGCTCGAAGTGCCCAAGCGAGCGATCCGTTTGTCCGGCGTCGAGGGCGGCGCGTGCGGCGTGTTTGGCGACGGCTTGAACATGGATTGGGGTATTGCAGTTGGCCAGAAAATCTTCCGCAATGGAGAGCAGGTAAGCGGGCGACCGTTCGACGTTTCGGTCGATGCGCAAATCTTCGTAGGCGGTCCGGCTGGCAGTATCGCAGATTTGCGGGGTTGCATCGGCATTGGCTTTTGCAGTGGCGAACGAGATTTGGTGGGCGAGCACCAGCGCGAGAAGTCCGGCGATAAGTGCCAAGATGAAACGTGTCCGCTTGCTCAATGCTTTGCTCCTGCCAGTTTGCAGATAGCGATGCAAAAGCAATGCCGCTAGTTGATTTGGCTAGGTCCGTCTTCGGACAGGGTTAATTTGGTGACGAGTTCGCTGACCGCGCGTGACAGTAAGCTTTGGGATCGCGGCTTTGAGGGAGGCTGTGGCGGAAAGACGGTCGAACAAGACCGCCCAGTGCTGCCGAGCGGCTGAAACGAAATGCAGGCATACTCGGCCTGGGCGTGTTGGAAGTTGGGCCGGCCATGCCAGGAATAGAGTTTCGGTTGGCCAGCCCAGAGATTCACGATAATGGCGCCAGGCGTTTGCGGGATCAACGGATCTCCGCCGCGTGTCTGGTGGACTGGCTGGCCGTCGACAAACCAGGTGATGCCGTCGCGGTGCCATTCAAAAGCATAGAGGTGGAGGGCGTCGGCGGCATCAAATGGCAGATCAAGGGTCACGTCTTCGCCCACCCGACCGCGGCTGAAATAGTTCAGGTAGATTTTGGTCGTGTCCGCGCCGAGAAATTCAATATCGACTTCATCATGCGGGTTTCCATGGTACGGACCGGTATAGGTAAAAAAGGATGAGACGGTGCCCGACGCCTTGGCCGGACGCATCAGAACTTCATATCGGCCATAGCCATAAGTCTGACTGGTCTGGATCTCGCCGCCGACGAAATGGCCCGGCTTATCGGGTGAGGGTTCGATTTTGAGCGAAAGGCCATCCGCGTCGTAGAGGGCATGATTTTCGGTCCAGTCTGTTGCAAGAAAGTCCGACGTAGCCGCATGGGTTGAGCGGTGCCAATTGGTCGGGTTGTAGCTGGTGCCCATGAGGCTGATAAAGCCGGGGCCTGACGCGATGTGTTCACTGGGAGACAACTCCGCCAAAATGCGTGGGGTGATGACGTTGAGGCCGTCTTCCTCCGGTGCCAGATCAGGCTTGATGGAAGGGACGTCGATGTCCGCGGGCGGTTTGAGTGCGGGAAGAGGAGGGCTTGCCTCATCTGTCCCGGCCCCATTATTGGGCGCCGATGATACGTCGGGTGTCGGCAAACCATCTGGATCGATTGTGACTTCAATCGTCTTCAGCGTCCCGATGTCCGACGGTGGCGGAGCAACAGATGGATTGGGCGAGGTCAGCGACATGCCCAGCAGGCAGATACCGGACCACACAGCCAGAACAATGCCATCAATTCTGTTTGATGGCGCGTAGCCAGTTGTTCTTGTTCCTGCTGCAACAGACATGGGTCTTTTTGCTTTCGCGCTTCGGCGGGGTGCGATTACGGTTGCCCCGCTTGATTGACTACAGGCTATCCCAGCGTCTGCGATCTGCGAAACTGGTTAATCAGATATGACTGAGAAATAGTATGCAGACTTGGTGCCAGATCGCCAGTTTGCGCAAGAATAGCGTGTGTATCATGGCCGCTATGATGGTGATCATCGTGGCGGGAAAATGGAGACAGGCTGATAATGGCGGCGATGACCACGCCGATTCCGAGGGCTGTGAGGCTACGTTTGGGGCGCTCGTGTCTCAGGGGAGCCATGAGCGGTCCCGTGGCCACGAACAAGAGCAATCCGGCAGATATTGCGAACAGATTGCCGACCATTTCTTCGCTCATCAAATAGATGAACGGACCAGACGCTATGACCCCGAGGGGGGTTGTAGCAGCGGCGGCGAGGAAGGCGAAGACGAAGCTTTGGCGGCCACTAAAACCGCTGCGTCGCAAGATTGTAAAGGCAATGACGCCCTCAGGAAATTCGTGCAAAATAAGCGATAGCGCAACAAATGCGCCAGATTCGAAACTATGGGAAAAGGTCACCGCATAGATAATGCCATCGAGGAAGGAATGAATGGCAATGGCGATCACCGGCGTTGCGGCAGCGGCGCGGTTTGGTCCGGTTGCTTCGTCGCCGAACAGCGCGCTGACCGTCTTATTGAGCAATAGCCCGCCCAGAAAGCCGCTCAGGATGAGAGCGGGTGCCATGCGCGTGCGTTCTATGGCCTCCGGCGTGATGTGAAGCAGGGTGAGGGTCAGCAGCATACCGCCCGCCGCCAACGCAAAAAGCGAGGCATTGCGTTCACTCCAGAGACCACGCTGCGCAACAGCAACGAGTCCAATCGAGGTGATAAAAGCCGCAATCAGTCCAAAAAAGAGCGGGGCTTGCAGATTTGCCCACATGACTTAACTCCACTCGATCTCGGCTGCGCCGTCGTATTCGGCGAATATGCAAAACACGCAAGCTAATCCGTTCCGGCCCCTGATATCTGGCCGGCCCGGAAATTCATTATGTTATATAATCTCTTTTTTGTTCTATTGAAATGGGCTAAGGCATAAAATCCCGGAAAGGCTTGTGGATGACGCCTGCGCTTATTGTAAATTCAATGCAGTTTGGTTGGCCGAAGGCAGGTCCAATTCTCGCCGTCGATCATTTGGAAGTTGGCCGTGGGGAACGTGTCTTTTTACAGGGGGCCAGTGGCTCTGGAAAATCGACATTTCTGGGCCTCGTTGGCGGGATTTTGCAGCCGCAGTCGGGGCAAGTGTCCGTATTAGGGCAGGATCTGGGGCGTCTGTCTGGTCGCGCGAGAGACCGGTTCCGGGCCGATCATCTGGGTGTGGTCTTTCAAATGTTCAACCTGTTGCCATTTTTAGGCGTGGTCGAGAATGTGCTGCTGGGGTGCCAGTTCTCTGCGGTGCGGCGGGCAAGGTTGAAGGGCAGTGGACGGATGGCTGCGACGGCGTTGCTTGAGGCGCTGGGTCTGGATTTGGCAGATATCGAACGTCGCCGCGTGGCTGATTTATCAGTTGGGCAACAGCAAAGAGTGGCAGCGGCACGGGCGCTTCTGGGCGGACCTGAACTGATTATTGCGGATGAGCCGACATCGGCGCTGGATGCGACCAATCGTGACCAGTTTCTCGGTGTCCTGCTTGACGAAGTCGCGCGCAGCGGGGCCAGCCTGATTTTTGTCAGTCATGATGATGCGTTTGCCGATCAGTTTGATCGGCGGGTTGCGCTCGAAGATATTAATTCTCTGGCGCAGCAAGATGGCAGGCTGGTATCTTGAGCGGGTTCCCGCTTATGACTCTGGCGATAGCGAGCCTGCGCGCGCGGGCAGGGACGGCGATACTGACTGTTCTCACGCTGGCGCTGTCGACCTTGCTATTTGTCGGGGTTGCTAAGATTGGCGAGGGCACGCGCGCAAGTTTCGAGGCAACGTTGACCGAAACCGATCTTATCGTCGGCGCGCGATCAGCGCCGGTGAATCTATTGCTCGCCAGCATATTTCGGATTGGAGACCCGCCTGCAAATGTGAGCGCGGACACCGCGCGTGCGATCTCGGATCTTGAGACCGTGGCGTGGGCCGTGCCTTTATCGCTGGGGGACAGCCATCGCGGGTACAGGGTGATTGGAACAAATCCGGACTATTTCGCGTATTATCGTTATGGGGCTGGGGAGACGCTGGGCTTTGCCGAAGGCGGTATCTTTGCTGACGAGGGCGATGTGGTGCTTGGGGCAGATGTCGCGCAGGCATTGGGCTATGGGATTGGCTCGGAACTGGCTTTGACGCACGGGCTGGGGCAGGCGGGCATTTCCGATCATGATGATCATGCGTTCGCCGTCGTCGGGGTGCTCGAAGCAACCGGGACGCCTGTTGATCAGGCGGTGCATGTTCCGCTCGATGCCATTGGGGCGATCCATGGCCAGACAGAGGCATCTCCCCCGGTTTCCGCACTTCTGCTGGGTCTTGTGAACAAGCCATCTGTGCTGCGGGTGAAGCAGCAGATTGATACCTGGCCCGATGACGCTCTGATCGCTGTGTTACCCGGGCGGGCGCTGGGGGAGTTGTGGGCAGTGACAGGGCTGGCCGAGCGGGCATTGCTGGCGATTTCAGGGTTTGTGATTGTGGTCGGGTTGATGTCTGCGCTGACCAGTCTGCTGACGGGGTTGGCGGCGCGGCGGCGCGAAGTGGCGGTGCTGCGAGCGGTTGGGGCCAGACCTTCGCAGATTGCCGGTTTGCTGGTGTTGGAAACCGCGCTGACAGGATTTGCCGGGGCCGTGATAGGGATCGGTCTGGCCCAGCTTGGACTGTGGCTTGGCGGGCCACTTTTGCAGACGCAATGGGGAATCAGACTGCTGGGGACAGGTGTGGGGATGTTTGATCTATTTGTCGTGATCGGCGTGACGCTGGCGGCGGCGTTGGCCGGCTGCGTGCCGGCTCTGATCGCTTACCGGCGGACGCTGATGGACGGGCTGGACATAGGGGTTTAGACTGCTCTCATGTTACGTCAGTTTCTTATTTTTGCCTGCTTGTCTTTCGGTTGGGTGGCTCTGTCCGCCTGCGGAGCCAATCCCGGCGGTGAAAAGTCTGACGATGCCCACGAAGCCCGCGCACTGACCTGGGAAGAACTGGTACCGGAGGGAGAGGAAGCGCGGTTGCGGGCGCTTTATGCTGAACAGTATGCGAAGACGGGCGCACCTGCCGAGATTGAAGAAGGTGGGGCGAGCGATGTCGCAACGCAGATTGGATCTTTTGCGACGGTAGACGCGCTGGCCGGAGAGCGCGTTCGGTTGCCGGGCTATACCGTGCCGTTTGCCTATGGCGCAGATGCTGAGATCACAGAGTTTCTGCTGGTGCCTTATTATGGGGCTTGTCTGCATTTGCCGCCGCCGCCGCCCAACCAGACGGTTTATGTCGTGTCGCAGACGCCGATCAAGCTACGCGATTTGGCTCAGGCAGTTTGGATCGAAGGGGTTCTGCGGGTGACAACGGAAAGCACGGCGCTGGCGGATGCGGCGTATACGATCGAGCTTGACCGGTTTGAGGTATATTGAAGCCATGGTCCATTTTGCGCTCTGCGCAAACGGAACAAACAAAAAAAGGGCAGCCCGACGGGGCCGCCCTTAATCACTCTACGCTTTACTCTACTAAAGCGGAGTTTAGCTTTGCTTTGCTAACAAATCACGAATTTCTGCAAGAAGATCTTCCTGCGATGGACCTGGATCTTCCTCAGGTGCTTCTTCCTCTTTCATCGCATTGTTCATGCCCTTGATGATCATAAACATCACGAAGGCAACAATGATGAAGGAAATGAGCGCAGTGACAAATCCGCCAATGTCAACGAACACGGCTTCTTTGACGACTTCGCCGCCTTCGAGCACGGCCGGTGCCATTTCGTATTTCCACGCGGCCAGATCAATCCCGCCCAGCACCGGGCTGATCAATGGCATGAAGACGCCTTGAATAAAGGCTGTGACGACAGCGGCGAAGGCGGCACCCATGACAAAGCCGACGGCCATGTCAACGAGGTTGCCCTTCATCGCAAACTCTTTGAACTCATTAAACATATGCGTTTCCCCTGTTTGTAGACGGGTTATATACCGCCATGACAGGTAGCATATTTACTTGTTCTGTAAACAAAAAGTAAAGATTGCACGAAGACGCTGTTATACGTGCAGTTCAGGTCTAGCGTGCTTCGGGATCTTTGCCGTCATTGATCCGGATACGCAGCTCTTTGCCGGCCTTGAAAAATGGCACGCGTTTGGCTGGAACCAAAACGGTTTCGCCGGTGCGCGGGTTGCGGCCTTTTCGGGCATTTCGTTCGCGGACCGAGAAGGCACCGAAGCCGCGTAATTCGACCCGGTCTCCGCGTTCGAGTGCGGCCGAGATTTCCTCAAAGATAACGTCAACTGCCTGCTCCACTCTTTTAAAGGGGAGGTGGGGGTTTTCCTCAGACAATTTCGCAACGAGTTCTGATCTAAGCATACCGACACTCTAAACTGAATTTTGACCCGATTCCAAGTCTTAAGCGTAAACTTTTCGACTTAGTTGAGCGGGCGCGCAAATATAATGCGCGCCCGTTCGATAAGTCGGACTAGGAAGCGTCAGCAGCGAAACCTGCAGCTTGGCTGATCCAGTCATCACGTGTGATGCGTCCGGGGAAGCTCATCTCTTCCTCAAGCGCTTCAATTTGATCGACCTTCAATGCGGCCACCTGCCAGAAATGGTAGATACCTGCATCGTTGAGTTTGCCTTCGAGCACAGGGCCAACGCCTTTGATCTGTTTGAGATCGTCAGCTTCACCCTGTGGCCCGGACAAGCGTCCACGTTCGTCCATTGCTGACGTGTCTGCTTTGGCGGCGGGCGCTGCAGGAGCCTCTTCCTTTGCAGGCTCTGGCGCTTTCTCTTCAGCGGGTTCATCGGCAGGTGCGGCTGTTGCGGCACCGCCCAGAGCAGCTCCGAGAATATCGCCAAGCGAGGCGCCGCTGTCTGCGGAGCCATACTGTGCGACAGCCTCTTTCTCTTCAGCGATTTCCAGCGCCTTGATCGAGAGGGTGACACGGCGCGAGCCGCGATCGACATTGGTCACGCGTGCGTCGACCTTGTCGCCAACGGCGAAGCGTTCGGGGCGTTGCTCGGAACGGTCGCGCGAGAGATCTGAGCGACGGATGAAGCTGCGCATGGCAGGTTCGCCGAACTCGACCTCGATGCCGCCGGATGCGGTCTCGGTGACCGTACACGTGACGATCGCATTACGAACAATGGCGCTGCCGCCGCTTGCATCGCCATCGGACGCCCCCGACCCGCCAAGCGGATCACCAGAGAGCTGCTTGATGCCAAGCGAGACACGTTCTTTGTCGGCATCCACGTCAAGCACTTTGGCTTTGACCATATCGCCTTTGGTGTAGGCTTGGATGGCTTCTTCACCAGACTTGTCCCAGGCGATGTCATTGATGTGAACCATGCCGTCAAGATCAGGGCCGAGACCGATGAACATACCGAACTCGGTAATACCGCGCACTTCGCCTTCGATCTCAGAGCCGATCGGGCTTTCTGCAAGGAAGGCATCCCATGGATTGTCCATCGTCTGCTTGAGGCCCAGCGAGATACGGCGCTTCTCGGAATCCACATCAAGAACTTCGACATCGACCAATTGCGAGGTCGAAACGATTTTGCCCGGATGGACGTTTTTCTTGGTCCAACTCATTTCGGACACGTGGATCAGGCCTTCAACACCGTCTTCGAGTTCCACGAATGCACCATAATCGGTGATGTTCGTGATGTTGCCTTCAAGACGTGTCCCGATGATGTATTTTGCTTCAACGCCATCCCAAGGATCGGAACCGAGCTGTTTCATCCCGAGCGAGATGCGCTGGGTTTCAGGATTGATCTTGATGACTTGAACATTCACCGTCTGACCGACCTCGACCACTTGGGACGGGTGGTTGATCCGCTTCCAGCTCATATCGGTGACGTGCAGGAGGCCATCAATGCCGCCAAGGTCAACGAACGCGCCATAATCGGTGATGTTCTTGACGATGCCTTCGCGAACGTCGCCTTCAGCCATATTGCCGACAATCTCGGCGCGCTGTTCCGCGCGGCTCTCTTCGAGCACGGCGCGGCGGGAGACAACGACATTGCCGCGTGGGCGGTCCATTTTCAAAATAGCGAAAGGCTGCTTTTCACCCATAAGTGGGCCAACATCGCGCACGGGGCGGATATCGACTTGCGAGCCGGGCAGGAAGGCATTGACGCCACCAAGGTCGACGGTGAAGCCGCCCTTGACGCGGCCAACAATCGCGCCAGTGACCGGCTCGTCTTTTTTGTGCATGTCTTCGAGGCGGATCCAGCTTTCCTCGCGGCGCGCTTTTTCGCGGCTGAGGACGGCGTCGCCAAGGGCGTTTTCAATGCGGTCGAGATAGACCTCGACGATTTTGCCAGCTTCGGGCTGATTATCATCAAGGAAGAATTCTTTGAGCGGGATGCGGCCTTCAGTCTTGAGGCCCACATCGACGATCACAGCGTCATTTTCGACCGAGATCACGGTTGCAGGGATCACGCGGCCTTCGGTCATGCTTTCGGACGCGGCGCTGCCTTCAAAGAGGGCTGCGAAATCGTCAGTGGTTGGGGTCATGGATTCGGTGGTCATGGAAGCTCCAGAGGAGCGCGGGGAATGAGGATAGCCTAGCCCGAAACGGCAAACGGCCCCTCTCGCCCGAGCGAGGGGTTAAAGGTTGAATTGATCTGTGGGCACCCTCTTTTGGTTTTAGCCCGCAGGCTAGAGAGAGCGATTTCTATTGGCCATTGCCGCATCAATTGCAGCGAACGCCTGTTCCACAGCGGCGTCTATACCCAGATCAGTGGTATCAATCAAGACCGCATCTTCGGCCATTTTCATCGGCGCGGTTTTGCGGGTGCGGTCGCGGGTGTCGCGTTCTTGCAATTCTGCGAGCATATCGGCCTCGGAAATCGGCTTTCCGGCCTCGGCAAGCTCCTTGGCGCGGCGGCGGGCCCGTTCGGCGATATTGGCGTCAATCCAGAGCTTCACGTCCGCTTCCGGGCAGATCACGGTGCCAATGTCGCGGCCATCGAGCACCGCGCCGCCCGTCCGACGGGCGAACTTGCGTTGGAGGGTCACAAGGGCTGCACGCACTTCGGGAATGGCGGCCACTTTGGACGCGGCTTGGCCAGCTTCGGCAGTGCGCAGGCTGGCTTCCTCAAACGCGTCGAGATCGAGCGTTTCGGCGAGTTTTGTCAGCGCGGGCACATCGTCAAGCGGGGTGTTCGAGCGGAGCGCGGCCACGCCTGTGGCGCGGTAGAGACGGCCCGTGTCCATATGGGCCAAGCCATATTTGCGGGCCACCTGCCGCGCAATTGTGCCTTTGCCCGAGGCGAGGGTTCCGTCAATCGCAACAATCATGGGGCTGAGGTGATGTAGCCGCGGGTGAAAGTCAAGTCTTGCCTTCCGCATAGTCAGGGTGTGGTATCGAGATTAAAGGGAGATGATTATGACAGATAAGCGTGTGAAGATTTCGGCCATTCTATCGACAAGCGTGGCGGCTTTATTGCTGGCGTCCGGATGCGGGCAGGGGGACTCTACAAATCAGACGCAGACTCCAGATACCGTTCTACAAGAGCAAAATATAGAGTCAGGCGCGATCACTGAAAACCCGACGCGCAACGCGTATTTCGGCGATTTGCACATTCACACGAAAAACTCGTTTGACGCGTTTATCTTTGGCACGCGGGTCGGCCCCGATGACGCTTACAAATTTGCCAAGGGCGAGGCCATTCCGCATGCGGGCGGGGGCGAGATGAAGCTCGAAGGTCCGCCGCTTGATTTCCTCGCCGTGACGGATCATGGCGAATATCTTGGCATTGTGCCGAAAATGGCCGACCCCAGCTCGGCGATTGGCCAGACCGAAACGGCATTGGCCGTGTTTGGCGAGGGCGCAGAAGATCCTCGTGGCTCGTTCCTGCGGGTCGGGCTGACCATCGTGAACGGCGAAGAGATTGACGAGATTTACGACCGCGACGAGATGGACAGCGTTTGGGCGAGCACGGTGGCCGCAGCGGATAGGCACAATGACCCGGGCAAGTTCACAGCGTTTTCCGGCTATGAGTTCACCGCCATGCGCGCCATCGCGACGAATGGGCCGCAGCGCGCGGCGAATTTGCACCGCAATGTCATCTTTCGCGACGCCGCGCCGGACCGGCTGTTTACCACGCTCGATTCGACCAATCCCGAAGACCTCTGGGCATGGATGGACGAGCAGCGCGCAGGCGGGCGGGACGTTCTGGCCATTCCGCATAATTCGAACGCATCGAATGGAGAGATGTTTGCCGCCGAGACATATCTTGGCGCGCGTTTGAGCGCTGCCTATGCAGACAAACGGATGCGCAACGAGCCTGTGATCGAGATCAGCCAGGTCAAAGGTACGTCCGAAGCGCATCCGTCGCTTTCGCCCAATGACGAGTTTGCGGGCTTCGAGCAGTATGAATATTTCATCGGCAGCCAGGTCAAAGCGACGATCAATACGGGCGACTTTGCGCGCACAGCTTTGGGGCGCGGCCTGGAGCTCGACGGGTCCGATGGGTTCAACCCCTATGCGTTTGGCTTTATTGGCTCGTCGGATACGCATCTTGGCGCAGCGTCTTTGCGCGAGGAAAACCATTGGGGCAAATTCGGCACCGATGGCTCAAGCCCTGAAGCGCGCCAGTCCGTGCCGCCAAATGGGGCAACCGAATGGCCGCCCGCCGAAGAAAATACGGAGCTTCTTGCCGGAAGCCAATATTCGGCCAGTGGCCTTGCGGGTGTGTGGGCCGAGGCGAACACGCGCGAGCATATTTTCGATGCGATGGCGCGCAAGGAAACCTTTGGCACATCGGGACCGCGCATGCGGGTGAGGCTGTTTGGCGGGTTTGGCTATTCAGCGGACATGCTGGACGCGGCGGACTTGCTCGAACAGGCCTATGCAGGCGGGGTGCCTATGGGCGGCAATCTCTCTGGCGGCGAGGGTCCACCGAGCTTTATCGCGTGGGCCATGCAGGACGCGATCAGCGCCCCCTTGCAGCGTATGCAAATTGTCAAAGTCTGGACCGAGAGCGGCGCAGCATCCGAGCGGATTTACGACATTGCCTGTTCAGGTGGTGCCGAGCCGGATGCCGCCACACGGCGTTGCCCTGACAATGGCGCGCGGGTAGACCCGTCCACCTGCCAGACCGAAGCGGGTTCAGGCGCGGCTGAGTTGAAAACTATCTGGACGGACCCTGATTTCGACGCGAGCGAGACGGCGGTCTATTATGTCCGCGTACTGGAGAACCCGACCTGCCGCTGGTCCAGCTGGGATGCGGTGCGCAATGGCACCCCGCCCAATCCGGAACTCACCGAAGTCTTGCAGGAACGGGCTTGGTCTTCACCGATATTTTATCAGGGGGAGTAGGGGGGACTCCTGTTTGGGGTGTCTGGTTTTGTCAGGGTCGACCGTCGCAAGACTGCGCTCATTCGCTCAAAGCTGAATAGAGGTCATTCCAGGTTCCACTCTCATCGGAGGTAACCGTATAACAATGAGCGACCCCCTTTTCATGCCCATAGGTTAACGCCATTCTTGGCTGATGCTGGAATGGGGATGATATCACGTGAGGTATGATATAGATCCTGAGCGCTATAGCGTTCTGCCGACCCAAGAAACTGGTGGTATCGATTGGGACTCCATCTACTTGACACCCAGACAGCTTGCGAAAGAACTCGTTAGCCTTCTCGATACTCTTTTGTACAGACGCGCCATCTACATTTAGCCAAACTTGGAAATAAGTTCCGCCTTCAATTGTTACCGGGAAGAGCTCGCTGCTAAACAGGTCGAGCTCTTCGGAGTAAGTGAACTCAATTAGGTCGACCATTGTAGCGTCGATTTCGGGACCAACTGTTTGCTCCCAGATCCACCTCTCGCCTAGCTTGAAATCGTAGTTCTCATAAATACCTGCACTCACCTGCGCAGAGAATAAGGAATTGTCTGGCCCGACTTTTCCTTCAACGATGGTCTCCCATATAGAGACTTCCGCGTAACCCTCACTTATCGCTTTAGGTATCAGATGCTCTGTCAGGAGCTCAATAAGTGACTGGTTGCGAAGAGCCGATTGATCCGCATCATCTTGAAATGTGACTTCAAGAGCAAGTCGCTTTGAGCCACCGAAAACATGAAGTTCTTTGTAGTTTGAATCGGCAATGATTTCTCCCGATTGTAACTGATATTCTTAGGCATTCACGAAACCAGATCGCAAGAAGAGGCATATGGAGATCAATATGGTTAGTCGGAGCATTGCATCAGTCTATTTCACTTTGAAACATTGTCTAGCGGACGTCACATTACGTCCGCCTACCGAAAATCTGCGCCAAGGCTGCGCATATGGTCGGCAAACGCCGGATAGCTTGTGTCGATCATGCTGGCGTCGTCTATGCTGACAGGGTTTTGCGCCGCAGTGCCCATGACAAGCGCACTCATGGCGATGCGGTGGTCGTGATGGGTGGTGACATGCCCACCGCCCGGGACGTTGCCTGCGCAGCCCTGAACGACAAAGCCGTCTTCGGTTTCCTCGGCCTCGACGCCATTGACGCGCAGCATATTGACCGTCGCGCTGATCCGGTCACTTTCCTTGACGCGCAATTCGGCCGCGCCGGAAATCCGTGTCTCACCTGTGGCAAAGGCGGCGAGCACGGCGAGGATCGGGAACTCGTCAATCATGGCGGGGACCATATGTTCGGGCACGGCGACGCCTTTGAGCGGGGCGGAGCTGGCCTGCAAGTCAATCAGCCGTTCGCCCGCCGCTTCGTCGCGCGGCTCGGCACCGAGCGACGCGCCCATCAGCTCGGCCACGCGGAAGAAGCCGTCGCGCGTCTCGTTGGACATGACGTTCTCGATCAGCACATCGCCCTTGGCTGAGATCAGGGAGGCAGCGATCAGGAAAGCGGCGGAGGAGGGGTCGCCCGGCACGCGGATGTGTTGGGCGCTCAAGGATTGCCCGCCCGCAATCGAGACCGTGCGCACGCCGTCTTTGCGGGTAATGCCGATCTCTGCGCCAAAGCCTTTGAGCATGCGCTCGGAATGGTCGCGGGTCATGCGGGCTTCGGAGACCGATGTGGTGCCGTGGGCGCGAAGACCTGCGAGGAGGATTGCGGATTTGACCTGCGCAGAGGCATGGGGCGGGGTGTAGGCGATGGGTTGGAGCGTGTCTGTGCCGTGGAGGGTGAGCGGCAGCGTGTCGCCAGTGCTGGTCTCGAAGCGCACGCCCATTTGCGAGAGCGGCTCGGTGATCCGCGCCATCGGACGGGAAGACAGGCTGGCATCGCCAATTATTTTTGCGGTGATCGCGTGTCCCGCCATCACGCCCATCAGCAGCCGCGAGCCCGTGCCCGAATTGCCAAAATCTAGCGGTGCTTCGGGCGAGGATAGACTGGCCTCGCCGACACCGGTCACGCGCCAGACGCCCTGGTCGGTTTGTACGACATCAGCGCCGAGTTGACGCATCACGTCACCTGTGCGGCGGACATCATCGCCTTCGAGGAGACCCCCTATTTCGGACGTGCCAGAGGCCAATCCACCAAGGATCAGCGCGCGGTGCGAGCAGGATTTATCGCCCGGCGCGGCGAGGCTTCCGGCAATGGCAGAGACGGGGTGGGAGGTCAGCAAAGCTAAGGTCACTTTCATTCAGAATCACGTTTTGACGTGAAAGGGCTTTGACAGCGCCCTGGGTTCGTGGCAATCGCTCGCCACTGTTATTTTTACCGTTAAGATTACGGAGGCGCGCGCGTGTCAACATCTGACCTTGGAACCAAGCAACTTTGCCCCAATTGCGAAGCGAAGTTTTATGATCTGAATAAACGTCCGGCCGTATGCCCGAAATGTCAGAACAGTTTCGAGCCGGACGCGGAAGAGGTGATTGCGGCGCGCACGAAAGTGGCCGCCAAAGCTGCCCCTGCTGCGACGAAAGAGACAGACGAAGATGATGAGGACGATGCCGAGGAGGTCAAGGCGGCTGTCACGGATGAAGATGAAGATGAAGAGGATGAGGGCGAGACGATCGCTGAACTGGGCGACGAGAATGATCCGGCACTGGCCGTGACCGATGTCGACGATGATGATGACGAGACCACGGCGAAGGGCGTTCCAGCGGGCTTTTCCGAGCAGGGCGTCGATGATGATGACATTCTCGACGATGAAGCCGAGGAGTTCGACATCGATGTCGATGTTGACGTAGACATCGATGATGACGAGGACGATCTGCCCGGCGAATAGGAATTAGGACTTGATCGCGGGCCGCGTCCGCTCTATCCCCTCCAAAGTCCAAAATATGGGGCCATAGCTCAGTTGGGAGAGCGCTTGCATGGCATGCAAGAGGTCGTCGGTT
>CAZMMU010000007.1:0-100298 GCA_964567455.1 uncultured Hyphomonas sp.
TCACCCGCCCCCAGCCAACCGCAATATCTCCGCCTCAAGCTCCGCATCGCTCATCGCCATCAGCCGCCCCAGCGCTTCCTCAGATTTCAAACTTTCCGGCTCGCTGCCGAGCCGCCGCTTGATCCGCAGCAAACGATCCGCCGCTTTGAGCGCGGCGTCCGCGCCCTTGCCATCTCCATCGACCACCAGCGCCAGCGCCTTGCGCGCCAATTGTGCCGCGTCCGCTTCCAGCGACGGCGCCGTCAGCTCAAGCCCCTCTAAAACCCGATCAGCCGTCTTTGGAGCTGGTTCACGGTTCCCCGCCTTTGCCTGCTCGCGGGCGGCCACTTGCTTTCGCTGCCAACCGCCCGCCTTGGCGTGGGCGTAAAACGTTGATTCACCAAAGCCGAACTTCCGGCTAAGCTCTGGCCCCGTCGCCCCCGCCGCAAACGCGCGCGCCACTTCGGCCCAGACCAGTTCTTCCAATATCTTCGGGTCGGTTTTGGCAGCTGTCCATCTCATGGCTGAGAGATTAGGCAAGCCCGCGCCGCTGTAGGATGGTTTTGCTTCTTTCCCCGCTAAAGCGCCCACGACGGATGCCATAAGACGCCGCTTCGCGGGCTGAGGGCTTCTTTTTATGCCTCACGGTGCGAGGCACCTCCGGCGGGGCGGCCTGAACGGCCGACGGGCGCTTGCCCTTGCGAGCTTTGCTCGGAGGGCCCCATGTCTGGCGGTCTTAGTAAAAGAGCCCTCAGCCCGCGAAGCGGCGTCCCATTGCGCCTCGGCGCAGGGGACAAACAAAACAAGAGCCTAAACGAGAGTCCCGGCCGATATAATAGAGCCCATAAAAGAGCCAAAACAAGACTCTTCCCAAATCCGCTTTTACGGCCAGACCGGATAGCCCTCATGGCTAGGCCAAGCGGTTAAATCTGCCGCTGGCGAAGGGCGTAAAAGCGGCGCATAATCCCTCGGCCTATCCCCCAGCCATGCCTCGTAATCGTCCGGCGCAATGATAATCGGCATATGCCCCGATAGTCCTGCCACCAGATCATTTGGCCGCGTGATCAGCATGGTAAGCCCGTCATAGACCGAGCCATCGATCAGCGCGCGTTCCCAAACTCCTGCAAAGCACAGCCAGTCCGCATCGCGCCGCGCCACCGCATAGCGCGTCTTGTGTCCGGCCTGGCCTTCCCAAACGTAGAATCCGTGCGCCGGAATGAGACAGCGCCTGTGCCTGTAAGCGCCACGGAAGACGGCAGACTCGGCCACATCATCGCCATGGGCATTGATTGCAGGGCTGCGCCATTCGTCAAACCGCCCGCGAAACCAGTCTGGGATCAGCCCCCAGACGGTCGGGCCCAATTGCAAGGCTTCGCGGTCGGGCCCGTCACCCTCTGGGGTCTGCCGGATTACTGGCACCAAAGTCCGGGGGGCAATATTCGGGTCTGCTTCTGGTGCGGCAAAGCCATAAGGGGGCACGACAGGCAGGCGTGCCTGATAGTCCGCCCAGCTGATCTTGCCCCTGAAAAAACGCGCCGTCACGCTTTCAGCTTGTAACCGGTTCGGAACATCCACCAGACGCCAGTCGTGGTCAGCACCGCCAAAAGACCAGTCACCACAGCCCCGACGGCCAAATTGGAATTGGCCGCATCAAGGAAGCCGTAGCGGAACCCGTCAATGACATAGAAAAACGGATCGAATAGCGAGATGGTGAAAAACGGCTCGGACAGGACATTGATGTCGTAAAACGTCCCCGACAGAAACGTCAGCGGCACGATGACAAAATTCGAGATGGTTGCAAGATTGTCGAACTTGTCGGCCCAGATCCCGCCCATCGCGCCGCATGCCCCCAGAATGATCGCGGCGCACAGGCCGAACCATATAATCGCCAGCGGATGTTGCAGCGGCAAATCGGCCAGCGGCGAAAGATGGATGGCGATGCCCGCAATGATGGCAACCATCAGCCCGCGCGTGGCGGCGCCTGCGATAAAGCCAATTGTCAGCTCCAGTGGCGAAAGGGGCGGCATTAGAAAATCGACATGGCTTCCCTGTACTTTGGCGATCACCAGCGACGAGGACGAATTTGCAAATGCGTTTTGCAGGATGGCCATGATAAGAAGCCCCGGCGCAAGGAAGTCGCCATAGGCGAGCCCCTCGAAATCGCCCGACAGATTGCCTCGATTGCCAAAGGCGAGTTGGAACACCGTCATGAACAAAAGCGTCTGTACAATGGGCGCGACCAAAGTCTGCTTCCATACGGTCAGGAATCGGGCCACCTCTCTTTTATAGAGGGTCCAGAGCCCCAGAAGGTTCAGGCGGCCATAGGATCGCACTGCTGGCGGGATGGACGCCGCGCTTCTGGCGGCTCTATCCGTCGCCTTATCCAGAGGACCGGTGGGCGATGAAGCTGGGGAATCTGTCATAGGGGCGGGTTTAGTCGTGTTTTGTCCCGTTGACGAGGCTTGGTTTTTCTTTTTCAAGCCACAACATGTTGATTCTCCTGTGGACAACCCAAACTCCATATTGTGTTTAGCCTCCCGGTAGGCCACCATATGTTGAGTTGACAGCCTGTAGTGACACGCCACTAACACTACATATGGGGCTACGGAAAACCGTAAGGGAGTTGAAAAATGGCATGGACCGAAGACCGCATCGACGTTCTCAAAAAATTATGGGCCGAAGGCCATAGCGCGAGCCAGATCGCCAAGCAGCTGGGTGGGGTGACGCGCAATGCGGTGATCGGTAAGGTCCACCGTCTGGGACTTTCAGGGCGCGCTACGCCGTCACGTCCGGTCAAGCGGCCGCCGCCATTGGCAAGGCCCAAGCCGCAAATTGCCGCCGATGGCACTGTGCGCAGGCCAGCTCCGGCCCCCGTGCAGCGACCCGCCGCAGCGCGACCAGCTGGCGATACTGTTCGCGCGGTCGAGAAGGCCGCCATGGCTGCGCTGCCGCCCATGCCGCTAAATGATGGCGAGGCTGCGACAATCCTGACATTGCGAGATTCCATGTGCAAATGGCCGATTGGTGATCCGGCTGACCCGTCTTTTGCGTTTTGTGGCCGGAAATCCGATTGTGGCCCCTATTGCAAAGATCACGCTCAGGTCGCCTTCCAACCGGCCCGCAAGCGCGAGCGCAAAAAGCCCGCCACTTACACTCAGCGTATTGCAGGCTAAAGTCGAGCAAACAACCAACCGACCCTCAAAACCGGCTCACTGTTTTAACGCAGCGAGCCGGTTTTTTTTATACTTTACCTACTACCAGCGCTCGAAGTTTTAACCGTTTCGTACGATTATGCCCCTCGAAGTCTTGAATTTCCGAAACTCATACCGATATTCGATATATGGAGGGCGTTATGTTGGGTTCATTGAAAGATCGCTTGGCAGACATGGTGAAAGCCAATGTCTACGATCTCCTTGAACTCGCAGAACTTTTGCCTAGCCAAACGGCAACTGACCTTGACCAGTCAGAGCGGTTCGCGCGTGACGAACTTGGCCGCCAGATAGCGGACCAGCATCGGCTTTCATCTCGAGTGCCAGCGCTTGAGGCCGCTCATGACCAAGCCCGCAAGCAGGCCGAAGACGCCGTTGCAAATGGCCGCGATGATCAAGCCCGCATGGCCATCGCCAAACAGCTCGATCTCGAACACCAGATCAAGGCTCAGCAGGCTCGGGCAAGCGAGTTGAGCCAGTCGATTACAGCGCTCGAAACCCTGCTCACAAAGCTGGCAGCGGCCCGAAAACATAACTGACTGGTTAACCGCCAATCAGAAGTTTCGCCGATATACGTACATCAATACAAACTCTTACAGGGTAAATTGGGACTATTATGATTTTCTTCGAGCCTGCCATGATGCCATTTACATTCGCGCTCGGCCTGATGCTGTTCATCGCCGCGCTCGAGCTTGTCGGCATGCTTGTGGGCATGGGCCTGTCCGATGCGCTCGACAGCATGCTGCCCGATTTCGAGGCTGACTTTGAAGCACCCGACGGCGCGGACGCGCCCGACGGTGCCTTCGAAGGCGGCGCAGTGGCGACCGTCCTGGCATGGCTTGCAATCGGCAAGGTGCCGCTGCTCGTCCTGATTGTGGCTTTCCTAACCACCTATGGCCTAACCGGATTTGTTGGCCAAAGCATCTTTCACGCTATCACGGGCATCTATGTCCATGGCTGGGTTGCAGGAATTGCGGCTCTATTTGTCGCTCTACCGCTTACGGGCCGGATCGGTCATGCGATTGCGCGTATCATGCCCAAGGAAGAGACCGACGCGATGTCACGCGAGCAATTCATTGGACAGATCGCCCAGATCATTCGCGGCACCGCCCGATACGGCCAGCCTGCCGAGGCGAAGTTCACCGATCATGTCGGCATGACACACTATCTTCTCGTCGAGCCGGACGAAGAAGCGGACATATTCAAACAAGGTGACGAAGTGCTCCTGGTTCGAAAAAAAGGGGCGCATTTTGCAGCAATTGCAAATCCGTCTCCAAGCCTCTCGGCCCCATAAAAACAAGAAAAAATAGCAATAACAATTAACTACAAGGATGGATGGATAATGGAAGCACAACTCGTATTTTTCGGAACAATAGCCCTTTTGATACTGGTTTCTTTTGCGACAATCATGTTGATTTTCGCACGGCTCTACAAACGCTCTTCGAAAGAAGTGTCATTCGTACGGACGGGATTTGGTGGCCAGAAAGTCATCATGAATGGCGGCGCGATTGTCCTGCCCGTCCTGCATGAAGTGATCCCTGTCAACATGAACACGCTACGCCTTGAAGTGCGCCGTCATGCCGATCAGGCTCTGATCACACACGACCGGATGCGCGTTGACGTCCAGGCGGAATTCTATGTCCGCGTTCAGCCGACCTCGGAGTCGATTGCCAATGCCGCCCAGACACTTGGCCGGCGCACCATGACACCACAACACCTCAAAGAGCTGGTCGAAGGCAAGTTTGTTGATGCCCTGCGCGCGGTTGCCGCTGAGATGACAATGGAGAACTTGCATGAGCAGCGCGTTGATTTCGTGCAAAAAGTACAAGCGGCTGTGTCCGAAGACATTCTCAAGAACGGCCTTGAACTGGAATCCGTGTCGCTGACCGGGCTCGACCAGACCTCCAAAGAGTTCTTCAATCCTGACAATGCGTTTGACGCGCAGGGTCTGACCAAACTGACCGAAGAGATCGAAGCCCGTCGTAAGACACGCAACGATATCGAGCAGGAAACCGAGGTTCAGATCCAACGCAAGAACCTTGAAGCCGAGCAGCAGCAATTGCAAATCTCGCGCGACAAGGAATATGCACGTCTGGAGCAAGAGCGCGAGGTCCAGATCCGTTTGGCTGAACAAACCGCCCAAATTGCTGCCCAACAGGCCGAGCGCGAGCGCGAAGCACAGGAAGCCAAAATCCTGTCTGACCGTCAGGTTCAGGAAGCAGCGATTGCATCCAACCAATCGATCGCCGAGCGCGATATTGAAAAAGCCAAGCAAGTTGAACTGGCCGAGCAAGAGCGCGACATTGCGATTGCCGAAAAGTCTCGCGCAAAATCTGAGGCCGATGCCCGCGCCGATGAGGCCCGCGCTATGGCCGCCCGCGCCGCCGAGCAAGTGGTCACCATGCGCCAGACCGAGATTGCCGAACGCGAAAAAGCGATTGAACTGATCGAAGCCCGCAAGGCTGCCGAGCAGTCTGCGATTTCTATTCAAGTGGCTGCGGAAACTGAAAAGATCGCCGCATCCGATCGCGCTGAGGCTATCCGGATCGAAGCAGATGCAGACTCAGCGAAGGCGCGGATCATTGCTGAAGGCCATGCTGACGCCGAGAAAGCCCGCGCCGAAGCCTTGCGCGCAATTTATGACGCGGAGGCGGAAGGTAAGCTCAAGGTCAACGAGGCGGCGAACGCTTTGTCGCCTGAGCAGATCGCCATGCAAATCAAGCAGGCACTGATTGAGGCCCTGCCAGCGATTATCGAACAGTCGGTCAAGCCAATGGAGCAAATTGACGGGATCAAAATCCTACAGGTCGATGGTCTTGGCGGCGGCGCGGGCGGCGTGGTCGGTGGAGAGACAGCGGCCAATGGCAATGTCGCTGATCAGGCTGTGAATGCGGCGCTGCGGTATCGCTCACAGGCCCCACTGCTCGACTCGCTTATGGCCGAGCTTGGCATTGATGGCACCACGCTGACCGGGCTGACAGGCGCTGCGGGAACCGTGGCCGACGCCGAAAAGCCAACACGCAAAACTGGTAAATAGAGCTTCTTCAAAGCCATCATATAGAGCTGGCCCCTTCTTGACTGGAGGGGCCGGTTTTATTTTGAAGCACGAAGCGCATAGCCGGCTGATCGGACTGTCCGGATCGGGTCTTCGCCGACGCTTTTCAATATTTTCCGCAAGCGTCCGACATGGACATCTACCGTGCGCACTTCGACATAGACCTCAGAGCCCCAGACCGCATCAAGCAATTGCTCACGTGAGAACACGCGACCGGGATGTTGCATAAAGTGATCAAGCAATCGGTATTCTGTGGGGCCCAGATGCAACTCCTCTTCGCCACGTTTGACGCTGTGGGAGACCCGATCCATCACGATATCTCCGACGATGAGCAGATCATCAGCCAATGCTGGCCGGATACGGCGCATCACCGCGCGAATTCGGGCCATGAGCTCTGTGGTCGAGAACGGCTTGGTAATGTAGTCATCGGCGCCCGTATCAAGCCCGCGAACGCGGTCAGCTTCTTCTGATCTGGCGGTGAGCATAATGATCGGAAGGTTCTTGGTCGCCTGCCGTCCGCGTGCGCGGCGGCACACTTCGATCCCTGGCACTTTGGGTAACATCCAATCGAGCAGTAGAAGGTCGGGCACGCGTTCTTCGATCAAGAGGAGCGCCTCCTCCCCGTCGGATGCAATCGCGGTCTCATACCCTTCGCTTTCAAGATTGTATTTGAGCAATTCGCTCAGCGACGGCTCATCTTCGGCAATCAAAACAAATGGGGTCACGCCTTCTTCTCTTTCTCTTGCGTCTGGACCTGATCAAGTTTCGGTCGTTCGCGGGCGTTAAGGTAGTCGCCCTTGACGCAAAAATAAATCAGTTCAGCGATATTTGTCGCGTGATCACCAATCCGTTCAAGGTTTTTCGCCATGAAAAGAATGTGTGCGCCAGCGCTGATCGTGCGGGGGTCTTCGATCATATAGGAGAGTACTTCGCGAAAATAGCTGTTATAGTAGTGGTCGATATCTTCGTCATTTTCCCAAACCCGGAGGGCTAATTCATCGTCTCGGTTGCCATAAGCGTCAAGCACGCTCGCCAATTGCGCCGCCACAAGTCCGCCCATTCTCGTCAGTCCTTTGAGCACACTGCGCGTGCGCACCTCTTCCATTGCCCCAGCGCGCTTGGCGATGCTCTTTGATAAGTCCCCGATACGTTCAAGCTCGTTGGATATTTTCAGCGCCGCGAGCACTTCGCGCAAATCGCGCGCCATAGGCTGACGGCGGGCCAGGATTTCAGTGATCCGGCGTTCAATATCGGCTTCGAGCCTATCCACATCATTGTCACTCTGAACGATCTTGTCAGCCCGGACGCGGTCAGCCGCAACCGTGGCTGTGCATGCATCCATGATCATCGCCTCGACCATACCGCCCATGCGAAGGATGTCAGCAGACAGGTTGTCTAACTCGTCGGTAAACGCTGTGACGATGTGGTCATTCATGCCGGGACTCCTGATGTGACGCGCCCAAGGCCCTTCGATTAGCCGTCTTTGGTGAATTTATTATGACACATCTTTGCGCCGCCTCGTGGAGAGGGGCGTGCTCAAATGCCAGTTTGGGCTGCTTTGAACCAGACCGTAAATAATGCCCCTTCGCCTTCGATGCTTTCAACAACGAGACCGCCCTGATGGTGCGCCATAATGTGTTTGACAATGGCGAGCCCGAGACCTGTGCCTTCGACGGGGCCACCGCGGCTGTCATCAACGCGGAAAAACCGCTCTCCAAGGCGTGGCAAAAACTCCGGCGCAATACCGACACCGTGGTCACGGACGCTGAACCAGACCGCATCATCTTCGCCTGCCCGCGCTGCAGATGCGTAGAGGCTGGCGCGGCTCGCGCCCGTCCATGATCGCGCCATTTTCTGCATATCGCTCTGATCCACGCGACCAGCTGCTACAATAATCTCACCCGCTTCAGGCGAGTATTTTATCGCATTGCCCAACAGGTTCTGGATAACTTGTTTTACCTCACCCTCGGAGCCAATCACGTTGAATTCTTCGGATATCCCGCCCGCGGCAACCGGGACGTCGAACACAATCTGAACGCCTTTCGCATTTGCTGCATGTCCCATCGCCTCAATGCTCTCAGATAAGGTCTGGTGGAGATCAATCACCGTGTCGGGAACCTCATGCGCGCCAAGCTCAATACGGGACAGGGACAGGAGGTCGGAAATCAGCCCGCGCATATGGCTCGCCTGCTCGGCAATGATCTCGATAAAACGCGGCCATGCGTCCTTATCGTCTTTGGCAGCGCCTTGCATGGTTTCGACAAAGCCGGAAATACTGGTCAGCGGTGTGCGCAATTCGTGACTAGCATTGGCAAGAAAGTCGGCCCGAGCGCGTTCTGCCCGCCGGACGGGCGCCAGATCGGTCAGTACAATCAAAACGTCGGGTTGCTCAAGTCCGTCGGTCAAGGCTGTCAAATGAGCAGACCAGCTTTGCCCCGGATTGCGGGCGGGCACAATCTCGCATTCGTAGACATCGCCTGTTGCGCGCACGTCCTCAATGCCGGCTAAAAGTCGCGGATGACGCAAGCTGGCAACTGACAGGCTGGTCGTTGTTGGCAACCGGAAGAGCGTCGCAGCCGCAGCATTGAATGCCGTTATCTGATTGCCTTCTACAACCAGAGCGGGCTGGTGCAGCGCGACGATAACGGCCCGCCGCGCCTCTTTACCTGCATCCGTTCTGGCCACCATGGTGGGTACGTCTTCAGTCACGGCGTCGCGCCGTCGGACGGATCTTGCGGCGTTGGAGTATAGCAACAGACTGCCTGCGCCTAACAGACTGGCCCCGAACGCGGCCCAAGCGCCGAGCATCCCAAGAACGCTGAGTGTCGCCAAAACCGCCCAATAACCAAGGGTCAAGACCGAAATATCCACTTGGCGCAAGTCGTCTGTCCCTTGTTAATGTCACGATACATCGTATTACATCAAAGTAACTGTTTTCACACGGTAAAGCAGTTAGCAATATCCTATTCTTTTCGATGTTACTAAGATCGCGAAGACGCCACCTGGAAGATTGCCGATTTTCGATAATTATTAATTGATATTCATTTGACAGGTATGATAGGGCTTAGGCTTCGGAGGTAGACGATTTGGTTAGTACAACGCAAAAAGCGATTCTGGCCGCCTTAGTTGTGGGCGGCTGCGCCAGTACGCAACAAAGGATCACTGGTCCCAAGCTGGACGTTGCCCCGCAACTGCCGGAGATTCCGGCCGCGTGGACCGCTGCGGGCGTGGTCGGCGAAGTACCCCAAGGAGACTGGCTGTCACAGTTTGATGATGCGGTGATGGTCAGGTTGGTCACTGAGGCGATGTCCAACAATCCGAATATTCAGGCTGCAGAGGCGCGCGCACGCGTCGCTCACGAGACGGCAAGAGCGGTGTTTGGACGGTCACTTCCGTCAGTGAATTACTCTTTCACCAATGCATATAGCACAAATTTCTCCTCTACGGCGCTTGGCGGCGGTGTTGTCGTTGATGGCCGGTTCTCGCAACCCAACTTCTCGCAGCAGTTCCAGTTTTCATGGGAGCTTGATCTTTGGGGGCGGGTGCGTGCGTCCAACCGGGCGGCCAAGAAAGATTACGAGGCGTCACAGGCTGATTTTGCCGCCGCCCAACTTTCGATCGCCGGACAGACAGCGATCGCCTGGATCAATCTCAACTCTGCTTTGCAACAGCTCGAAGTGGCGCGGCGAACCAATCAGGCTCGTGCCCGCATTGTCGAGCTCACCGATCGACGCTTCTCGCGCGGACTGTCCACCGCCCTGGATGTGCGTACCGCGCGAACGCAGCTGGCAACATCAGAAGCTCTCATTGCCGGACAGGAACGGACGGCACAAGATGCCGCGCGGGTGCTCGAAGTCTTATTGGGCCGCTATCCAGCCGCCGAGATTGAATCGTCCGGCCTTGTCCCCATGCTCGATGATATTCGCCAATTGAGCAATCCGACACTCCTGCTGGCCCGACGCCCCGATATTGCAGCGGCCGAAGCCCGCGTAGAAGCCGCTGGCCTCCGCGCCGAACAGGCAAGGCTCGCTTTGCTGCCCGCCTTCCGCGCCTCGTCAGGGATTTCAAACTCATCCAGTATCGAATTTTCGGACATCTTCGATCCGCAGCGCATCAGTGCAAATATTGTAGGCGCATTAACCCAGACGATATGGGCGGGCGGCTCACTTAGAGCGGACAAGCGGGCGTCCTATGCAAATGCCGAGGCTACAGCCGCAACTTACACAAATACCGTGCTGACCGCATGGCGTGAAGTTGAAGATGCGCTGGCCGCTGATCAATTCCTCAATCGGCAGTTAGATGCCCAATTACGTGCACTTGATGAAGCTCGGCAGGCAGAAGAACTGGCCACGCGACAATATCAGAACGGGCTGGTTTCGATCTTTAATCTGCTGCAATCCCAGACAACACGGCTGACATCTGAAACAAGTGTGGTTCAAGCCACCGCCGCACGCGCGATCAACCGCGTAAACTATCATATGGCTTTGGGCGGTGACGCCAACCAAGCCCCTCCCACCCTCCCTGCATCCACATCCGGAGTTACACCATGAGACGTATTCTGGCATTCGCCATTCCTATAGGCGTCCTCCTCTTACTTTTTCTGGCTGCCTCTCAGGGGCTTAACAAAAACAAGCCGGAGACCGAGAAGTCCAACGATCTGCCTCAGGCGCTGGCTGTGTTTGCCCAGCAGGTCGAGCGCCGCGATTTCGACCTGGTGGTCACCGCACAAGGCGAGGTCCGGCCACAGATCGAGATTAATGTAACGCCGCAAGTCGGTGGGCAAATTTCCTTCGTCTCCCAGAGCTTTGTCGATGGCGGCTATATCCCCAAGGGGCAGATCATCGCACGCATTGATCAGGCCGATTACGAACTGGCGGTCATCAGAGCAAAATCCGGCGTTGCGACCGCAATGCAGCGTCTTGCGCGAGAGCAGGCCGAAGCAGACCTTGCCATACGCGATATTCAGGAGCTTGGGTTGTCGGATACGAGCCCTTTGGCGCGACGCGAGCCCCAGCTGGCGGAAGCTCAAGCGGCGCTTGATTCGGCCTATGCGCAATTGAGCGAGGCCAATCTGGCGCTCGAACGTACCGCGATCCGTTCACCTTTTGATGGGCGCGTTCGGGAGAAAACGGTTGATATCGGGCAATTCGTCGCGCCGGGCCAATCGCTCGGCCGGATATTCTCAACCGAACTGGTCGAGGTTGCTCTGCCACTGACAGATGCCCAAATGGGGCAATTGGGACTGCCCCTGGCCTATTCGGAAACCAAAGACGCACCCGGCCCCCAGGTTCAGTTCTCAGCAACAGTTGGCGGAAAAGAACGTATCTGGTCGGGCAGGATTACACGGACATCGGCGGCGTTAAACTCCCAGTCACGCCTGATCAATGTGTTTGGTGTGGTCGAAGATCCATATGGAGCAGGCGCATCAGATGACGCGCCGATGGCGCCTGGCCTGTTTGTTTCCGCAGCTATTGAAGGCGAAACCGTCGAGGGGGCGCTCTGGGCACCGCGTGCTGCTTTGAGAGGTGACAGCGATCTTTTCCTCGCAAATGACAATCGAGACGGGCTTAGCATTCGGAAGGTCAATGTCCTTTTCAGTGACCAGAGCGGGGCGTACATGACGGACGATATCCCGCTCGGGGCCCTCGCGATAACATCTCCAATTCCCGCAGCAACGGACGGGATGCGCTTGCGCATTCGTGAGAGATTGGCCGACGGCACCATTCTGGAGATTGAAGAGGACGAGAACGAAGACGGAAGCGCGACCATTGCCGCGGGTGGCGGCGCAACAGCTGGCGGAGGAGCTCCGGAATGAGAGGGATAGTCTCCTGGTTTGCAGCCAATACGGTTGCGGCCAATCTGTTGATGTTTGTTGCGCTTGTTGGCGGGACGATCAGCTTCAATGTGATGGAGCGGGAGCTGTTCCCGACCGTGGAAGTTAATGGCGCATCGGTCTCTATTGTCTGGCAAGGTGCCTCGCCTGAAGACGTCGAGGATCAATTGGTCAGCCGGATCGAGGAAGCCGTGGCCGACATTGACGGCATCAAACGCATTACGAGTTCTGCGCGAGAAGGCGTTGGTAGCGTCAACATTCAGGGCGAGACCGATACCAATATGGATCGGTTGGTAGACGAGGTCGAGCGCCGCGTTGCGCAGATTAATAATCTGCCGCAAGCCGCGTTCCAGCCTCAGGTCCAGCGCTGGGAGGCCCGCGAGCCCTATTTTGCAATCACCGTACATGGCAATGTAGACGCACGCACACTGAAGCGCACAGCCGAGAAAGTCCGCGACGATATTGCCGGGCTACCAGGTGGGCAGCTGGCTCAAGTCGACGCCATTCTGGGCGAAGAAGTCTCTATTGAAGTCACGGAAGAGAGCTTACGCCGCTATGGCCTGACCTTCTCAGACATTGCAACGGCCGTTCGCAGATCATCCGTTAATTCTTCGGGCGGTCAAGTCCGCACCGATGTTGGCACAGTCGGGATTCAAACCCGCCAACAAGCGGACACGGCGGTAGAGTTTGGCAACATTGTCATCTCGCAAACCGTTGATGGCGGGATCATTCGGGTGGCCGATGTTGCAACCGTAATCGACGGCTTCATCGATGGTGACCTTGTGGCGACATATAATGGGGAACGCACCGCCTTTATCATGGTCAATCCTCCCGCGGAAATGGATATTGTGAATTTCACACAAGGGTTTCGAAACTATATCGAGACCAGTGCCGACACATTGCCCCAAGGCATTACTATGGACTTATTGTTCGACCAATCAGATGCTTTTAAGGATCGGATGAATACGATCACAAGCTCGGCGCTTATCGGCGCATGTCTGGTGCTGTTCATTCTGATCCTGTTCCTGAGGCCGATTGTGGCGTTCTGGGTGACGATCGGGATCATTACTGCCTTTGCAGGTGGCACCTTCCTTCTGCCATTCTTTGGTGTCTCGTTTAACTTCCTGTCTTTGTTTGCCGTGCTGCTGGTCATCGGTGTGATTGTGGACGACGCCATTGTTGTCGGCGAGAACATTCATAAAGAGGTCGAAAGCGGACGCCATACCGGACTGGACGCGGCCAGAGTAGGCACCCATGCTGTCATGAAGCCGGTGATCTTTGGCGTTTTGACCACGATCATAGCCTTCCTGCCCTGGGCCCTTATTTCTGGTCCAACCCGTTCATTTACGGAGCAAATCAGTTTCGTGGTCATCGCCGCTTTGCTGTTCTCGTTGATTGAATCGCTGTTGATCCTGCCTGCCCACTTGTCGCATATGAAACCCCAGCGATATGATGGTGTTTTCGGAAAATTCACCCGGATCCAAAGACGCATTGCGGACAGCCTGATCTGGTTTGCCAACAATTTGTACAAGCCCGTTCTCGAACTTGCTATTCGAGCACGCTATGCGACCGTCTTGCTCTTTGTGATCACGTTCGCGCTGGCCAGCCAGCTTGTTTCGCTTGGCTATGTCCCGATGCGGTTCTTCCCGGAGATTGAAAGTGACCTCGTTCAAGTCACGATCGAACTGCCCGAAGGCACACCCTTCACGCGTACCGAACAAGTGCGTGACCAGCTCGAACAAGGCGTGATCCAGGCCGGGGTTGAGTTGGACAAACGATATCCCAATATTGAAGATGGCTTCGTGCGTGGACGAACGCTTGTCGCGTCCGATCAACGGATCCGGGCATGGATCGCCTTAGTGCCACCTGAAGAGCGTCCAGAGGGCGCGTCCACCAAAGAGGCCGCTGAAGCCATGCGCGACGCCGTTGGCACGATTCCCGACGCCGAAGATATCAATTTCAACTTCACGTTCAATGACAATGACACCCGCATCTCATTCGCTCTGAACCACCCCGATCTGGCGACCCTGCAAGCGGCAACCGCGGATGTGCGCACCCAATTGGCAAAATACGATACTTTGTACGATATCGGAGATAATCTCTCAGCCGCCGCTGAAGAGATTAGGATTGAAATGCGGCCAGGCGCGGAGGCCTTGGGCGTCACGCTGGCCGAGGTCAGCAATCAGGTCCGCCAAGCCTATTTCGGAGAAGAGGCTCAACGTCTCGCACGCGATGGCGAAGATGCCCGCGTCATGGTCCGGCTGAGCAAGGCCGATCGGCAAAATCTTGACAGTCTGCAAAACCTGCGCATCCGGACCACGGATGGGCGAGAGCTTCCTCTTGCGCAAGTCGCAGACTTGTCATTCGCGCCGGGAGTCAACCGTATTCAGCGTCGCGACAGGGTTCGCTCTGCGCGGGTCTTTGCCGAAGTGATCGGTGATACGCGCGGGCAAATTATGAGTGACATGCTTGAGAATTACTGGCCGGGCTTTGCCGAGCGCTTCCCGACCGTTACGCGAAACCGCGCTGGCGGATTTCAGGACCAGCAGGAGTTCTTCGCTGAGCTTGTCCTGCTTGCTGGTGGCGCTCTGGTTGGCATGTATATCCTACTCGCAGTCGCCTTCAAATCCTATTGGCAACCCCTACTCCTGATGACCGCCATACCGTTCGCCTATGCTGGCGCGGTCTTCGGGCATTGGGCGTTTGGTGTGCCCATGGCGATGTTCTCGATCTTCGGCATCGGAGCTGCGGCGGGTGTTGTGATCAATGATAACCTTGTCCTCGTCGACTACGTCAACAAGCGACGGATCGATGGCGCAGGTGCTGTCCAGGCGCTGGTCGATGCCGGTGTGTCTCGGTTCCGGCCAATCCTGCTGACGTCCATCACGACATTTGTCGGTATTTTGCCGCTTCTGGCCGAGCGTTCGATCAATGCGCAGTTCCTGAAGCCAATGGTTGTCTCGCTTGGGTGCGCTGTGGTCTTTGCCGTGTTCGTCTCACTTCTGATGGTGCCTGCGCTCTATGCGGTCGGCACGGAAATAGGTCGGGCGTTCAAGTGGGTCTATGGCGGACAGCCTTATCGCTCAATCGGCGAAACTTATGAAGGTGAAGTGTATGGCGATGATGAGAATGCTGACACACAACCCTCCCCGCATCCGAGCCCAGCCGAGTAGACATTTGCGCTCAAGCTGTAGTATGGGAAAAATTCGTCCACTTAGACCCCTTCGTGAGGAATCCCAATGAAAAAGTTTCTGCTCGCAACCTCTGCTCTGGCCTTTCTGGTCGCCTGTTCACCCTCTGAACCAGCAGCACAAGACACAACAGCCGCTCCGGTCGCCGCTGCGTCTGATTTCATACCGCGCCCTGTCGAGGTGCGTGGCCGCGATGATTGGGGCGAGTTTGGCATTGATCTGGAATCGATCAAAACATCGGTCACACCGGGCACGAATTTCTTCGAACACGTCAATGGCGTCTGGCTCGACGAGTTCGAGATGCCCGAAGACTCCTCGCGCTATGGTGGCTTCTCGATCCTGCGTGAGAAATCCGAAGGGCGCGTCCGCAACATTATTGAAGAGCTGGCGTCGGCCTCACCGGGCATCGAGACGCTCGAAGGGAAAATCGCTGCCGTCTACAACACCTATATGGACGTTGATGCAATTGAGCGCACAGGGCTCGCCAATGCTCAGCCTTTCCTAGATGAAATCGCTGCGATCTCCAGTTATGACGATCTGGCGCGCATCTTCGGGTCCAGCGGTTTCAGCTCGCCTATCGGCGGCTTTGTTGATCTCGATTCAAAGCAACCAGACACCTATGTCTTCCAGGTCACCCAGTCGGGCCTCGGTCTGCCTGACCGCTCCTATTACCTTAACGATACCGAGGCGAATGAAGGTATCCGCGCAGCTTACCGTAAGTATCTGACAATTTTGCTCAGTGAGGCGGGCTATGAAGATGTTGGCGCGACCGCCGACGCTGTGCTTGCGCTGGAAACCCGCATCGCCGCTGAGCATTGGGACCGCACGGTTAGCCGCGACCGTAATCTGACCTACAACAAGCTGACCCGCGACGATGTGCTGAAGCTCGGGGCTGGCTTCCCCGTTGCGGTCATGCTCGCAACATTGGGGGTTGATTCCCAAGATTATATGCTCGTCCGGCAGGTCACACCGACCGAAGCGGAAATTGCTGAACTTGGTTTAACCGATGAGCAGCTTGGCAAGCTCGGCGGTGGCATTCAGGGTTTGTTCCGCGTGGCTGCCGAAACCGATCTCGATACATGGAAAGCCTATCTGACCGCCCACTTCCTGTCAGACAATTCCGGGGTGCTGCCTGCGGCGATCGATAATGCTGCGTTTGAGATGTACGGCAAAACACTTCGCGGGCAGGAAGTTCAGCGTGACCGCTGGAAGCGTGCCGTCAGTGCAGTCGAAGGCGCACTTGGTGAAGGTGTCGGACAGATATATGCCGAGCGTCACTTCCCCGCGGAAAACAAAACCGCGATGGATGAGCTTGTCGAAAATCTGCGCCGTGCCATGGCCGCCAATCTTGATGACATCACATGGATGGGCGAGGATACCAAGGTCGAAGCGCGCAATAAGCTCGCCAAATTCGCCCCGAAGATCGGCTTTACCGAGCAATTTGAAACCTATGACACGCTCAACCTGTCGGCCGGAAACGCGCTGGGCAATGCGGTTGCAGCCAATGACTGGGCGTTCCGCGAAAATCTCTCCAAGCTGGGCAAGCCGATCGACAAGACCGAGTGGTTCATGTTCCCGCAAACGGTCAATGCTTACTATTCGCCCGTGCGCAACGAGATCGTGTTCCCAGCTGGCATCTTGCAGCCCCCCTTCTTCAACATCTCCGCCGACCCGGCCGTAAATTACGGCGCAATCGGCGGCGTCATTGGACACGAAATGGGTCACGGCTTTGACGACCAGGGCGCAAAATCGGACGGCGACGGCTTCCTGCGTGACTGGTGGACCGACGAGGACAGCGCCGCGTTCAAAGCGCTAACCGATGCACTGGTTGAGCAGTATAATGGCTTCTGCCCGCTCGATGATGGCGAAACATGCGTTAATGGCCGCCTCACGCTTGGCGAAAACATTGGCGACCTTGGCGGCTTGTCGATGGCCTATCGGGCCTACCAGATCAGCCTGAACGGGGAGGAAGCTCCTGTGATTGATGGTCTGACCGGCGACCAGCGCTTCTTCATGGCTTGGGCGCAGGTGTGGCGGAACAAGATCCGCGACGAAGCGCTGGCCCAGCAAATAATCGGCGACCCCCACTCTCCCGCCCGCTATCGGGTGAACGGTGTCGTGCGCAACTTTGATGAGTGGTACGAAGCGTTCGGCGTCACGGAGGATGACCCGCTTTACCTGCCTCCTGAACAGCGCATCCGAATTTGGTAAGCGCCACAACCAAACCAAAATTCAGGCGGTTCTGAACTTTCAGAGCCGCCTTTTTTTGCCTTGGACTGAGACACATATTCCTTTCAATAGCGACATGGGTAATGAAGTAATACACTTATAAAGCGAACTGCATTTGTCTTACACTCGAAACACGTTCAGATAGATGTCCAACAACCAACCAGAAGGGGACCATTATTATGGCTATCATGAAATCAGAACAGATTATGGCTGAATCAAAGAAAGGCTTCGAGGACGCTATTCAAGTTGCTGTCACGCGCTTTTCAAAGACCGTACGCAATCTGCGTTCAGCCAACGTCAACAATATGTCTACAGTTGTTTCGAACGGCAAAGTTGTGATGTATCGCGTTAATCTGCAGATGACATTCGAAGTTGGCGAGCCGCGCAAGACTGCCGCCAAGAAAAAGTAAGCCTTGGTTAAGGCAACGGGCGTTGCGGCATGGTTTGACGCGGTTGAGCCAGACATGGCCCCAATCTCCAATGCCTTGCGCAGCGCTATTGAAATCGAAGGCCCCGGGCTGAGCTGCAAGCTTGCCTGTGGTTTTCCATGTTGGCGTGGCACTGAGCGGATACTCTCGATTGCTGCGCATAAGCGCCACTGCAATCTGCAGCTCTGGTCTGGCGCACGCCTCGCCGCGACGTTTCCAAACCGGATTGAGGGTACGGGCAAAGCGTTGCGTCATGCCAAACTCAGAACGCCTGGTGACGTTGACAACAAGGTTAGAGCGATCATCCGGATGGCAATAAAACTTGACCTGTCCTCCCCGCAACAGGTTCGCTAGAAGCCCAAATAAGTAAGGCCTTAACAGAGCCCTATTGTCGCGCGGCACTTGGATCGGGCTGTTTTCACGACCTTCGCTCAAGTATCCATCATGGGGACGAGAACAGCTCGCCGCGTTCGGGTTGACGCGTCACTGGTGGATCAAGGTACCGTGAGGGCCAGTAAATAGCCAAGCTTAGGCCTTGACCTTGATGCGCCTAAGGGGTTCTTTCTTCGCAAGCGCAACATCTATGCAAGGACACCTAATCTATGTCGCAATCTGATCCCGTCGTAATCGTTGGTATGGCCCGCACCCCTATGGGCGGCTTGCTTGGTGAATTGTCCTCCTTTTCAGCCAACGAGCTTGGGGCGTTCGCTGTGAAAGCCGCCGTAGACGAAGCCAAGCTCGGCCCTGATGAGGCTGACGAGATCATTATGGGCAACTGCCTGCCAGCCGGTCAGGGCCAGGCACCGGCACGCCAATCGGGTTTCAAAGCAGGCATGGACAAGGCGCTTGAAGCGACCACCATCAACAAGATGTGCGGCTCGGGCATGCAAGCGGCGGTCATGGGGCGCAATGCCATTCTGGCTGGTGAAGCCAATATCGTCATCGCGGGCGGCATGGAAAGCATGACCAATGCCCCGCACCTGCTGGATGTGCGCAAGGGTCACAAATATGGGCAGATGGGCGCGCAAGATCATATGGCGCTGGATGGACTGACCGACGCCTATGCAGGCGGGCCAATGGGCAATTTTGCTGATATGATCGCGACCGAATATCAGTTTACCCGCGAACAGCAGGACGCCTATGCGCTAGAGACGTTGGCCCGCGCGCAAAAAGCGACCGAAGACGGTAAGTTCAAGCGCGAGATCGCGCCCGTTACCGTCAAATCCCGTAAAGGCGAAACCACAGTGGAAACCGACGAACTGCCGCGCACGGCCCGTCCGGACAAAATCCCGCAGCTCCGCCCGGCTTTCTCGAAAGACGGCACGGTTACAGCCGCCAATGCATCTGCCATCTCTGACGGCGCAGCGGCAATTGTCATGATGCGCCAATCCGAAGCCGACAAGCGCGGCCTGAAACCAATTGCGAAAATCGTGTCGTCAGCGTCTCATGCCCACGAGCCGGAATATTTCACCACAGCGCCGGTTCCCGCTATGAAGAAGGCGTTGGAGAAAGCAGGTTGGGACAAGAATGATGTCGACCTTTGGGAAGTGAATGAGGCCTTTGCCGTCGTGCCAATGATTGCGATGAAAGAGCTTGGCATCTCTCATGACAAGCTGAACGTCAACGGCGGCGCCTGCGCCATGGGTCATCCGATCGGCGCGTCTGGCGCGCGCGTGCTGATCACCCTGCTCGCTGCGATGGAAGACCGTGACGCCAAGAAAGGCATGGCGTCGCTCTGCATCGGTGGTGGCGAAGGCATCGCAATGGCGGTTGAACGGGTCTAATGCGCGCCGTCGATCTGATTGCTCGCAAACTACCGTAAACGCGCGTCCAGCTTCGCGAGCCGAAGCTCGATGCGCTTCAGCTCGCGCAGTACGGCAAGTGTGTGCATCCGGCTGGTCAGAAAGAGACGTAGCAATCCATTGCCGAGAATCGCGGCGATCGCGGCTGACGCCCACAAAATCGTCAACCTCTCGGTTGGCGCATGGAATGCTTTCCAACCGAACCAGAGGGCCAATGCCACCAGAACAAAGGCCGCGATCAATACGCAAATACCAACCCATCCTTGCGGGCCTCTGAGAGTTGCCCCGAGTTGAGCGAAGAAACCTTGTCCGGATTCAAGATCGGCGAGAAAAGCGGCATCCGCCTCGCTCAAAGCTTTGATGTCGTAATCGGTCCGTGTCACGTCGCGCTCCTCTTTGCCATGTCGCTGATAACTGTGTAGTTGGTCATCGTACCACAAATCGGCCAGCCAAGCTCCTCAGGTCAGCCATTCGGGGTTTTGGCGAACAGTTCCTCGCCTTGCACCGGGCTATCGCTGACGCCTGTGGCGGGCATCCGAACATAGGCAGGAGGCACATAATGACCCGGGAACCAACCCATAAGACCGATATTATTCAGGCGCATTTCGCTGAACAGGCCGATTGGTGCAAGAGGCTCGGCTCGCCCTTTACCGCCGACCTTATCGGGCATTTTGCCAAAGATCTGACCTCCAGCGGGCCTGTTGCAAGCCTTGTATCAAACTGGTCGGGCGATCCGCGGGCCGATGCATTGGCGCTGAGACTGTGCGCGGCCTTGCATGGCGGCGTTCTTTCAGGACTGGCGCCGGACTTGGCACACCGTTATCCCGCCGCAGACACGACCAGCAGCGCTGCTGATATTTGGCCAATCGCACGCGGGTTTCTCCAAAGCCACATGGACTGGGTCAGCCACTATTTGAAATATCCTCCACAGACCAATGAGACCGCGCGGTCCATCGCTCTGCTTCCGGGGTTTCTGAAGCTTAGCGCAGAGTATGACATACCAATGTCCCTGCTTGAGCTTGGCGCAAGTGCCGGCCTGAACCAGAACTGGGATCAATTTGGATATACGACCGATCATTGGTCGCGAGCGGGCCCGAGCGACGTGCTGATATCAACCGATTGGCGAGGTCCGCCCCCAGAGCATATCGACGCTCAGGTGAACATTGTCCGGCGGGCAGGCTGCGATATCAATCCTCTCGACATCCATGATGACGCAGAAGCCCTTCGCCTGCGTAGCTATGTCTGGCCCGACCAGATTGCCAGACTGGCCCGGTTCGACGGCGCTCTGAAATTGGCGCAGCGCAATGGCACCCGAATCGATAAAGCTGATGCGCTCGATTGGCTGGCCGAAAAACTGGCCACACGAACAGCGGGCGAGCTTACCGTGATCTATCACTCCGTCTTTCTACAATATCCACCCCGCGAAACGATTGCAGGCATCAAGCAACTTATTGCAAAGACAGGAGAAAGCGCGACCGCTGAAACACCTCTGGCTTGGCTGTGCTGCGAACCGGAAGCCCTGTTTGGCGGTCCAGCAAAGTCCCCTCGTATGATTGTACGACTGCAAACCTGGCCCCATGGCACGACCAATATATTTGGAAGCACGGATGGCCATATTACCGCGTTCGAGCCAAGCTAGGACTGGTCCAGGTTTAGAAATCACCGCCGAAAAAGGCCGTGGCCTCCTGTTTCCAGAAGGCCACGAAGGTACCCATTCCCCTTAAAGAGCACCTAAACTGTTCGAACCATTTTCAGCCCCTGATCCGATCCTCTCCTATAAATCGTATAGCCCGTGAATGCGGACTGAACGTCGTGTCATATTTAGATCAGCATGGGTCTGTCACTGTGGAGCGCGTCGACCGGATACTGTGGAAGATATCGTCGGAGCTGGTCTGAACGCCTTGGAAAAACACTGTGCAGGGTGGTAAACTCTGGAGACGGAACGGAAGCAAGTGCAATGACAAACAATTACGGACAAGATGATGGTGGCCGGCGGCGCTGGAGTATTCTCCTTATCTTTCTGCTACTGCTCGGATTTGGTGCCGTAGCCGTCTGGTTCTGGATGAATCAAGAAACACCCAGAAATGCCAATCAATCGGTAGAGGTCAGCCATCCTTCGCTCGAAGCCATCCCTGCTCCGACGCCACTAACCCGTGAACCAGTGTCCGATGAGCAGGCTGTTGAAGCCGGCACGCTGAGCCGTTTCAATGATGAACTCTGGCTCGAATCACGCAGCTTTATCGGCACTGACAAAGATGGCCGGACCGCCAATCTGCGCATCTATATTCTCAGTCAGGATTATGCCTGGGCTTTTGGTGAAGGCAGCAAAGTGGAAGAAGCGGGGCGCAGCGTCGTTTTGTCATCCTTGTTCAATGGGGCTGATTTTCGCGACAGGTTTTGTAATTCCGATCACCTTATGGCAATCGGCACATCCTCGTTTGAAGGCCCTCAGGCGCTCAATCACCGTCTTGCGCGTACGCGTGGTCAGGCACTTGTCGCGGCGCTTTCCGGTCTTAAACCCTCGTGCGCGACGGGAGGTCCGACGCTGCTCGCTGCCAGCCTGGGCGAACATGCCGAGACCTCTCCCTGCCCTGGCCGGGTCAGATGTCCAGAGGCCACCCAGTCCCAGCGGCGTATCTTGCTGGTCGGCGTCAAGGACAGCGAACAGGGCATCAATTATGACGAGGCATTGTGGAGCGGAATGCGCCGGTTTGATGCAGGTGAGGATGGTTTCTTCAGGGATTTCCGCCTGGCAGATTATGACCAGTTCGAAGTTCTGGATTAGCTGGCCAGACCCGTCCGCTATAGGTCTTCGGTTGCTGGCGCCTGATCAAGAAATTCAAGCGGCAGGCTTGTGGTGCGTTTGACCACGCGCATGACAATCCGCGACTGGACATCTGATACCAGTTCCGAGCCGAGCAGCTTGTCTCTTAAAAAATCGTCATAGGCATGCATGTCCGTTGTGACCACGCGAATGACATAGTCCACAGCCCCAGTGACGGTCATACACTCGGATACCTCTGACCAGCTGAGCACCAATGTCTCAAAGGAATCGAGATTGAGCCGGCTCGGCAAAGCAAGCTTCACGCTCGCCATCACCTCGAAGTCGAGCCCGAGCAAATTGCGGTCCAGCAAGGTTACGCGCTTCTGGATGACGCCCTGCTCTTCCATCCGCTTGATGCGCCGCCAGCAAGGTGATGAAGACAGGCCAACCTTTTCTGCAATTTCGGCGACGGACAATCCCGCATTCTCCTGCAGAAGATCAAGGATTTTCGCATCTACGCTATCGATTGTTTCTGGCACGTGGCTTCCTCTAACTAAGCATATTCTGGTATAATTTACCTACTTTACTGACTTATTCAGCAGAGGAAAGCAATACTTGCCTTAGACGTTCAATTCAGGCCGGCAAATTGTGCATAAGGCATCAGGATTTGCCCAGCGCGCTAACAAACATATTGGCCCGATTGCTCACAAATCGCCATGGTCCGGTCAATCCAGGCGCGCACGGCTTTGGCGCGCACATACACCGCCGCGTCGTCTTGCCTTGCCTCCGCGCGGGTCACCTGAGACAGGAGTCCGACCACAACAGGCCCTTTGCCGAAATCGACATAAAGCGGTGAGCCACTGTCGCCGACATCCGGCCCCTGATCGCCAATCCGTTTGCTCACCAGAACCGCTTCGCCAATCTCTTCGAGGCGGACGGGTCCCCCCTGAAAATAGCGTGACTTTCCGTTCCGCCCCCAGGCTGCGAGATAGGCATTTTCAAAGTCCGGCATAGATAATTGCAGTCCCTCATCTTCAATCCGCGCAACCGGAACCGCCGAAAACGCGGCAATGTCTTCGACATAGAACAGCGCGACATCATTCGGATACCGGTACCGGCTGGTGCCATGGGCGCCGTGACAGAGCGCGCGGTCAATCGGTACGAGTGCGCTCTCGGCCGAGTGCACATCTAGCGACGGCGTCAGAACCATTGCGCTATAGACGGGCACGCGTTTGCCTTCATCCTCATCTTCAAAGCAATGGGCGGCGGTCATGAACCAATGTTCGGACACCCGGGTTGCCCCGCAATGGGACCGGTCTGATCCAGCGGGCGAATGAATGAGTTCAAGCTTTACAATGCCTGGATGCTGTTCGAGTGCGGGAAAAGTTGCTGGCCTGTTTGCCGTCGCCGAGCCCGTGCGCCCCTGATAGTTTTCAAACCAGCCTTGCCGCACTGACGCGTCTACTGGCTCAAGCGCCAGACAATTGCGCACGCCAAAAGCCAATAGCGTCTCGCTTGTCAGCGGACCATTGCCCCAATGCTCAAGCGGCGTCTGAAACGGAAACCCCGGATCGGGCGGCAGCGGCGTTGGCGAAAGGCGCTCATAGGCGGTGTCGATCAACGAACGCGTTGGCACCCAACGGTCGGCGACCACGCCCCCAAGCGCGGCCAGCAAGATCAAGGGCAATGTGAGAAACAGAGTTCGCATTCTGACACTCCAGCAAAACGGGTCGCTGCCAAGATAGCATAGCGAACCGGCCCGGCGGATTAAATTGCATTAGAGATACAGCCGCCAGCGGCTAGTCGGTCGTGCGCGCCAAAGTCTCTCGGATAAGCGCCGCCGTCTCGGCCACACCATAAAGCGCAACAAAGCCGCCAAAGCGTGGACCTTGAGACTGGCCAAGCAAGACCTCGTAGAGCGCCTTGAACCAGTCGCGTAGATTGTCAAACTCGTGCGCCTTGCCGACCGAGAAAATTGATGTTTGCAAAGCCTCTGCGGTCGGTTCATCTGCGAACCCTTCAAGCGTGCCCGCCAAATCTTCCATCGCTGCGCGCTCTTTGCTGGTCGGCGCGCGGTAGACTTTGGTCGGTTTTACAAAATCTTCGTAATAGGCAATTGCATAGCCTGCGAGTTGATCTGTCAGCGGATGGCTGTCTGGGCTGGCCTCTGGCGCATAGCGGGAAATAAAGCCCCAAAGCTGTTCTTTTGTCTCTGCGTTCGCTGCACTGACCAGATTGAGCAGCAAGGCGAAACTGACAGGCGAGGACCATTGTGGCGGCTGGCCATTGTGGATGTGCCAGACCGGATTGGCGAGTTGCTTGTCAGCCTCTTCTCCATGATATTTGTCGAGGAAGACCAGATACTCATCAACGGCTTTCGGGATGACGTCGAAGTAGAGTTTCTTGGCCATACGCGGCTTCTGGAACTGGAAAAGTGACAAGCTTTCCTGTGGCGCGTATTTCAGCCAGTCATCGACCGAAATCCCATTGCCTTTGGATTTCGATATCTTTCGTCCGTCTTCATCGAGGAACAGTTCATAAACATATTGCTGCGGCGGTCGCTTGCCGAGGATAGAACAGATTTTCGAATAGATCGACGCATTGTCCTGATGGTCCTTGCCGAACATTTCGAAATCTATATCGAGCGCCGCCCAACGCATGCCGAAGTCGGGCTTCCACTGTAGCTTAACTGCCCCCCCGGTGACGGGCAGCGTTACGTCGCCGCCATCTTCATCGGCAAATGTCACGGTGCCTGCGGCCGCATCAACGGACTTCATAGGCACGTAGAGGACGCGGCCCGACTTAGGGGAGATCGGCAGGAACGGCGAGTAAGTCGCCTGGCGTTCCGGCCCCAGCGTTGGCAACATGACGTCCATAATAGCTTGGTATTTTTCGAGCGCTTTGCGCAACATCGGATCATACGTGCCATTGCGATAGAGATCGGTGGCCGAGGCGAATTCATATTCGAAGCCGAAGCCGTCAAGGAAGGCTCTGAGCCGTGCATTCATGTGGTGGCCGTAACTCTCATGCGTACCAAACGGGTCCGGTACGGCGGTCAGCGGCATTTGCAAATAGGGCTCAAGGCTTTCAGGATTGGGCACGGTTGGCGGCACTTTTCGCATCCCATCCATATCATCAGACAGGCAGATCAGCCGCGTTTCTATCTCGCCTTTCGTTAATGCGATAAAGGCTTGCCGGACCATGGTGGTGCGTACGACTTCGCCGAATGTACCGATATGCGGGAGACCAGAGGGGCCATAGCCTGTTTCGAATACAACCTCACCCTCACCGCCGCGTCCTGACTTTTGGAGTTGATCGCGGCGCTTGAGAATGGCGCGCGCCTGTTCAAACGGCCATGCTTTTGATTTTTCGGCGTGAAGGGCAGTATCGGTCATCAGTTCAGGCTCGGTGTACAGGGATGTGGGGAATGCGGATTGGCTCTCTATTTGTCGCGTTTCAAATCGGCAATTTCGCCTTCAAGCACTTCGATCCGCTCAAGCGCACCCTGTAGCATTTGTTTCAGGGTTTCAAACTCTTCGCGGCTGGCCAGATCCATATCGGCAACCAGCCTCGCAGCTTGGCTCTGCATTGCAGTGCGCGCCTCTTCACCAACCGAGCGTGCCGCGCCCATGGCACCGGTCATCAGGCCCGCAAGGTCATCAAGCAGTGGATTTTGCTTCGCCATCAGGGTACTCCTTTGAAAACGGTCAGAACTCACGTAACAGATGGCGGGCTCCCACCGAAGAGAAAAGATCGAAACCGACATGTTTGCCGCACTCAAATTCCCCGAATTCAGCCCATTTGTGTTCAGCATTGGTGGCCTTCCGCTTCGTTGGTATGCCGTATCCTACATTCTGGGACTGATCCTTTCGTTCAGCTACGCGAACCAGCTTGTGAAGCGCCCGCACCTTTATGGTCTGCCCAAAAGCCCTGTCAGCAAAGAGGATATGGATGATATTTTCACATGGTCACTGGTCGGAATTATCCTTGGCGGACGGCTTGGCTATTTGCTCTTTTACACACTAAGCACGGCGAGTGGCCGCGCCGCGGTCGCCGAAGACCCTATGAGTTTATTGAGGATTTGGGATGGGGGCCTGTCCTTTCATGGCGGTTTTATCGGGGTTTGTGTCGTTATTCTGATTGTGTCGCGCATTCGGAAAGTGCCGCTTCTGGCCTTTGCGGATATGGGGGCGATGATTGCACCGATCTCGATTTTTTCGGTGAGAATACTCGGGAATTTCATGAATGCGGAACTGTATGGCCGCCACACGGACAGCGCGGTCGGCATGGTGTTCCCTGAAGGGATTGCAACGAATTATACGGGGCCACCGGCGGCATGGGATGCAGTGGAGAAAGTCTGGGTCTATGCGGGGACAGAAATGCCGCGCCATCCGAGCCAGATTTACGAAGGCGTGCTTGAAGGCCTGTTGCCAACGCTCATTCTCGGGCTTTTGGCGTTTCGGTTTGGCTTGCTGAAAAAACAGGGATTGGCGGCTGGACTGTTCTTCATCCTTTACGGCATAGGGCGTTCTATTTCCGAGCTTTTCCGTGAACCTGACCAACATATTGATTTTCTTCCGGAGTGGATAACTATGGGCCAGATCCTGTCCATACCGATGTGGCTCGCTGGCGTCTTCCTCATCTGGTATTCGTTGAGGGAAAAGCCGCTAAGCGCGATGGATAAGTAGGCGTCGGACATGTCGCTTAAAGACCGTCTGATCCGGCAAATCCGTATGGATGGTCCGATGCCAGTTTCGGCCTATATGCAGACCTGTTTGCATGATCCGACAGATGGCTACTACGCAAACGGGGCGGGGCTTGGGCGTGATTTTATCACCGCGCCTGAGACAAGCCAGATGTTTGGCGAGCTTATCGGGTTGTGGGTGGTTGCACAGTGGCGGGCTGTAGGTCGCCCGGACGGGATTAATCTGGTCGAGATTGGCGGCGGACGCGGCACGCTTATGGCGGATGCTTTGCGCGCGATGAGACAGTTTCTTCCTATGGAGAGCGTGCGGCTTATCCTCATTGAGGCAAGCGCGGAGTTGCGGCGGATACAAGGCGAGGCGTTGGCAGAGTTTGATCCGCAATTCGTAGACGCTTTGACCGATATTCCAGCCGGGCCAACCCTGTTGATTGCAAACGAATTTCTCGACTGTCTGCCCGCGCGCCAATTCGTCTGCGAAGACGATATATGGCGCGAGCGCGTTGTCGGATTGGATGAGGCAGGCGAACTGGCCTTCGGCATTGATCGTTCGGACTTGCGCGCAGAAGAGGCAGCCGCTATCGCCCCAACCAAAATTTCGCGTGAAGCCGAGATACAGCCCGGCCTTGAGGGCGTGGTTGATGCACTGGCAGCACGTACGGAAGACAGCGATCGGTTCTATGCATTGTTCATCGATTACGGCCCTGAGGCGGACTCTCCTGAAGACTCTCTTCGGGCATATAAACGTGGCAAACAACTCCACCCCCTGGCCGATCCGGGTGGCTCCGACCTAACTGTAGATGTTGATTTTACTCGATTTTCCAAACTCTCCTCGGACTCTGGATTAGCTGTCTCCGGCCCTGTCACCCAAGGAGAATTTCTTGGCGCTCTGGGATTGCAGGACCGATTAGACCTATTGATAAAGTCCTTTCCGAACCGGGCAGAAGACCTGTTTTCAGGAGCGCAAAAACTTGTTGCCCCGGATCGTATGGGAACGCGGTTCAAAGTCATCTGTCTCGCCTCTGCGGGCTTGCGTGCACCGATTGGATTTGGCAGGTCTGACCAATGAGCAGCCTTCAGACACCACCGTTCACGATGGCCCCGTCCCTCGCCCACTTTGAAGGGATTTCGCATGGGTTTTTTGGCTCTCAGGGCGGTGTATCCACAGGGTTATACACAAGCCTGAACGCGGGCCGTGGTTCTGATGATGCAGCTGAGGCGGTGGCTGAAAATCGCGCGCGGATTGCGGCGGCTGTCGGCGCAGAGGATAGCACCCGGCTGATCTCATGCCATCAGCATCATTCAAGCAAGGTTGTGCCGTTGAGTGGCTCAGAAACTGGCCCAAATTCGCAAGTGAGCCTCCTGGCAGATGCTATGGTGACGAGAGAGGCCGGATTGGCGCTTGCCATCCTGACAGCGGACTGTGTGCCCATCCTGTTTGCTGACGAGACAACTGGCGTGATTGGCGCGACCCATTCTGGCTGGAAAGGCGCGATCGCGGACATCAGCACAAACACGCTTGAGGCGATGGAAGCGCTTGGCGCAGACCGCTCGCGGATTTGTGCGGCGGTCGGGCCGTGTATCGGACAGGCCTCCTATGAAGTGGGTCCTGAATTTCGGGAGACATTTTTATCCCACAGCGCGGCGTCGGATCGGTTCTTCGTCAAAGGTCTGGAAGACCGTTTCCAGTTTGACATTCAGGGGTTTGTCTATGCCGGGCTCGTGCGGGCCGGGGTATGCCGGATTGATGTGATTGCGCATGATACCTGCGCGCTCGACAAACAGTATTTCTCAAACCGGCGGCGCAACCATCAGGGCTTGCCTGACTATGGCAGAAATGCCTCAGTGATCATGCTGAAACCGGAATAGCTGCGCGAATCTTGCCGCTGACCGTTGCACCTTTTCGCGCTTTGATACACAAGCGTCGCAGATGATGGAAAAAGGCCGGGACCAGACATTATGAAATTGCTTTCCTGCAACGCCAATCGCCCCTTAGCAGCCAATATAGCCGACTATCTCGATGCGCCGCTGACCGATGCGGAAGTGAAGAACTTTGCCGATAATGAAGTTTTCGTCCGGATCAATGAGAATGTGCGCGGCGAGGATGTCTTTGTTATCCAGTCAACCAGCTATCCGGCGAATGATAATTTAATGGAATTACTCATCTGCATGGATGCGCTCAGGCGGGCTTCGGCGCGGCGAATTACCGCTGTAATCCCCTATTTCGGCTATGCCAGACAGGACCGCAAGACTGATGGCCGGACGCCGATTTCGGCAAAGCTTGTGGCCAATCTGATCAGTACGGCAGGCGCAGACCGCGTTTTGACGATGGATTTGCACGCCGGACAAATACAAGGGTTTTTCGATATTCCGACGGACAATATGGTCGCCGGTCCCGTGATCCTGAAAGATATTCGCGACCGGTATAATGGTGAGAAGCTGATGGTGGTCTCACCGGATGTGGGCGGTGTTGTTCGCGCGCGGGGACTTGCCAAACGGCTTGGCTGTGATCTGGCAATTGTTGACAAGCGACGGCCTGAAGCGGGCAAGTCGGAAGTGATGAATATTATTGGCGATGTGAAAGACCGTCGCTGCATCATGATCGATGATATGTGCGACAGTGGCGGTACGCTTTGCAATGCGGCGGCGGCGCTTAAAGCAGCCGGAGCGACCGGGGTTTCTGCCTACGTCACGCATGGCGTGCTTTCGCCCAAGGATAATAAGCGCGCGGTCAAGCGGATTGAAGAATCGGTGCTGGACGAGCTTGTTATTTGTGACACCATCCAGCCGCGCGCGGACGATGCGAAATCCAAATCGCTCCGAGTGCTGGCTGTTGCGCCGCTATTGGGCGAAGCGATCCGGCGGATTGCCAATGAAGAGAGCGTTTCGAAACTGTTTGACTAGGCGCATGAGGTCATGACCGCGCAAGCCGCAAATGCGCCGCTGAGCAGGCGCGGCGTTCTGGCGCTGGTCTGGCCAGTAATTCTCTCGCAAGCGGCAATCGCCATGACCGGCGTTGTGGACACGGCTGCAATGGGGCGGTTTGGCGATAAGACCGATCTGGCCGCGGTAGCGATTGCGGCGGTGGCGTTCGGTTTTATCTATTGGGGTTTTGGCTTTTTGCGCATGTCGACGACTGGGCTTACGGCGCAGGCCCGCGGCGCGGGTGAATTGCCCGAGATGCGGGCAGTGCTCTGGCGTGCGGTCTGGCTTGGGGCTGGTCTGGGCGGATTGCTGTTTGTGACGGGGCCGTGGCTCAAAGGGGCGGCCTTTGCTCTGTTCACGGCAGAAGCGGATGTAGAGGGTCTGGGGCGGGCCTATTTTGATGCACGGATTTGGGGCGCGCCTGCCCTGCTCATGAGTTACGGCATTTCGGGCTGGCTTCTGGGAACGGGGCGCACGCGGGCGCTTCTGGCCTTGCAGATTGTGATGAACGGGATCAATGCGGGGCTGGATGTGTATTTCGTTGCGGTGCTCGATCTGGGACCTGCAGGTATCGGGCTGGGAACAGCGATTGCCGAATGGAGCGCGCTCGGGTTCGGGCTGTTTCTCGTGCGCGGCGCAGCGCGGGACCGGGCGCAGCTTTGGGACAGGGAGAAGCTCCTTCGTCTGTTTACGGCCAATCGGGACATTATGATCCGGACGATGGCGCTTTTGTTCTCGTTTGCGTGGTTTGTGAATGCGGGGACGCGCTCTGGAACGGCGGTTCTGGCGGGCAATGAGGTTTTGTTGCAGTTTGTGACGGTGGCGGCGTTCGTGCTCGATGGGTTTGCGTTTATTGCGGAAAAGGAAACGGGCGAAGCTGTCGGCGCGGGTGATGTGGCGCGGCTGAAACGGGCGGTGCGGGTGACGAGCGAGCTGGCTTTTGGGTCAGGCTTTATGATTGCGCTCTTGTTCTATTTTGGCGGGGGCTGGGTGATCGAGACTTTCATTCTGGACGCGGAGGCAAAGGCGGCGGCGCTCGGCTATTTGCCCTATTGCGCGCTAATGCCGATCGTCGGGGTTGCGCCGTTCCAGCTTGACGGGATTTTTATCGGCGCCACGCAAGGACGCGCGTTGCGGATGGCGGGAGTGCTGGCGGCGATTGGGTATGTCGGGACGGATTTTGCGCTGCGACCGCTTGGTAATACTGGCGTGTGGCTGGCGTTTCTGACGATGTATATCTGGCGCGCTGGGTTTCTGGCACTGTTCTGGCGGGGGCTGCTGCGGGATGTTGGCGCGGCGGAAGCGTAGTTCCCGTGTCTCGTGCGACGGCAGGGGCAGCCGTCTAATTAGCGCAAATTTACCAAGCCAGCCTGCCTGCACTGGGCATGCGAGAACGCTGCGATAGGCTCGACTTCGCGCTTCTAAAGCGCGGTCCCAACCGCCTCTGAAAGACGCGTATAGCCATCTTGCTCCAGCAGTTTCAGCAAGTCGCGTTTGATGCGGGTGGCGAGTTGTGGGCCTTCATAGACCAAGGCAGAGTAGAGTTGGACGGCGTTGGCACCGGCTTTGATCTTGGCGTAGGCGTCGGCACCGCTGCGGATGCCGCCTGCGCCGATGAGGTCGAATGTGTTGTCTAGTCCGCGGGCGAAGGCTTTAAGGACTTCCGTTGACGGGGCCATCAGGGGCGCGCCGGAGAGGCCGCCCGTTTGAGTTTTGTGGGCGCTTTGCAATGTGTCCGGGCGGGCGATGGTGGTGTTGGAGATGATGAGGCCCGTCAGGAAGCCCCGCGCCGCTTTGACCACTGTGATGATGTCGGCAATGGCTTCGCTGTCGAGGTCGGGGGCGACTTTGAGGAAGACCGGACGCGTTCCGTCTTGCGTGTCGGCGGCCAAGCGGCAGAGCTTCAGCAAGTCGGCGAGTTCGGACTTGTTTTGCAAACCGCGCAGGCCCGGCGTGTTGGGCGAGGAAATATTGATGGTGATGTAGTCGCAATAAGGCCAGACGGCGGTGAGCCCCAGAGCATAGTCTTTCAATCGCTCCTCGCCCTGGCTGGTTTTGTTGGCCCCGACATTTGCACCCAATGCCCCTTGGCGCCGTCCACCATTTTTCAAGCGCCGAACGAAGGGCTCCAGGCCCTCATTGTTAAACCCCATGCGGTTGATCACGGCGCGGTCTTCGGGCAGCCGGAACAGGCGTGGTTTTGGATTTCCCGATTGGGGTTTCGGGGTCACGGTGCCGCATTCGACCATGCCGAAGCCAAACTTGAACATCGGGCCGAAGGCTTCTGCGTTCTTGTCGAACCCCGCAGCGAGCCCGACCGGATTGGGCAGTTTCAGGCCAGAGATTGGCAGTGTGACAGCAAGGTTTTCAGGATCAGACTTCTGGATGAGCGGAGTGCCAAGGCCGAGCTTGAGGGCGCGGATGGTGGCTAAGTGAGCGCGTTCGGCTGGCAGGCGTTTGACGAGGGAAACGCCGAGCGTCGTAAGTGGCATGGCTAAAGATCTTCCGGCAAGGCGGGCACTTGGTCCGCACCAGTTTGGAGCGTCCAGATACGGGTGGCCCTTGCGATGGGCAATTGCGCATAGAGATGTGGGAACAGATCTCCGCCGCGCGAGGGCTCCCATTTCAATGCGCCAGTGTCTTCGAGATCGGCAAGCTTGTATTCGAGCAGGCGAACGGATCGGGCGGCTTTATAGTGGAGCGCTAAGGTCTGCCCCACCTGATCACGGGTGGACAGATGGACGTAGCCATCGCCCAAATCAAGCGGGGTGGACGGGTAGCCCTGCGCCTCGGCTTTGGTCCAGTCTTCGGCGGACAGGATTTTATAGACATGAGTATCGGTCATGGGGGCGGTTCAAACAGTCTTCGCAGCGTTTTGCAATCGGACTTTGCAATTAGTCGGGGTAAAAGGGGCATAAATATAGGAATTTTCACCTTGTAATAGGTTGATTTTCCTATTTTTTTGAGGCATAAGATATACACAGACTTATCCACAGGGGTGTGTGTGCCCATGCGACACAAAGATATATGGAACGGGCTCGACAAGCTCGCTGGCCATAATGGCTTAAGCGCTTCGGGTCTGGCAAAGTTGGCTGGTCTTGATCCGACCGCTTTCAACCCGTCAAAACGCACCGCAAAGGATGGCCGTCCGCGCTGGCCATCAACAGAAAGCGTGGCGCGGGCGCTGACAGCGGTGGGCGCAGGCTTTGACGATTTTGCGGCGTTGATCGAGGGCAAACGTGGGGCCAGCGCGCCACTGATCGGGTTTGCGCAAGCGGGGAATGACGGTTTTTTTGATGATGCCGGGTTTCCGGTCGGCACGGGCTGGGATGAGGTGCGGTTTCCCGGACTTGGGGCCGAGCGCGTCTATGCTTTGGAAATCAGCGGCGACAGTATGGAACCTGTCTATCGCGCTGGTGACCGGATCGTTGTTTCGCCGGACACGCAAGTCAGACGGGGCGACCGCGTCGTGGCCAAGACCGTTGAGGGCGAAGTGATGGCCAAACTGCTCGGCCAGAAAACGGACAAAACGATTGAGCTTGTCTCGTTTAATCCAGACTATCCGCCGCGCCGGTTTTCGCGCGATGAGGTGGCGTGGATTGCGCGGATTTTATGGGCGAGCCAGTAGCGGCCTCTGCTTTGCGCAGACCAACTCTCCTGTCCGGACCAAGTGTTTTTTGACTTCACGATCGCGGCATCTGGTGTCTGCCTTACTGGAAGATGGCGGAAAATCTGGCTATATTGATCGCAATTAAGTTACCAATTGTACCACCGTTAGGAGCTCATTATGACACATGTTTTCAGCCGCGCCCTTGTTTTTGCCGGTGCCGCCTTGGCGCTTGCTGGCACAGCGCATGCGGGCCCCTTTGATGCGGTGTCATTGGCAAGCGACACGTCTCTGGCGACCTATGAAAAAGTCTACATCGCTCCGGTTAATGTGGACTTCGGAGATCAACCCATCCGTCGCAATATTCGGGACCTTCGGGGTCTGAGGCCTGTCAGTGATCGTGATCAGGCGCTCAAGGCTGATGACCTGGCAGATGATTTACAGCGTGAATTCGGCAAGCGATATATTTTGGTCGACGCCCCGGGTGAAGATGTTCTGACAGTGGAAACGACGCTGACCAAGCTTGTTTCGAGCCGTCCGACAATTGCCGACAGGCGAGATGCCAGCGTGAATCTGGACTTCAGGTCTATCTATGCCGGTGGCGCAGATTACCTTGTCACGCTGCGCGAAGGCGATCAGTTGATTGGCACCATCGAGGAGAACCACACACGCAATACCAGCCTGAATGATGGACGCGTCCGTGCGGGTATCTGGCAAGATGCCGACAGATCGTTTAGTCAGTTCTCGCGCCAGCTTGCGCGCTATGTGCAGAAAAACTAGCGCACCGTCCGGTCGATTAACTTAGCCGGTTCACCGCATCCAGCATGGCATCGACATTGGCGCGGCCAAGATGGCGGCATCGTTCGGGCGACCATCCTGCGACCGGGTCAGGCAAGTCGGCATTGTCCTTGAACGGCATTTCGAGCGTCATTGCGAGACAGCCAAAAGCCGCATGTAGCGCGTTTCCGGCAATGGCCAGATTGGCTTTGCCCGGGCTGTTTCGCGGATAGCCATAACGGGTCTGGAAATCTGGGCTGGCTTGAACGAGTGCGGCTTTGTAGGCCTGTAAGCGCGCATCGTCCTCATCGGAGAAGCCTGGAACGCCCTCCGAACCTGCGATGAAATTATACGGCAGCGCTTCATCGCCATGGACATCGAGCGCGAGGAAGACACCTGTCTCTCGCATGGCAGCGAGTGTGTGGAAGACTTCGGGGCTTTTCTCCAAAGTGGCTTTGTCCCATTCGCGATTCAGGTTGATGCCTGCTGCATTGGTGCGCAAATGGCCCCGGCGGGAGCCGTCCGGGTTCATATTGGGAATGATGTTCAGGCTGGCGCGGGCGCGAAGCTGGCGGGTGACCGGATCATCCATATCGAGCAGGCGATCTATGAAGCCCTCCATCCACCATTCAGCCATAGTTTCACCCGGATGTTGGCGGGCGATCGCCCAGATCGGTGCTTTGTCCGCATGCGGCTCTCCTATACGAATACAATCAAGCGGTTGACCGTCGAGCGTGGTGCCGAGCGTGTCGACGCGCACATCGGCATAGTCTTGTACCGCGGCAATCATGTCGTGATGGCGATCTGTGGAAAACGGCGCGAAATAGGCATAATAGACGGCGTTGGCCTCGGGTGTGTGGGTGATGACCAACTCGCCATTTTCATAGGCTGTGGGCACACGGGACCATGTCTCGCGATCCGTGGACATGCAGGCTTGATAATTCTCCCAGCCTTTCGGGTAGGCTGAACCGCTAGCGTTTTCGATCACCATGCGACATGGGACACCTTGAGCGCCGGACAGGCGAAAATAGAACCATTGATAAAATTCGCTGTCTTTGTCATGGCGTATGTCGAGCCGGATGTCTGACGGTGTTGCGCAGGATTTGCAGATGATATTTCCGCCATCGAAACTGGCATTGATTGACAGGCCCATGGGTGCCCCTTTTTGTTTCCTAGCGGCCAGTAGCGCGCTTTGGTCTACGGCTCAATGATATTGTAGATCGGGGCAAACTGATCGAGCGCGCCAAAGAAGGCGGCCGCGCCCGTCGGGTCGCCCTGCAGCGTCATAGCGCCCGAGGCAAGAAGGTCGGGGACTTTGGCCTGGCCCAGAATGAGGAGATCAAAGTCGGCACGGTCTATGGTCAAAACCGTGCGCGTATCCTCGGCGAGCCCTGATCGCGGGAACATGACGGAGTTGCGGGCCAGAACGGTAATGGCTTCACCTGTGTCGGGAAACTGGAAGCCCATGGCGAATGCCTCACCACCGGTCGCAAGCGGGCCTTTTTCGGGATTGTAACGCACAGCGAGCGCGTCAAACAGCATCGGTGTAGGGACTGCGCGGAGAAGCTCGGGATTGCCAAGGCTGACAAGGGCGGTCTCTGGCGGACCATTGCGCAATTCGGCGGCGCCCATCAGATAGTAATTTCGCCATGCGCCGCTTTCGGCCTGAAAGCCAAGCTGTTCATAGGCGGCGGCAAGCCAGTCGCGCGCATTCTGATTGTCTGGCTCGGCGAAGACGACATGGTTGAACACGGTGGCCGCCCAGCGATAATCGCCAGTATTGTAGCCTTCTTGCCCGGTCTCCAGAGCTTTGGCCGCGCCGCCCATGGCCGCGACATAGCGGCGGGATTCGTCGGCGGGAGGTAGGCGGTGATAGTTTGCGGGCACGCCATCCCACCAGCCGAAATAGCGCTGGAAGACAGCTTTGGAGTTGTGATTTAACGTGCCGTAATAGTCGCGGACGGAAAAATCTGTGGTGGCGAAATCTGGCTCAGGGATGGCCTCGGCAATCTCGGTGAGGGTTTCGCCATGATTGGCAAGGCGCAGGGTCTGGTCATGGACGTAACGGTAATTGTCCCGGTGGTTTTCGAGGCGTTGGCGGACGGCCTCCTCGCCCCAGACGGGCCAATGATGAGAGGCGAACATCAGTTCGGCCTCCTCACCATAGCGCACAAGCATCTGGTCGATGACTTTGGACCATTTGAGCGTGTCACGAACCAGCGCGCCGCGCGGGGTCAGAACGTTGTGGAAATTCCCCGTGACGACTTCAGCGCCAGAGAGGGCTTTGAATTGCGGCAGGTAGAAAACAAACTCGGACGGGGCTTCGGTGTCGCCAGCGTCGAGAAATTCAAACGCAACGCCGTCAATCGTCAAGCGTGGCGCTTCGCCCGACAGTTCGACGGTGGGGCTGATCAGGCCGATTGGTCCGCGTGAAAGGGCCTGGCCGAGCCCGGTGCCGACGTGTCCGGCAGGCCCCGCTTCGAGCCCTGCCCCGAACTGAAAGCTGCTGCGGCGGGACATATAGTTTCCGGCGAGGACATTTTCGCTGACCGCCTCGGTGGTAAAGCCCGCTGGCGCGACGACGGCGATGGTGTTGGCTTCGATCTCTTCCTCGCTGACGACGCCGCGTACGCCGCCAAAATGGTCGGCATGGCTGTGGGTGAAGAGAACGCCTTTGACGGGTCTGGCTCCAAGTGTTTCATTGGCGAGCGCCAACCCTGCGCGGGCAACGGCAGGCGTGAGCAGTGGATCGACAATGATCCAGCCCGTCTCGCCGCGAATAAGGGTCATGGTGGAAAGGTCATAACCGCGAAGTTGGTAGATGCCGTCGGTGACTTCGAACAGGCCATGGATACGATTGAGCTTGCCTTGTCGCCAGAGCGAGGGGTTGACGCTGGCAGGCGCATCGCCTTCGAGGAAGTCGAACTGGGTGTTCTGCCAAGCGGTGCTGCCGTCTTCATTGAGAATGGTATCGGTTTCAATTTTGGCGAGGAAGCCGCGCATGGCGTTGTCAAAATCGGTTGTGTCTTCAAGCGGCAATCTGTCAGCGACCGCCGCATTGGCTGCCCTCGTGGCTTCCGTGGCGATGCCCACCTCGGGCGCGGCGACCGTTTCGGGCGCTTTTTCGGGGCTCCCGCCGCATCCGGCCAAAGCGAGCGCGCCGCTTGCCAATAGTGTTTTGAGTGTTCGCATTCCTGCCTCCCGCATTATTGGGAGAGAGATTAGAGGCTTGCCGTTATGGAAAGCAACTCTATTCGCGGAAAGTCTTTACTCGCGGAAGGTCTGGGACATGGCGTCGCCAAGCGGCTTGAGCAAATAGGAAATGACGGTGCGGCGCCCTGTGTTGACGCTGGCATCTACTGGCATACCCGGCAGGAGCTGGAAGTCCTGATTGCTCTGGCGGTCCTCGGGGATTTCGACAACGCTTTCATAATAGAAAATGCCAGAGGCGGGGTCTTGCAATGCATCGGCAGAGACTTTGCGAACGGTGCCATAGACTTCGGGTGTGACGTTGGCGCTGAACGCGGGGAACCGCAAAATAGCTTCGTCGCCCTCTTGCACTTTGTCGATGTCTTGAGGTGCGATACGCACAAGCGCGACAAGCGGGTCGCCCTCTGGTACGATAAACATGATCGGGTTACGCGGCTCGATGACCCCACCCACCGTATGGGTTTGCACGCCGATTACGCGGCCAGCGCGCGGCGCTTTGACCTCAAGGCGCTGAAGCTGGTCACGGGCGGCGATCCGCTCTTCGGAAAGCTCGGCCACACGGGTCTGCACGGCGCGTAATTCGGTCAGCACTTCCTCACGGAAGCCTTCGGTGAGCTGGTTCACTTCGAGACGGGCTTCTCCGATCTGTATCCGTGTGGTGGCCACTTCGGCAGAGAGCGCCTCGCGGGCACCTGTGAGCCTTGATTGCTCTCGTTTGAGACCCAATACGCGGGACCGCGGGCTGAGCCCTTTGGCAAGCAATTCTTCCAAGCCAACGACCTCTTCGCCGATCAACTCGCTTTGTTCAAGATTGGCGGTAATTTCGTTTTCCAGTCCACTGGCGCGGCGCTGTAATTGGCGGATCGACTGGTTGAGCAGGGAGACTTGCGTCGAGCGGGAGGCGGCACGGGCCAGCAGCAAATCTTGCTGGGAGGCCAGAATGCTGATCACTTCAGGACGGGTCGCCATATCTTTAAATCCGGCACGCAGGCTGACGATCTCGCGACCGTCGCGCTCTGCAAGAAGGCGGGCTTCCTCGCCAATGGATTCAAACAATCTGGCTTCGACGCTGGAGAGCCGCGCCTGAATAGCTGTGCCATCCAACTCGATCAGGACTTGTCCGCTTTCAACGCGGTCCGCTTCCTTGACGTGAATTTTTCCGACAATGCCGCCTTCAAGATGTTGAACCGCCTGCTGGTTACTTTCAACAGAGATTAGTCCGCTGGCAAGTACAGCACCTTCGAACGGGGCAAAGACAGACCAGACGAAAAGTCCACCAAACAGGCCGATGACGAGGCCCCAGCCAATGCGGAACATGGACGTCATATTCGACGCTGGCCGTGTGGACGGTGCTGCACTATCCGCCATCATTGCCTCCCTTAGGCAGAGAGACGATCTTGCCGCCCTGCTGGCTCGCCCGTTGGCGGACATTGGCAGGCGCGACCTCAGCCAACACCTCGTCACGCGGACCGAAGGCGCGCATGCGGCCATTGTCGAGCATGAGCAGTTTGTTGCACTGGCCGATTGATTTGGGGCGATGGGCAATCATGATCACTGTCGCCTGACGTGCCTTCAGACCTGCAATCGCTTTTTGTAATGCCACCTCGCCTACACTGTCCAAATTCGAGTTTGGTTCATCAAGAATAATAATGGTTGGCTCGCCATAGAGCGCACGCGCCAGGCCGATACGCTGTCGCTGACCGGCTGACAGATAGGCCCCACGCATGCCGATTTCAGTGTCATAGCCATCTGGCAGACGCTGGATCATATCGTGGCAACCGGCCGCCTGCGCGGCAGCTATGACCGCCTCGGAGGTGGCTTCGGGATCGAAGCGGGAGATGTTTTCGTGGATACGGCCGGAGAACAGATCCACCTGTTGAGGCAGGTAGCCGAGTTGGGGGCCGAGCAGCTCGCGCGGCCAAGTCGAGATGTCCGACCCGTCAAGGCGCACCGTGCCGATTTGTGCTTTCCAGATGCCAACCATAAGACGCACAAGCGAAGACTTACCCGCAGCGCTGGGGCCAATGACGCCAACGATATCGCCGGCTTCGATTTGGAAGTTGAGTTGCTGAAGGAAGGGTTTGCTGGCTCCCGGAGGGCCTGCCGAGACGCCTTCAAACTGGACCGCTCCCCGAATGGGCGGAAGCTCCATTGTTTCCTGGGCGGCCGCTTTGCCGATCAGTGTGGCGCTGAGCGTGCCCCAGGCTGCCCGCGCAGAGGAGACGCTGCGCCATTGTCCGACCAGTTGTTCGAGAGGGCCAATCGCGCGGCCCGTGAGGATAGAGGCAGCGATCATCTCCCCGGGCGTGGAGATGCCGACGATAGAGAGGTAGGCGCCAAGACCGAGCACTGAAGATTGAAGGAAGAGCCGGATCGCTTTTGTGCCTGAAGAGAAGCGACCAAGCAGTGAACTTGAGGACACCAAAGCTGCATCGGAGCGGTCGAACTCATCTCGCCATTTCCGACGGACCCGTTCTCCGAGGCCCAGCGCTTCAATGATTTCGGCATTTTGCGACACTTCCATAATGCGTGCCTGCGCCTGCGCTTCGAAGCGTTCAGCATCGTGGACGGTCTTTTTCGAGATGTTCTGGTTTAGAAACGCAATGCCGACCAGCACGATGCCGCCGCTTAGAGCGAGCAAGCCATAGCCCCAATGGATCAAGAAAATGATCAGCAGGAACATGACCGAGAACGGGGCATCAAACATGGCCGTTACAGCAGGGCTTCCGAGGAAGCGGCGCAGAAGTCGCAGATCTCGAATGGGTTTGTCCGAGCCGCGCCCCGGGTCTTCGAGCCGGCCTTTGATGGTGGCAATCAACGTCCGGTCGCCCAGAATGTCTTCAAACCGCGATCCTGCGCGGGAAAGGATTCCGTTGCGCACCCAGTCCAGAACGGCAAACCCGGCATAGAGCACAAGAATCAATACGGTGAGCGCAACCAGCGTATGGACTGACGAGCTTGCCAGAACACGGTCATAGACCTGCAGCATATAGAGCGGACCTGTGAGCATCAGCATGCTGGTAAACAGGCTGAACCCCGCGACGCCAATGAAGATGCGCCGCATATCCGCGAAAGCATCGCGAACCGGGTCTTCTTGGTCTCCAGGTCTCTTCATCATTTCTCTTCCCGTGCACCTCTTTTATAAGCAAGCGATGCGCCAACAGCTACAGGGCGAACCTGACTTATACTGCGAGATCGAGCGCGCGTACAATCGCTGGTAGGATGAGCACGCCCAGAAGTGTGGGAAACACAAATAGAATAAGGGGCAGAGACAGTTTGGCAGACAGGGCCATGGCCTGCTCTTCTGCCGCCAGCATACGCTTTTTGCGCATGTCTTTAGAGAATACGCGTAGCGTATTGCCGATGCTTGACCCCATCTCTTCGGCCTGACGTAACATGGTGGTCAGTGAAGATGCCTCTTCTATGCCGAGCCGTTCGGAGAAATTTTTCCATGAATCCTGACGTGAGCGGCCCGCGCGCAGTTCGAGTGCGTTTATCTTGAGATGCAAAGCGAGCCTCGGGTAACGATCCGCAAGCTCTTCGGCCACGCGGCTTACGGCCGCATCAATGCTCATCCCCGCTTCAACGCAGGCGACAAGCAGGTCCATCATATCCGGAAAGCCTTCCTTGTATTCGCGCTCCAGTTTCTTGGTACGCTTGCCGATATAGATGCCGGGCACGGTCAGCCCGAGAATGGCGAGAAACAGGCTCGAAGCAAGTGGCAAAATGGAATCAATTAGTGAGAGTTGCGGCACCATATAAAGCAGGAGAACTTGCGGCAGTACGACCATGAACAGCCTCGCGGCGAAATAGCCGGAGACCGCCTTCTCGCCCAAGAGGCCAGCGCGCATCAGGGTGAAGCGCAATTGCGAGATTTGCTCGGCATTGCCGGGGGTTGCGCGCCGGCCAAGATCGACCACGATGTCGCCCACCGATTTGGTGCGCTTGTCCACAGGTCCCGAACTTGGCGCAGCTTTCGCGCGTTCCAGGCGCGCAATCATTTGCCCGGAATGGCGTAATGACCTGATCGCCATAAAAGCGATGGGCAACACCACCAGAGTGAACACCATGGCGATGCCGAAAATAACAAGGTCTGACTGAGTGATCATGCGGCCCCCACTAGATCCTGAATGCGATCATTTTGCGCATGAGCAGATTGCCGATCATCATCCAACAGGCAAAACCCGCAAGCCAATATTGCACGACAGGGCGATGGATAATGTCTCCATAAAAATCCGGGTTGAGCAGATGCACGGCACCTGCGACGACAAAGGGGGCGGCCGACAGAATAAGCGCAGACATGCGGCCCTCCGCAGACGCGGCCTTTACGCGAAGCCGAAGCATTTGCCGATCACGAATGGCGTCGCCATTGAGCTTCAATAGCTCGGACAGATTGCCGCCGGTTTTTGTTTGCAGGCGAATGGTTGCTGCGAAGAGGTCGACATCTTCATTGAACGAGCGCTGGGAGAGACGCCGGACGGCATCATTCAACGAGGCCCCGAAGGCCATCTCGTCGGCGACCATGCCAAACTCGCTGCCGACGGGATCAGGCATTTCCTGCCCGACCAATGCAATCGCGGTTGGTACGGGATGACCCGCCTCAAGAGAGCGGACAATCACGGCAAGGCTATCTGGCAACTGGGAGCCGAGCCTGGCGCTGCGCTTGGTGCCAGCCTTTGAAAGCGCAATTACGGGCAGCACGAAGAACAGAATGATGGACGCAATGGCGGCATATCCAAGATTGCCGCCAAATTGGAAAATGACCGCTCCAATGGCCATCGAGACGACAGCGGACAGGATGGCCCATTTGCCTGGCTCGAAGCGGATGCCCGACCGGGTCACCAGGCGATTAAAGAAGCGTGAGGACCATGCCAGTTCACCATCATCGTTCAAGGCACGTTGCTGGCGGAGCTCGGTCAGCAATTCCTGAACCGAGCCGGCACGTTCGCGGGCTTTGAGGCGCGAATTGAGTTGCTGGTTCATTTTTGCATTACCAAACAGGCCGAATGCCGTCTGCACAAGCAAGAATCCCACCGCGAAAAACAGTAGATAAGCGACCACTGGGCCTTCAAGCAAAGAATCGAGGGCGCCACCGAACATGGCTTAGAACTCGCGTTGGGGATCGAACAGATCATTCGGAACCACAACGCCCCGTCGACCCATTTCTTCGAGGAATTGCGGGCGAATTCCCGTGGCAACAAATTTGCCATGGACTTTGCCGTTCTCGTCGGTGTGGCTGCGCTGGAATTTGAAGATTTCCTGCATCTGGACGACGCTGCCTTCCATGCCTGTAATCTCAGCGACGCTCATGACGCGGCGTGATCCGTCAGACAGGCGGGCGGCTTGCACGACGAGATTGACCGCAGACGCAATCTGGCCGCGAATGGCTTCAGCTGAAATCCGCAAGCCGCCCATCAGGACCATTTGCTCAAGACGGGTGATCGCATCGCGCGGATTGTTGGCGTGAATGGTCGCCATTGAGCCTTCATGGCCGGTGTTCATGGCTTGGAGCATGTCGAAGGCTTCCTCGCCACGTACCTCGCCGAGGAAGACCCGGTCAGGACGCATGCGCAGGGCATTCTTCACAAGTTCGCGCTGGCGGATTTCGCCCTTGCCTTCCAGATTGGGTGGTCGGGTTTCCATGCGCGCGACGTGAGGTTGTTGCAGTTGCAATTCGGCGGCGTCTTCGATGGTGATGATGCGCTCTTTCTCGCTGATTGCAGAGGATAAGGCATTTAGCAAAGTTGTCTTGCCGGAGCCGGTACCGCCTGAAATCACAGTTGACGCACGGCACTTGACCGCGCCGACAACAAATTCAAGCATGGGTGCTGGCAGCGCACCGTATTCGGCAAGCTTTTCGACCGTGAGCGGGTTCTTCGAAAATTTCCGTATAGATACGAGTGGACCATCAACACCGATTGGATTGATCGCGGCATTGACGCGCGAGCCATCAAGCAGGCGAGCATCGACAAGTGGCTGGCTTTCATCAACACGGCGACCAACCGCGGACACGATGCGGTTGAGTATCCTCAAGAGATGGTCATTGTCCGAGAAGCGGACATCGGACAGTTCGAGTTCACCGCCACGCTCGATATAGACTTGATGGCAGCCATTGATCAGAATGTCAGAGACGGTGTCATCGGCGAGCAATGGCTCAATCGGGCCAAGCCCTGTCATTTCGTCGAATACGGCATCGGCAAAATGCGCGATTTCGTTAGATGACATGGCAAGGCCTTCTTCGCGGATCATGTCGATCACAATCGTTCGAACCTGTCGCTTCAGATCAACATCATTGAGTTTTTCCAGTGAGGACAAATCAAGTTCATCGATCAGCCTGTTGTGAACACGGATTTTTGCGTCCAGCAATCCCATGGACCGTTTGCTCTCTGCGTCATCCGTCTTGGGTGCGCCACGGGATGCAGCCGCCGGCTCGGCGGGCTCGTTGGCTGATGGCTGAGTCGCCACCGAAGCGATTGAAGTAAAGCGTCCCATTAGCGCCACATCCTCTTTTTGCCGGTCTCGGTCAGAGCCGGATCAAGCTTCTTCAGAACGGTCCTGACATCTTTGACCAGAACGCTTTTGGGTTTTACTTTCGCCACTGGCATGCCGAGGTTTACGGCCGCCCTTGCAGATTTCCAATCTGACCGGACAACAGCTTCGATATCCCGGTTAATGGCTTTGCTGGCGCGGGAAACTGAGAACTCCATTTTGCTGTCGGACATACGGTTGAGTACCAGACGGGCGGGCGTGGCATCGATCCGAAGGTCGTCGATCTCGCGCGACATGTCCGCCGCAGCCTGAAGGCTTGGGACGGTAAACTCGCTGACGACCAGAACCTCGTCGACACCTGCCAGCAAGGGCTTGGACCAGCTGCGGCGTTCGCGTGGCATGTCTACGATGACGTGCGAAAATCCAGAACAGACCGTATCGAGCAGGTGCAACACCATGTCGGCTGTGACCACATCATGCACATCCGGATTGCGTGGCGCTGCGATTATGGTCACACCCGAATCATGCGGCCAGGAATAGGCATCGAGCATGGTTGCGTCGAGCCGATCGGGCGCTTCGGCGAGGCCGTACAGATCCAGTCGTGCCTGCGCTTCGAGATAGGCCGGGACCATTCCATCGGCGAGGTTCATATCGACCAGACAGACATTATTTTCGGGGTCACGCATTGCGGTCGCGCAGGCCATTTCAATTGCGATTGTGGTTGCGCCTGCGCCGCCCACTGCGCCGGAGACCACCCAGCACTGATTGCGCCGTGTTGGTCCTTCCGGCGCCAAATCCATCAGCCGTCCGGTGGCCCGCACGATTGCGTCCGCTGCTGCGTTCGATCCCACAAGGTCTGAGGCCTTGAGCGCGAGCATGGACCGCACCGCTTGCGATGGCAGGGCATCGCCCATAACCAGCACTTTGGTGTTGGGGGCAGACCGGGCCAGTTCATCAAGCAGGACCAGCGCGCCGCCCGCTTGCAAATCGATAATCAGAACATCCGAACCGGTACTTTCAATGGCCTGTTCGGTTACCATCGCCGAAACATCGTTCACACCAGCAAAGATGCCGGAGAACTCAGCAAGTCGCGCCGGCGTGACATAAGCCGCTGGGCAAATTTTTGACGCCATGGTCGGAATGCTTTTTTCCAGTGCAGACATAGTAAAATCCTGAAGTGAAGAAGACTGAGCGGGCTTATTCGCTCGATGTGCTGCCGATGCCGCTTGATGAGATGTCGCTGAGTTCGGTGCGCTCGCCAGAGTTTAGACGGGTGATTGCTGAAACCGCACGTTCGCCAGATTGTCCGGTCAGGCCTTTAGAATTTGGAACATCGACAGAGCGGATGGATTGCAGCGCAATGTTCCGGTCAGTCGCGCTACCGAGTATAAATTGTTTCTGGTGATCGGGATCATAGCCCCCGCCGCCCTGACTTGCGCATGCTGCAAAGCAAAGTGAAGCGAAGATAAGGCCTGTCGATTGAAGTGACTTTCTCATGTGGGAAACTCCTATTGGGTCTGCGATTGCGTTGAAGACTGTTCGTGCAAAGCGATGGTTTCGTCGAGCAGGAAGAAGGCACCTTCGGTTGGCTCATCGAAGGCGTCAAACGGTGTTGCAATGCTGTCGAGCGAGGGCGCGGGTTGAACGAGCCGGGGGGTGATGATGATGACAAGCTCGGTTTCGTTGCGGGCGAAGCGCTTGGAGCTGAACAGGCTGCCCAGCACTGGAACGCTGGAGAGCCAAGGGGTCTGTTTCACGTCCGATGTGTAGCTGTTCTGCAAGAGGCCCGCGATCGCAAAGGATTGCCCGTCGCGCAATTCGACCGTTGTGTCGGCACGGCGCACGCTGAGACCGGGGATTTCGATGCCGCCAAGCCGGACCGAGTTCTGGGTGTCGAGCACTGACACTTCGGGCCGGACATGAAGGTTGATCATATCTTCGCCAAGCACGGTTGGCGAGAAGGCAAGTGAGACACCGAACTCGCGGAACTCGATGGTGACGACCTGATCGGCCTGCCCGACCGGCACCGGAAATTCACCACCTGCGAGGAAGCTGGCCGTGTCGCCAGACAGCGCGACGAGATTTGGCCGCGCGAGGGTTCGCAATACGCCTTTCTCTTCGAGCGCGTTGAGCGCAACATCCACATTGACGGGTCCGAAGGCGTGCGAGCCGACAGCGGCAGCCTGAGCAACCAAACCGGAGATGAGGTTGCCATTGGTCAGGAACGAGAATTCCCCAGCTTGGGAAGCCTGTGTGCCAATTCCGAACTCGCGGACAACATTGCGTGCTGCTTCGACAAAGCGAACTTCAAGAATCACTTGCTGGGCCTGATTGACGGCCATGCCATTTGCCACACCGCCCGGGACATGGCGCTCGGCCAGTTGAACGGCTGTTGCCGCGGCTCCTGCCGTCGAGATGTCACCAGCGATGAAGATGCCGTCATAGACCGGCAGGACTTCAAGATTTTCATCCGGAAGCAATGTGTTCAGATCGCGACGCAAAGCATCAAGGCCAAGCGCGACATTGACCTGAATAAGGTCGATCACGCGTCCGGCTTCGTCGTAGATCAGAACGGTCGTCCAGCCGGGGGCTTTGCCGCGGACAAAGAAGGAGCGATCGCTGGTCGCGGTCACGCTTGCAATTTCGGGATCGGCGACGGCCAGCGTGGCGAACGGTTCGTCGATTTCAATGACGGCGGAGCGGCCCCGGTCAACATTGAGCACAGGCGCGTCGGCGTCGGCGGCCAGTTGCGTCCATGCGAGAGCGGGCTGCACGAGCGGCGCAATCAGCCCGGATAGCGACAGGCAAAGCGCAACAAAAAGGGTTCGCGTAATAACAGTCATCTCTAGTTTCCTGATTGCGGGGTGGAACTGGACACGGGGGCGGACACCGTTTCTTCTTCTTCACCTGCGATGACCCGAATGTTTGCAAAAGCGGGTTTGGCGGGCGCAGCGGCGGGACCGGGTGCCGCTGCACGAACAGGGCGTGGAGCGGCAGCCGTGATCTTGGTCTCATCATCAGCGCGGCGCAACGCCAGACCAATGGTCCCCGCTTGCACTGCAACACCGACAAGATTGGCTTGTTCGGGGGTCACTTGCAGGGTGACCGTCTGAGCGAGCCTTGCGCCATCTTGTCCTTCCTCGAAGCTCTGATCAATGGCCAGAACGCGGATATTGCTCAGGAGAAGCTCACCCTTCTGGATTTTGTCGCGAGAGAAATCACTGGAAAGCTCGCGAAAGCTATGCACATCGACGCGATGGTCGGGAAGGATGAAGCCAGCCACACCTGTTGCATCATCAACCTCGACAGAGACAGCGCGATAGCCCGGTTCGATCAGCTGGGCGAGCGTATCGCGAACGGTCTGTGAGCTGAGCTTGTTCAGCAAAACCGGCTCACCGGATACGATCGTTCCGAGTGAAAACGGAAAGCTGCCGTCGGGATTTATGAAGCTTGCCGGATCAGTGATCGCGCCCAGAGGCACATAATCGGTTGGCCACTCGGCGAGCCGCAAGCTTTCAATAGTGACTTGGTCGCCACGACTGATGTTTGCATTGGCCACGTAAATTTGGGTCAAGGCGACCTCAGCGACAGGCTCAATTGCGGTCGTGACGGCCGGACGGGACGCCTCAGCTTCATTGTTTAGCCAACCACGTCCGAAAACAACGGCGGCAATGCCCACCAAAACGGACAGAATTAAAGATACTATAGGCCCTGCGCGCATCCACCCAACCTCGCTATTGTGCTACAGCCATTACGGCTGCTTAAAATTTGGCTTAGCACTGAGGCAATAAGGCCTGTTAAAGCGCGAGAGCCAAAATCTCCGCGCTTTGGTTAGGTTTTCTTAGGGATTAAGCGTTCAGGCGACGACAAACAGAGTTCCGAGCCGCTCAAATGTCCAGAAAACGCCAGCAACTCCAACAGCATAAGCGGTCACCCGCCGAACCGTGTCCAGACGGTCTCCGATCAGGCGCAGCAAAGTCCAAATCAGGATCAGCAAAACAGTGATAAAGGCAATCTGGCCCAGTTCTACGCCGATGTTGAAGAACACAAGGGCGGCCAGCTCGGCGCGCTCGGGCAATCCGATCTCGCCGAGCGCGCCGGCAAATCCGAACCCGTGAAGCAAGCCGAAACTGAAGCTGATGAGCCACGGCCAGCGGCTGGCAAAACTTGGTCTGCCGTCAAGCGCATTGACTGCTTCGACCGCGATCAGGACGATGCTGATGGCGATCAGGGTTTCGACAGGCCCCGGCGCCAGCGAGACCAGCCCAAACATGGTCAGCGCGAGGGTCAGCGAATGGGCGAGCGTAAAAGCGGTGATCACCCAGAACAATTTGCGCAAACGAACGAGCGCCAGCAGCCCCGCGACAAAGAGCAGATGGTCCGGTCCCGACAGGATGTGTTCAAAGCCAAGTTGGATATAGGCGGGCGCGGCGGCAGCCTGCGCGGTGGAGAGGTCGAGGACAGGACCGGAGGGTTTGAGAACAGCCGTTCGCTCGTCACCATCAAGATAGCTCAGCTTGACGAAGACATCGGTCAGCGTACGCTCAAGGCCGGAGATACGGATTTCACCGGAGCGCATATCGCATTGGGCTTGCCACTTGCTGACCACGGCACCATCGAGCAGTCCGGTTTGCGGCTCGCTCCGGGCGGTACACGTTTCTGGAAGCACGGGGTCAACGACCAAGCGGCGGCCATCAATGACGGGCTGTTTCCATGCGATCTGGAACTGACCTTCTGACTGCTCGACGATCTCCAGATAGGCAGGCCGGATCTCGTGCGCTTGGGCGGGGACGACAAGCGACAGAAGACCTATGACAAGAATCAGGGCAAGCCGCATCAGGAGGGCTCACCATCTATGATGACGTCGTAGCGGTCCAGCAGCTCCGCCAGTGCGGCCCCATCGCGCGCTCTTTTGCGGCGCTCGGTTTCATCGTTGAGGACGGTTTGGCTGACGTCTTCGAAAGGTGGAATGCCGCCTGCACTTTTCCGGTCGATCCGGACCAGATGGTCGGCAAGGCGGGAGCGAAGGGGCTGTGACCATTGGCCTTCGGGCAACTCAAAAACGGCTTGCGCAAATTCGCGGCCAAACAGGCGTGCCAGACTGGTCTCGTCAATATCGATATGACGGCGCGCGAGCATAAACGGGTCGCCAAGCGTGTCGGCGCGTGGGGCATCCTCGCTCTCCAGCAGGTCAGCTATGGCGGTGATTTCGCTTGCGCGGCTCGATCCGTCGGGCGAGAAGTTGAACGGGACGTGGACGAGGCTTATGCGCGGGGGCTGGCGGTACGCCTCCGGATTTGCGTCATAGGCTGCGCGCAGATCGGCCTCTGTGAGGAGCTGTTCGTCGGCGTCATTGGACAGGAGAAAACCCATTTTCTGCGCCAGGCGGCGGCGGATGATGGTGTCGTCATCGTCAAGACCGAGACGCAGGGCTTCTCTGTAAAGCACTTCTTCACGGACATATTCAGCGAGCAAGCCGCGCACATCGTCCGGTGTCGGCTCGCGGCCCGCCTCGCCCGCCCAGATGGTCGAGAGCCTTTGCAAGGCATCCTGACTGATAATGATGGTGCGCTCGGCGGTGGTCTGGCGGGCTTGCCAGACTGTGTGAGCGGCAAACACCAGGGTTCCGATCAGCAGAAAATGAACCAATGGCTCTTTGAGAAGCGCTCTGGCTTTGGGCATGGGGTGTGTCCTGAATTATGGGGTGGCCGGATCATACCAGATCGGTGAGGACCATGCTCGCTCCTGAATGGTCAGCGGCAGATCGGGATGTGGATCGGTGCCCGCGCGCAAGGCGTCCCATGTGGACCAGCGGCAGGTCGGGTTTTCCAAGACACGCAGATAATAGACCGCACGCTCATCGGCGACGAAGGCCGGATCGCGCCATGCGACGCGGAGGTTTGCGGCGCCCGTGTCGGCGGAAACGGAACAGTCGTCGAGGTTGACGTTTGCCCCATTGTCCGGGCAGCGGTGGGTTTGCGGGTCGGGCGAAGCGCCATCGGAGCAGGCGATGTCATAGACCTGCTCTCTGGCCTCGCTGGTTGCGCCATCAAGCCAGACTTTGATCATTTGCAAGCGTTGCAAAGGGGCGCTCGCCGCGTCGCGCATGGCCATGGCAAGAAAGACCGGTGCGCCATCGCCTGCGCCGGAAATATGCCCGCCCATGGGTACACCCTGCTCATAGGCCTTGGCGACCATATCGGGATCATCGAGCAATCCGGCATCAAAATCGGTGCCCGCAAACAGCCGGACGCGCATGCGCGGGCCACTGGTGCCGAACGTTTCTTTGCGGCGCATCGCGTCATAAATGGCCTCGCGCGTATTCTCCTCGGCCCAGACACCAGCAAGCCCTGCCGCGGACCAGCGCGAGAACCAGATTTCGGCATTGGCGTCGCGTTCAACCCCTTCCCAGCTTTGCGCCCCGCCGGGCGGAACCGAGCCGCGCTGCTCGGCCGAACCATCGACGATGCCGACTTTGGAAAAATGGGTCTGTTCGATCATCGAGCCACCAGCGACATGTGTGTCCGTCGATGCGATCAGGCCAAAGCGGTAGGGGTTGAAGCCCTCGCGTGCGTCATATTCGAGACCGGTACCGTAAGCCTCACGGATAAAGCCACCGGAGACTTTGGTGCGGATGTCGCTGCCGATGAGATATTCGTATTGCTCGAAGCCGGCCCATTCATCATTCGGCGACAGAGATGGATGGGTTTCGGAGGTGCCTTTAACTTGCGTGATCTCGGCGAGCGGTTCATTGCGCATGCGCTGGTCGGCATAGGCGGCGGTCAGCGGTGAGCCGTCAAAGGTTTCCGCTTCAAACATTTCGCCATTCGAGACGTTCGAGTTGTGCGGAACGGCCAAGCCTTCAATACCTGCATCGCGCTGGGTGTCGAGCCAGTCCCACAGCTTTTCCGGATTGGTTGAATCGAGGGTCGAGAAGGGCCGCGTTGGCGCTTCGTCCCGGAAGAAAACATTGCGGTGGAGGTTCCCGCCCTGGAAGGTGGAGGTGTATTCATAGGCCGCGAACGTGGTCAGCGTGCCAGGATCATAATGGCGGTCGGCGGCGGCAATGGTGTCGGCCCAGACCGAGAGGCTGGTGGCTTCGTCTTCAATCTCCGGATCGGAATTTCCGGAGCGGACGGCACCGGAAACGCGCTGGAACGCGCTGAGAATAACGTCCTGATCTGTGCTGAAGAGACCGGCTGCAATCTCACGGCTTGAGAGCGGATTGTCCGGATCAGCCATGGCGGGCAGAACGCCGAGATATTCAGCGTGATCGGTCACGGCGACGAAGTCGAGCGGGGGCCCGGGGAGTTTGATCTCAAAGCCGCTTGGATGGGTGAGCGCTTCGCCTTTGGCATAGCGATAGGCATCATCCGGGGTGACGCGGACATTGAAGATGAAGGCGTCAAACGAATTGCGCGTGTGGATGTGCAGGTCGCCGAAATAGGCGTTGCGTTCAGAATTGTACTGAGCCGTTCTGGCCTGCTCGGTTGCGGCGGCGGGCGCAACCTCCGCAGCTGGCGGGGCCTGGGGGGCAGATGCTGGCTCGCTACTGCAGGCCACAAGACAGGCCGCGCCAACACTCATCATACTCCAAGACCTTAACCGCATCGCCCGCTCCTCACTTTGCAAGTTCCCAGTATCGGGCAAAGTTTGGCATTGGACAAATGGTTGTTTCAAGCCTTCCCGTAAGGGCAAGCGCTGTCGCTAGCCTTGCATATCGCGGAACAAAGCGGCAGCACCGACCAGCGCAACGAACTCGCCATGCATAACGCGAACCGGAATCGGCAACATGTAGTCGCTGCGCGGGCCACGTTCGAGAAAATAGGCGAGCGCTTCGGCTTGGTTGAGCCATGGCAAGAGCCGCGCCGTTACGCCGCCTGCGAGTACAACGCCGCCGCGCGCGCCGTTTGCAAGCGCCATATCACCGGCAAACCCCATGACCGCACGTGCCCGCAAAGCGCAGATACGCTGGCAGATGTCGTCGCCCTTGTCGGCCAAGTCGAGCATCTGCGCGGGTTCGAGCGAAGCGTAAGATTTGCCAAGAAGCTTGCACATGGCACGGTGTACAGGCTCCAGCCCCATGCCTGAGGTGACCAGTTCATGCGAGACAAAACCGTGCTCGGCGCGCAATATGTTTGCAATGCTGACATCTTCTGACGATCTGGGTGCATACGCGGTGTGACCACCCTCGCCGCCCAGAACGCGCCAACTCTTATGGGTTGGCAGAAGTGTTGCCATGCCGAGCCCCGTGCCCGGTCCTGCGACGAGGATCGGGGTGTGGTCTTCGGCCTGACCACGCAGAAGCGCGGTGAAATTTTCATCGGGCAGCTCTGGCACCGCCCGTGCCATTGCGGCAAAATCGTTGACCAATGTGACCGACAAAAACCCGAAACGGGATTTCAGCTCCGGCACTGAGATACACCAATCGCGATTGGTCAATCGCACTTCATCGTCACAGATGGGGCCTGCAACCGCCAAAAGGGCATGCGCAGGAGGCTCGGGGCACGTTTCAAGATAGGCGGCCATGGCATCGGCGAAATGGGTGTGGTCGTCGCCATTGAGCTTTTTGGCGTCCGAGAGTTCGGCCATATCTGCTGTGGCGGAGGCAAGCCCGAAGCGGGCGCTGGTGCCGCCTATGTCTCCAACAAGTATCGTCTGCGTCATCATGTTTCGCCCGTATCAGTAAACGAGAAAAAGCTCGCACCCTCATCCGCGCGGGATGCGTCGGCGCGGAACTGGCCAAACATGTCTTGTCCAAGACCAGATGGCGCGGCGTTCGGGCGGAAAGGTTGAGGTTGACGGCTGAGGATGGCTGCCGCGTCTTCAAGCTCTAGCCGTCCGGCATCGGCATCGAGGTTGACCCTGTCACCATCTTGCAGATAGGCAAGCGGGCCACCTTTTGCCGCTTCGGGGGCGACATGGATGGCGGCTGGCACTTTGCCCGAGGCACCGGACATGCGGCCATCGGTGATAAGCGCGACGCTGTGTCCTGCGTCTTGCAGGGCACCAAGCACAGGCGACAGGCCGTGCAGTTCCGGCATGCCATTGGCTGCGGGCCCCTGAAAGCGGACAACAATTATGAGGTCTTTGTTTAGCTCATCATTCTCGAATGCAGTACGCACATCGGCCTGGGTGTCGAAGACACGGACGGGCGCGTGAACTTTGCGGTGTTCCGGTTTGACCGCGGAAACTTTAATCATGCCGCGTCCAAGCTCGCCTTGCAGCAGGGCCAAGCCGCCTTCGGCGCTGAACGGATCGGATGCCGGTCGTAATATGTCCATATCGCGGCTGGTGTCTGGCGCTGGCCGGAAGGCCAGAGCGTCGCCATCCAACCAAGGTTCAAGACATTGGTCGGCAAGCGTGCCGTAAATTGTGCGGGCCTCGCTATCCATCAGCCCTGCGCTGATCAGCTCGCGGATGACAAATCCCATGCCGCCGGCCGCGTGGAAATGGTTTACGTCCGCGGGGCCGTTCGGATAGATGCGGCATAGAAGCGGCGTGACTGCGGAGAGGTCGGCCATGTCTTCAAGCGTGATGACAAAACCAGCAGCCGCAGCCATGGCGGGCAAATGGAGCGCGTGATTGGTCGAGCCACCCGTGGCCATCAAGCCGACAATGGCATTGACGAAGGAGCGCGCCTCGATCATTTCGCCTGCGGGCAAGTATTTGTCCGAACTGGGAATCAGTTCTTTGGCTTGGCGGACGGCAGCTTTGGTAAGCGCGTCGCGCAATGGCGTGCCCGGGTTGACGAAGGCTGCGCCGGGCATGTGCAGGCCCATGCATTCCATCAGCATCTGGTTGGAGTTTGCGGTGCCGTAGAATGTGCAGGTGCCTGCGGAGTGGTAGCTTTCGGATTCAGCTTTTAGAAGCTCGTCACGCCCCACCTCGCCGCGTGCGAACGCTTGGCGGATGCGGGCTTTTTCGGGATTGGGCAAGCCTGATGTCATCGGGCCTGCGGGGATGAAGACAGCCGGGAGCCAGCCAAAGCGCAGCGCCGCGATGACGAGCCCGGGCACAATCTTGTCGCACACGCCCATAAAGAGCGCGGCATCGAAGACATTGTGGCTGAGGCCGACGGCAGCAGAGAGGGCGATCACGTCTCTTGAGAACAGCGACAGTTCCATGCCGCCCTGACCTTGGGTGACGCCATCACACATGGCCGGCACACCGCCTGCGACCTGGGCGGTTGCGCCAGCTTCCCGCGCGGCCTGGCGAAGAATATCCGGGTATCTCTCGTAGGGCTGGTGGGCGGAGAGCATATCATTATAGGCGGTAATGACGCCCAGATTAGGCCAGCCTCCTCCCAGCAGTTCGGCTTTGTCCAGCACGCTGCAAGCGGCGGCAGCATGGGCCAGGTTACCTTCTGTCAGGCGCTGGCGGGCAAAGCCATGGGGCCGGTTCTGACGGACCATATCGAGATAAGATGCGCGGGCGTCAGAGGATCGGGCAATGATCCGATCGGTCACAGCCTGAACGGCAGGATGGAGCGCTGTCATTTCCCAGTCTCCCACCAAGCCCGGTCATCCTTGCGTAGGAGAAAATCTGCCGCAGCAGGACCGTTGCTACCCGCGGGATATGTTTCGATCGCATCGTCCACATCGCTCCACGCGTCCAATAGGCCATCGACCCATTCCCATGCCGCTTCCACTTCGTCGCGGCGCATAAACAGTGAGAGATTGCCGCGCACGACATCCATCAAAAGCCGCTCATAGGCATCGGGATAGCGGGTGGTAAAGTTTTCCGCATAGGACAGGTCGAGCGGCAGGGATTTGATCCGCAGACCGCCCGGCCCCGGCTCCTTGATCTGGACGAATAGGCGGACCGCTTCATCGGGCTGCAAGCGGATGACGAGGCGATTAGCCGCTTGGCTGGTTTCGCCAAAAATCGAATGCGGTGTCGGCTTGAACTGGATGATGATTTCCGAGCGACGTTCAGCCATACGCTTGCCAGTGCGCAAATAGAACGGGACCCCTGCCCAACGCCAATTATCGATCTCGGCATGTATGGCAACGAAGGTTTCCGTGCGGCTTGGATCATCAGATGACAGTTCTTCAAGATAACCAGGCACGGCCTTGGAGTTGACAACGCCTGCGGTGTATTGCGCACGCACGGTTTTCTCCCTGGCGTCTGACGGGGTCAGTCGACGTAAGGCTCTGAGCACTTTGATCTTCTCGGTACGGACATCGCTGGCATCCATCGAACCCGGTGGCTCCATGGCTGTCAGGCATAGCAATTGGAGAATGTGATTTTGCACCATGTCGCGCAGAGCGCCGGAGCCGTCATAATAGTCGGCCCGGTCCTCAACGCCCAAGGATTCAGACACGGTGATCTGGACATGGTCGACTTCGGCGCGCGACCAGACCGGCTCGAACAAGGCATTGCCAAAGCGCAGCACCATCAGGTTTTGGACAGTCTCTTTGCCCAGATAATGATCGATCCGGTAGACCGCATTTTCAGCAAAGATCGCGCCGACGCCGTCATTGATGGCTTTGGCTGAGGCCAGATCGGTCCCGATCGGCTTTTCCAGTACGACGCGGGAATCGGGCGTGTTGAGTTCCGCATTGCCCAAGGCTTCGCAAATGGCAACATAAAGACGCGGCGCCGTGGCGAGGTAGTAGACACAAGGCCGCCCTTTTTCGCCCGATAGCTGGGCACGCAGATCTTCCCAAGGCGCGTCCGCTTTGGTCGCATCCATGGCGACATAATCGAGCAAGACAGCAAACTGTTTCCAGGCTGCCTCGTCCCAATCGTCCGAAGCGTCGGACTTGCAGGCTTTTTTGGCAAAAGCGCGAAAGTCCGTTTTGCTCATCTCGCTCCGGGCGGAGCCAATGATCCGGCTGCCGTCCGGAATTTGACCATCCAGCCAACGGTGGAACAAGGCGGGCAAGAGCTTGCGTTCGGACAAGTCACCCGTGGCTCCGAAAATTACAATGTCGAACGTCCCTACAGGAATAAATTCTGCCATTTGGCTCTACCGTTCCTCTATGAGTTTGTATGGTTGAAGTGTGCGGTTCAATCGTCGCCTTCGGTGTAATTGTTGCTTCCGATTTCCCACGCGAATATGCCATCGCATCCGCGCCATCTGGCATAGGCAAACCGGTCACCAAGCCCCGCCGCTTCGGCGAGGCTGGAGGCCCAGTCTTCGCTGCCATCAGTCTCGAATTTGTGTGGATGAACGCCCCAAAGAAGTTGCGCCTGACGCAGTCGCTGTGGATCAATTGAACCGTACAGGATCGGCACGCTGCCGCGCACCCGGCTGAACCGCGCAAGGCGCTGGATGGAGCCGGTTCGCAAGGCAATCGCCTGTGCTCCCTCCTGTCCGGCAAGGCCGACCACCGCTTCGGCGACCACGTCCACGGCGCGCTCCCATGCCGGTGGTCCGACCCCGTCAAACTGGTCGATTGAAAGTTTGAAATCATCTGCGTTTTCCGTGGCCAGCATGATCCGGTGCATAATTGCCACGGCAGTTGCCGGATGGCGGCCAACAGCCGTTTCAGCCGACAGCATCACAGCGTCTGCGCCTTGATAGATCGCTGTGGCGACATCGCTCGCCTCGGCGCGGGTCGGGGCGGCATGCTCGATCATAGATTCAAGCATTTGCGTCGCCACAATGACCGGACGGCCAGCACTGCGCGCGGCGCGGATGATCCGGCGCTGGATGATTGGAACGTCTTCGAGCGGGAATTCGACCCCCAAATCGCCGCGTGCGACCATCACAGCATCGGAGGCCTGTACGATGGCATCAAGGTTATCAATGGCGGCTGGTTTTTCAAGTTTGGAGACAAGCGGCGCGCGACCCTTGATAATGGCTTTGGCCTCTTCGACATCGCCGACGGTCTGAACAAAGCTCAGCGCGACAATGTCGACGCCAATCTCAAGTGCGAAATCGAGATCGGTCCGGTCTTTCTCCGTCATGGCGCTGACGGGCAGCGCTTTGCCGCGGACGGTGAAGCCTTTTCGGTTGCCAAGCTTGCCGGGGAGATCGGACTGGACACGCGGCTCTGGGCCGCCCTGGAGGACGGTCATTTGCAATTGACCATCATTGAGCAGGATTTCATCTCCGGGCACCAGCATGGCCAGAATTTCCGGGTGCGGGACGGGAATGCGGGTTTCGTCGTCTGTGGTTTCGCCCGCAAAGAGCGTATATTCGGACTTGAAACCGAGCCTGATCTCATCGTTCGGAAACGCCCCCACGCGGATTTTCGGTCCTTGCAAATCTGCGAGCACTGCGAGCGGACGCCCGAGCGCGGTTTCAACGTCGCGCACAGCCTTCAATACGGTGTGATGATCTTCATGCGAGCCATGGCTAAAGTTCAAACGGAAGACATCGACGCCTGCCTGCGCCAGAAGTTTCAGCGTATCGGGCGCACGGCTACCGGGACCTACCGTGGCGATGATCTTGGCACTGCGGCCACGGAGTTTGAGCAAATGTTTGGGCATAGGGGTTATCTCTCCTGTCCGAGGGCGACAGCGGCTGCGGCTTTCGCCTTTAGGGTATCCCAGTTCTGCGCCGCGACATCATTTTTGTTGACGATCCACGAGCCGCCAATGGCGCAGACATTTGGCAAAGCGAGAAAGTCGGGCGCTGTGGCTTCGGAGATACCGCCCGTGGGCATGAAGCGGATGTCTGGCAGGGGCGCGCCGAGCGATTTGAGCAAGGCCAGTCCGCCGACGGGGACGGCGGGAAAGAGCTTGAGCAGCGTGAAGCCTTCTTCGGCGCGGGTCATGGCTTCGCTGGCGGTAGCCGTGCCGGGCAATGCAGGAACGCCAGCACCGAGCAATGCCTCGACCAATTGCGGTGTCGCGCCGGGCGAGACGAGAAAGTCCGAGCCGGCCTCCATAGCGGCTTTGACATCATCCGCTGTGCGCACTGTGCCGGCACCGACCAATATATCAGGGGCAGCCGCTTTCATCGCTGCGATGGCATCGAGCCCAGCCTCGGTGCGCAAGGTGACCTCGAGCACGCTGAGACCTCCGGCGGCCAAGGCCAGAGCCATAGGGGCAGCATCCTCAACCCGCTCAACCGTAATCACGGGAACAATTGGCGCTCGTGCAAGGGCCATTTTCAAATTGGTATCATCTGCCATGCGGTCCGCTTTCATTGCCCTGCTTTAAAGTCTCGATCTGCTTATCCCAAATGACAGCGCTAGACAAAGCCAAAATCCAATTCGCTCAGGAATAGGTGAAGGTCCTAAGATTCGTCCCGATTCGCTGTTCGGGACCGCCGCCATTGTACAAGCAGATAGATAATAACGATACCAGCGAGCAGCCCGCCCACGATTGGAGCATATTTCTCAATCCGTTCGCCGGCCATTTCGCCGAGCCAGTGGAACAGCACAAAAGCAATCGAAACATACACAAGGGCGGAGGAGATGACATAGATTGCGACTTTCCAGAATGGCGCATGGAAGAAGCCGCAGGCGAGATAAAGCGGTATTCGGGTGCCGGGTACGAATCTGGCGATGAACAGGGAGACACCGAGCCTTTGGACGACTTGGTTTTTTGCGGCCTGTACACCCGGTTTGCTGGCAATGTTGCGTCCCCATTTATGGGTATGTCCGGCGCGACCGAGCCAGTATTTCCATAAATCGCTGACGCTCAAGCCAATCATCAGAGATATGAAGATCCACTGCGTCGTACCGAGACCCGCGACAGAGGCAGTCGCTGCGCTGAGAATCGCCGCGTCTTCCTGAATGAACGGGCCAAGTGCTACGAGGACATAGATGCCCCACGGGTATGCCGCCGCCAGATCGTTGAGCCAAGCCATATATCACGTCGCGCCTAGTTTCGTCGGTACAGGCGTTCCCCATTCGGTCGATGGCGTCAAGTCCAGCCTTGCAAGCGAGCGGCCTGAGCGCGCAAGTGTTCTGGCCCGCCGAGCCACTGCCGGTTCGCGCCGATGCGCTTGAACCAGTAGTGCAGCCCGACGAGATCGGTAAAGCCCATACCGCCATGCACTTCGGTCGAGGTGCGGGCAATAAATGTCCCGACCTCGGAGAGATGGGATTTGGCGAGACAGGCCATAAGAGCAGCCTTTTCGGGTTCGGTGTCGAACAGATAGGCCGCATGCCAGACGAGCGCGCGGCACGGTTCGAGCCTGGCGGCCATCTCTGCGCACATATGTTTGACGGCCTGAAACGAGCCGATGACGCGGCCAAATTGCTGGCGCTCGGCGGCATAGGCGACGGCTTTTTCGAGCATGTTCTGGCAAGCGCCGAGCGTATCAGCGGCAAACAGGATGCGGCCGAGAGCCAGAACGCGTGTGAGGGCTTCGTCTCCGGTTGCCTCCTGAGAAAGCGGCTCGGCGTCGGTCTTGTTGAAAACGAGCTCGCAATAGCGGCGCGTCTGGTCAATGGTTTCAAGAGGATTTTGCTCAACGCTGCTTGTGGAAAGATCGACCAGATAGAGACGGCCTGATGTGTCAGCGGTGAGGACATGGCTTGCGCCGTCGGTTTCGAGGGCGAACAGAGCTTTGCCTGAAAGCTTGCCTTGCTCTTCAATCAGACCAGCGCCTTCGCGGGCGTTGACCGTTTCATTCATGGCGACGGCCATTCTGACGTTGCCATCCGCCAGAGCGGGAAGCCATTTTGCTTTTTGCGTGTCGCTGCCTGCCTGCATGACGGCTTCGGTTGCCATGGCGCCAGCGAGAAAGGATGCGGGAGAGACGGCATAGCCAAGGGCTTCCTGAACCAAAGCGGCTTCGAGCGCACCGAGGCCGAGCCCGCCATGGGCTTCCGGGACAAGCAATTGACCAAGGCCAAGCTCTGCGAGCGCCGTGTTCATTCCTTCGGCCACCTCCCGCTCGCCTGCTGCGAAGCGACGAACCGTATCCAGCGGCGAGACGTTTTCAAGCGTGCCTTCGAGTGAGCCTTGCAAGAGGCGCTGGTCTTCGGAAAGAGCAAATTCCATGTCTCTTAAGCTCCTTGCTGTTTGGCGGGGCGTGGTTCACGCGGCAAGCCGAGGCCACGTTCAGCGATGATGTTCTTTTGGATTTGCGCTGTGCCGCCGCCAATAATGAGGCCAAGATCGTACATGTATCGCCATTGCCAGCTGCCATTGTCTTTAAGATATGGCGTCTCGCCATAAAGCACGCCCAGTTCGCCGAGGGCATCAATCGCGAGACGGGCAAGCTCATGGTTGAGGTCACAGCCTTGCAGTTTGACGAGCAGACCCGCCATTCCGGCGCTTTCCTTTTTGAGCCGGGATGTCATCACGCGCAGTCCGTTGGCCTGCATGGCGTAGACTTCCGCTTGCAGGCGCACGAGCCGGTCGCGCAAGACAGGGTTGTCGATCAGCGGGGTGCCATTGACGGTTTCGGTTTTCATGAGTTCGGCGATGGCCAGAAGGCGCGCTTCAGCGGCGTTCGGGTCGCCGAGCATGCCACGCTCATGGGTGAGCGTCGCATTGGCAACTTGCCAGCCCTTGCCCGGTTCCCCAACGATCTGGCTGCGCGGAACGCGGACATCGGTGAAGAAAACCTCATTGAAATTTGCCGCGCCGGTCATGTCGACAAGCGGGCGGACCTCTATGCCCGGCGTGTCCATGGAGAAGATCAGATAGGAAATACCGTGATGTTTTTTTGCGTCAGGTTCAGTCCGCACGAGACAGAAAATCATGTCAGCTTGCTTGGCCGTACTGGTCCAGATTTTCTGGCCATTGATGACGTAATCGTCGCCATCTATTTCGCCGCGCGTCTTGAGATTTGCAAGGTCAGATCCCGCGCCGGGTTCGGAGTAGCCCTGACACCAGACGGTTTCGCCGCGCAGGGTTGGCGCAATCCATTTGGCTTTCTGTTCGTCAGTGCCAAGTTCCAACAGGGTCGGCACCAGCATGGATATGCCTTGTCCGGCGAGCCCGCGCGGCAGACCCGATTTTGCGAACTCTTCGGCGATAATGCGCGATTTGAGAATATCGGGGCTTGCGCCATAGCCGCCATACGCGGTCGGGATGGTGCGTGCGGTGAGGCCATGCTCGATCAGGAATGCCTGCCAAGCGAGCCGTTTGGGATGTTTCAGTCCGCGATCAGAACTCGATGGCGCTTTGTCAGCATTGGCTTCCAGCAAGCCGGCAATGTCTGAGCGGAAGGCTTCATATTCGGGGCTGAAGGCTAGATCCATGGTGTGTCTCCCGGTCACTTTTCCCGAATGATGCACAGCAATGCACCATGGTTCAATCATGACGCAAGGTCAGCGTTTGACACATGTTGGGGAAGTCTGAGACGCTGGTTTGCACCGAACCCAAAGGAGTCTTCGATATGGCGATTACGCTCGATATTCAAAATGACATTGCACATCTGGCTGTCGATGACGGCAAGGCTAATGCGCTGAGCTTTGACTTGATTGCAGAGTTTCAGGACACGCTGGCGAAAGCCGAGAGCGAGGCGAAAGCGATTTTGATTTCCGGACGGCCGGGACGGTTTTGCGCGGGCTTTGATCTTTCCGTGATGCGTGAGAGCCCTGACAAAGCGGGCGAGCTTGTTAATGCGGGTGGGCATTTGTTGCTGCGCCTGTTTGCAAACCCGCTACCGGTCGTTATCGCCTGTACGGGTCATGCTCTGGCCGCAGGCGGGCTGATGCTGCTGACCGCGGACACGCGGGTTGGGGTTCAGGGAGATTTCAAAATCGGGTTGAACGAAACGGCGATCGGCATGGTGCTCCCCGTGTTCGGGATCGAACTGCCGCGCGCACGGCTTGGACAGGATCATTTCACGCCTGCCGTGATCCAGGGCAAGATGCACAGTCCGGATGAAGCGGTTGCAGCCGGGTTTCTGGATATGGCCGTTGCGCCTGACGCCCTGATGCAAACAAGCATGGCCGCCGCCGAAGCGCTGAGCGCCCTGCCGCAACATTCTTACCATGGCAACAAATTGCTCATTCGCAAGCAGGCAATCGAAACCATTCGCGCCAGTCTGGTCTAGCGGGCCGTCTGTGCTGGCGGTCAAGCGTTCGGCGCGACGATGTGCGTGACCACATTGGCCGCCTCCAGCGCTTTGGCAAATTGTTCAGGTGGCTACCGGTCGGTGAACACGTGGTCGGTGACCAGGAAGACGGTTCTTGAATTGTCGATGATTGCTTGCGCCATTCAAGATTTCTTCGAGACGGCCTCCAGATGATATATCAATGCCGTTTCCGGATAGAGCAGCGGAGATTGCAGGCCCATGCACATCAAAGCTTCGCCGGGGAATACTGTGCCCTCGCCGCCGAGATCGGCTGCATCAAGAATCGAGGGCCGGGTCCGCGACGCAATTGGCGATGGCCAGATGATCCGCACCCGGTATTCAATATCAGACTCAAGCTCGGAGAAAAATATCCGCCCAGGGAGGGTTTCTCGATGCCCTGTCATATTCGCCCATGAGAAAAGGGCTTCTGTCTTATCCGCCGAGACGACGCCAAGTGCATTGACATGGGACGGCGTATCGAGCCGGACGAGATTGCCTGTATGGATAAGCTGGCGATGCTTTTTGTGAAGGGCGATGCCGGCTTTGAGCGTTTCGAGGTCAGCGCCGTCCTCTTCGAGCAAATTGAGTTCCATGCCCATATGCCCGAAAAAAGCCGTAGCCACCCGCATTTCCATACGTAATTGGCGACCCGTAATGTGGCAGACCTTCGGTCCGACATGGGTGCCCATGATTTCAAGCGGGAAAAAATGCGATGCGCCGCGCTGGATCCGCTGGCGGTCGAGCGCGTCATTTGAGTCAGATGTCCAGATGCGATCGGTGTGGCGCAAGATTCCATAGTCAGTGCGGCCCCCGCCAGATGAGCAGCTTTCAATCTCAAGATCAGGATGCTCGGCTTTGAGGCGTTCGAGCAATTTATAAAGCTCACGCGTTTGCCGGAAGATGGCCGGACGGCCATGGCTGCCCGGATGGTGCACGTCGCGGTTCATATCCCATTTGATGTAGGAGACATCATATTCGGTCAGGATGTCATTGATGGATTTGTAGAGGTGTTCGACGACTTCAGGTCGCGTTAGATCGAGTGCGAACTGGCCACGAAACGGGACTTGTTCGACACCGTCTGCGTGCAGGATCCAGTCGGGGTGCTTGCGGAACAACTCTGAGTCCGGATTGACCATTTCTGGCTCGAACCAGATGCCGAACTCCATGCCGAGGCCTTTGACTTTGTCGACAAGCGGACCAAGCCCATTTGGGTAGACATCTTTGGACACCCACCAATCGCCAAGTCCGGTCTTGTCGTCGCGCCGTCCGCCGAACCAGCCATCGTCAAGAACGAAACGCTCGGCCCCGACCTTGGCGGCTTTCTCGGCGAGCGCAAAGAGCGTTTTTTCGTCATGATCGAAATAGACCGCCTCCCATGTGTTGTAGTGGACCGGACGCGGCTTCTTGTTGGTGCGGCCATCCATAACAGAATGACGCAAATGGTGATGGAATTTCCGCGACAGCGCGCTGATGCCGCGGGTGGTGGTTCCGGCATAGAGTACGGGCGTCTGATAGGTCTCACCCGGTTTGAGCACCATTTCTCCGGGATAGAAGTATTCGCCCATCTGCACGAAGGCGCGACCATCTGACAGCCGGTCTACGCGGACCCGATTGTTGCCGCTCCAGCCCAGATGGAAGCCGAAAACGGGACCGGAGCGTTCGACCGTTTCTTTTGTGGCCGCGATGAGTCCCGGGAAATTGTCATGACTGGTGCGGCCATTTTTGTTCTCTCTGAGATAGGAGCCGCGAAAGTCTGCAATCTCTTCCATGCCGAACTCGTCCGCCCAGCGGCCAGTAAAGCCGAACAGGCGTGTCAGCCGCGGATCAAGCGGCAAGCATGCTGCCGCGCACCAGTCGATTGAGAGGTCATCCTCGCCATCGTTTACAATACGCGTCTGGCAGGTCATCAGATTGCTGTCCGGGTTAACGCCGATCTCGTGGATCGCCTGAACGGCTGTGGTTGCGTCGTTGCAGATGATTTTGACGTCGCTGTCGCTCGGGCGCTCGACACTCTGGACCGTAAACAGGCTGGCCCAGGCTTTGCCAGACCGGTGCGCGGAGAAGCCTGAGAGGCTGGAAATGCCCGAGCCGGTCTCATTCAGGAGCGAGGCCCCAATCTCGGCATCGGCACCGCCCATCGCATGCTGGCGGGTCGTCATCACTTTTAACAGTTCGGGCGGCGTATCGGCCAATCCGCGTCCCCAATATAAAATGCTTGGGCGGGCGCCGAGTGCACAGTCGAGCACCAGGCTGGTGTTTCCAGCCGTCAGCGTTACGAAGTCACTATTGCTCAATCTGATGTCCCTTTTTTCCATTTGGCCACATATCCGATTTTGCACGCCAATATAATTGACAAAGCGTCCCATGGATGTTCGCTTTCGCAAACAGATTTTCGTATTGGCAACTTTCTATATAGGCCCAACAGATGGGGGAAAGCGGAACGAGACAGAAGGTTCAAGGGTTGGGAGGCCCTACACAGCATGATCGATGCCACACAGATCGCCGTTTTTCTTCTGATCACCGGCTTTATCGGCTTGATGACATGGGTCCATTGCCGCGGCACGGGCGATAGACGCGGCGCGGATCGCTCGGCGAAGGACTATTTTTTGGCGAGCGGGGGACTGTCATGGCTGTTCGTTGCTGGCTCGATCACGCTGACGAACCTGTCCACCGACCAGCTTGTCGGCATGAACGGATCACAAGTCCTGCTTGTGGCCTGGTGGGAGCTTGCAGCGGTTATCGGGCTGATCATTCTGGCGTTCGTGTTTATCCCCATCTATTATCGGAACAATTGCACCACGACGACTGAACTTCTGGAAAAGCGATATAACAACAAGCATATACGGGCGATTATTGCAGTTTTGTTCCTGCTGGGAAATCTGTTTATTTATCTGCCTGCTGTGCTCTATAGCGGCTCTTTGTTCATGCAGTCCATGCTGGGCCTTGAGCCTAATTGGGTGGTGATTTTTTCCGAAGAGGTTGTGCGCAATGAGGCGGGTATCGCGCTGCTCAATCCAGATGGACGTGAACAGGTTGATATTGTGGGCATTAGCGGCACACTCTTGACGATTGCTGCGATCTTCGCCGTCACAGGTGCCGGTTATGCGATCCTTGGCGGTCTTCGCGCGGTGGCCGTTTCTGACACATATTCGGGGGTCGGGATTCTCCTGATGGCCCTGATTGTGGTCTATCTGGCCCTTAAAGCGGTTGACTTTGATATTTTGACCGATGTGCCGATTGAGCGACTATCGCTGATTGGCCAGAACTTCTCGGACATTCCATGGCACACTTTGCTGACGGGGATGATCCTGATCCAGATTTATTACTGGTCAACCAATCAGACGATTACCCAGCGGGCGATGGCGGCTAAATCGGTCAAAGAGGCCCAGCGCGGCGTTCTGACAGCGGCGGGCATCCGGCTGCTGATCATTCCGCTAATCGTAACCGTGCCGGGCGTGGTCGCGTTCAAGCTTTACGGCGATATTGGCGATGCGGCGTATGGCCAGCTGATCGGCGACATTCTGCCGAACTGGATGTCAGGCGCGTTTGCCGCAATGATGGCGGCGGCGGTGTTGACCACGTTCAATTCTATCCTGAACTCGTCTGCGGCGCTTTATGTCTGCGATTTGCATCAGGCCTATTTCAAGAAGAACATCAATGTGCCGCGCGTTTCGGCCATTGTGCAACTCGCTTTTGTGGCGTTGTCGGTCGGCATGGTGATTGTCTTTGCGGGCGCTGAAAGCCTGATCGCACTCATCCAGAAACTGAATGGGTTGCTGTCGATGCCGGTTCTGTCGGCCTTTGTGGTCGGGCTGGTGTTTCGAAACGTTCATGCGGGCGCTGCGGCGACGGGCTTGCTGGTGGGGCTGTTCGGCTATGGGATGTTCATCTTCGGGCTTCAACCTGCCGCGTTGTTTATGCTGTCACCGCCAGCCGAGTTTGCGACGCTCACTGGTGAGGCGCTTCGGAGCGCAGCGATTGACAGTGTGCCAACCCTGTTCAAGCCATTTGCGAGCTTGAGCAGCCAAGCTCCGCATGTGTTCAGTGCGCACTATATTCATGCGATGGCGATCACGTTTGTGGTCTGTGTGAGCCTTGCGCTGTTGACCAACAGGATGGCGTTTGGCCGGCCCGTGGAGTTGCGTTTTGGTGACAATCCGCACGGGGTGCCGGGTTAGATCTGCCGTCATGGGCTCTGGTTTCAAACGGTGGTGGACCCGGAAACACAAATAGTGCTGGATTTGATGCCGTACCCTGCTTAATGGGGCCACGGATAGAGCTGACAGCGCGAGCCAGATGCGGTGGGAAGGATTGGTTATGAGCGACCCGACGGGACTACTGAAACGGACGATTGGGGGTGCCTGCGTCTATCGCCGGCATCATACCAAATCCGATGGCCGCGATCTGTTTCTCTATGGTTATAAGCCCCACGACCTGCCCCGCGTGTCAGGAGATGGGCTCGACATGCATGCAGGTGCAGAGCTACGGCTGCATCCCTTGCGCAAGACCTGGTCAATTTATGCCGCAAACCGCAACAATCGGACCTTCAAGCCAAGCGCAGCGGCCGACCCGTTGGCTCCAAGCCTGCCGGGTGCTCCGCTAACGGAGATAGCCTTTGAAGATTTCGAGCTTTGCGTTTTTGGCAACCGTTTTCCCAGCCTCCACCCGAGCTCGCCCGAGCCCCCACAAGGCCAGTTAGAGACCCTGCGGGCGGACGGAGCCTGTGAGGTGATCGTTTACGCGCCTGAAGGAACGGGCTCTCTGGCGACGCTGGGTCAGGCGCGTCGGCGGCTTCTTCTGGAGGCGTGGATCGACCGTTACGTGGATCTGTTCGACAAGGGGGCCGCTTTCGTTCTGCCATTTGAAAATCGCGGCGAAGCGGTGGGCGTCACTCTGCACCATCCGCATGGCCAGATTTATGGGCTGCCCGTTATTCCCGCGCCGCAAGCGGCCGCGCTCGGTGCATTCGAGAACGGGTATGATCTGGCGGGCGCATTGGCGGGCTGGCGTTCGGACTATGCCATTGCCGAAGCTGGCGGGATGATGGCATATGCCCCGCCATTTGGGCGGTTTCCATATGAGGTGTGGATTTCAGCTATGGTGCCCGTGTCTGGGCCATGGGCCTTTGACGAGACCCAATCGGATGGGTTTGCGCATCTTCTGGGAGACATGACGGCGCGCTATGATGCGTTCTTCGGGACCGACACGCCATATATGCTGACCCTTCATGCCGCGCCCCATGGCAGAGACGGCCTGTTTCAGTTTTCGGCACAGTTCTATCCGCTCTTGCGGGCGCCGGGGCGTGTCAAATATCTGGCCTCTGTTGAGCAGGCGACCGGGATTTTCACCGTCGATGTGATGCCCGAGCAGGCCGCGAAGACGCTGCGAGACGTTCAATGAGCCGTGACATCAAAATCCAGTTTGAAGCGATCTATGGCCGTACGCCTTCGGGCAGTGCCAAAGTGCCCGGACGCGTTAATCTGATCGGTGAGCATATTGATTATAATGGTGGCATTGTGTTGCCAACGACGCTCGACAAGACGGTGACCGTGGTCATCGCGCCGAATGATTCCACCTCCCACCGTATCCGCTCGGAAGGCTATGAAGGTGAAACGGTCCGCTCCGTCAACACGCCAGCCAATGGCGACTGGTCGGATGGCACGATGGGTGGACTGGCAAAGGCTGCAGAACTGGGCTGGATACGCGGCGGGTTTGATGTGCTGGTGTCTGGCAATATTCCCGGCGGCGCGGGCGTCTCATCGTCTGCCGCGCTTATTACGGCCGTCTTGCGCGCCGCACGCATGCACGCGAAAGCCGCGATGGACGAGAAGACTTTGGCGCTCAAGGCGCGCGAGGTCGAGAATGATTATATCGGTGTGCCTTGCGGCATTATGGACCAGATGGCCGTTGGGCTTGCAGGTATTGGCGAGGCATTGGCGCTCGACACGTTGACGCTGGAAACGGACGTGATCGCCATCCCACCAGACTGGCGATTTGTCACGGTCCATTCAGGCGTGTCTCGTAAGCTGACAGATGGGCGCTATGCGGCGCGCTTCCAGGAATGCGAAGACGCGGCCAAGGCGCTTGGGGCTAAACATTTGTGCCATGCTGATCTTGAAGACGTCACGGCCCTGCCCGACCCGCTGGGTGCGCGGGCGCGGCATGTTATTACCGAGCATCACCGCACGCTGGCGGCAATCGATGCCCTCAAAGCGGCAGATGCGGCGGAATTTGGTAGGCTGATGAATGAAAGCCATGCGTCATATGCTGTCGACTTTGCAGCCTCTACGCCAGAGATTGACGCGTTGACCAAGGATGCCGTCGCGCTTGGCGCGCTGGGGTCACGGCTGACGGGCGGCGGATTTGGCGGATGCACGGTCTCGCTCATCTTGGCCGGCAATGCGGACGGCTGGCTCGAAGCTTTGCTCGCCCAGCACCCCAAGGCCTGGCGGGTTTGAGCGCTTGAGGCGTGTTCCCCCTAAAACAAGACTATCATCAAGGTCGTCAGGAGGAATGATTCTACGGTCCGGAAGAGATATCCTGATGAAGACGTTTTCACGCCTATGGCGTCAGATTGAGGTGACCGTGCGTATTGACGTCATATCTTTGTGGCCAACCCGCCGGTCATGAGCGAAGAGAGACCCGCGCTCAATGATTTGCTTGCAGTTCAGGTGAAACTGTTGCTCTGGCTTGCGCACATGCGGTCTATGCCGCCTCCCTTTGCCCGAACCAGACAAGAAACGCTTCAATTTCTGCTGCCGTCATATGCAAGCCGAGCTTGCTGCGACGCCAGATTATATCTTCCGCGGAACGCGCGAATTCGACATCGATCAGATACTGAACCTCCGCCATGTAAAGACCACCGCCAAAATGCTTGCCCAGATCAGCGACACTCTTGGATGTTCCCAGAATCTGGATCATCCGTGTGCCGTAGGCGCGGGCCAGTCTGGTCAATAATGGTTTGTCAAAGCCCGGATACTTCGACACCATGCCCACCAGAAACCCGTCAAAATCAGCGCCGGAAATATCTCCACCCGGCAGCGGGGCCGTCTTGGTCCAGTCGGGTGCCATGCCGATCAGGGACTGGGACAGGATTTTCATCACGCCTTCTGCGAGTTTTCTGTAGGTCGTAATTTTGCCGCCGAACACAGACAGGATCGGTGCACCATCCGTTTTGTCGAGCGAGAGGACATAGTCGCGGGTCACTTCGGACGCATCGGCGCTATGATCATCGTAAAGTGGCCGCACGCCAGAATAAGTCGAGATCACATCATCAGGCGTTACCGGCTTTTCGAAATATTCGCTGACCGCGTCGCAAAGATAGTCTGTTTCTTCTTGGGAAATTTCAACGACATCTTTGTTCGCGGAAAATGGCACATCAGTTGTGCCAACCAGTGTCGATGTACCGGCTTCGTAAGGAATTGCGAAAATGATGCGACCGTCGCCGTTCTGGAAGAAATAGGCGTGTTCGCCCTCGAACAGTTTTCGGGTTACAATGTGGGAGCCTTTGACCAGACGCACTTGCCCGTCATTCTTGCCGGACTTTGAAGACAGGCCGATAATATCATCCACCCATGGCCCGGCCGCATTTACAACAGCACGCGCCTCAATGGTGCGCTCGCCTTTCGGGGTCTCTATTCTGGCAGACCAATGGCCTTCATGACGTTCAAGGCCAACGCAGGGGCTGCGGGTCAATATTTCCGCTCCGCGCTCGGCGGCATCAACCGTGTTCAGGACCACCAGTCGGGAGTCTTCAACCCAGCAGTCGGAATATTCAAACGCCTTTTTAAACTCGCCTTTCAGCGGGTCGAGCTTATCGGTTGACCCGCGCTTGAGCACTTTGGTTGGCGGCAACAGTTTGCGTCCGCCCATGTGGTCGTAAAGGAACAAGCCTATCCGCACGAGCCAGGCCGGGCGCTGATCCTTTTGATGCGGCAGGACGAAGCGCATCGGCCAGATGATGTGTGGCGCGGCTTTCAGCAGCACTTCGCGTTCGGCCAGCGCTTTGCGCACAAGCGCGAAGTCATAATATTCAAGGTAGCGCAGACCACCGTGAATGAGCTTGGTTGATGACGAGGAAGTGTGCGATGCGAGGTCATCTTTTTCGCACAGGAGCACTTTCAGGCCACGTCCAGCGGCATCCCGCGCAATACCTGCGCCGTTGATTCCCCCTCCGATGACCAGAATATCGTACATGCTGCCCTTGATTTACGACCCTCATCGCCGCGATTATTGCCTCTGAACATCGCAGTTACAGCACAGGTTCGCAAACGAAAATATTGCAAAAACTCTCGTTTTTATCGCCCATTCCTTGGCGGTTTTTGTGTTCGAAAACAAATGTGTCTTTATAGCAACAGTAGAACGGCTTGAATGGGCTCAGCGCTATAAAACCAGCTATCGCCCCTGAAAGCTCAGTTCCGTGATCGCGAACACAGCGGTTGGACCGAACCCGTTAAAGCGCGATGCCAACGCCTGACCATAGGCCCCCGTATGGCCCACTTCGATCCAGTCACCCTCTGCAATATCTTCGGGCAATTCGAACGGGCCGTTCAAAATGTCGTGGCTGTCGCACGTGGGACCCATGAGACGAAATCCGCGCAATTTGGTCGTCGACCTATCATCAGAGCCTTGCCCGATCCGGTGGTGTCGCTGAACCGGAAATACCCAATCAAAGGTGCCTGCATCGAACAGCGAGCCATAAATTCCATCATTGACGTAGAGATCATCGCCCTTGCGCAGATCGACCCTGACGAGAGTAGAGCCACCCAATGCGCACAGCGCCCGCCCCGGCTCGCCGAGTATGTCTATGCCGTCGAAAGAGAAGCATCTTAGCGCGTCCTCGATTGCGCTGAAATAGTTGCCAAGCGGGGGCGGTGTCAGTCCGGGATAAGCAACCGGAAATCCGCCACCGCAATCAAGGCTCGCCAATGTCACCCCGGCCTCATCGACCAAGGACCGGACATATCCCACAGCACGGCGATATTCAGCCGGTTCGTGACATTGCGAGCCGACATGGAACGTAACCCCTAATTCAGCACCGGTGGCCGCGGCCGCCTTAAGCAAAGCCGCAGCGTCGTCCGCTTGTGCCCCAAACTTACCAGCGAGTGGCATCTTCGCCTGTCCTTTTCCGAGCGCCAAGCGCAAGTGCAGACGCAAAGGTAGGCCCCCCGCCATACGCATTGGGGCTGTTTCCTCGGTCAGCTTTGCAAGCTCTGCCGCACTATCGAACGCGAAGTCGCGTATGCCCGCCGCAAAGGCGTGACGGATGGTCTGGCGCGATTTCACCGGATGCATGAGATACATTTTTGCGTCCGGTGCCACTTGCCGAACCAGATCAATCTCGGCAATCGAGGCCACATCGAACGCCCTCAACCCCGCCGCCCACAAGGTTTGCAGCACGGCCGGATGCGGGTTCGCTTTAACGGCATAAAGGACGCGGCCGGGGAATCCGGTCAGGAATTGTCTGGCAGCGGCGGCGATGGCTTGGGGGTATAGGACGCAAAAAGCGTCATCTCCCTCATACGCATCCAATGCCTGACGCACAGACTGAAACACAGTCAGCCCACCATCAAGGTCGGAATCGTTGAGAAAAGAAGGCCGCGCCAAACGGGCGGTGTCCAACTGGGTCATCGGGGGTGTCCAAAAAAAGAACGAAACGCTCAATCAAAACTCAATTGGCCAAGACAGGCCAATTCGCACAAAACCGGAGCGAGCCAAACGGGCTCGCTACTGCCTTATAAGTTCTGCGACAACCGCCAGATAATCCTTATGCTTGGGTGATAGAAAATCGCTGGCCCGGCTGGCAACAGATAAGCAGGAACGGGGTGCATGACGCGCCGAAGTGCGGTTTGAAGACATCACGTTTCCTCCTTCTGTTGGGGCCAGTTGAACTTGGCCAATCGGGTGAACTCAAAGGATAAACATTCTGTAAAGCCGGCCCGTGGGCGCGCATTTGTTTTAACTTGTTTTTCCGTGGTCAGAGCCATAAGAGAGCGGCCCTCTGAAAGCAAGCGAAATTTGCGCTCTGATGGGCTGTCTGGGAATAGGGCTTGTGTTCGAGCGACAGAGCGCTAAACCCCCGCTTATGCTGACAATATCCAATCTTGATTTCCGGGTCGAAGCCCGCCCACTGTTTGAAGGGGCCTCGGCGCAGATTTCTGCGGGCTGGAAGGTCGGCCTTGTCGGACGCAACGGGACTGGAAAATCGACCCTGCTCAGACTGATCCGTGAAGATGTTGAGCGGCCCAGCAATGATAGCGCAATCAAGCTAAATCAAGGCGCAAAGCTTGGCTGGGTTGCCCAAGAGGTTGCCCCGACTTCGGAGACCATTCTTGATGTTGTGCTGAAGGCCGATACCGAGCGGCATGCGCTGATGGAGGAAGCAGATACGGCGACCGACCCGATGCGGATTGCCGACATTCATACGCGGCTGGTCGATATCGACGCCTGGTCGGCTGAAGCACGCGCGGCTGAGGTGTTGATGGGGCTGGGGTTCAAAACAGAAGATCTGGCCCGCGCGACGGCCGAGTTTTCCGGCGGCTGGCGAATGCGCGCCGCGATCGCCGGCGTGTTGTTCTCGCAACCGGATCTGCTGCTGCTTGACGAGCCCACGAATTATCTCGATCTGGAAGGCGCTGCGTGGCTTGAAGGTTATCTCAAACGTTATCCGCACACGGTTATTATCGTATCGCACGACCGCGAATTACTGAACCGCTGCGTCACGCACACAATGGCGCTGGAGCACAGACAGCTCTCGATTTGCCCGGGCGGCTACGATGCGTGGCTAAAACTGCGTGCGGCAAAAACGGCCCAGCTTGAGAGCCAGCGCACCAAGCAGGAGGCCGAGAAAGCCCATTTGCAAGCCTTCGTCGACCGCTTCCGCGCCAAAGCCTCTAAAGCGCGCCAAGCGCAATCGCGGGTTAAAATGCTTGAGAGAATGCAGGACATTAGTGTGCCTCTGGCCGAGCGCACTGTGCCGTTCAACTTTCCGGCCCCGGACGAACAGCTGGCCCCGCCCATGCTCGAACTGCAGGGCGCAGATCTTGGCTATGGTGCGGATGCGCGGATATTGAGTGGCGTCGAATTGCGGCTTGATCCGGAGGACCGGATTGCGATTGTCGGAACGAACGGTCAAGGCAAGACAACCTTGGTCAAGTCTATCGCCGAGCGACTGCCTCTTATGGCTGGCAAAAGGCTTGCGCCGCGTGCGATCCGGATCGGCTATTTCTCGCAAGACCAGCTTGACGAGTTGACCCTGGGCGAAACTGTGCTCGACCATGTTCGCCATGCCCTGCCCGATGATACCAGCATTGCACGTCAGCGCGCGGTTGCCGCCGCGATGGGATTTTCGCACGAGAAGGTTGAGACCAAAGTCGAGAAACTGTCAGGTGGAGAAAAAGTCCGGCTTTTGCTCGGGCTTATGTCGCTCGACAAACCGCATGTGTTGATCCTGGATGAGCCGACCTCGCACCTTGATATTGATAGCCGTGAGGCGCTGATCTATGCGCTGAATGATTTTCGCGGCGCCGTGGTTCTCATCACACACGATGTATATCTCGCTGAGGCAACGGCTGATCAGCTGTGGCTTGTCAAAGATGGGCAGGCCGAGATTTATGATGGCGATTTGAACGATTACCGGGCGCTGGTGCTACAGGCGGACAGAGATGGCCCCGCCAAATCGAAATCGGAGACCAAGCGAAAGCCAAAGGACGCCGCCCCGAAAGTCAAACCAGCGAGCCAGCCTGCGCCGAAAATTGACAAGGCTGAGGCACGTCGCAGGGCCTCGGAGGCCCGCAAGGCTGCCGCGCCGCTGAAGCAGAAAGCCGATGAGGCCGAACGACGCCTAAATACGGCGACACGTCGCATCGAGGAGATCGACGCTGATCTGGCTGCGCCGGACATGGCGGCAGATGTGCTGCAAGACCTGATGCGGGATCGCGCAGCTTTGAGCGCCGACGTGGCCAAGGCAGAAGAAGACTGGCTCGCCGCGAGCGAGCTTTACGAAAATGCCATTTCGGGGGCCGAGTGAGCCGGGCGCGATGCCAAACTTAGCCCTTGGGTAAATCCGGGCGCGTGCGCGTCAAGAAAACCGATCAAGGCGCGGTCGGCCGGCGTTATGTTTCGATTGTTCCAGCCAAGGCGCTCGACCAGCCAATTGTCCTCTTCGGCAAGTGGCGAGATCGGCTCTGCAGCGATGGATCGGGCTCGCTCATGGGCCAAGGCCGCCAAAGTCAGAGATGGAGACATTCGCTCGAACCACGTGCCATCATCGTCTGACTGAATGCTCAATATGTAGGCTCCGCCAAGCTCGGCCTCGGTATCGGTTTGCAGCCACAATTTTCGATCCAGAGCGGTGATGGTGTTTTCCGGGGCTGGATGGGCCGTCGCGATCAGGTGATTGGCCATTGCGCGGGTGTAAAGTTCAAGCCAGCTCTCATCGTTGCGCGCAAAGCTTATACGGTCGTTGAGCCTCAACAGGATTTGGGCTTCCCATTTTGTAATCCATGGTTTTTCAGGCGCGGCTGTGTCCAGCAAGATTGAGCGCAGGTGTTCGACCAGATCTCTGGTCATCCGGCCGGAGTGAGCCGCCTGTGCGATCAAGGCTTCCAATGTGTACTTGATCAGGGCGACCTGCGCCCCTTCCGTGTGCGGCAAGACAGAGATCAACAGTTCAAACTCGTTCCGCCTGGCGTCTCCGGCCAAAGGCGCAAATTGATTGGCAAGCCAATTGCTCTCATGGGCATCTATCCAGCCGACCGGCTCTTCAGCTGTCAGCAGGAAGCTCTTTATCAGATCGCAATATCGTTCATCCCAATCCGGGAAGACGTCGTCGAGTTTCCTGTTGATTTTGATAATTGCCTCGGCTTCGGCGCGGGACGCGATGCTATCCTCCGACACTTCATCCAGCAGCGCGCGCGCCTCGTCGGCCGACATCGCCTCCAGACCGCCGACCTTGGACAGGAGCTTATTTTGCTGAGATTTTTCCATATGCCCCGTTGGCAAACGACCGAAGCCATAACCATACCTTATCTAAGGTTTCGGAATGGTTAGTGCAGAACACGTCAGAGCGAAATCGCCTTAAAGGGGGATATTGTCGTGTTTTTTATAAGGGTTTGAAACGGACTTGTTGCGCAGCGTTCTTAACGACCGTGCGATCCGCCGACGGGTCGCGTGCGGCATGATGATATCGTCGATATAACCGAGCTTGGCTGCGACGTAGGGGTTGGCAAAATTGTCTTCGTATTCCCTGGTCTTCTTGGCAATTTTGTCTGCATCGCCAATGTCCTTGCGGAAGATGATTTCGACCGCGCCTTTGGCTCCCATGACGGCAATCTCAGCCTTGGGCCAGGCATAATTCACATCCCCGCGCAAATGTTTGGATGACATAACATCATAGGCCCCGCCATAGGCTTTGCGCGTGATAACGGTGACTTTCGGCACGGTGGCCTCGGCATAAGCAAACAGGAGCTTGGCCCCATGTTTGATCAGGCCGCCATATTCCTGCTTGGTGCCCGGCATGAAGCCCGGAACATCCACGAAGGTCACGAGCGGTATGCTGAAACAGTCGCAAAATCTCACGAAACGGGCTGCTTTTCGCGAGCTATCAATGTCAAGCACCCCTGCAAGAGTCATGGGCTGATTGGCCACAAAGCCCACGGGCGCGCCCTCGATCCGGCCAAAGCCGCATAGAATATTGCCGCCAAAGGCCGGACTGATTTCGAAGAAGTCGCCTTCGTCTGCGACCTTCTCAATAAGCTCGCGCATGTCATAGGGCTGGTTGGGATTGTCCGGGATGAGCGTATCGAGCGACGCCTCCTCGCGATCGGGATCATCGAAACTTGGCTGGACGGGTGGATTTTCACGATTGCTCAGCGGCAGAAAATCGACAAGTCTGCGCATCTCGGTGAGCGCTTCGATATCATTCTCAAAGGCACCATCAGCAACACCGGATTTGGCAGCGTGGACCGAGGCGCCGCCCAAGGTTTCGTGGCTAACCTCTTCGTTTGTAACGGTTTTCACCACGTCCGGGCCGGTGACATACATGTAGGATGTATCCTTGACCATGAAGATGAAATCGGTCATGGCGGGCGAATAAACATCCCCCCCCGCGCACGGCCCCATGATGACGCTGATCTGCGGGATAACGCCGCTCGCCATGACATTTTCAAGGAAGATGTCGGCATAACCGGCGAGCGATTTGACCCCCTCCTGAATACGCGCGCCGCCAGCATCAAACAGGCCAATCACAGGCGCTCCCGCCTTCATCGCCGCCTGCTGGACCTTTACGATCTTTGCAGCATGCGCGCCCGATAGCGAGCCGCCGAAAACCGTAAAATCTTTGGAAAACACGAAGACGAGACGGCCATTAATGGTGCCACTTCCTGTCACCACGCCGTCGCCTGGAATGGTCTGGTCCGCCATGTCGAAATCGTGGCAGGTATGCTCGACGAACATGTCCCATTCTTCGAAAGAGCCCGGGTCGAGCAGGACTTCGATCCGTTCGCGCGCTGTAAGTTTGCCTTTGGCGTGTTGACGCTCGGCGCGTTTTTCGCCACCGCCCGCGCGTGCGCGATCTCGTCTTGCTTCAAGTGCTTCCAGTATTTCGCGCATGGTGCCCCACTTTTTGTCGTTTTCTGTACCTTTTGATATAGGGATCAGCGGTCAAAGCAAGGGGGCGCGTGGCCGATGCGGCATTTAGGGCCACATATAAAAATGGCGCGCCCCGCAAAGAGACGCGCCACTTTCCTATTTTAAATCAGAGACTACCAGCCACTTCCAAACGAGAAGCCGAAGCCACCAAAACTGCGCCGGCTGCGACGATCCCTGAAACTGGCATAGTTTGCCGGTGTGAGACGTGTCGCGCCGCGAATGGTACCGTGACGGACGCTGCACTCATAGTGCTGGGCGGAGTAATTATACCCGTCGTAGAGTTTGGCATTACCCTTGACGATGAAGCGGCGCTTGCCGACTTGCTCGATATAGGGCGTGCCCCGGAACCCGGCACCCTCGAAGCCATATCTACTCCCGTCAATCTCAAGCTGACAGGTACAGGCATAGGCCGCCTCATCTGCAAGGTATTTGGCTTCCTGGTAGGTTTGGCCAAACGCGTTTAGTTTTGGGCCATGATGGCCGCGATCGCGGCGGTCGCGGCGGTCGCGCCTGTCACCACGGAACTGGGTTCGGTCGCCGCGGTCACGCCGGATGGATGGCCCGCCGCGTAACTGGTCAGCGGAGACGGATCGGTCAAGTCGCTGACCTGTTTGAGCCATGGCCATTGGGGCGAGGAGGGCGGACGCAGCCAACGCAGCGGCCGCAACTCCAGTTCTCATGATACGATTTATCATTCGATCACTATGAGCCTTGCGCGTCGAATGTGGCCTGAGCGGGGTGATATGTTTGGTTCACAAAGTGATTATTTGGTTACTAATCGACTTCAAGCTATTGTTTTAATGTCATTTTATCCTTAAAAACTTTATGCTTAGTGGGCGAATTTTCGGCTAATTTTGCAGCGGTTTCAGATAAAAATCCGGTCGATATTCAGCTTTGATGGAGCGCTTTGAAGAAGACATCGAGCGCCTCGGCCTCGGTCCTGATAGACGCGCGAGCGGCCTCAGCCTCTTCGTCTCTGCCCCATCGCTCGGCCTGCCAATCCTCGTCCAATATGGCTCTATTAAACGCGTCGATTGTCTCGATATGACTCTGCTCGGCGGCGATGGCGAGCACGGCGGACCCGAATAGTCCCAGGCCAAATGCCACCCCAGTGAGACTCCAGTCATCCCTCTGCTCGGCATATTTTCGCGCGGCTTCAAGAGACGCAGGCGGTTGCGGCGCGCCGAGCAAACCATCGGGCACTTCGAGCAGGACGATGTCATGAGCTTTGCCGAGCCATTCGCGGACCGGTCGCCACTGGGCGATTTGTCGCTCGACCAGATCAGGCGGCTCCGAGGCAAGGAAACAGACGAGATCGGTCTCGCAATAGCGAACAAGTTCCTCGATCATGCCCTCGCGCTGTAGAGGGGTCCGGTCTATGGCGACGTTGGCAAGGCGGGTCAGATGCATGCGCTGAATGTCGACGCGCTCGCCCTGCTCTGCCCACTCGCTGGACAGCGCTTCCGCAAGCGCTCTGGTCGGTGCGGCAAGATCCGCTTTGGCTGGCGTCTTGATCGGACGGCCATCAAGCAGGACGCGCCACCTGCCTTCGGAGGCATCGGTGCTGACAGTTTTATAGAACCGTTTCATCCCGTGCTACCCTTTGTGGTTTGGCGCAAACGTCGAAAGATCGGTGTTCAAGCTGGCAAAGTCATGGTGAACGCTATGGGCACCTGCGGCGTCAAGTTCATGGGATTTGCCGAACCCCCAACTGACCCCGAGCGTATGGACATTTGCTGCCCGCCCCATCAATATGTCGAAGGTGGCATCGCCGACCATAACCGCCTGATGCGGCTCCGCACCGACCGCATCCATAGCCGCTTGAACCAGATAAGGGTGGGGCTTTCCCGGACCATCATCTGCGCTCCATGTCGTATCGAAGAAGTCCGCCAGTCCCGGATGCATCTCGCAGATTGCGTCTATACCGCGCCGCGCACGCCCCGTGGCGATGGCTTGGAGCCAGCCCGCCTCGCGCCTTGCTTTAAGCGCGTCCAGCGCGCCCTCATAGAGCGGTTCGATGAAGTCGGTATCCGTGCGGCGCTGCACGAAGACCTGCTTGTAGGTCTCAACGAGTGCCGGAAGATTGGCTGGGTTAAAAGTTTCCGGGACGAGTTGCGCGCACGCTTCGGCAAGGCCGAGTCCGACCGTTTTGCGGGTTTGCTCATAGGTTGGCGGGGACAAATCATGGCGCTCGAAGGCGCGAACCATCGCGGTCTGGATGACCTCCCGACTATCAACCAGCGTGCCGTCCATATCCCAGATAACAAGTTTCAAGCCCATGCAGAATTCCTATTGAAAGGGCGCGAGCGGATCTTTGCCTGCTTCGCTTTCCAGAAAGCCAAAGGTTTCGAAGGTTTCTTTCATATGCCATGGCAAGGGCGCGGTGACGGTGATTGGTTTGCCACGCGGGCGCGGGATGATGATCGCGCGCGCATGAAGATGCAGCCCCGGGGCGACACCTTGGGGCACTTCGCGGGCGGTGGCATATTTGTCATCTCCGAGAATGGCAGTGTCGAGTTCGGACATGTGAAAGCGCAATTGGTGGGTGCGGCCTGTGACGGGTTTGAGCGCGACCCATGCGGCGCGGCGGGCGGCCGTGGAGATAACGGCATAGTCAGAGATGGCGTGCTTGGCGAAGTCGCGGCCCTGTTTGGCGCGATACATGCGTTCGCGGTCCTCCATGCCCTCTTCGCCAGTGCCTTTGGCCATCCAGCAACGTACCTGCCCGGCGGCCGGATGGGGAACACGGACGGTGACGGCCCAGTAGATCTTGTCGAGCGTGCGGCCACGGAACAGCTCGCTCAGCTTGGCGGCGGACGCGGGATGACGGGCAATGACGAGGACGCCGGAGGTCGCTTTGTCGAGCCGGTGGACGAGTTTTGGCCTGTGGTCGCTGTCGCCGCGCAAATAGCCGAGCATGCCATCGACATGGCGATAGGTGCCGGTGCCACCTTGAACGGCAAAGCCTGGCGGTTTGTTGAGCACGAACATGTCGTCGTCTTTGTAGATGACCATATCCTGCATGAATTTCTGGTCGCCGCCGGAGAATTTGCCGCCCGGGAACGCGTCCTTGCCCTCGCCTTTGGGCATGGTGTTGGCATGGGGCGGCAGGCGGACTTGCTGGCCCGCCACAACGCGCGTATTGGACTTTGCGCGTGCCCCATCGACGCGGACCTGTCCCGTGCGCAGAAGCTTTTCGAGCTCGCCCTGAGAGACAGTCAGACGCCGCTTGATCCATCGGTCCAGCCGCGCGCCCGCTTCTTCGTGGGTGACGATTTCGGTACGGACTGTTTTGCCGCTCATGAGAAGACTTTCTGTGCCAGAGCCAGACCGAGGAAGAGTGCGCCGACGCCGAGGCCAACCGACAGAGAAACATAGCTCGCCGCTTGGCCAAGCGCGCCCGCGCGTATCATGTCTGCCGCTTCAAGCGAGAAGGCGGAAAATGTGGTGAAGCCGCCAAGGACGCCCGTGGCGAGGAAGAGCCGCAACTGGTCGCCGCCCTCGCCTGCTTTGAGCGCGAGCCAGCCGACGAGCAGCCCCATGGCGAGCGAGCCGGTGACGTTGACGAAAAAAGTCCCATAGGGCCAGCCGCCGGCAAACAGACGCGCGGCCGCAAGACCTGCGCCATATCGCAAGCTCGCGCCAAGACCGCCGCCAAGGGCCACAAGGAGAAATCCGTTCATGAGCGCTGTTTACGCGCTTGCGGGCGGGACGGCTAGTCCTAAGCGTGTTGCGTGGGCTTTCATTTCGTCGGGGAGATCGGCTGTGAGGTCGAGCGCTTGGCCGTCTGGCAAGGTGAGGCGCAGGCGGGCGGCGTGGAGCATGAGGCGGGGCGCGGAGGCGGTGCCGTCGCCATACAGCTTGTCGCCGAGGATGGGGCAGCCGAGGTGTTTCATATGGGCGCGGAGTTGGTGCATGCGGCCTGTTTTGGGGCGGAGCTGGATTAAAGAGGCTTGTGTGTTTGTCCCCCGTTCGCTGCGCTCACGATGGGACGTGGCTTCGCCAGCTGACGGCTCTTGTTTTGTTTGTCCCCCGATAACGCGATGGGACGTGGCTTCGCCAGCTGACGGCTCATTTTCCAGAATTGCCTGTGAGGGCGCTGCTGCGCGGGCGAGGATTTGCCAATGGGTGCTGGCGGACTGGGCTTTGTCCGAGGTGGAGGCGACCATGGGCGGGACGCCGCGCTGGCCTGTGCATTTGAGGAGCGGCTGGTCGATTGTGCCTGCGCCGTCTTCGGGGATGTCGCCGCTGATAAGGGCTAAATAGGTTTTGCGGGCAAGTCGTTTGGCGAATTGTTCGGAGAGGTGGGCGGCGGCGGGTTTGGTTTTGGCCGCAATAATAAGCCCGGATGTGCCCGCATCGAGCCGATGGATAAGGCGCGGCAGTTTGCCGTTTGATTTTGCGAAGGCGGGTAGCAAGTTTTCAAGGCATGGGCCGCGATTGCCGCGCGTCTGAACGGCGAGACCAGAGGGCTTGTTGAAAGCGATCAGGTGGGCGTCTTCGTGGATGACAAGCGCGCGGGCGAAGGCGGCGTCTTCGGGGCTGAGTGTTGGGATGGGGCGGTTTTTCACTAATTCTCCCCCTCCCGCAATTTCGCCCACCACGCCAAACGTTCGGCGATGACTTTTTCGCGGCCTTTGCCTTTGGGGGTGTAGAAACTTTGCCGGTTCATGTCGTCTGGGAAGTAGTTCTGGCCGGAGAAGCCGTGTTCGGTGTCGTGGTCGTAGGTGTAGCCCTTGCCGTAGCCTTGGGTTTTCATCAGCTCGGTCGGGGCATTCAAAATGTGTTTGGGGGGCATGAGGGAGCCGGTGTCGGCGGCCGCTTTTCGGGCAGCTTTGTAGGCGAGATAGGCGGCGTTTGATTTGGGCGCGGTGGCGAGGTGGATGACGGCTTGGGCAAGCGCCAGCTCGCCTTCGGGCGAGCCTAGGCGTTCATAGGTGCGGGCGGCTTCGGCGCAGATCATGAGCGCTGTCGGGTCAGCGAGGCCAATGTCTTCTGAGGCCATGCGGATCAAGCGGCGGGCGAGGAATAACGGGTCTTCGCCGCCTTCGAGCATGCGGGCGAACCAGTAGAGCGCAGCGTCGGGATCTGAACCGCGCACGGATTTGTGCAGCGCGGAGATGAGATTGTAGTGGCCTTCCTTGTCTTTGTCATAGGCGGGGGCGCGGCGCTGGAGGGCTTTGGCGAGGGTGTCGGCGTCGAGCTGTTCGCCTTTGCGGGCCAAGGTAAGCGCTTGTTCGGCGAGATTGAGCAGGAAGCGACCATCGCCATCGGCCATGTGGATCAGCGCTTTGCGGGCATCAGGGGTGAGCGGGAGGGCACGTTTGGTGTCCGCCTCAACGCGAGCGAGGAGCTTTTCGAGGGCGGGTTCGTCCAAGCGGTTCAGCACGAGCACCTGACAGCGCGAAAGGAGCGCGCCGTTGATCTCGAAGCTTGGATTTTCGGTGGTGGCGCCGACAAGGGTGACGGTGCCACGCTCGACAAAGGGGAGAAAGCCGTCCTGCTGGGCGCGATTGAAGCGATGGATTTCATCGACGAACAGGAGTGTGCCCGTGCCCATATTGCGCTGAGCCTCGGCGCGGTCGAACGCGGCGCGCAGATCCTTGACGCCGGAGAAAACGGCGGAGATCGCTTCGTAATTAAGGTCTGTTTCTGCGGCCAATAATTGCGCGATGGTGGTCTTGCCGACACCGGGTGGACCCCAGAGAATGATCGAGGAGAGACGGCCCGTCGCGAGCATCCGGCCAAGCGCACCGTCTTGACCGATGAGATGGTCCTGGCCGACGACTTCGGACAGGGTTTTAGGGCGCAGACGGTCAGCGAGCGGACGCGGGGCATCTTCGGCGAGACCGGAAGCAGAGAACAGATCGGACATAAGCCCGATTTAGCGCTTTTTGCCGGAAAAGGCTAATTCGGGTTTGGGCACTACAGCGTAAAGCGGGGCGTGGTGATGCGGCGGCCATTGCGCTCGATGGTCACCTCCCAGCTGCCATTTGCGTTGGCGATGGCGGCTTCGAGCTGGCGTTTGGTGGTGGTTTCGCGGCCATTGATGGCGACGACGATGTCACCGAGGCGCAGACCAACACGGCGAGCTATGGAACGGCGCGGCGGATTGCGGGTGACGAGGATGCCTTTGGCAAAGGGGTCACCGCCCAAGCTTTCGGCCAAGGCCGGGGACAGTTCGGCAATTTCTGCGCCGGAAAGCGGATGAGCCCCAGCCATGAGGTGCAGTTCACTGTCGGTGGCACCCGGGGGCGGTGTTAGCAGGACATTAACGGTGCGCTCTTTGCCGCCGCGCAGGACAGAAAGCCGGACACGTTCGCCGGGGGACTGGGTCGCGGCGAGGAAGTTCAGTCCGCGCTCGTCATAGACTTCGCGGCCATTGATGGCGGTGACGAGATCACCCCGTCTGAGACGCGCTCTGTCGGCGGGGCCTCCTTCATAGACTTCCGTGACGATGATACCGATGGGTCTGTTGAGACCCTGGGAACGGGCAATGTCGAAGCTGACCGCCTGCCCTTTGAGGCCGAGCCATGGCCGGATGATGCGCCCCTCATTGACGGCTGCATCGACGACGCGGCGGACCATTTCCGCCGGAATGGCAAAGCCGATGCCGTTCGAGCCGCCCGAGCGGGAAAAGATGGCCGTGTTGACGCCAACCAGCTGACCGTCATTGTCGATCAACGCGCCGCCGGAATTGCCCGGATTGATCGCAGCGTCGGTCTGGATGAAGAAAGCATAGTCGGAAATACCCACATCTGTGCGGGCGGTGGCCGAAACGATGCCGCTGGTCACGGTCTGGCCAACGCCGAACGGGTTGCCGATGGCAAGAACGAGATCGCCGACTTCGAGGTCGCGCGTATCGGCGAAAGGCAGGGTTGGCAATTGGCCGGCTTCGGCATCGATCTTCAGGACGGCAAGATCGGTGCGTTCGTCCGCGAGCAGGAGTTCAGCGGCGTATTCACGACGGTCGGATAGAACGATGCGGAACTCGTCTGCACCCTCGATGACGTGATTATTGGTGACGATAACGCCGTCACGCCCGACCAAGACGCCTGAACCCAGTGAGCCCTGAGCCCGTTGCTGCTGGCGGCCAAACAGGCGGGAGAACCGCGGATCGCTGGCCATCGGGGACTGGACCGTTTTGCGGGTGAATACATTTACAACCGCCGGTGAGGCCTGTTTGACAAGCGGCGCGAAGGTGAGATTGATCTGCTGGGCCGAACGCGGGACGGCCTGAGCATGCGCGTTAGGCGACGCGACGACGGGCTGGATGAGTACGAGAAGCAGCACGGCAACAGCGAACAGAGCGGCAGCAAGGAGTTTGGTTACATGTTTCGTCATGTCTTCTTGAATAATCATACTCTATGGCTCTATTGCGGCGATGACGGGAATGCAATCAAGGCAAGACTAAATTTTCAGTGAGGTTTGCGTGTCTACGCGATACGAAAAAGCCCCGCACCTATTGGTACGGGGCCTTGAAATGCGTTGGCAAGTGCCGTCTGGTTAAGCTTCGGCGGCTTCTTCAGCGGCCAAACGGGCCCGGTCTGGGGCGCCGCGGGCTTCGGGATCGCGATCAACCAGCTCGATCACAGCCATGGGCGCGTTGTCGCCATAGCGGAACCCGGCCTTAAGGACGCGTGTGTAACCGCCATTACGGTCTGCATAGCGTTCGCCGAAAGCGGAGAAAAGCTTGTTGACGGCCGCTTTGTCACGAATTTGAGCAAGGGCCTGACGACGCGCCGCCAGCGTGCCTTTTTTCGACAGCGTGATCAGCTTGTCCATAATCGGCTTCATCTCTTTGGCCTTGGGCAAAGTCGTGACGATTTGCTCATGGATGATCAGGGACGCAGCCATATTGGCGAACATCGCCTTGCGGTGAGATGAGGTCCGGTTCAGTTTGCGGTGCGCAAGTCCGTGGCGCATAATACTCTCCTTGGAAAAGCTATATCAGCTTTCTCTAATGATGATCGTCGTACTTTTTGGCGAGGCCTTCAATGTCTTCGGGCGGCCAGTCAGCCACTTCCATGCCGAGGTGGAGCCCCATCCCAGCAAGAACTTCCTTGATCTCGTTGAGCGATTTGCGGCCAAAATTCGGGGTCCGTAGCATTTCGGCTTCGGACTTCTGAATCAGGTCCCCAATGTAGACGATGTTGTCGTTCTTGAGGCAGTTTGCAGAGCGAACGGACAGTTCCAACTCGTCGACTTTCTTGAGCAGAACGGGGTTGAAGCCCAGATCCTGTTCTTCGCTGACGGGCGCTTCGACAACGGGCTCATCAAAGGTGATGAAGAGCTGGAGCTGGTCCTGCATGATGCGCGCGGCATAGGCTACGGCGTCTTCAGGACTGATCGAACCATCGGTTTCGACATCAAGGGTCAGCTTGTCATAGTCGAGCACTTGCCCCTCGCGGGTGTCTTCAACGGTGTAGCCCACGCGGCGGACCGGACTGTAGATCGAATCGACAGGTACGAAACCAATCGGTGCGTCCTCAGGTCTGTTCTGCTCGGCAGGGACATAGCCCTTGCCCGTGGCGACGGTGAATTCCATCCGCAGATCCGCGCCATCGTCCAGATGACAGATGACCAGATCAGGGTTCAGGATTTTCACATCGCCCGAGGTCTCGATCTGTTTGGCCTTGACCGCTCCCGAACCGCTGGCCTTGAGGACCAGACGTTTGGGCGTATCAGACTGCATATCAATTGCGATGCGCTTGAGGTTCAGGACAATCGTGGTGACATCTTCACGGACGCCCGGGATCGCCGAGAACTCGTGGACTACGCCGTCAATCTGAACGCCGGTAATCGCTGCCCCCTGCAAAGAGGACAAGAGGATACGGCGCAAGGCATTGCCGAGCGTGGTGCCAAATCCGCGCTCAAGCGGCTCGACAACGAGCTTGGCTTTGCGGGTTGGATCAATTCCGCCATTGATGACGGGCCGGTTCGGCCGGATTAGTTCTTTCCAGTTCCGGTCATTTACAGTGACGTCAGTATCGGCCATTGCCGTTTCTCCCTCTGGAACTTAATTCTTAAAGTTAGACGCGCCGACGCTTGGGCGGGCGGCATCCATTATGCGGAATCGGGGTTGTGTCACGGATCGATGTGACAGTGAGCCCTGCGGCCTGAAGCGCACGCAGAGCTGATTCCCGGCCTGAGCCTGGACCGCGTACGTTGACTTCGACTGTTTTCATGCCGTGCTCTTGAGCCTTGCGCGCAGCATCCTCAGCGGCAACTTGCGCCGCATACGGGGTTGATTTGCGCGAGCCCTTAAAGCCCATACCACCAGCAGACTGCCAGGAAATCGTATTGCCTTGCGCGTCGGTGATGGTGATCATCGTATTGTTGAAACTGGCATTTACATGGACAATGCCAGAGGAGATGTTTTTGCGTTCGCTGCGGCGAACCCGTTGTGCATCGCGAGCCATATCCGTCCCCTATTTCTTCTTACCAGCAATGGCCTTTGCAGGGCCTTTGCGCGTGCGAGCATTGGTGTGCGTGCGCTGGCCGCGAACTGGCAAGCGCCGCCGATGGCGTAGACCGCGATAGCAGCCAAGGTCCATCAGACGCTTGATGTTCATGGACACTTCGCGCCGCAGATCACCTTCGACGGTGAATTCGGCATCGATGGTCTCGCGGATCTGGATAACTTCGGCATCCGTCAAATCAGCTACCCGGCGTTCGGCAGCAATGCCAACTTTGGATGTGATTTCGCGGGCCTTTGCCGGGCCAATTCCATGGATATAACGCAGAGCGATCTCTACGCGTTTATTTGTCGGTATGTTGACACCTGCTATGCGGGCCAAATTCATCTCCTAAAACTCAAACGTGCCCGTAAACGAGGGATGACGAATTCATCACACGCACCGGGCACTAGTCTTCTAGCGAAGTGGGCGTTATAGCCCCCATTTTCATCGCGTCAACTGTCTTGTGCGCGATTATTCAGCTTCTTTGAGCGCGGCGTCTATTTCAGCGGAAACAGCCTCAATCGAGCCCATCCCGTCAACTTCTACCAATTTCCCCTGATCGGCGTAAATCGGGAGCAAAGGCGCGGTATTCGCATTGTATTGGTCAAGACGGTGGGCAAAGCTCTCCGGGTTGTCATCCTTGCGGCCTTCTTCCTCGAAACGCTTTGCAATTCGGGCAAGCAGCTTCTCTTCATCGACCACAAGCCGGATGACAAGATCAACCGCCCCGCCCCGCTTTTCCAGACACGTATCAAGCGCCTCGGCCTGACCAACGGTGCGCGGAAAGCCGTCAAAGATGAAACCCGCAGCTTCCTTGTTCAGATCGAGTTGCTCTTCGATCAGCTCAATAACGATCTCGTCGGATACCAGGGTGCCCGCATCCATAATGCCGGCAACGCGATCGCCCAGTTCGCTTCCGGAGGTGCGTGCGGCGCGAAGCATGTCGCCTGTAGAAAGCTGAACAAATCCACGTTCAGACACAAGACGTTTTGCCTGCGTGCCTTTGCCAGCCGCAGGCGGTCCAAATAGTATTAAGTTCAACGCTTGCGCCTCCCCAGCCGCGATTTCTTGATCATGCCCTCATATTGGTGAGCGATCAAATGCGATTGTATCTGCGCGACCGTGTCCATGGTCACCGAGACCACAATCAGGAGCGACATGCCGCCAATATAGAATGGGATCTCTGGATAATAGACACGCAGAATTTCAGGCAGGAGGCACACGAAAACGAGATAAATGGCGCCAATCGTGGTCAGCCGTGTCAGCACATAATCGATGTAAGCGGCGGTGTTCTTGCCCGGACGAATGCCGGGGATGAAACCGCCATGCTTGCGCAGATTATCGGCTGTTTCTTCCGGATTGAACGTGATCGAGGTGTAGAAGAAGGTGAAGAAGGCGATCATCAGGCCGTAAGAGATGATAAAGCCTGGCGAGCCTTGCCCAAAATTGATGGCGAGCCATTGCAAAGCGCTGCCCCACGGCGTTGTTGCGCCGCCAGATGTCGCTGCGCCACCACTGAAGCCGATGGCTGTGGTCGGCAGCAGCAGGATGGCCGAAGCGAAGATGGGCGGGATCACGCCGGATGTGTTCAGCTTGAGCGGCAGGAAGGAGGTTTGTCCCTGCATCACCTGATTGCCCTGCTGGCGCTTTGGATACTGGATTTGAAGACGCCGCTGGGAGCGTTCGATGAAAACCATGAACAGGACGAGCGCAATGACCAGCGCGGCGATCACCACGATAAAGACAACATTTCCGCTGCCTTGACCCTGGGTCAGCAAGTTGACGATGGCTTTGGGCATTTCAGCGATGATGCCCGCGAAGATGATCAGCGATATACCATTGCCGATGCCGCGCGCGGTGACTTGCTCACCGAGCCACATCAGGAAGATTGTACCGCCTGTGAGCGTCACAACCGAGGTCAGGATGAAGAACCAGCCGGGAACACTAGGAAGGCTCAGCGCTTGAAGACCAACCGAGATACCGAAGGACTGAACCAGCGCGAAACCGACTGTCAGATAGCGCGTATACTGGTTGATTTGTTGGCGTCCAGTCTCGCCTTCTTTTTTCAGCGCGGACAAGGTTGGCGAAGCCGAGGTCATCATCTGGACGATGATCGACGCGGTAATGTAAGGCATGACGTTCAGCGCGAAGATGCCCATTCGCTCCACGGCACCACCGGAGAACATATTCATATTGCCGAGGATGCCGCTGGCCTGCCCTTCGAAGAACTGGCGATAGGCGACCGGATCAAGTGCCGGCACCGGAATGAACGTACCTAGCCGGTAGAGGAGCAGGATACCGAGCGTAAACAGGATCCGCTGTTGCAATTCCTTGGCTTTCGAGAAAGTCTCGAAATTGATGTTACGAGCCATTTGTTCGGCTGCTGATGCCACGCGCGAATCCTCCAAAAATGGGTTCGCCGCCAAGATCGGCGTCGAAAGAGGTTTTGTGAAGGGGGTAAGCTGAATTTTTCCGCACTTTTATGCGGCTGCTTCTGCCTTCACTCCTGTTACGGTGACCTTGCCGCCCGCTTTTTCGATCTGCTCAATCGCAGCTTTCGACGCACCAGTCACTGTTATCTTGACGTTTTTTGGCGCATCACCTTTGGCCAGCAGACGCACACCGTCTTTGGCACGGCGCACGACGCCTGCGGCAACCAAAGTCTCTTCGGTTACATTAGATGCATCAACTTTGCCTGCTTCGAGCGCTTCGCCGAGCTTGCGCAGATTGAGCCATGCAAAGCTCTTGGCGTTTGGTTTCTTAAAGCCGCGCTTTGGAAGACGCATATAAATCGGCATCTGGCCGCCTTCAAATCCGTTCAGGGCAACGCCTGAGCGGGCCTTTTGACCTTTGACACCGCGACCTGCGGTTTTACCCGTGCCAGAGCCGACGCCACGGCCAACGCGCTTGCGATTGCTGGTCGATCCAGCGGCGGGAGATAATTCGTTCAGTTTCATGTTTCTGACTTCCAAAGCATATCAAGAGGCTCCGCTAAGGGATCTCAAGCTCTATTCTTCTACGACCTCGACCATATGAGCCACTTTACGGATCATGCCGCGCACAGACGGGGTGTCCTCAAGTGTACGGGTTCGACCAATTTTGTTCAAGCCAAGCCCCAAAAGTGTGGCCTTCTGGCTGGCTTCGCGCCGGATCGGGCTGCCGGTCTGACGCACGGTGACAGTTTTCTTCGCCATGATAAACTCCCTTAAGCCGTTTCGACCATGCCCGCTTCGGACGCACCATCATCACGACGGCCCACGACATCCTGAACCTTGAGACCACGCTTGGATGCAACCGAACGCGGGCTCGCCTGCGATTTGAGGGCATCAAACGTCGCGCGGACCATGTTGTAGGGGTTGGACGAACCGATCGACTTGCCGACAACATCCTGAATGCCAATGACTTCCATAACGGCCCGCATCGGACCACCGGCAATCACACCCGTTCCCGGAGGCGCTGCGCGGAGGACGACTTTACCAGCGCCCCAACGGCCACGGCCATCATGGTGCAGTGTGCGGCCTTCGCGCAAAGGAATGCGTACGAGATTGCGCTTGGCTTCCTCGGTCGCTTTGCGGATGGCTTCGGGTACTTCGCGGGCCTTACCCTTGCCGAAGCCAGCGCGGCCTTTGCCGTCACCGACAACAACGAGCGCAGCAAAACCGAAATTCTTACCGCCCTTCACCGTTTTGGCGACGCGGTTGATGCCAACCAGCTTGTCGACAAACTCGCTCTGCTCTTCGTCACGGCGATTGTCGCGACCCCGGCCGCGTCCACGTCCACGGCCACCGCCGTCGCGTCCACCGCCGCCTTGTCCTTGTTGTTCTGCCATGACAGCCTCCTAGAACTTCAGGCCGCCCTCGCGGGCCGCCTCTGCCAGAGCTTTCACCCGGCCATGAAAAATATAACCGCCACGGTCGAAGACGACATCTTCAACACCGGCCTTGGTGGCCCGTTCGGCCAGTAATTTACCAACTGCCGCAGCCGCTGCCGTATCGCCACCATTTGGTGTGCTCTTGCGGAAATCTGCTTCCAGCGTTGACGCTGATGCCAGAGTTAACCCCTGCACGTCGTCAATGATCTGCGCAGAGATGTTCTTGTGTGACCGGGCTACGGACAGGCGCGGGCGGCCATTGGCCAGCTTTTTGAGCCGCGTCCGGTTGCGCTGTGCGCGGCGAAGGATTTTTTCTCGTGTCGATTTCATGACTTACTTCTTCTTGCCTTCTTTACGGCGGACAAACTCGCCCTGATAACGCACGCCCTTGCCTTTATATGGCTCTGGCGGACGGTAACGACGAATTTCCGCTGCGACCTGACCTACAGTCTGCTTGTCGATGCCTTCGACGACGACTTCCGTTGGTTTTGAAACCGAAATCGTGATGCCTTCGGGCACTTTGTGGATGACATCGTGGGAGAAGCCAAGCGCAAGTTTGAGGTCCTTGCCCTGCATCTGCGCCCGATAACCAACGCCGACGAGTTCGAGCGTTTTGGAAAAGCCTTCGCTAACGCCATGGACCATATTGGCTGCGTTGGCGCGCGCGGTGCCCCACTGGGTGCGGGTAAGCCCGTCCAGCGCTTCAGCAAAGGTCATCTTCTTGCGACCCTTGGCGTCATTGTCCTTCATCTTCTGCTCTGCAGCTGCGCGCAGATCAGGGCGAGGATCAATCACCAGTTCGCCATCGGCCATGGTCGGCTGCACGAGCTCAGAGAGCGTCATGGACAGCGTGCCTTTGGAGCCTTTGGCTTCAATGGTCTGGCCATTGACCGTGACGGTCGTGCCGCCCGGCACCGGAATTGGGAGTTTGCCAATACGTGACATTGTTCAGCGCTCCTAGAATACGCGGCAGATGATTTCGCCGCCGACATTCTCAGTCCGCGCCACATTGTCGGACATAACGCCCTTGGATGTGGAGAGGATGGAAATGCCAAGTCCGTTACGGACCAGCGGGATATCACCAACCGATGAATAGACACGGCGACCCGGCTTGGAGATGCGTTTGATCTCCTGAATGACAGGCGCGCCATCGTAATATTTCAGTTCAATCTCGATTTCGCGATGACCGTCTTTCTCGATCTCCGCAAAGCCGCGAATATAGCCTTCGGTCTGCAGCACATCGAGCACACGCAGACGCATTTTAGAGGACGGCGTTGTTACCTTGGAGCTGCCGCGCATCTGCGCGTTCCGAATACGTGTAAGCATATCACCAACAGGATCAGAAATGTTCATGTGTTCACTCCCCTACCAGCTTGACTTCACAAGGCCAGGCACTTTGCCCAAAGACCCAAGTTCACGCAGCGCAATCCGCGACATGCGCATTTTGCGATAATAACCGCGCGGACGACCTGTTACTTCGCAACGGTTCCGGACCCGGTTCGCCGCAGAATTGCGCGGCAGTTTGGCCAGTTTCAGACGCGCCGCAAAGCGCTCTTCCAGAGGCAAGTCCTCATTCATTGCGATCTCTTTGAGCGCGGCCCGCTTGGCAGCATATTTTGCCACCAGCTTCTTACGCTTCTCGTTCTTCTCAATTGCGCTTTTCTTCGCCATGGTTTGGTTCCTATCCGCGCTTAAGTCCGAAACGGGAAGCCGCATGCACTGAGCAGGGCTTTCGCTTCTTCGTTTGTCGTTGCCGTGGTGCAGACAATAATGTCCATACCGCGCATTGCATCTACTTCGTCATAATTGATTTCGGGGAACACGATGTGTTCCTTGATCCCCATGGCGAAGTTGCCCGCGCCATCGAAACTCTTGCCGTTCAGCCCGCGAAAATCTTTTACGCGCGGCAAAGCGATTGTGGTCAGACGATCAATGAACTCGTACATCTGTTCGCGGCGCAGCGTAACCTTCGCCCCGATGGTCATCCCCTCGCGCAGCTTGAAGCCGGCGATAGATTTGCGGGCCTTGGTCGGGACCGGCTTCTGTCCAGCAATCCGCTCAAGCTCGGCCAGAGCCGATTTGACCTTCTTGCTGTCAGACACAGCTTCGCCGACACCCATATTGATCACGACCTTGTCGAGCTTGGGCACTTTCATCTCATTCGAGTATGAAAACTGCTCTTTGAGCATATCGCGAATTTCTTCATGATATTTCGTCTTCAGACGCGGGACATATGTATCAGTTTTAGCCATCGATCGACTCTCCGGAACGCTTGGCATAACGGGTCTTGCGCCCGTGCTCGTCTATTTTGAACCCGACGCGAACGGCTTTACCATCACGCGGATCGACATGGGCCACATTCGACGCATCAATCGGCGCTTCGAATGTTTTGATCCCGCCTTGCGGATCAGCTTGTGTTGGCTTGGCATGACGCTTGACCACGTTCACCCCCTGCACAACCACGCGGCCGGTGTCTGTGACAACACGCAAGACCTGTCCGGTTTTGCCTTTGTCGCGTCCGGTCAGCACGATAACGCGGTCACCTGTTTTCACTTTGGCAGCCATAATTACAGCACCTCCGGCGCAAGCGAGATGATCTTCATATGGTTCTTGCCGCGCAGTTCGCGAGGAACTGGCCCGAAGATCCGTGTGCCGATCGGCTCATTATTATTATTGATCAGAACCGCCGCGTTGGTGTCGAACCGGATGGTCGAACCGTCCGGGCGGTTGATGTCTTTGGCAACGCGCACCACGACAGCGCGGCGAACATCGCCCTTTTTAACGCGGCCGGTTGGAATTGCTTCCTTGATCGAAACCACGATAACATCTCCAACGGACGCATAACGACGCCCTGCCCCGCCCAGCACCTTGATGCACTGAACACGGCGCGCACCGGAATTGTCGGCAACGCGGAGATTGGATTGCATCTGGATCATGTGTCAGCCTCCGCACCCGGGGTGCTGGTCATCAGCTCCCAACGCTTCAGTTTCGACCGTGGCGCGCACTCGACGATTGACACCGTCTTGCCGAGCTCGGCGACATTGCCTTCATCATGGGCGTGATACTTCTTGGTACGACGCACAATCTTTTTCAGGAGCGGGTGCAGGAATGTCCGCGAGACGCGCACAACCACTGTCTTATCCTGCTTGGTGGAGACCACCACACCTTCCATAATACGCTTTGGCATATCGTTCTCCTAGCCTTCGCTGGCTTTCTCGCGCAGAACCGTACGGATCCGGGCGATGCTTCGGCGCACTTCACGGACGCGGCTGGTTTTTTCCAACTGGTTCGTGGCTTGCTGGAAGCGCAGGTTGAATTGTTCTTTTTTCAGCTGGGAAAGATCTTCCTTGAGCTGATCGACTGATTTGGTCCGCACGTCAGCGGCCTTAATCGCTTTCGCCATGATCTAGACCCCTTCCATACGTTTGACGACTTTGCATTTGATTGGCAGCTTGGCCGCGCCGAGCCGCAGCGCTTCACGCGCGACTTCTTCGGACACACCGTCAATCTCGAACAGGATGCGGCCAGGCTTGACGCGCGCGACCCACCGGTCGGTCGAGCCTTTACCCTTACCCATCCGGACTTCAATCGGCTTGGCAGAGACCGGCACATCCGGGAACACCCGAATCCAGACCTTGCCCTGACGCTTCATGAAGCGCGTGATGGCCCGACGTGTCGCCTCGATCTGGCGCGCGGTGACCCGCTCAGGCTCCAGCGCTTTAAGACCATAGGTGCCGAAGGTTAGCGTGAAACCGCCCTTCGCCTTGCCTTTGATCTTGCCTTTGAAGGCTTTGCGGAATTTTGTACGTTTTGGCTGAAGCATTTACCTAGGCTCCCGCATTTCTGGCGCCAGCACCCTGCTGGTCACGCTGGCTGGTAGAACGGGCGCGCGACTGGCCGGACGATTCCAGCTTCTTGTCTTGCGCCATTGGATCGTGCTCCATGATCTCGCCTTTATAGACCCAGACCTTGATGCCGATAATGCCGTAAGTGGTCAGCGCTTCGGCTGTGCCATAATCGATGTCGGCGCGCAGCGTGTGCAAGGGTACGGAACCTTCGGCGTATTGCTCGGTCCGCGCGATCTCTGCACCGCCAAGGCGACCTGCGACCATGATGCGAACACCAAGTGCGCCGAGACGCGTTGCCGACTGGAGCGAGCGCTTCATAGCGCGACGGAAAGACGCGCGACGCTCAAGCTGGCGCGCAATGTCTTCGGCAACGAGTGTCGCGTCGATTTCAGGCTTGCGCACTTCGACGAGGTTGACGAAAATCTCGTCGCTGACGCGCTTGGAGAGATCCTTGCGCAGCGCTTCGATGTCAGCGCCCTTCTTACCGATCACCAGACCCGGACGTGCCGTGTGGATGGTGATGCGGCACTTTTTATGCGGGCGCTCGATGATGATGCGGGAAATGCCAGCTTGCTTGAGCTTTTCGCGAATGTATTTCTCGATGGCGAGGTCTTCGTGCAACAGACGCCCATAGTCGGCGCTGTCTGCATACCAGCGGCTGTCCCATGTGCGGTTGATGCCAAGGCGAAGCCCGATTGGATTTACCTTCTGACCCATTATGCGGCCTCCTCAACGGTTGCGGACGTATCGGTCAGCACGATAGTGAGCTGCGAAAACGGCTTGTGAATGCGCGCGGCACGGCCACGAGCACGCGCGCGGATACGCTTCATGACGAGGTTCTTGCCGACATGCGCCTGCGACACGACGAGACTGTCAATGTCGAGCCCGTGATTGTTCTCGGCATTGGCAATCGCACTTTGTAGCGCCTTGCGAACATCCGCGGCGTGACGCTTTGGAGAGAACTGAAGCTGGTTCAGTGCTTTTTCCGCAGAAAGGCCACGAATTTGCTGGGCGAGCAGGTTTAGCTTTTGTGGGCTGATGCGGAGCATGCGCAAGACGGCGCGCGCTTCGTTAGGAGCCTGCTTTGGAGGGGACTTTGGCTTACCCATCTCTACTTCCTCCGCGCCTTCTTGTCGGCACCATGTCCGTAATAGGAACGGGTTGGCGCAAACTCACCGAGCTTGTGGCCGACCATTTCCTCGGAAATCGTCACCGGAATGAACTTGTTGCCATTGTGAACCTGGAAATTCAGGCCAACAAATTGCGGCAGGATCGTTGAGCGGCGCGACCATGTCTTGATCACTTCGCGCTTGGTCGATTCCTTGGCCGCAGCGGCTTTCTTCAAGAGGTAGCCGTCTACAAACGGCCCTTTCCATGTGGAGCGTGGCATCTTGTGGCTCCCCTATCGCTTAGCGTTACGCCGACGAATGATCAGACGATCCGTCGACTTGTTTTTACGGGTTTTCGGCCCGCGCGTTTTCTTACCCCAAGGCGTCACAGGATGACGGCCACCGGATGACTTACCTTCACCACCGCCATGCGGGTGATCGACCGGGTTCATGACCACACCGCGAACGGATGGGCGTTTGCCCTTCCAGCGGTTCCGGCCAGCTTTTGACATGACCTGGTTCATATTGTCCGGGTTGGACACAGCGCCGACGGTTGCAAGGCAACGGTCCAGCACCATGCGCAGCTCGCCAGAGGAAAGCTTGATCTGGGCATAACCGCCATCACGTCCGACAAGCTGGGCATAAGAGCCCGCCGAGCGGATCATCTGGGCGCCCTTTTCAGGCTTCAGCTCGATATTGTGAATGATCGTGCCAACGGGGATATTCTTGAGCGGGAGCGTATTGCCCGGCTTGATGTCCGCAGTCTTGGACGAGATCACCTTGTCACCCACACCGAGACGCTGGGGCGCAATGATATAAGCCTGCTCGCCATCGGTGTATTTGATCAGCGCAATGAAAGCGGTCCGGTTCGGGTCATATTCCAGGCGCTCTACAGTTGCCTCGACATCAAACTTATTCCGCTTGAAATCGACCTTCCGGTAGAGGTTCTTGGCTCCGCCACCACGCCGACGCGCTGTCACGCGGCCACGATTGTTGCGGCCACCTGATTTGGTCAGACCTTCGGTCAACTTCTTGACCGGACGCCCTTTGTGCAGATCCGAACGGTCAACCAGAACAAGCTGGCGGCGACCCGGGGACGTTGGATTAAATGTCTTCAATGCCATTTGCGTCGCTCCTATAGGCCGGTTGTGAAGTCGATGGCCTGGCTGCCATCAAGCGTCACAATCGCCTTCTTGAAATCAGGCCGGCGACCAAGCGTCCCGCGGAAGCGCTTTGTCTTGCCTTTGACCCGGATTGTGTTGACCTTCGAGACCTTCACCTTGAAGAGCGCCTCGACAGCTTCTTTGATCGACGCCTTGTCAGCGTCAATCGCGACTCTGAAAATGTACTTACCGTCCTCGGCAACCAGCGTGGATTTCTCCGTAATGTGTGGCGCGAGCACAGTGTCGTAATGATGGTTTTTTATGTCAGCCATGGCCTATTTCGCCTCCTTGGCACGCTTTGCCAGCAAACGCGCAGCATATTCTTTATCGACCTTCGAGCGCGGCGGCTCCCCAGCGATCATCTCCTTACACTGGCCGAGCCAGTCTTCGGTGTTCGCCTTCTCGACCTTGCCTACTTTTTCCAGCGCGGCGTTGCGATCAGCATCAGACAGAGCAACATAACCGGTCAGCGTCCCCGCCCCCGCAGCGCGAAGCGCCTTGGCTGTTTTCGGACCAATGCCATCGACGAGTTGGATGTCGTCAATAAAATTATCCTTCGAAAACGGCGAAGCGCCTTGAAGTTTACCTTCAAAGCGCTGCGAAATGCCGTCAACGGCGTCTTTTGTAAGCACGAGCGTCTTGCGGCGCATCACGTCATAAACATTCAGGCCAATCACCGGAAGCACATCGACGTTTGGAATGTTGCGCGCGGCTTTGGCGAAATTCTCGTCGACGGAGACACCACCGATGATCAGCGCATTCTCGATACCGAGACCGGCGAGCTTGCCGCGAAGGTCTTTGGTCTTAGGCGCATCCAGTTTGGCGTCATCGAGCACGATGAGCGCGCCGTCTTTTGCTTTGGACGAGAGCGCGTGCGCGAGCGCCAACTTACGGATCGCCTTTGGAAGCCCATGCGCATGCGAACGGACACGCGGCCCATGCGCCACGCCGCCGCCGACAAAAATCGGCGCATTGCGCGAACCGTGACGCGCACCGCCTGAGCCTTTTTGACGAATAAACTTCTTCGTCGTAACGCTGACTTCAGAGCGCGACTGGGTCTTGTGCGTTCCCGCCTGACGCTTGGCAAGCTGCCAGCGCACCGTGCGGTGCAGAACATCCGAACGAATGTCCTCGATGCCGAAAATCGCATCATCAAGCGCAGCCTTACCAGCGGCCTTGCCGTCGAGTGTTTTTACCGAGACGTCCATTATTCGCCGCCCTCTTGTTCTTTAAGCAGCTTTTTAAGCAGCTTCTTATCTACCTCGGCCTGCGGCTCACCGCCGGCCAGAATGTCTTTTGCCTGACCCAGCCAATCTTCATTGGCAGCCTTCTCAGTCACGCCAAGCTCTTCGAGGAGCTCATTACGCTCATCATCAGCCATGGCAACGAAACCGGACAGTGTGCCCGCGCCCTTCTCTTTGAGCGCCTCCTCAGCCTTTGGACCAATACCGTCGACAAGGACGATCGTGTCCGCAGGAGAGCCAGCCGTAATAGCGGTTCCGCCGGCGCTTTCAGCTTTTGCGGCAGGCGCCGCCTTTTCTGGCGCGCGGAACGACCCCGCCGCAGGCGCCTCTTCAGGCAGAGCCTTCTTGACCGCATCGCGAACTTCAACCCAAGAGCCATCAGAACCCGGGATTGCGCCCTTTACGAGGATCAGGCCCCGATCCACATCCGTGCGGATGATTTCGAGGTTTTGGACGGTTCGGCGGGCATTACCATAATGACCAGCCATTTTCTTGCCCTTGAAGACACGGCCCGGGTCCTGGCACTGACCTGTCGAGCCGTGCGACCGGTGCGAGATTGACACACCATGCGTGGCGCGCAGTCCGCCAAAGTTCCAACGCTTCATAGCCCCAGCGAAACCTTTACCGATGCTGGTGCCCGCAACGTCCACCCGCTGTCCGGGGACAAAATGATCGGCAACCACTTCAGCACCGATCTCAGGCAAGTCGCCCTTAGTGCGGAATTCTACGATTTTTGCCTTGGGCGCCACACCCGCCTTGGCGAACTGTCCGCGCTGCGGTTTTGGTGTCCGCTTGGCTTTCTTCGTGCCCGCGCCGAGAATTACGGCCGTGTAGCCATCTGTCCGCTGCTGCTCGCCGCCTTTTTTGGTCTTGACGGTGCGAACGTCCTCGGTGCGCAGACCGACGACCTGCGCGCCCTCAAGCGAGAGCACTGTAACCGGCACGTGACGGCCTTCTTCTGTGAAAATACGTGTCATGCCAACTTTCTTGGCAAGCACGCCGGAGCGTTGTGCTGGGAGTGTCATTAGCGCGCTCCCTCAAGTTTAATCTCAACCGCCACACCAGCAGACAGATCAAGCTTCATAAGCGCGTCTACGGTTTGCGGGGTTGGGTCGACAATATCGAGCATCCGCTTGTGCGTCCGGATTTCGAACTGCTCTCGGGATTTCTTGTTAACGTGCGGCGACCGGTTGACGGTAAACTTCTCGATCCGCGTTGGCAGCGGGATCGGCCCGCGCACATCTGCGCCTGTCCGCTTGGCCGTCGAGACAATCTCCTTGGCCGAAAGGTCCAGCGCCCTGTGATCGAAGGCTTTTAGCCTTATTCGGATATTCTGTTTTTCCATCGGTTCGTCCGTCCGCAAAATACATCAAGCGGCCCTCCCCAGAATTGCGTCGGGCCGTAACTTGGTTAAATTCTAAGTTTCGGGAGCTACGTTTGCCCCAGACACAGGGGCACAGCCAACTCATCGAATGGCGTTACTAGGGGAGCGAACCCCTCCCGTCAACAGGCTTTGGACGGTTTATTTTCACCCCGGCACCCGTCCCGGAAATTCATTACCTTTACCGGACCCTGGCGCTGCCCTAGAAGGCTGATTGTATGATGACGCAAACCCACCTTCTGATTGCTTCGGGCCTCTTTATCAGAGCCGGGCAACCCAAGCGGAATATGGCGGTGATTGCTGGCGCGTTGGCGCCTGATGTCGTGATCTACGTGCTGTTTGTTTACGCTGTCATTACAGGAATTCCCCAAAGCACTTTGTGGAACGAGACGTATTGGGCAGAGAGCTGGCAGGCCTGGGTCACAGTTGGCAATTCTGCGCCGCTCTATGGCGGATTGTTGCTGACGAGCCTACTGGTAGCCGCGCCAAAGGATGGGCGCGCGCGATGGGAGAGCCTACCGGCCCTGTTTGCGCTGGCAGCATTGACGCATCTGGCGGCCGATTTGCCCTTACACAATGACGATGCACACAGCCATTTTTGGCCGGTTTCGGACTGGCGGTTCCAGTCGCCGTTTTCCTATTGGGACAGAGATCATCATGCGGGCGTGCTTGCGCCATTGGAGCTCTTGCTTGGGTTCGGGCTTTTGACGCTGCTGTTTCGACGGTTCAAGCGGCGCGGCACTCGCATCCTGCTCAGCGTGGCGGGGATCGCCTATCTGGCTCTGATCGTTACCTTTATCTTTGCAACCTGAACGATTGGTCAAGCTGTGCCGCGCCATCTGGTTGACTTGGCAGGCTGTAGCGCGCAACATTGGTTATGGCTGATTTCAGGGTAATGATGGCGAGCACTATACGGAAAATGGCGAACGTTCTGGCGGCCGTCTGTCTGGTTGGAGCCTGTTCGTCATTCGGGCACCAAGCCTATGAGCGACCCGATTGCCATAGCAAGAGCACCGATGAAGACTGCACGAACTATGTGAACGATCAAAAGCTTGAGGGTGGGTTTCGCGATCACGGTTTTGACGCGGCGCACCGGAAGCAGGGTTACGAGAATCTGCGTGAACAGAGACGCCAGCGACGCGATGCTGCCCGTGCAAACCGAACTCAACAGGACGCGGCCCGGCAAGACCAATTTGAAGGTGATTTCGGGGACACGGTTGCAGGAAACCGATAAGCCCAACGCCCCTTCCCTCGAATGCATCGAAAAAAGCCGCCCTGTTTCCAAGGCGGCTTTTATGTTGGTTCCCGTATCGCTGCGCTCACGTGGAACGCAGCTCAGGGCTGTTTATGTTGGTTCCCGTATCGCTGCGCTCACGTGGAACGCAGCTCAGGGCTGTTTATGTTGGTTCCCGTATCGCTGCGCTCACATGG
>CAZMMU010000008.1:0-87563 GCA_964567455.1 uncultured Hyphomonas sp.
CTGACTGATCGGTTATTCTGAGTTCTACAAAGCCCGTTCTATAAGCGCGACCCTCTCGAACTTGTCGATCAATAGACAATAATCGATCCGGGACGGGCCGCAGGGGTGAACATGGAAAGCTTGCATCGACAAGCTCTAAGTGAACGTACCGTCCTGCTTGAAGCTGACCACGCGCCCTTCCTCGGCTGCACGTTGCGCGGCCAGTCCCATTAGAACCGCGCGGCGGCCATCCTCCAGCGACACCTCTGTTCGTCCACCATCACGGACCAGAGCCTGAAATTTCTGATGCTGGAAAAACGTCGACCCATGATGATCACCGGCGGCAATAAGCGTGGGGTCCAGCTCGACCGCTTCGGTCACTGGCCGCTTGGGGTGCCGCGGATAGACCGATAGCTCGGGCACAGGCGACGGCCCGATCCCCTCCGGCCAAAATCGTTGTGGCCCGGGAACCCGGCACTCAATCTTCCCATCCGCCCCTACCGCCATGATCTCTTCATTCCAGATCGTCCCGTCTGCAAACATGCACAGCTCCAGCATCGCTCTCGCACCATTCGCAAAATCGAACACGACATAGCCGCCATCCCAGATATCGGGTGTCTCACCGCCATAACGCTCATCAAGATGATTGACCATCTGCCCTGCCGACGCCATCACGCGCACCGGCTCCGCTCCCAACGCAAACCGCATAAGATCAAAGAAATGACAACACTTTTCGACCAGTGTCCCGCCCGTATTGCGATTAAACCTGTTCCAGTCCCCGACTTTGGATAGAAATGGCAACCTATGCTCACGCAGCATCATCATCTTAACCCCGCCCGTCACCTCGGCGACACGGTTCAAATAGGCAGCAACCGGCGGCATATACCGATATTCCATCGCAACCCAGATCGGCGCACCCGCTATGTCCTGTAATGCCGTAACACGCACATTGTCCCGAACATCCGTAAACAGTGGTTTCTCGCACAAGATCGGGATCGATCGTGCCCGAACAATCTGCTCCAACTGCTCGATATGCAGAAAGTTCGGACTTGCAATCACCAACGCATCGAGCCCTTCATTCCGGATCAGGGCATCAAGCGAAGGCGCAAGCTCCGCCTCACCCGCCAGATCACTTGCCGCCCGAGCAAGGTCTGTAACCGGATCGTAGACGGCCGTCACTTCCGCGTCTCCCAACAAAGCAATATTCCGGATATGCTCGCGGCCCATCATCCCGCAGCCCACGAGCCCGTATCGTAATGTCATGATGTTACCTCAACCGTATCGTGTAGCGCGCCGCATCAGGGTCAAACCAGGTTTTCGAGAACTCGGCCGGTGTACCGTTTTGATCAAAACTCAGCCGTTTAACATAGCCGGCCATCTCACCAACCCGCTTACCAAACCGCTCAGGCGCCCAATCCGGAACGACGGCGAGACCAACCCGATCTTCAACCTGCGAAATCACCAACCCCAGATCCTGCTTGTAGTAATAATAGAGGGAATCCATCAGCCCATCCGCATCAATTGCATCGACATAGCGCGCATCGAGCCAGATCTCTTCGATCGCCACAGGCTGCGCATCGAGGTATCGCAACCGCCTGATCCTATGCGCTCTATCCGAAAAGACCGCGGTCACTTCATCAGGGCGTTGCGTGCTGACCACATCCAGAACATCCGCCGTTGGTAGTCCGCCGCCTTTGGCCAATTCCAGTCTGAAAAACGCATAAACGCTTTCCACATCTGTCTTGGCGCGCACATAGTTTCCCGACCCCTGCACACGCTCCAGTAACCCCTTCTCTTCGAGCTTTGCCAACGCTTTGCGCAGGGTTCCGATAGCGATGCCCAACTCGTCGGCCATTTCGCGCTCTGGCGGCAGTCGCGTCCCATCCGCCAGCCGTCCCGAGACAATCTCCCGTATCAGCATCTCGCTGGTCTGCACGCTTTTGGGCAATGCGCGGACATTGGACATCAGAAAACCTCGATAAAATTGCTTCACAATTGATACACTCGCAAACTCATGATAGGCAAGCTGCAATTGCGCACCCATCCAATCTGAAAGAGGCCAATGACCGTCGTTCCAATAACTTCGCCAGATCTCGGAGCCGCCGAAGTGTCATGGTTTTCTGCACTGTGCGCTGATGACTACGCCTTCCTTGGCGTGCCAGATCCGGCGCTGAAATCGAGTTGGGACCATTGCCGGAATATCCTGCTCGAAGCCGAAGCGCAGGGCTTCCGAAACATTCTGTGCCCCTCCTCCTATCAGGTCGGTCAGGACACATTGTCTTTCGTGGCAGGCTGTGCGCCCCTGACCGAGAAGATCAACATGCTGGCCGCTATCCGTTGCGGCGAGATGCAGCCCATCATGCTTGCACGCACGGTCGCGACCTTGGACCATATGCTTCAGGGGCGGCTCACCCTGAACATTATCAGTTCTGATTTTCCGGGCGAAAAAGCCGACAGCACCTACCGCTATCAGCGCTCGCGTGAAGTGGTGCAAATCCTGAAACAGGCATGGACCCAAGACTCAATCACACATCACGGTGAGATCTATAATTTTGACAATGTTCCCACGGCCCCCGCTATACCCTATCAGATCGGCGGCCCCCTTCTTTACTTTGGCGGATACTCCCCGCCAGCGCTCCAATTGTGCGGTGAGTTCTGCGACGTTTACCTGATGTGGCCCGAACCAAAGGACGCGCTTGCCGACCGTATGCGTGCGGTTAATGCCGTCGCCGAAGCTCACAACCGAACCCTCGACTATGGCCTGAGAGTCCACGTGATTGTCAGGGACACGGAGGCAGAAGCACGCGACTATGCCGACCACCTTGTCTCCAGGCTCGACGATGAGTACGGCCAGATGATCCGGGATCGTGCGCATGACTCGACGAGCCTGGGCGTTGCGCATCAAATCAGAGCGCGCGAACTGGCCGACCAGTTTGGCTATGTCGAACCGCACCTGTGGACAGGAATAGGCCGGGCCAGATCAGGTTGCGGCGCCGCATTGGTTGGCTCGGCAGATCAGGTGCTGTCAGAGCTCGAAGCTTACCAGAAGATGGGAATTCGAGCCTTCATCCTGTCTGGCTATCCGCATATTGACGAATGTAAATCATTCGGCCAGCGTGTCCTTCCACATCTCAAAACCTGCTCACTCCCCGAGGCCTATGGCCGCGTCCCCAACCATCCCCCAGCCACCCCATTAGGGGCCGGAGACCGTATCTGATGCAACGCGTAAGTCTGACTTCAACCCTCGATCTCTCGAGAATTATCTTTGGCATGTGGCGACTGGGGGATGATCCAGACACCTCGCCCGCCCACATCCAAACCAAGATCGAAGCCTGCCTTGCCCAAGGCATCACAAGCTTCGATCAAGCCGATATCTATGGCGACTATGGCGCAGAGGAATTGCTGGGTGCCTGCCTTAAGCAATCCCCCCACCTGCGCGACCAGATCCAGATCATCACCAAGTGCGGAATCATCGCCCCGGTCGGGCGCAATGCAGGCGCGCGCGTCAAACATTACAACACCAGCCCCGCCCACATAACAGAGTCTATCGAACACTCTTTAAGACTGATGGCGATTGAGCAGATTGACCTGTTGTTGATCCATCGTCCTGACCCGTTCATGGATCACAAAGCCACCGGCGCTGCGCTTGATGCAATGGTCCAGAGCGGCAAAGTTCGGGCGGTCGGCGTTTCAAACTTCAAACCCTATGACTTTACCTTACTGCAGTCTGCAATGGAGACCCCGCTTTGCACCAATCAGATTGAGCTTAGCGTCCTTGCCCATCAGGCGTTCACCAATGGTGATATCGCATTTCTGCAAGAAGGCGGTATCCACCCTATGGCATGGTCTCCGCTGGCAGGCGGCGCTTTGTTTGGTGCGGGCGGTAGCAAAGTCCAGAGCGTTCTACAAAAGACAGCACAAGAGCACGATAGCAGTGTTTCAGCCGTCGCAATAGCGTGGTTACTGGAACATCCTGCAGGGCTTTTGCCCGTCATGGGGACCAACAATATTGACCGGATCAAAGCACTGTCAAAAGCCTTGGACGTTCAGCTCGACCGCGAGAGCTGGTTCCAAATCTATACCGCCGCCTTGGGCCAGGAGGTCCCATAAGGTCAAGCACCTATTTTCAAATGAAAAAAGTGGTCGGAGCGAGAGGATTCGAACCTCCGACCCTCTGGTCCCAAACCAGATGCGCTACCAGGCTGCGCCACGCTCCGAAGTGCTTCTCATAAGACCATGTCGGGGTATTCTGCAAGCGCTAATTCACAATAAATGCGGCTGGCGCTTGTTTTTTGCACCTATTCCAGGTTGGACGCCCGCTGATCGAGGACCTCATGGGAAATGACCGCACCCGGCTGGAAGCCTGACGCGGCTGACGTGCCCGCCGGAAGCTGAAGAATGGCTGCCATGGGGCCACTAAATACAATCGGATTCTGTGATCCCGGCGCCGCATTGCGCGCAATCGCGGCAATCACACCTGACGGCGAGATCAGGATCACATCGCGGGCCGTCGCTGCAGCCTCAGACGACACAGCGATCGCCGACGCTTCTCCCAGATCGAGCAGGACGCCCGAGCCTGATATCTCGGAACCAAGCTGAACAACACCCTCCACAACAACCGGCAACTCAGACACAACGTCCATTGTAGAACTGACTCCATCCGCTGTGACTTCAAGGGTGGAAACATCCTGTGCGTCAGCGATGAGCATCGGCACCAAAGACGAAATTATAAACAATCCAAGAGTACGCAGCATTTGGCAGACCTTTTACGTAAAAGCGAAACAGATCGCTTATTGAGTTATGATTTGGGCAGGATCAACGCAACATGGCGACCCTTATTGCCGACTTCGGCAACCCCTTGAAGCACTTCGCCGACTTCTGTTGTTTCCCGGCCAGATCGCCTCAACACGACGATGTGCAGGAAAATATCCTCTTCGGAGTTCGGCGTGCGGACGAACCCGTAACCTTTCGTCTGGTTAAACCATTTTACAATCAGCGTTTCGGGCTCAAGGTCGTCAGCCTTTTGCAGGATAGACACCCGTGGCGGCTCCATTTCGAGCACATCGACGACCTGCCAACCTGAGTCGCGCTTGACGATGCCGCAGACAATCGGTGCGCCCTCGTCCGCTGCCGTTTCTCCGAATTTGCGCAGGCTGCTAATGTGCAACAAGACGTCACCGGTGACCTCAGGATAGGCATCAGGCGCGAGCACAACGAACCCGTAGCCTTTGGCGGTATCGAACCATTTAACATGGCCCTCAACGCGCAGCGTTGCTTCGCCGCTGTCCCCGCTTTCTTTGTCTTCACCGTCTGACATATACCCATCCGACCCTTAATTGCCCATAAATAGAGACAATAAATCCCGCTGTCACCTGAGACTTGGAGAAGAACTGTTGTTTTTTAGAAAACTCATAAAGTCACTGGCACTCCCTAGGGGAATCGAACCCCTCTTTCCAGGTTGAAAACCTGGCGTCCTAACCGATAGACGAAGGGAGCACACGGTGAGAACACGCGATATAGCGATACTCGGAGAGGTGTGCAAGCGTCTTTCTTTAGCAAACCGCACTTGCATCGCTCACATCAAGCTGCGCGCGACGTTTTCCATTCCATTCATTGATCTTGATCCGGCCCGCTACATGCAACTGGCCAGACGATCTGATGGCATTCCCAAGCGGCGTATCGACGGCCCGCCACGCCACACATTCAATACGTCCCGAAGCGTCTTCTGCGAAGAATTTCAAGTGGTTCTCACCGATGATACGCGCACCCGAAATATGTGCCGCTTTGAGCGCGAACACAGGTTGGGGCGCGGCTGCGCCGAATGGGCCGAGTTGTTCCAGCGTATCGCAGAGTTCAGGCGTAGCGGCACCAGGCGCGAGAACCGCGTCAATGCAAAGTTCGCGAGCCGCCAGAACCTTATCGCGATTTTGCCCAATTCGGTCATTCAGCCAAACGTCAAAGCCATCAATCTGATCGGCAGGCAAGCTCAAGCCCCCTGCCATGGCGTGTCCGCCCCCCGAGGCGACAATACCCGCTTTGGCTGCCTCCGAAATCGCGTCACCAATATTAACACCAGTTACCGATCTGGCTGACCCCTTGGCAATGTCGCCGAGCCCCTCCCCCCAGCCAATCACCACAGCAGGCAAATGAAACCTGTCCTTCAGCCGGCCGGCGACAATACCGATCACTCCGGGATGCCAACCTTCGCCCGATGCCACGAGGACATTCTTAGCTGGGTCCCGGGCAAGCGCGCGCTCGGATTGAGAAATAGCTTCTTCCAGAATGGCTGCTTCGACCGCCTTGCGCTCATCATTCAACGCATGCAGCCGTTCGGACAGCGCAATGGCTTCCTCCCGGTCGTCTGTGGCGAGAAGTTTTGCCGCCAGCCAGGGATCCCCAATGCGTCCGCCAGCGTTCAAGCGGGGCCCCAGCATAAAAGTCGCGTGATAGACCGTTTCTATTTGGCCAATACCAGAGATCTCGGCAAGCGCCCGCAGCCCTGTATTGCTGTGGCGCGACATGATCTTGAGCCCCTGAATTGCAAAAGCTCTATTGACGCCCTTGAGCGGAGCCATATCGCAAAGCGTGCCTAACGCGCAAAGATCGAGCCACTCCATCAAATCTGGCAAGTCTCCAGACGGTGGACGAACATCCCGCTCACGCGCCAGCCTGTTCAACGCGACGGCGAAGACATAAGCCACACCAGCGCCTGCCAAATGTCCGCAGCCAGAAGGGCAATCAGGCCGGTTCGGATTGACCAGCGCTGCACATTTCGGCAGGTCGCCATGCATCAAGTGGTGATCAAGGACGATAACAGGCAAATCTATTCGGTCCGCCTCGGCCAGAGCCTCACGCGCCGCAGCCCCGCAATCTACGGTGATAACGAGATCTGCGCCGCTCTCTTTTAAATGCCGAAATGCCGCGGGGCTCGGGCCATAGCCCTCGGTAAGCCTATCGGGCACGTAAAGGCCGAGCTCTTGCCCCCATGCCCGAAAATATCGCGTCAAGATGGCCGACGACGTACCACCATCAACATCATAATCCGCAAAGACTGTAACATTCGCGCCCGCCAGCAACGCATCCAGTGTGAGCGCTGCTGCCTGATCCATATCGGCAAAACTGGAAGGGTCTGGAAATGTCTCGCGCATGGTCGGCTTTAAGAACCCTGCCACACTTTCCGGCTTTACCTCTCGCCGGGCAAGCAACCGCCCAATAAGATCATTTCCGCCTGACTTGGCCGTTAATGCCCGCACCATATCGTCAGCGACGTCCCCAAGCGTCCAGAAGCGGCCACCAAGCGACTCGCCAACGCCAAATAGATAGTCTGGCGTCTCCGCCGAAAGAATCGCTTCACTCATCCATCCTGTCTACGACAGACGGCGGGATGAGCGAACCTTTCTTATCAGACCTGCCGATGAGGACATCACAAGCGTTTCCGTGTGGACACCGCTTGCATTGATTTTCACGCCGCTCAAAAGGTCACCAGTGGTAACGCCAGTCGCGCAGAAAACAGTCTCGCCGGACGCCAACTCGTTGAGGTCATAAAGCCGATCGAGGTCGGTGATGCCTGTCCGCGCAGCCCGGGCACGTTCTTCGTCATTCCGGAAGTGCAAGCGGCCTTGCATCTGCCCACCAACGCATTTGAGCGCCGCAGCGGCCAAGACGCCTTCAGGGGCACCGCCCTGACCAACATAAAGATCAATGCCCGTGCTCGGATCAGTCGTGTTAATAACACCCGCCACATCGCCATCAGTAATCAACGCGATGCGCGCGCCAACCGAACGCAGGCTCTCAATGATCGGTGCATGACGCGGCCGATCAAGCACGCACGCAGTCATCTGATTGGCAGACACACCCTTGAAGTTTGCCATCGCTGTAATGTTCTCCGCTGGCGTAGCGTCAAGGCTGACAATGCCTTTGTCATAACCTGGTCCGATAGCGATCTTGTCCATATAGACGTCTGGCGAGAACAAGAGCCCCCCACGCGGCGCAATCGCCAAGACAGCCAACGCATTCGGCATGGCTTTGGCGGTCAAGGTTGTGCCTTCGAGCGGATCAAGCGCGATATCGATTTCCGGGCCGGTGCCGGTGCCCACTTCTTCGCCAATATAAAGCATCGGAGCTTCGTCGCGTTCGCCTTCGCCAATGACGATACGCCCGCGCATCTCGACTTGGTTCAGCGCTGTCCGCATCGCGTCAACTGCGGCCTGATCAGCCTGTTTCTCGTTGCCGCGGCCCACTTCCTCATAAGCAGCGATGGCTGCCAGTTCGCTAACGTTAACCATGGCATCGGCGATGCTGGCGCTAATTTTGGTCTCGGACATTTATGCCTCCTAAGAATGGACCTTGGATTACTGATCCATTTCGATACGAATCAATCGCGGTTTCCCGACAATAGACGATAATTGCGTTAACTGGTTCACAGCCCGTGCCATATTTGAGCGTCCACAATGATGGGTGACAATGGCAACAGGCGCCGTGCCGTCTTCATGGGCAGAATCCTGCAGGAGTTTGTCGATCGATACACCCTCTTTGGCCAACGTGTCGCTTAAGCTGGCAAGCGCGCCAGAAACATCAGCCAGTTGCACGCGCAGGAACCATGGCGCGCTTTCTGTCTCATCGGGTAACACGAATTCACGGATGGAATGATGGTCGGCATGACCGAAAGCCGAGCGACGCCCCGCACGGAAGAGCTTCGATATATCCCCCATCACAGCGCTTGCCGTAGGGCCACCGCCTGCGCCCGGTCCCGAAAGCACAATTGCACCAAGCGGATCGCCTTCGACACGGACGGAGTTCAAACTGCCGTTAACCTGGGCAAGCGGATGGGAGGCTTCGAGCACTTTCGGCTCGACACGGCAAACAACACCTCGATCGGTCAACACGCCTTCGGCGATAAGTTTGACGGTATACCCAAGCCGCTGGGCAAAGGTAAGGTCGAGCAGATCTAGCTCCTCAACCCCGCCTATCGCCACTTTGCCAAAATCGAGATTTGCCGAGAATGCGATTGCAGACAGAATAGCAATCTTGTGTGCGGCATCCGTCCCCGACACATCAAGCGTGGGGTCTGCTTCGGCGTATCCCAGCCTCTGTGCCTCTGCTAAAACATCTGCATAGTCGCGCCCGGTCGCCAGCATTTCGGACGTCAGGAAATTGCATGTACCATTTAGAATGCCAGAAACACGGCTAACCTGAATCCCAGATAGCGAGTCGCGCAGCGTTCGAACAATCGGGACCCCGCCCGCAACGGCGGCTTCAAAAAGCAAGTCGACACCATGCTCATCGGCAAGTTTTGCCAGTTCCATCCCATGCTCGGCAATCAGGGCCTTGTTCGCGGTAACGACAGGTTTGCCCGCGCGCAAGGCCGCCTCCACTGCGAGCTTGGCTGGCCCATCAGAACCACCTACCAACTCAACGAACACATCGACATCCGGATCAGAAGCCAGAGCCTCAGCACTATCGAACCAGTCATAGCCAGACACATCAGCAGATCGCTTCCGGTTGCGAGACCGGGCTGTGACCCCGCGAATCGATACGCTTGCAGGCAATCGCAAATGCTCCTGAGCCTGCACAAGTTCAACCAGTCCACAGCCGACATGGCCCAAACCCGCAATTCCCAGTCTTAGTGGCTTCAATGGTCCACCCTTCTATTCTTTGGTGATCTTCAACTTGCCTGCCCAGCGCTAGGCAGCCGGCTCGATTTCGTCGACGCCATAGCTCTGCATGAACCGCCTGATATTGCGGGCCGCCTGACGGATGCGCTGTTCGTTCTCAACCAGTGCGATCCGGACATAGCCGTCACCATACTCGCCGAACGCACCGCCGGGTGATACAGCAACATGCGCCTTCTCTATGAGTTGCAGCGAAAACTCCAGACTGCCCATATGTTTGCAAGCGTCCGGTATTGGAGCCCACGCGAACATGGAGGCTTTTGGGCTCGGCAAAGGGAACCCTGCGCGCGTAAAGCTCTCCACCAGCACATCGCGGCGACCACGATAAATTTCACGTACTTGATCGACACATTCCTGAGGGCCATTCAGCGCAGCGGTCGCGGCCACTTGGATCGGTGTATAGGCGCCATAATCGAGATAGGATTTTACCCGCGCGAGCGATGCGATAAGCCGCCGATTGCCCGCTACGAAGCCAATGCGCCAGCCTGCCATCGAATAGGTTTTGGACATTGTCGTAAACTCGACCGCAATGTCCTTTGCGCCGTTAACCTGCAGAATAGACGGCGTTGGTTCCTCGAAATAGATCTCGTTATAGGCAAGATCGGAGAGGATCATCAGGTCATTCTTTTTGGCGAACGCAACGGCGTCTTTATAGAACGCCAGATCACATACCTGAGCGGTCGGATTGGAGGGATAACATAAGACCATCGCAGTTGGCGCCGGATTGCAATATTTTAGCGCCTTTGAGAGGTTTGAAAGGTAGATTTCGGGCGTATCGGCGGGAACAGCCTTAATTGACGCGCCGGCTATAATGAAACCGAAATGATGCAGCGGATAGGACGGATCGGGTGCAAGGATAATATCGCCCGGCGCGCTGATTGCCTGAGCGAGGTTTGCAAAGCCCTCTTTTGACCCCAGAGTAACGATCACCTCAGAATCCATATCAAGTGGGACATCCCAGCGACGCTGGTAATAGTCGCGCACCGCCCGCCGCAATCCAGGAATCCCGCGTGAGGACGAATAGCCATGAACATTCGGCTTTTGTGCCGTTTCGACGAGCTTATCGATAATATGTTGCGGCGTTGGCAGGTCTGGATTGCCCATGCTCAGATTGATTACATCGGCGCCCTCGGCTCTTAGCGCTGCAGACTTCCGGTTCACTTGTTCGAACACATAGGGCGGCAGACGCCGTATCTTGTGAAATTCCATCGTCATCATTTACGTCCCTTGCTAGCGCGAACTGACTTGAGCGCGTAAGTCCGCCAGCTCAGCCTGGGTAAAGAATCCTTCGGGCTTCGGTTCAATTGTTGGCACTTGAGGACGTAATTGGGCCGCGATGGCTCGCATGTCAGCGAGGGTGAGATTAGCGCCTTCCGACCTTGGGTGACCAAACAGCGTGGCGCGCGCATCAGTTGCCTCGCTCGCACTTAGCGCCAACCTGTCTTGGGACCCCTTGATCGGAGCTGCCACGGGCACGGCGTTGAGGTCCGGATACCCCTCACCGCGTATCTCAACACGGCGCTTTTGAAACCAGTCCGGCGTGTTGGCAATACCGCCAACAACATCATCCAGCGAAGCGCATCCGCCAAGGTTGATGGTGCCAATGAGCAAAAAGGCAGCTATAAAACGCGAAACCATGAAATTTTCCCAATTAATCGTGATCTTTTAACCATCTTTTTCATGTATAAGATACCTCAGACTTAAGCACGAAGCGAGATACAGAACGTATGTCTATAAAATCTGCGGATAGCACAAAAACGAGCGCTTCGCCCAGCCTTGCAGAGCTTATTGCCAGCCAGGATCCTGCAAAGATGCAGGAATTATTGCGCGTTCTGGCGGCGGCAAATCAGGAAAGTAATGCCCTCCTATCGGATGTCTTGGGTCACTCATTTGCCAAACCCAAGCACAAAGGGGGAGACCCTTTCGCTGCGATGCATAGTTTCCAGAAAATTGGTCAATCGCTCTGCGCCGATCCAATGCTGCTGATGAAAGCCAATTCAGAACTCTGGCAAGGCATGATGACCTCATGGATGGAGATGACCGCCGAGACGAAAGCCCGTGCCAAGACGAAAGATCGCAGGTTTTCCGACCCGGAATGGTCAACCAATCCAATGTTCAATGTCCTGCAACGCAGCTATGAGTTGAACTCCCAATGGCTGATGACCCTGATTGAGGGCGCTCAAGGTGTCTCGGACGCAGAACGGCGTAAGGCAAAATTCTTCGCTCAGCAAAGCATCGACGCCAGCGCCCCGACAAATTTCTTTGCCACCAACCCCCAAGCTCTGAAGAGAATGATAGAAACAGGCGGGCAGAGCGTGCTCGATGGGCTTAAACAAGCCCGCGCCGATCTGCACAAAGGTAATGGCAAGCTGACCATCAGCCAAACAGATGAAAGCGTTTTCCGGCTGGGAGAAAATATCGCAACCGCGCAAGGCAAAGTCGTATTCCGCAATGAGCTGATCGAGTTGATCCAATATGAAGCCAGCACAGAAACCGTGTACAAGCGCCCGCTTCTGATCTTCCCGCCATGGATCAATAAGTTCTATATCCTCGACCTGCGGGAAGAAAACTCGATGATCCGCTGGTTGCGTGATCAGGGATACTCGGTTTTTGTCGTGTCATGGCGCTCGGCTGATGATGTCACAAAGGACTTTACGTGGGATCATTACGTTCAGCATGGTGCTTATGCCGCCGTTGAGGCCACTCTCGAAGCGGCGAATGCCAAGACGCTGAATGCGGTCGGTTATTGTATCGGCGGTACAATGCTCACCTCCGCGCTCGCTCACATGACCAGACATGGCGACAAGCGGATTAGGTCTGCGTCTTATTTTGCATCGCAGATGGATTTTGAAGACGCTGGCGATCTCTTGGTCTTCACCGATGAACACGCCATCGCAGAGATCGACACGCTGGTCGCTGAGAATGACGGAGTAATGCCGGGCGAAAGCATGGGCGAGACGTTCAATTGGCTGCGGCCCGTTGATCTTGTCTGGCGTTATGTCATCGACAATTACATGCTCGGCAAGAAGCCGCGCCCGTTCGACCTGCTATATTGGAATGCGGACCAGACCAATATCCCCGGACCAACCCACCGGACCTATCTGAAAGACCTTTATGCCGACAACGCTCTGGCCAAAGGCAAATTCAAGGTTCTGGGCGAGCGGGTGAACGTAAAGGACATAGAAATTCCCGTTCACGTTCAGGCCAGCCGTGACGATCACATTTGCCCTTATTCTTCGGTTTACAAGACGGCCAAATCCTTTGGCGGACCCGCCCGCTTCGTGCTTTCAGGGTCGGGTCATATTGCAGGCGTCGTCAACCATCCGGACGCGAATAAGTATCAGCACTGGGTCAACAAGGACATCGCGGACACCGCGGATGACTGGCTGATGGACGCTGAAGAGCATGCCGGATCGTGGTGGCCAACCTGGCACAAATGGCTCAAGAAGAAGTCCGGCAAGAAAATACCGGCGCGCAAATTGCCAGAGAAAAATTTTGGCAATGCACCTGGGGCATATGTGCGCCGCCGGATGGAACAGATTCGCGAGGAGCGCGGGCTGGACTAAAGACCTGTTGCCTCGTCAAAACCGAGCACAAGATTCATATTCTGAACGGCCGCGCCCGAAGCGCCTTTACCAAGATTATCATAGCGGGCGATCAGGCGGGCTTGCTCGTCATTTCCGAAGACGAAGAGGTCAAGAGTGTTCGAGTTGTTGTTCGCCTCCGGCTCGACTTTGGCTAACTCATTAGCAGCAGAGTATCCAAGTAACCTGATGAACTGCTCGGACGTGGCCGCCTCTTCAATCCGGCCATACTGTGCATACAAACATGCCCAGACATCCATATGGCTTGGCTTTGACGGCAAGGACCAAAGCGCTAAAGGCACTTCCACAATCATACCTTGCGCATAGTTTCCAACAGCTGGCGTAAAGACGGGACGGTTTGCAAGCCCAGCGTGGTGCGCCATTTCTGGAGCATGCTTGTGTTGCTGAGTGAGACCGTACGAACGGTAAGCGTCGCCGCCGCTTTCAAATTCGGCGATCATGCTCTTGCCGCCGCCAGAATATCCGGACACCGCATTAGTGGTGACAGGGTACTCTTTGGGGAGAATGCCCGCTTCGACCAGCGGACGTACCAAGGCAATGAAGCCTGTTGGGTAACAACCGGGGTTAGATATCCTCTTGCTGTCTATAATATCGCAACGTTGCTCAACGCCAAGTTCCGGAAAGCCATAGGTCCAGTCGGGGTGCGTGCGGTGGGCACTTGAGGCGTCGATGATCACTGTGTCCGGATTGGCGACGAGGTCGACGGCTTGGCGGGCCGCTTCGTCTGGCAAGCAGAGAATGGCGACATCGGCCTCGTTCAGAAGCTCGGCTCGCGCAGTCTCATCCTTACGCTTCGCCGGATCAATCGAGACGAGTTCAAGATCGGTCCGGCCCGCTAGGCGGTCGCGTATTTGCAAGCCTGTGGTGCCCGCTTCGCCATCGATGAAGACTGTTGGTTTCATATCTCTTTACCTCGAATAGAAAACGGGCGCCTCGTTAAGAAGCGCCCGTTTGAAATCTTGCAGAAGATTGCTCGTCTGATTAGCGCTTTGAGAACTGGAAGCTGCGGCGGGCTTTCGCGCGGCCATACTTCTTACGTTCCACCACACGCGGATCGCGTGTCATAAAGCCGTGTGGCTTAAGAACGGCGCGAAGCGCAGGCTCATAGGCGACCAGAGCGCGCGAAATGCCGTGACGCACAGCGCCAGCCTGACCAGAGAGGCCAGACCCTTTGACGGTGCAAATCACATCGAATTCGGTTTCGCGACCTGCTTCAATGAGCGGCTGGGCGATGACCATGCGTAGTACGGGGCGCGCAAAGTATTTTTCCTGATCGCGGCCATTGATCGTGATCTTGCCGGAGCCGGGCTTGATCCAGACGCGGGCCGTTGCGGACTTGCGTCGGCCAGTGCCGTAGGCGCGGCCATGCTCGTCGATTTTTGGATCAGGAAGAACAACAGGCGCCGCTGATGGGGCCTGTCCACCTTCCAGCGTGCCGAGGTCTTCGAGGGTCTGTGCAGTATCTGTATCGGACATGTGCTCTAGGCCGCTTTCGTATTCTTGGAGTTCATTGCCTTGAAATCAACGGTTTCAGGCTGCTGTGCTTCGTGATCGTGCTCGGCGCCGGCATAAACGCGCAGTTTCGAAAACTGCTTCCGTGCCAGCGAGCTTTCTTTCGGCATCATGCGCTCGACCGCTTTGTAGATCGCCCGCTCTGGGAAACGTCCGCCGAGGATTTTGCCCGCCGTGGTCGATTTGATACCGCCCGGATGGCCAGTGTGCCTGTAGTAAATCTTGTCGGTCAGCTTCTTGCCAGTGAACACGGCTTTCTCGGCATTGATCACGATCACATGGTCACCACAATCAACATGTGGTGTGTAATCGGCACGATGCTTGCCGCGAAGACGCTTTGCGATGTATGAGGCGAGACGACCAACCACAACGCCTTCAGCGTCGATGATGATCCATTTGTTTTCGACCTCGAGAGGTTTGAGCAGAGTTGATTTCATTGCCTTGGGCCGTAGCCCCTCTTTTCGGAGTAATTAAAATGATGTTCAAGCGCCCGCGTTTACGGCTCGCCCGCCCCCTTGTCAATGTGGGGCTTGCCGCAAGTTTCATTTTTATTTGCGCCTGTTCGGACGAGAAACCTCAGAATGAGGTGCCAATTATCGAAAACAGCCGCATTGACCTCCCTCCGGAGCCCTCCACCAACCCGATACTACAAGCGGTTTGGAGTACGAATACGCTGTCCGCCGAGATCCTCGATGTGGCAGTTTCCGGGGGCGCGAATCCGATATTGGCCGCCGCCTTGAGTGGTGGACAAATACAGCTCTTCGATCTGGACGGCGAACGCCTTACGGACCCGGTAACGGTTGGGGCGCAGATACTGGCAAACGGATTTCCGGCCACATTAGGCGGGTCGCAAGTGACGCTATTTCCGGGCATTGGGTCAGAAGGTGACCTGAACATCTATCTCCACAGCCCAGAACTGGGTGGGGCCGTCGCCATAGACCTGCTGGGAGACGTCGGTGCTATAGGTTTGTGCACAGGAGAGGCTCAGACGGATGGCGCTCTATTGGAAATTGGCTACTGGACCGCGAACGCTCCACAGGAATTGATAACAGGCGCGCTTTATGAAGCGAATGGCGAATTCATTTGGCAGCCTGTCTCTTCAACAGCGCAGAACACACCATTGGGCGGCTGCCTGCTTGAGGGAGAGACGAACGCGAAAACAGGCAATATAGCAGGCGCTATGGAAATGGCGGTCATGGGCCAGACGGATTCGCAAACGCTGTTACAGCTGGGCTCAGATGGTCAATTGGAGAAGATAGGTCCGGATGGCTCGACCGGTACATTGCCCATTCGTGCGGGCATCAGCGTTGGTGTTCCCTCACCCATCACGAGCTTTACCACTCTGCCCGACGCTCAGTTTGGCGGGTATCCCAATGGTGTGATTATCGTCGCCGGTGCCGTAGCCGGCGAGCAAAAACTTGTCTTCGTAGAACTTATCGGATTGTCTGACGACTAGGCGTCACCCGCCAGAGCTGCCGAACAGCGACGAGGAGAATCACCACGCCAAGCCCCTGATGGACCAAGGCCAATCCCAATGGCGCAGCCGAAATAAGCGTTAGAATTCCCCAAATCGACTGTGCGCTGACCAAGAGGGCCAGCATGCCGAAGCCTTGGCGCGGATAGAGCCGCCAGGCGAAGAGAACACCCACAAACAGTGCATAAGCGAGTAAGCGGTGATTAAATTGCGTCGCAGCGCGGCCTTCAAACAGGCTCCTGATCCCCAACCCGTCCGCCACATAGTCCGACGGGAAAACTTCACCCGCCATCAGAGGCCAATCTGTATAAGTGCGCCCAGCGTCAAGCCCGGCAACCAAAGCACCTGCGGCAAGTTGCAAGCCGAGCAAGACCAGCAGCCCCACAGCCCACTTGCGAGGACCGGCACGGGGAGGCATTTGCGGCTTTGCGCCAAGATCGAGCCAGGTCCACATGGTCAGCGCTATAATCAGCAATGCCAGCGAGAAATGGGTCATCAACCGATAAGGCGCAACATCAAGCCGATCGGTCTCCCCAATCCCACTGGCAACCATCCACCACCCGATAAAGCCCTGAAGTCCCCCCAGCAATACAAGCAGACCCAAACGACGAAACAGCGGGCCGTTGAGCCACTTGCGGATGGCAAAAACCACCACACCGCCAACGGCTACGAGCCCGATCACCCGTCCGAAAAAGCGATGCGCCCACTCCCACCAGAATATGTATTGAAACTCCGACAGCGTCATGCCGCTGTTTTGAAAGCGGTATTCGGCCGTCGTCTTGTATTTTTCAAACAAAGTCTGCCAGGCATCCGCCCCAAACGGCGGCAAGGCTCCCCGAATCGGGTCCCATTCGGTGATCGAAAGCCCTGAATCTGTCAACCGAGTCGCACCGCCAATCAGGATCATGGCGTAAACCATCAGGCCGACAACCGCCAACCAGAGACGGATCGCGCTGCGCGCTTTTGGATCGTTCACTTGCAAAGACATGTGTTGTAAATGCGCTTATTCCGAGAATGGACAAGCCGTCACACTGCCGCACGTCCCTACACAGCAAGCACTTCAGGAGACTAAGCATGCGCAAACCAATCGCGATTCTGGTTCTGCTGGCCTACCTTGGGGGGTATATCTGGCTGATTTCGCTGGTGACCCCGAAACTCGCGAGCGCGCACGCGGGCATACAATTGCTGTTTTATGTTGCCGCGGGACTCGTCTGGGTGTTTCCTCTCAGACGCCTTTTCGGATGGATGAACGCAAATACGCCACCACCAGAATAGGACCGACCGAACAGGCTGTTGGTTCGGCTCGTCTAATCAGCGCCCGAGGGCGTGTCTTCATTTGCGTCAACCGATGTACCATTTGCGTCAGCGGCGTCTTCGCTTGCAGAGTCGCCAATTTCATGGCGCGGCGTATCCTCTTGTGCGCCGGGCTTAGGGCTCCGGACCAATCTACAGAGCATCGTCTCTCCTCCGATCAAGGTCTGGCCAGCTCTCACCAGCACACGCGCATCGCCATCGAGGTAAACATCACACCAGCCCCCAAGCCTGCGTTTTCCCACAACGCGGCCCGCCCGAACAGGATCGCCAATCTGGGAGAGCACTTCGAGCCTGGGCCCAAAGCCCCCTGTCGCCACCGTGCAGCCAACCTGTTCTCCAAGGCTCTCATACGAAATATGCGCAATGGCGAGACCGGGTATATCTGGCTCACTCGCTAAGATGACGGAGCTGTCGGGCTCCTCCAGAATAACGGACGTGACCTCACCGTTCATAACGGCATAAATCGGATTGGTCGCCATGGGTGAGGATGAAATGCGCAGACGTAACCGCTCCGCACCGCCAAGGCGTAGCTCAGTTGGAGGCACCGCGCGCGTAACGGATTGAACGATGCCATCACACGGCGCGGTGACAAGGTTGGCAATGTCCGGTGATGTGCGGGTCTGTTTCCGCGTCGCGAGCAAAATTACAATCGCTCCAACGAAACCCAGCCAGAAGAGCGGACTCCAGATCGCACCCAGCAAAAGACCGACCAACCAGGACGCCAGCGCGCCGACAATGCCTTCGAGATCGAAGCTCGTACGGGCCCAGATATAGCGGCCTAGTCTCGCGGATGCGCTGGTTTCTGCCATTCGGTCTGCCTCGCTTCTATTCTGCCGCCGCCGCATGCGCCGACATATCGGCAATCTGGCGCTGCCACATATCTGTATATTTTCCGTCCATTTCGAGCAATGCCTGATGAGTGCCGCGCTCAATGACGCGCCCCGCATCGAGCACAATAATCTCGTCCGCGCCCTGCACGGTGGAGAGCCTGTGGGCGACCATCAGCGTTGTTCGGCCTTTGGAGGCGGCCTCAAGGGCATCCTGCACGGCTTGCTCGGTGGCGCTATCGAGCGCAGAGGTCGCCTCATCAAGCACGAGAATGGCAGGGTTGTTCAGGATAACGCGGGCGATGCCAACGCGTTGTTTCTCTCCGCCAGAAAGTTTCAGTCCGCGTTCGCCGACGCGTGTGTCCCAGCCATCGGGCAATTTCGCAATGAACTCGGCCAGTTGCGCTTGATCAGCGGCCTCGTTCAGTTCAGCATCAGTCGCTTCAGGACGGCCATAGGCGATATTCGCGCGCAGCGTGTCATTGAACAGGACCACATCCTGCGGCACCAGTCCCAACGCTTGCCGCAGCGACGTCTGCTGCACATCCCGCACGTCCACACCATCCACCGTAACCCGCCCCGCCTCGACATCGTAGAAGCGGAACAACAGTTTCAAAAGCGTCGATTTCCCAGCACCCGAGGTGCCGACGAAAGCAATCTTGCGACCGGGAGCAACATGAAAGCTGACATCCTGAATACCTGCAGCACGGCCTTTGTGCGAGAACGCGACATGTTCAAACCGCACATCGCCCTGAGGCGCCTGCAAGCGCTTGGCATCGGGCTTGTCAGCAACATCATTCTTCATGCCCATCAAGCCGTAGAGCTTTTCAAGATCGACCGCCCCCTGCTTGATCTCCCGCCACGCCCAGCCAAGAATGTTAAGCGGGCGATAAAGATTCATCATCAGCATCATCACCGCCGCAATTGCACCAATCTGCAGCGAGCCTTGCCAGACGCGGAACGCCGTAAAGCCCATCATCGCCAGAAGGCCAGCATTCATGATGAATTCTTGTCCCGCATTCAAAAGGCTGAGCGAGCGCGAGGCTTCGACATACCGCCGATTATAGGTTTGCATTGCCGCGTCATAGCGTTCGGTTTCCCGCGCCTCAGCGGCGAAAGCTTTGACTGTCTCGAAATTGTTGAGGCTATCGACGGCTTTCGCGCGAAGTTCGGTATCGGCCTCATTCATGCGGCGGCGTTGTTTCACCCGCCATTCGGTCATCATGAACGTAAAGACCGAATAGCCAACCACCGTCACCACAGCGATCACCGCCAGCCACACATCGTAAGCCACTGCCAGCAGGCCTGCCGCAAGAAACAGCTCGATTACGGTCGGACCAATATTAAAGGCAATAAATCGCAGCAAATAGTCAACCGCTCCTGCTCCGCGATCAATAATGCGGTTCAGCGCTCCTGTGCGGCGGGTCTGGTGAAAGCCAAGTGAAAGATTTTGCGCATGGCCGAATGCATCGACACAGACAACCCGCTGGGCGTCTTGACTGACGGGCGAGAAGAACCAGTCCCGAATTTGCGGCAGGCCAGCCGATAGCAAGCGCCCGCCCGTAAAAATCAGCAGAAATAGCAGCGCGGCAGACAGCGCCGCCGCTCCAGAACTGCCACCCTCAAGCGCATTGATCGCACGGCCGAGATATAGCGGGGCGGCAACCGCAACCACTTTGGCCGCCAACGTCAACACAACAGCCAGCACCATAATCGGTCGCCAGCGTTTCAGCTCAGGTCGCGCGAGCACACCGACAACGCGTACAACCGACGCGCCGATACCCCCATCCGCGCTTTCGATCTCGTCTGGATTGGCGGCCGCTCCGCCATGTGCATGATGTTTCGTCATGGCTTGCACATATGGCGTCTTGCAGGATTGCGCCAGTTTATTGGGGCATTTTCAGTCGCCAAGTCGAAAATCGTGATTGCCTGTTTTGGCCGCCACGCTTAGGCTGTAGCTGAAATTGGAAAAGAGTATTTATGACGAAAATCATGTCCGTTTGCGTATATTGCGGGTCTTCGAACGATGTTGAGCCTGGCTATATCCTGCTCGCCAAAGAGCTTGGACGGAAGCTCGCCGAGAACGGAATTCGCATGGTCTATGGCGGCGGCGGGGTTGGGCTAATGGGTGCATGTGCGGCAGCGGCAAACGATGCGGGCGGCGATGTGCTCGGCATCATTCCGCGTTTTCTGCTCCAGAAAGAACGCATCTTCGAAGCGGTCGAGCATCGCATCGTCGAGGATATGCACACGCGCAAGCAGATGATGTTTGACGAGTCCGACGCCTTTATCGTGCTACCGGGCGGCATTGGCACACTGGAAGAAGCCGTCGAAATTCTCTCATGGGCGCGCCTCAGCTTGCACGCCAAGCCAATGGCGTTTCTCGACGAGGACGGCTTCTGGGATCCGTTCTTCGAACTGATGGACCACATCATCGACGGAAAGTTCACACCCGAAGATTTCCGCGGGCTGCTCATCCATGCCGATACGCCGGAGATGGCGATTACAGCGCTGAAGGATAATGCGGTGAGGATATGATAGTCGGCTTCATCTCCGGTGCTATTTTCGCGTTCATAGCGCTACTATTTCTACCAAGAACAAAGAAATGTCATTTTTGCGAGCAACCAACGCCGCTCTACGCAAAAAGTCGCTCACTCAAGCAGTACATGTGGGGAGGCTATCCCTGCCCGAACTGCAAACGAGACGTCCCGCCACCATATGCTAAAACGATGGATGACTAACCCAATCTCCCCCGCGCCCGCTCGCGTCCCATGAGCTGCAAGATGACGCCCATATCAGGCCCGTAGCTGCGACCTGTCAGGGCTTTGCGAAGCGGCATGAACAGTGTCTTGCCTTTACGGTCCGTCTTCTCCTTAAGCTCGGCGGTCCATGCCTTCCATGCGCCTTCGCCGAACTCCATATCCGGTAAGAGGCTCGCCGCCTCCTTGACGAAGTTCTCGTCTTCAGCGGCGATGTCGGGGGTGATGTCGCCATAGACGATGTCGGCCCAGCCGGTGACGTCACCAAGCGTTTCGCAATTGGCTTTGACCGTTTCCCAGAAACGCGGGTCGCTCACCGCACGTGCGTCGATGGCTTCAAGGTCTGCACGCACGGTTTCAAACGATTTCTCACGTAAGAGCGCGGCGTTCAGTGCTGTCAGGTCATTCTCATCGAAACGGGCGGGCGCGCGGCCGATTTTGTCGAAGCCAAACTCATCGGCGAGCACGGCAAGATCCGAGCGTGCCTCGACATTGGCACTGGTGCCGAGCTTTGACAGCAGCGACGTAATCGCCATGGGCTCAATACCGCGCGCCCTGAGCACGTCCATCGACAGCGACCCCAGACGCTTCGAAAGCGCTTCCCCGTCTGCGCCAATCAGAAGTGGCGTGTGAGCCATGTCTGGCGAGGTGCCGCCAAGGGCGCGGAAGATCTCGATCTGGGCGCCAGAGTTTGTCACATGATCCTCGCCGCGCACGACGTGGGTGATTTTGTATTCAATGTCATCGACAACGCTGGGCAGCGTGTAGAGATAGGAGCCGTCGCCGCGAATGAGGATCGGGTCCGACAGAGAGCTTGTGTCTATGCTCTGGGGGCCGCGCACAAGGTCTGTCCACTCGACACGTGCGCCTGACAGCTTAAACCGCCAATGCGGCGTGCGCCCTTCGGCTTCAAGCTTGGCTTTGTCTTCATCTGTCAGCGCCAGCCCGGCCCTGTCATAGATCGGCGGCTTGCCACGCGCGAGGGCGATCTTCCGCTTCTTGTCGAGGTCTTCGCTCGTCTCGTAGCATGCGTAGAGCAAGCCCGCCGCGCGCAAGGCATCTGCGGCGGCGTCATATTTATCGAAGCGGTTGGACTGGTTGAACGTGTCCGCCCAGTCAAGGCCGAGCCAGTGAAGGTCTTCCTTCAGGCCATCTTCAAACGCCTGCGTGGAACGCTCGCTGTCCGTATCATCAATGCGCAAGATGAACTTGCCGCCTTCGGCCTTTGCGAAAAGCCAGTTGATCAACGCGGTGCGGACATTGCCGACATGCAGCTTACCTGTGGGCGACGGAGCGAAACGGACGGTGACAGTCATATCGGAGAGCCTCGAAAAATCTTGCCCTGCTTTCGACATCAAAACGCGCCGTTTGCCAAGGCATTTTACCTCTCAAGCAAACGGGTCTAGGCTTCACTTGGAGGGAAAATTGATGAAACACTGTACGATATATCCAGCATTGGGCGTGATATTCGCCATCGCGGCATGTTCGGACGCCGTTGAAGGGCCGCGTGCAACCGCGCCAGAACAGACAGGCGAAACGACGCTGGTGGCTCCGTCGCCTGAACCAGCACCTTTAACTTACGGCGACGCGTATTACCTGACCGACTTTTGGGCCGGAGAATATTCGAATGGCTTCGCTGTCCCGGGATCTGACGTCGTTGTTCAAGCCCGCTCCCAGATGCACATCGACGCCCCAAAAGACGTCGCCTGCCCTCTGCCGCAAAACGCCAATTTTCATCCATGGAACATTGACCGAGCCCAAGCCGATGGGCTGGAGTTTCGGTCCGTGATCGAGAAGACAGCCATCGCTATAACGGCGGATGTGAGCCTAGACGCTGATGTCGAAGATGCCGACACCCCGGTAACGCTTGAGCTCAAAACAGGCGATACGCTAACCTATCTAAGCTATGTGGGCGAAGGATATTTCATCGCTGAGTATGACGACCGCGAATATCTGCTCAATGAAGGCGAGCTAAACAATGCCGCCGATTTCGCCCAAGCGTCCAACCCGCCCCAGCAATGGGTTCTGGTAAAATGCACAAGCAGTGCCCCGACGCGCGCCTGGGTGCTACTCAGCGACGCCCTGGCCAAGGATGGCATTCTCGGCATGCAACTCGCCGGTTATGGCGAAGCCTATGATCTTGATGATGAGCGAATGGCCGAGGCATTTTCGCCTTAGCCATCGCGGCGCTCCTAAACGTTACCGAACCCGATGACGCTGCTGATGATTGGCAAATCTGCCATGGTCTGGATACCGGGTTTCGCGGCGCAGACGGCGGGGATGGCATTGACCGCATGCATGGCAGTGGCAACCGAGGCGGCGCGGACGTGCTCTGGGAACGGAACGTCGCGCGTGAAGCTTGCCAGATTGAGGAAATGGACCTTCTGGGACGGGTCGCCCTCGACAGTCATGGTCCAGCCCATATCGGGGTTTGGCCAATGGCTTGGGTAGAAGCCAGCGACGGTCCAGTATGTGTCGATCTCGATCAGGGGTTTGCCCTCGCGCTTACCTGTCCAGGTCCAGTTCTGCGCGCCAACGGTTCCGGCCTTTAGCTCGCGCTCGAAGATTTTCGCGTCATTGGGTGCGGGCAGAACCTCCACTTCGGCCGTCACCTCATCTAGCCCCGCATTCAGCTTGTCGCCGAGCATCCAGATCATCTCTTTGAAGATGCCCGAATTAAAACGGATGAAATCATTGGCTTCCTCGGAAACGTTTTCCAGCGGACCACCAAAGCACATATTGTCAAAAGTTATGTGCGTTGACTCGTAAAAACTCCAATCAGCGCGCTCTTGCAGACGGATATGCTCGACTTTTCGCGTCATGCCCGTCATCGTCAGGGGCAGAACACCGGAAATCCAGCCCGGGTTTAGTCCTGCGCCATGGATGCTGGTGCCGCCTTTCTGGCAAGCGGCCTCAAGCCGCGCGAGATCAGCAGCAGGAAGCGCTTTCGGATAAAACAGGAAGGCGGTGGTCACGACATTCTTACCGCTTTCAAGAAGGGCACAGACTTCGCCCAGATCCGTGTTGCGCGGCATATAGGCCACGCAATCAGCATCCATGTCGAGAATGGCCTGCAGATCTGTCGTCGCCTTGATCCCACATGCGGGGCGTCCAACGAGTTCTGCCGCGTCGGCACCCTCTTTCTGGGTGTAGTAGCATTTACAGCCGACCAGCTCATATTGCGGCGTGTCGAGAATGGCGCGGATTGATTCTGTACCTTGAGCGCCGGTTGCCCATTGGATGACCTTCAAGGACTTGTGATCTGTCGACATGAGCAGATTTCTACTAAGCGCTGACAGGAATGATGGTGACGCTCTCACCACACCCACATGCATCGGTCTGGTTAGGATTACTGAACACAAACTTTTCGTGCAAAGGCGTGATCTCGTAATCGACCGTCGAGCCAAGCAGGAAAAGAACGGCTTTGGCATCGACCACAATTTGCACGTCCTTGTCCGAGACAAGTTCATCAAGGGGGGCCGGCGCCTCGGCGTAATCCATAACGTATTCCATGCCTGCGCAGCCGCCATTCTTGACGCCAACGCGCAAGAAACCCGCACCACGTTCGGCCATGATTTCGCGCACACGCTCAGCGGCGGCATCTGTCAGCGAAACAATCTTCGGACGGGGTCTGCGGGTCATCTCTTTGTCTCCTAAAGCATATTGAGCGCAAGGCGCGCTTCGTCAGACATTCGCGATGGCTCCCAAGGCGGATCAAAGGTCAGCCGGACTTCGACGTCTGCAACGCCCTCGACCGTGCGCGCAGCATTCTCGATCCACCCCGGCATATCACCGGCCACAGGGCATCCGGGCGCGGTCAGTGTCATATCGATATCGACTTTGCGGTCATCATCAATATCGACCTTGTAGATAAGGCCTAGCTCGTAAATATCGACAGGAATTTCGGGGTCATAAACCGTTTTGAAGGCCGCAATAAGGGCGTCAGTCAGCCGGTTCAGTTCCGCCTGCGGAATCGACGAACCGGGCTCAGGCGTCCCGCTCGTATCTGTCGCCACGTCTGCGGGCGGAATATCAACTGAGTTGTCCATGTCTTCGCTCATACACCCTTATACCAGCATTGCGCGGGTTTTCTCCAGCGCTTGTGCAAATTTGTCGACATCTTCAAGCGTGTTATAAATCCCGAAGCTCGCTCGCGCGGTCGCACTAACACCTAAATGGGTCATAAGCGGCTGAGCGCAATGGTGTCCAGCCCGAACGGCCACGCCATATCGATCAAGAATTTGTGCGATGTCATGCGGATGAGCACCCTCAAGACTGAACGACAAAACCGCCCCCTTGCCTTTGGCAGTGCCATGTATGCGCAATCCATTCACGCTCGAAAGATGCTCGGCTGCACGCTGATAGAGGGCATGTTCATGCGCTTGAATGTCGCCGTAGTCGAATTGCTCAAACCATCGAATAGCCGCGCCCAGCCCGACCGCTTCAAGAATGGGCGGCGTGCCCGCTTCAAATTTGTGCGGAGCGGCATTGTATGTGATCCGGTCCTTGGCAACCGTCTCAATCATTTCCCCGCCGCCTTGATAGGGACGCAGGCTGTCGAGCGCTTTAGCTGACCCGTAGAGCACGCCAATGCCCGTAGGCCCATACAGCTTATGTCCTGAAAACGCGTAGAAATCACAGCCAATAGATGTGACATCTACATCCAGATGGATCGCCGCCTGACAACCGTCAAACAAGGTCAACGCGCCCACGCTCTTGGCCAATTGCACAATTCTTTCGGCATCGGTTACTGTGCCCAAAACATTGGACATATGGGTTAGCGCCACCAGCCGCGTCCTCGGCCCAATCGCCGCTTCCAGCGCGTCCATATCCAAGGCGCCATCTTCGGTCAGATCGACCCATTTCAGAACCGCTCCATGGCGTTCACGCAAAAAATGCCATGGCACAATATTCGAGTGATGCTCCATGATCGACAACACAATTTCATCACCGGGCTGAATATCTCCAGCCAAACCAGACGCCACAAGATTGATGGCTTCGGTCGCGCCTTTGGTGAACACGATGTTCTCGATAGAGCTTGCACCCAAAAAGCGCCGAGCGTCCTCGCGGGCCGCTTCGAACGCATCGGTCGTCTCGTTGGCAAGCGTGTGCAGACCGCGATGAACATTGGCATACGCCGTACGCGCTTGATCCGCCATCGCAGAAATCACCGCTTCGGGCTTCTGTGCACTTGCCGCACTATCAAGATAGATCAACGGTTTGCCGTTCACCTGGCGTGACAAAATGGGAAACTCGGCGCGTATGCGATTTACATCAAAGGTCATGGCTTGGGCTATGCAATATGGGGCGCATTTTGTCGATGTGACGAAAGCGACTAGCTGTCCTGCGAGCGAGCAATGGTTGCTGTGGTCGAGTGGCCGACCACAAGAGGAACAATATGAACGGATCCGCCCAATTCAAGCACCTCGGAGGCTCCAACGATCGTTTCGAGCGTATAATCGCCCCCTTTCACCAGAAGGTCAGGCTTAATCCGTTCGATCAGATTCTGCGGGGTTGGCTCATCAAACAGGACAACGCCATCAACGGCGCTCAAACCACCGAGCACCCTCGCACGCGTCATCTGATCATTCACTGGACGTCCCTCACCCTTGAGCGCTCGGACGGATGTGTCGCTGTTCAATCCAACGATCAAACGCCCGCACCGCGCCTTGGCTTCTTCGAGAACCCGCAAATGGCCGGGATGAAGAATGTCAAAGCAGCCATTGGTAAAGCCGATGGTCCGGCCGGTCGCGCGCCAATCAGACAAGGTCTGGTAGAGCGTCTCTTCGGTCAGCAGGAAATCATCCTTCGAGCTGAGTATCTCGGTCGCCGAAACACTTGCGGTTCCATACTTTCCGACAGCAATACCCGATGCGATCAGGGCAAGCTCTGCGGCGGTATCCAGCGGCGCCCCCGCGGATAAAGCGGCACCAAGGGCCGCGAGGCTGGTGTCCCCGGCACCGGACACATCATACACATCACGGGCGGTCCCGCGCATGTGCACCGTCTCCCCTCCCCGAATCAAGTAAGACAAACCGGCCGCAGCGCGCGTCACAAGAATAGCTTCAGCTGTAGACACATCCATGGCTCGGATCAGCGCGACTTCGACTTCAAGATCACTGCCTGTTGGCAGACCGGTTATCACAGACAGTTCGCGCGCATTCGGCTTGATCAGATCTACCGCGCCATACCTGGCAATATCGTGCCCCTTAGGGTCCACGATAATCGGAACGTTATTGTCTTTAGCCGCCTCCAATAGCCTCGCCATGATGTTCGGCGTGATCATGCCCTTGGCATAGTCTGAGACAAGGATCGCCGTCGCGCCTGCAAACGCATCATCGAGCGCATTGAGCAGCGCTGTCTCCGACGCTTCGCCGAGTGTTACCGGGTCTTCATGATCAAGCCGCATCAATTGCTGACCTGCGGATACGAGCCGGATCTTCCGGATGCTGGTAAATCCACTCTGGACAACCATATGGCCGTCAACGCCCGACTTTTCGTCCAGCAGCCGGCTGATCATCCGGCCGGCTTCATCATCGCCAACGATGCTCAGTAGGCGAGTCCGCGCGCCCAGACTGGCGAGATTACACGCCGTATTCCCCACCCCGCCCAACATGTGCTCGGTGCGAACATGATGAAGCACTGGCACAGGCGCTTCAGGAGAAATGCGGCTGACCTTGCCATGGACGTACTCGTCCAGCATCACATCACCCACACAGAGTATTCGCTGGTCGACCGCCGAAAGCAGGACAGATCGGATCGCCTCATACCCCATAATCGGCTCTATCCGTCTTCGCGCATAAACGATTTGGCAAGCGCGTCTATCTGCATGATTCGGGACATCACTTGCTCTGCATCCTCCAGCCGGATCATGTTCGCGCCATCCGAAGGAGCCCTGTCTGGATCCTGATGCACTTCCATAAACACAGCCGCAATGCCGACCGCCGCCGCCGCATTTGCGAGCACAGGCGCGTATCTGCGGTCCCCGCCAGATGTCTCGCCGTTTCCGCCCGGCTGCTGCACAGAATGGGTCGCATCGAAAACAACCGGACAGCCTGTTTCGCGCATTTGCGGTATCGCCCGCATATCATTCACCAGCGTGTTGTAGCCAAAACTCACACCGCGTTCGGTGAGCATCACATTCTCACATCCGCCATCGACCAGTTTGCGAACAACATTGGCCATATCCCAGGGGGCAAGGAACTGGCCCTTCTTGACGTTCACCGCTTTTCCGGTCGCCGCTGCAGCCAGCAGCAAATCGGTCTGACGACACAAGAAAGCCGGGATTTGCAGGACATCAACACTGTCACCAAGGGCCGCACATTGCTCGGCGGTGTGGACATCGGTCAGCACGGGACGCCCTGTTTCCGCGCGCACGTCCTCAAAGATCGCCGTCGCTTTCTCCAGCGCCACACCTCTATAACTCTTCACGCTGGTCCGGTTGGCTTTGTCGAAGCTGGTTTTGTAAATCAGTGACGCGCCAAGTCTCGATGCAATACCATCAAGCGCCGCCGACATTTCCAGCGCATGATCCCGATTTTCGAGCGCACAAGGCCCAGCAATGAATACCACAGGCAGGTCGTTAGAGATGCGCACAGTGCCCGATGGCGACGGTATCTCTACGACTTTGCTTGCTTGCAATCGGGCAGTATCAGCCATTATCGCTCCTGAATTATTTGGACTTCGGTATAGGTAAAATTGCCGTTGAAACCAAACGCTGCAGGCCCTTTTGTCGCAGATTTATCGTTCACGTTCTCGAATACCTCATATTTATTCCATAAATACAGGGCATACACCTCAAGTCCAAAGATGAGATCACGCCACCGTGACCTGATCTGCCGAGCTTAGCTCTTTGGGATGAACACGACTTCCAGTAAGACGGTGTCGAGGATCAGGTCAAATATGAAGATTGCAATTATCGGTACAGGGATCAGCGGCTTGTCGGCCGCCTGGGCTTTACGCAATACTTCAGATATAACCATTTTCGAAAAACGCGACCGTGTTGGCGGCCATAGCCACACATTGGATATCGATTATAACGGCACGCCTTTGAGCGTAGATGTAGGCTTTATTGTCTACAACGCCCATAACTATCCGAATCTCATTGGTCTGTTTGATGCTTTGGACGTCCAGACCCAGCCTGCTGACATGAGCTTCGCGGTATCGAATCCAGATGGGTATGAATGGTCCTCAAATCCGTCCGGACTGTTTGCGTGGAAACGGAACCTGCTAAGCTCGCGCTATTATAAATTCCTGCGCACGATCTTACGGTTCAACGATACTGCAAGACAAGATCTCGCCGAGGGAAAACTAACCGACGCGACCTTACGCATCTGGCTGGACCGTCATGGATTCGACGAAAACTTCATTGACAATTACATCAGACCCATGGGCGCAGCGATCTGGTCCACCCCGCCTGCCGAAATTCTTGATTTTCCGGCGCTAAGTTTTTTCAACTTCTTTGAAAATCACCGCCTGATGCACCGCGAACGGCCAAGCTGGCGTACGGTCACTGGCGGTAGCAAACGCTATGTATCCAAATTGGTCGAAGCACTAGGCAACCGCGTGCGCGTAAATACCCCCGTTCAATCGGTCGCACGGGCCGGCCGTCAGATTTCAGTACAAACCGGAGACGGGCCCGCGGAACTGTTCGACCAGGTCATCATGGCCAGCCACTCGGATCAGTCTCTCGACATGCTGGATGACGGTTTCGCAGATCGTCGCTTCCTGCTCAAATCCGTCCGCTACCGGCCGAATAAGATTTACCTGCACAGAGATGAAAAGCTGATGCCAAAGCGCAAAGCAGCTTGGGCTGCCTGGAATGTCCTTGAGAACAAAAACCCCGAGCATCATGATGTTTGTCTGACCTATTGGATGAATGTCCTGCAGGGCCAAGCCAGCAAGATGCCCCTATTCGTTACGCTGAACCCGAACACACCTCCTGCGGCAGACAAAACCTTCCACACGCTACAATTTGACCATCCGCAATTCGATCGCGCCGCAGAAGCGGCCGTGCGCGAGCTGAAGCGTACCAATGGCGACAACGGGCTGTGGATGGCAGGGGCATGGATGGGCTCTGGCTTTCACGAAGATGGCCTGAAATCCGGCCTCGAAGCTGCGCTTTCTTTGGGCGGGACAGTGCCGTGGGAGGTGCAAAACATCTCTCCCAAGATCAATACCGCAACTGGTCCCGACGCGAATTCGATCAGCAGAGTGGCGCAATCTAATGCTTGACCACATAGCCGACCTTCCCCCATTGCGCATCTTCAAGGGTCACACAGCGCACCAGCGCTTTTTGCCGGTTACGCACAAATTTTCTTACAGGCTCTTTCTGCTTGACCTCGACATTGACCGGCTGGACGAAGCCAGCGGACAATCAAAACTTTTCTCCGTAAACAAGCCCAACCTATTTTCGTTTCGCCCGCAAGATCACGGCAACCGGACAGATAAGAACTTACGTCCCTGGGCAGAGGATGTGTTCTCTGACGCCGGTATAGTGCTCGATGGCGGACCGATCAGGCTCGTAACGCTGGCCCGGCATCTGTTTTACAAATTCGCGCCGATATCACTTTGGTATGGATACGACCAGACCGGCGCATTGCGCGGCATCATCTATGAAGTCAACAATACGTTCGGGCAGAGCCATTGCTATGTCGCCCGAACTGATGCCGACAGAAGCCAGCATGACGTGGACAAACAGCTCTATGTCTCGCCATTCTTCGATGTCACAGGCCAGTATCGCTTCACACTTCGCAAACCCGATGACCGGCTTAGTCTCGTTATCGAGAATATGCTCGACGGCGAACGTCAACATATGGCCACCATCAAAGCACGTGCCACGACAGCCAGTAATGTGACCTTTCTAAAGGCCATGCTGCTTCGTCCGTTTTCCAGCTTGGGCGTGACATTTGCGATTCACTTCGAAGCGCTGCGCCTCTGGGTCAAGGGGGCCGTTTATCGCTCGAACCCCGGCGCACCAGCCAAGCGAGCCACAATAGCACGCCCAACAGAGGCGGGCGCGAAACCTACACAAGCAGACAATGAACTGAGCCCATCCCAATGACCCAAACCATTTCCGCAAACAGGGCGAGCATCCGCGCGCTCAAAGGTATTCCGCCGAGCTTCCGCATTGCCGGACTGGCCCTGCTGGGCGCAAAGACCGGCAAAATCAGTTTCCGCCTGCCCGACGGGCGAACCATCGTGTTCGACAAGGAAGATGGCGGCCCGGAAGCATTTGTCGATGTTCACGATTACGCTTTCGCCAAGCGAAGTGTCGCCGGCGGCGATGTCGGGTTTGCAGAAACCTATATGGACGAAATGTGGTCAACGCCCGATCTAACCGCCGTATTGCGCTATTTCGCTGACAATTTTGACTCCGTCGGCGACGGCAAACTGCCGCGTGGTGGACTTGCCGTACGGCTGGCTAACATTGTTCGACATTTTCTAAACCGCAACAGCAAGTCGGGCTCAAAGCGGAATATCTCCACGCATTATGATCTCGGAAATGAGTTTTACGCGACTTGGCTCGACCCTTCGATGACCTATTCCTCAGCGCTGTTTCCAAGCCCAAACACAAGTCTTGAACACGCCCAGTACGCCAAATACGATGCGATTTGTACCGCGCTCGGTTTGTCTGAGGGCCAAAGTGTTTTGGAGATCGGGTGTGGCTGGGGTGGCTTTGCCGAGTATGCCGCGCGAAAATACGGGGCGACTGTTACCTGCCTGACCATATCCGAAGCACAAGCTGCTTATGCAAGGAACCGAATGGTTGAGCAGAATTTGCAGGACAAAGTTGAAATCAGGTTAGAGGATTACCGCGATCATCAAGGGTTATATGACGGCGTCGCCTCGATTGAGATGTTCGAAGCGGTCGGCGAATCCTTCTGGCCGTCCTATTTCAATAAAATCTCCGAGGCGCTGCGCCCGGGCGGAAAAGCGGCCCTGCAAATTATCACAATTGATGACGACCTCTTCGAAAGCTATCGCAAGCGCGCAGACTTCATCCAGCGATATATATTTCCGGGCGGTATGCTGCCTAGCCCCTCTGCCTTGAAGCAGCAATTCCAGTCAGCCAATCTGAAGCACGACAGTACGGTCTACTTCGGCGAAGATTATGGCCGTACCGTCAAGTACTGGATGCAAAGCTTCAACGATGCGTGGGAAGACATCAAACCTATGGGCTTTGATGAACAGTTCCGCCGGATGTGGAATTTCTATCTCAGTTACTGCGAAGCAGGCTTTATGGGTGGCCGGATCAATGTCGGCCAGTTCGCATTGTCCAAACCCGGATAGACCCAGGCTGGGGCCAAAGGACTTAGTAAAGACCCTGCAATTCGTACTCGATGCTCTGTCCACGCGCCGTAAAAGCGCACTTCACCCATCGTCCCTGATCGTCATACCAGAGAAACACCGTCAGGTCCGAGGCAAGACTAAACTTTGTCGTCTCGACAGGCTCACCCGCAATTGTCAGGGTCTCGCGCCCCAACTCCTCCACAACAACGTCAAGGGTCTGTCCGCCCTCTGTTGACAGAATCCCACCTTCAAACATTTGCCGGATATTCCAATGGGTTGCCGGCACAATGTCTGCATCAACCTCACCATCAAAATTCGTCCCGCTTACGGAGAGCGCATCCCCACTGACAGCCGCAGTGACCGTCAGCTCGTCACCATTTTTTTCTGTTGAACCGCGCAGCGATATCAACCGATTATCATCCCAGACCTCGGTGGCCGTATGCTCATATTTATAGACGGTTATCGGCCCAATTTTGGCTTTGAGATTTATCTCGTGATTGACCTCAAACTCACCATCTTCACCGACCGAGAAGCTTGTAACATGCGTACCAAACGGTTTGCCCTTGCGAAAAATATCGTATCGAATTTCTGTATTCTCGGAGGGCTGCCAGACAGGAATGCCCAAAGGTGTCGGACTGTCTAGGCTGTCATTTGCCGTCGCCATTCCGAAGCTCGACATGGCAAGCAGGTAAGCTGAAGCGATAATCATTCTCATAATAACATTCCCAAATTCTGGACCGGAACAAGGTTTCAACGGTGTCGCCGTACCATATGTAGTATCGCGCTTCGAATGAACAAGCCGTGACCAGCCTGTGCTCGGTGTGCCATTGCCCCCGAAGAGCAAAGCTTATATTCCTCGAAGACCAAATCAAAAGGCACCGCTATATGACTGTCAAACACTCTGTCCTTGAAACAATTGGCAATACCCCACTCATCAGACTCCAGCAGGCTTCAGAGGAGACCGGGTGCGAAATTCTGGGAAAGGCCGAATTTCTGAACCCAGGACAATCGGTCAAAGACCGCGCCGCACTGGGCATTGTAAGAGACGCCGAGGCCAAGGGGCTGCTCAAGCCAGGCGGCACGATTGTCGAAGGGACAGCGGGTAATACGGGGATTGGTTTGGCGCTGGTAGGTTCAGCCCTCGGATACCGCACCGTGATCGTTATGCCGCGCACTCAAAGCCAGGAAAAGAAAGACGCGGTACAATTGCTTGGCGCGGAGCTAATCGAAGTGGATGCCGTCCCGTTCAAGAACCCGAACAATTATGTCCACTACTCCCGCCGGCTCGCCGAAGAGCTGGCCGAGAGTGAACCAAACGGAGCCATATGGGCCAACCAGTTCGACAATGTCGCAAACCGTCAGGCCCACCTCGACACGACTGGACCGGAAATCTATGAACAGCTGGGCGGCAAGCTCGACGGCTTTATTTGCGCGGTTGGATCCGGCGGCACACTTGGCGGCGTCTCCATGGCACTCAAGGCGCGCAATAAGGACATACAGATTGGCCTTGCCGATCCTGGTGGTGCTGCGCTCTATGAATACTACAAAAATGGTGAGCTAAAATCCGAAGGCACGTCGATCACCGAAGGTATTGGACAAGGCCGTATCACCGCAAATCTTGAGGACGTTGAGGTTGACCACGCCTATCGCGTCACCGACGAGGAAGCGCTCAATGTGATCTTCGGCCTGATCGAACACGAAGGTCTGTGCCTTGGCGGCTCGGCTGGCATCAACATTGCCGGTGCGATCAAGCTCGCCAAAGACCTCGGGCCAGGCAAAACCATCGTCACCATACTTTGTGATTACGGCAATCGATATCAATCGAAAATGTTCAATCCTGAATTCCTGACCTCAAAAGGTCTACCCGTACCCCCTTGGACGGAGCGCTAAACATGACCAATTCATCCCCGCTCGTAAGTGCCAAATGGCTCATGGAAAATATCGATGCGCCAGATCTGCGCGTGATTGATGCGACATGGTTTGCCCCGTTCACAAATCCGCCCGAAACCGGTTATCAGGCTTACATGCGCGCGCACATTCCGGACGCAGTCTATTTCGACATTGACGCCATTGCAGACCCTGACAGCGACCTGCCTCACACCTTCCCGCCTTCTCATGTGTTTTCCTCACGCGTCCGCAAGCTTGGACTGGGTGACGGCAACCGGCTGGTGGTTTATGACCAGAACGGCTTCTTTGCGGCTGCGCGCGTCTGGTGGATGTTTCGCGCTATGGGCTTTTCCGATGTCTTGGTGCTCGATGGCGGGCTTCAAGCGTGGATCGAAGCTGGTGGCGAGGTGGATGATATTCCACCAGTCGCAGTCGAACGGCATTTAACCCCACGTGTTCGCGCCGACTTACTCAAGACCAAAGCCCAAATGGCCGCTCTGGTCGAGAAAGGCGGGGCAACCATAATAGATGCGAGACCTGCAGGCCGCTTCACGGGCGAAGCGCCCGAGCCACGCGAAGGGCTAAGCTCGGGTCATATACCCGGCAGTGTCAATCTTCCCGGGAGCGAACTTATAGAGAACGGCACCCTGAAATCTGCCGAGGCGCTCCGCAACGTGTTCACTCAGGCAGGTATCGACCCTGACAAACCCATCGTCACCAGCTGCGGCTCCGGCGTGACAGCGGCCATCACAGCCTTGGCGCTGGCAGTGCTCGGCAACGATCTTGTCGCCGTTTATGACGGATCCTGGACCGAATGGGCGCTCGACAACAACCTGCCCATTGCAACAGGGCCGGCAACCTAATGGGACGCCAGCTCTCCACGAGGCTGGTCCACCAGCGCAGTGGCAAGCGACATTCGCCCACTGTGAACCCGCCGATTGAGCGCGCATCGACATTATTGCTCCCTGATACTGACGCCCTCAATGCGCAGAAGCCGAACTATGCGCGTTTGGGGCTTGCCACCCATAATGAGCTTTGCGCCGGGCTTTGCGATCTTGAAGGCGCCGTAGGAGCCCATCTGGCCCCATCGGGGCTAACCGCTTGCGCGCTGGCGATATCCAGCCTTGCCGAGGCAGGCGACCATGTTCTGGTTATCGATAGTATTTACGGACCAACCCGACGGTTTGCGACACGTAGGCTAAGAGCGATGGGCGTATCCGCAGAATTTTTCCCAGCGTCTATCGGCGCAGACATCGCCACCCGATTCAAACCCAACACGAAAGCTATTTTTCTCGAATCTCCCGGCTCGCTCACATTCGAGATTTGTGACACGCGAGCCATCGTCGAGTTGGCACAAGCTCATGGTATTTCAACGATCATGGACAATACGTGGGGCGCGGGCGTTTATCACAAACCGCTTGAACTCGGCGTCGATGTTTGCGTTCAGGCGCTGACAAAATATGTCGTCGGACATGCCGATGCGTTTGGCGGCGCTGTGATGGCGAGGGACAAAAAGCACGATTTGAAAGTTGGCAACACTGCGCGCGACTGGGGGCTGTCTATGTCGCCCGACCAGGCATACACCGCACTTAGAGGCCTGCGTACTCTCGTGCCTCGTATGAAACTGCACGAAGCCGCCGGGCTAGAATTGGCGCACTGGCTGGAGCAGCATCCGAATGTAAAACGCGTGATCCATCCGGCCTTCCCCTCACACCCGGACCATGCCTTGTGGCAACGCGACTTTTCAGGCTCATGCGGACTGTTCGGTTTTGTGCTCGATCCGCTTTCGACTGATGCGCAAGCCGCATTTTTTGAAGCGGCAGATTTATTCGGGATCGGCTTTTCCTGGGGCGGCTATGAAAGTCTATTGGTTCCCGCCGATCCTGACCTGAAACGCGAGGCAGGACATTGGTGGCATGACGAGGATGGATTGGTCTTGCGCATCCATGCAGGACTTGAGGACACCGCCGATCTCATTACAAATCTCGAAGCCGCTTTTGCAGCTGCTTATTGAGCAGAAAAGTCCAGACGGTCTATAAGCCGGGTTCTGTTCCCCCTTGCGGGATTGGCAACCATTCCTCTGGGATGCTCCTTGCAGAACACCTCACGCGACACACCCGGGGCGCGGGCCAAAGACCGCCCATACGCGCCCCCTATTCGGTCTTGCTCCAGGTGGGGTTTACCATGCCGCTTGCCTCTCGGTTCGCGCGGTGCGCTCTTACCGCACCCTTTCACCCTTACCGCTCGATTGCTCAAACGGCGGTCTGCTCTCTGTGGCACTTTCCCTCAGCTTGCGCTGGGCGGGCGTTACCCGCCACCTTGTCTCCATGGAGCCCGGACTTTCCTCCAACGCATCGTTACCAATACGCCAGCGGCTGCCCGACCGTCTGGACCCGTCAGGCTCTAGTCGATTTAGTCGAAAAGTACAAAGCCAAAAGTAAGCGACATCAGAAGCAAGCCAAGGCAGAAACTCCAGACCCCGAGATAGAATGGCCAGACAATGAGGCCGCGGAACCTTGCGCCAATGCGTTGTAAGTCCGGTCCGGCCTGCTCGTAATCGCGACGACGCAAATAGTGAACCGTTTCGGTCAGGTCGACAGCCTTACGCTCAGTTCCCGCTTGAGGCGCTTCAGTTTCGCCATTGATCGACAGGTTCTGCCGATCAAGCGCACTGCGAAAAAGAAAGAAGCCAAGACCGAATATGACGAAAAAGAACACACCAAGAAAAGCGATATAACGACCCGTTTCAAAGATAAGTTCAGCCACAGACCTGATCTCCCAATGCTTTGACCGCCATAATCACGCGCAAGCTCTCCATATCAGCTTGCCCTGTCAGTCGCGCCGGCAGCCAATGCCGCTGAAAGGCTTGGACAACAGATTCTGTTGTCGCGTCATACGCGCCACTTACTTGCAGACCATAGCCAATCCGCACAAGCATTTCTTGCAAGCGCTCAACCGGCGCGCCTGTATCTCCCTTTCCAAGCCCGCGGCCAATCAGTTCAACTGATCGAGACACCGCAAGCGCCTCAGGCCACATCCCGATGCCTTCGCGCGCCAACTGTTCCCATGGAAAGTGTTCACCGGGGTCGTCCTTCCTTTCAGGCGCAATATCTGAATGCCCTACGATGCGGTTCTGAGGAATATTGTGGTTTGAGATTATCTCTTTGCACAGGTCAATCACAGCGTCGATTTGTGCCTGCGGATATGGCGGCAAGCTCCCATCCGCCAAGGGGACATTGTGACCGCCATTGACGATTTCGATACCGACGGAACGAGAATTAATGTCCGTATCACCTTGCCACCTTCCAACACCCGCATGCCAGGCGCGCTTGGACTCATCGACCAATTGACTAATCCGCCCATCTTCCCAGATCATATAATGGGCAGACACTTCAGCCGCCGCATCCTGCAGACGCTTCAGCGCCTCTTGCCCGCTGGTCATACCCGTATAATGCAGGACCAGCATATCGATACCCGCTTTGCGATCATTGAAATTCTGACTTGGTGTCTGCTCGATTTTCATGATGGTCCACTCCCGACCTTCTTGCCGAGCGCAGCTTCAGGAAGCGATCTGTTCGGACGCACAGCAATCACAAACACACCACCGAGCGAAATAGCCGCCCCAAATACAAGATTGGCTGTAATCGGTTCACCGAGCATTATGATACTCAAAACGACCCCCCAGATCGGCGTCATGAGAGTCAGTGGAGACAGTAGTGAAATATCGTACTTCTTGATGAGTTGATAGAAGCCGCCATGGCCGAAGATTGACACGCCGACAACTGCAAACAGCGTTGCCGCCAGAACCCATAAACCACCGGCCGAATAAGTCTGCCACTGCCCCTGCTCGACAAAAAATGACAAAGCAAACAAGGGCAAAAATGAAAACAGTCCGATCCAGGCTTGCATCTGTAAAGCGGAAATCGGTTCCATCCGCTTCATCAATATCCCGCCCACCGACCCGATGAACGCAGCACCAACAATGTATAAAAGGCCGAACGAAATGGTAAAACTCGTGGGATCAACCGCAATCACCAATACGCCCGCAAACGCAAGCATGATCCCCAACCCACGACGCCAACCTATTGTCTCTCCCAAGAAAGCCATGCTCATCAATGTCGAGAACGGCACGCCCAACTGCCCAACCACTGCGGCTGCGGAGGCTTCGGCATTGGCCAGACCAACGAAAAGCAAAGCAAAATGTCCTGAGCCAATAAAAAACGATATAAAGAACAATGTTCTAATATCTTTTGGAACCGGGCGCAGAAACGGAATGAGTAAGAGCGCCACACCTAAAAATCGCACGGCAGCAAAGAAAATCGGCGGCACGCTTGCGTCAAACACGACCCAACGCGTGACCACGATGTTCAAGCCCCACACAAGACAAACAGCAAATAGAAGAAGAAAATCGCGAAATCCCATGTCGCCGACATAACAGGATTTGCACAAAATCCTATCAATTAGATGACCCGGTGGACCAGTTTCACCCGCCTCAATTCAATCGTGATAAGCCGCGTGAAAATGATACTAGCGGCGCTCCGGACACGCGCAGTGAACCGCTCACGAACACACTCACAAAAGCGTACTGAGAGGCTCAATCGCAGCTGAGAAGGTCAGCGTGCCAAATTTTCGCTTATTCCACGGTCCAGCCTTCGCCCGTTTGCTTTGCTTCGAGCGTTACGGAGTGCGGCTCCGTGGTTCCGTCTTCGCGGGTCGTGCGTGGACCGGATTGCCCGGTTTTGCGCTGCATTCTGATGCGCAACATCAATGCTGCAATTGCAACAAGAACGCCCAAAATTGCTGTTGCAATGGCGACGATGCCCGCCGCCAACACAAACAGACCACCAAGCAGGATACGGCGAACCAACCTGCCCGCCTTGTAAAGAACGGCCAAAAGGCTTGTCATCGGGCTCATTGAGCCGCCGGCAGTGCCATTTGCTGTCATCGTGCAATCCTTTGTCTTTGGTTGAAGATGGTAGCTTTTAGCATAAACGTCAATCCGGCCGGACAAGCATTCCGCGCTCCACACGAATTTTTGCATAGGCCGAAGTGATCGCAGCAGCTTTATCGTGAGCCGCAAGTTCGAACTCACGTGGCGCACCATTCGCAACCACCCGATCAGGGTGATTGTCCGCCATCAGCTTTCGATAAGCCCGCCGGATCGCGTTGAACTCCGCATCATGGGGAACGCCCAATATGGCATATGGATCGTCCGCAGTGGCTCCGAGATGGCTCGCCCGAATCCGGCGAAACGTTGCTTCAGAGAAACCGAAGGCCACCGATACAGTTTCCAGGAATAGCATTTCGTCCTGCGTTACAACGCCATCCGCACCAGCGATGTAGAACAGGCCGTCAAGCACCCCTTCGAGCAGGCATGGGCGATTTTTATACTTTTTTCCGATCTTTCGGGCATAGGCCTCATAGCCACGCACGGTCTTTTGCGCCAAATCAAACACGCGGCGGACCGCGGCCTGATCTTCCGGCGCCGCTTGGAAAACATGTGAAAAGACGGCCACTTCGTCCTCGGTAACCGTTCCATCGGCTTTTGCGAGCTTGGCGCCAAGCCCAATGACCGCAGCGGTAAAGCCAACATCATTCGGGTCAGGCCCGCACTCCAGATCTTCTGGCAGCCCTTCAGGCGCCTCCTCGGGCTCGAACAAAGATCGTCCGATATCAAGTATACGTTGCCAAATACTCATCCTTTAAACAGTCTAGCAGCTATCAAGCCAATTTGTGAGACTTTGATTTCAAGAATCGTCCCTAGAGGCGCCGCGCTCGTTCTGCGCCGAAGCAAGTTCCGCTCGCAGGTCGTTCATGTCCGCTTGCATTTGCTTTATTATTGTCAGGATCTGACCGCGAACCAAGGCACCATCTTCAGCAAGATCTTCAAGTTCATCAATCTTATCATCCTGAACAGCATCATGTTCAGCCTGTAACGCTTCGACGAAGACTGCAATAAACAGGTTCAGGATCGCAAAGCTCGCCAAAAACAGGAAGATCAGAAAGAACACCCACGCATAGGGATGTCCGTCATCAATCACTTTCTGCATCACTTCGAAACGCCATCCATCCATGGTCATCACCTGAAACAGGCTAAGTGCAGACGAATGGAGATCGCCAAATAGGGCTTCCACAGCCGGATCGTTCGAATTGCCGAACAGATTTGTTGCGATCACCGCTCCGACATAGATCATCAAAACCATCACAGCGATGATCGCCGTCATCCCCGGAAGCGCGCGAAAAAGCGCTTCAGTGATACGCCGCAGCATTGGAACAAAATGCAAAAGCCGCAAAACCCGAAGCACCCGCATCGCGCGCAGAACAGCGAAAGCGTCAGAAGCTGGCACTAAAGAGATAGATATCACAGTAACATCGAAAATATTCCAACCGACTTTGAAAAAGGCCAATCGCCAGGCAACGAGCTTGATCAGCATTTCGCAAACGAAAATCGCAAGAATTGCATAATCGATCAGGAGCAGCCGCTGATACCAGAGTGTGCCAGGTTCTGTGAAGGTCAGCGCGCCGAGGACCACAGCATTGATAAAAATCAGCACAATGATTGTATAGCGAAACAATCGCCCTGATACGAAGTGTTGCAGACGGGTCTTCGGCTCAAGGTTCAGGCGACGCTGCATGTCATTTTGTCCCTCTTAATCGTCCGGTTGACGTTGCGACCGCGAACAGCCTATCCCGCCGAGGCTGACGTCGTGGTATCGCTGACAATCACCCAGCCCGACCCAAGATTGCGGAATACGAGCGTGAACAGTCCTGATGGCGTGTCCGCATCCCGTGTGAGTTTCCAGCGCCCGTGAACAATTGCCGCGTCGCTTGCCAGCGCGATGATCTCCAGATCCGAGAAGTCCAGATGCCCCATTCGCTCGCGGCTCGAATAGGTCCGCAGATAGCGATCCAGCGTAGCCTGCCAACCGCGCGTAATATTCCCGCCCGAGCCGAAACGAAGCTGATCGCTCTTCCAGTAATACTCCATGAACCCCGGAATATCGCCACGGTTCCAAGCCTCAGACTGCGCTGTCATGATGCTCGTAATGGCCGTTTCGGTTGCTTCAGTGTCAATCTGAATCGAGCCAATCGACCGATTGTCAGTCAGGCCACGCTCATGAGCACAGGCTGACAACACGAGTGCTGCAACGATAGAAACGAGAAATCGAGTCATTGTCCTGCTCCCCTGCCTCGCTCCGTTTTTAGCGCAACTCGCATAAATACCAAGCTAATTCATGAAGAGCCCCCTTTATCGGTGGGGAAATACGATGCCCGGCTCGCCCGATGCCCATTGCTTATATTTGGACATGATCGCGGCGAACCTGTCACTTTCAATATGCCGTTGGAGCCAATCGCCCACGGCTTGCGGGACGGCGCTGTAGAACCAGTCTCTGTCGACATGAGCATATTGGCGAATAAAGGGAAAGCTTGCCAGATCAGCGAAACTCACCTTGTCACCAAAGAGATTCTCATGGGTTGTCAACCTTGGTGCGAGATGGGTGTTCATCCAGTCAAGCGCGATGGCCTGATGGTCTGCGGGTGGTTCGCCTGAATAGCGATTGGGGTACTTGTATCGGTCGAGATGCGGCTTGAAGTCGGCGTCGAGTGTGTCGATCAATGCGCGCTGATGGAGCGGATCCTTATCGAGTAGGCCGGTTGTGGTGTTTTCTTCTAGCGCCCAGTCAATAATATCGCGGCTCTCATCAATGACCCGACCATCGGGCAGGATCAGGACAGGAACGGTGGCTTTGGGTGACGCTTCGATCATCTCATTTGGTTTGTCGCGCAAGACGACTTCACGCAGCTCGACTTTCAGTTCGGCTTCAAGAATACCGAGCCGTGCGCGCATGGCATAGGGGCAACGCCGGAACGAGTAGAGGATCGGAAGAGCGCTCATGACTTGCCCCGGCTTTGCGCCTCTTCGCCGATATGCTCTTCGCCACGCTCCCGAGCGAGCCGGATTTGCTTCTGGCGTTCGGCAAAGCGGGCCTTGGCCTCTTCGCTATATTCATTGATGCAAGCTGGACAGGAGATTCCTTTCTCATAAGCAGGATTGGCCTTGTCGGCCTCGGTGATGGGGCGGCGGCACGCAAAGCACTGATCATAGGAACCAAGGGCAAGGCCCTGCCCGACCGAAACGCGGGCATCAAACACGAAACATTCGCCCTGCCATATACTGTCCTCCTCAGGCACGGTTTCGAGATACTTCAGAATGCCGCCTTTGAGGTGGTAGACATCGTCAAGGCCTTGGGATTTCAGGAATGCGGTGGACTTTTCGCACCGAATACCGCCCGTGCAGAACATAGCAATTTTCGGTTTGGTGTTGGTTTTGCGGAAGGTTTCGAACCATTCAGGAAAGTCACGGAAGGCTTTGGTCTGCGGATTAATTGCACCTTCGAAGCTGCCAATGCCGACTTCGTAATCATTGCGCGTGTCTATGACGACGGTCTCAGGATCGCTTATCAGCGCGTTCCAGTCTTCAGGCTCGACATAGGTGCCAACAGTGCTCGTCGGGTCGATACCCTCAACACCAAGCGTTACAATTTCTTTCTTGAGGCGGACTTTCATGCGCAGGAAAGGCATGGTTTCGGCGGTCGATTCCTTGTGCTCCAGATCAGAGCAGCCGGGCAAAGCGCGGATGTGGTCCAGCGCCTGATCTACGCCTTCGCGTGTGCCGGCAATTGTCCCGTTGACCCCTTCGGACGCCAACAGGATTGTTCCCTTTACGCCCGCCTCCTTGCAAGCCGCCTCAAGTGCTGGCTTGTGGTCGGCATAATCCGGCAGAGCGGCAAATTTATAGAGGGCGGCAACGATAAGCGGCATGTTAGGTCTTGTCTGTCTTCACGGAACACAGCTCTTAGCGCGCGACGGGCTAATCCTCAATCGTTTCGTAGTTTTCGCGGATATAGTCGACACCGAACCGCACGATCTCTTCAAGCACATCCATATCGATATCGGCGAGCTTGTTGACGTAGAGGCATGATTTACCGAGCTTGTGTTTGCCCAGACGGTCAAGCTTGTCAGACAGGTCCTGATAGCCCGGCATGATGTAGAATACGAGATTGGATTTGCGCGGACTGAACCCGGTGATCAGCATATCGCCTTCGCGGCCGCTGTCATATTTGTAGTGGTACTGGCCATATCCGATTAGGGTCGGACCCCACATCTTTGCCGTCATCCCGGTCACGCGTGCGAAGAATTCTAGCAATTGCTCGGCATCCTCGCGCCGCGTCTTGTGCTCGACCGCGGCGACAAACTCGGCTGGATCGACATCGGTCGCCGTCGTCTTGTTCTGAGATTTCGCCATCACGCTCTCCCTCTCTGCACGAGGAATCTAGCAGAGAAGGACGGATGACGCTAATCGGCTATGCGCACCTCGAATGTCACAACGCCCACTGATCCTGCCTGCATCTCCCCCGGGCAAATCCATTCCAGTCCGCCCTCGAAACCTGCTGCCGGACTTGTCGGCGCAGTCAATGCGCAGGTCAGGTCCTGCGGGCTGGTGACGACGCCAGGGGGCGTTGCCGTCAAGCTGGAGAATGCAGGGGTGTCATCATTCACCCTAACGTCGTCGATAATGCCTGCGCCCCCATTTTGAAATACCAGACGGTAGATCAGTGTGTCACCGGGCGCGCCAGTGTTGGACCGATCAAAGCCTGCACCCGTCAACACGTCGCAGCTGCCCGAACGCGTGTTGCAAACCATCTTGGTGAGTTGCAAGGCAGCTTGGGTTCCAACGGTGAGGCGGTCGAAATTCTCCAATGCGAAAGTCTCCGGCGCGTTGGCATAGGTTCCGTTCGCAACCAGTTCGAACTGAACATCTTCCCCCTGCACGCTGCCGGCTGCATTTGCGACACGGACCAACAGACAGACCTCCTGATTGGCAGCAACAATTTGCGGGGTGGTCAACAGCGTTTCACCTGCGTCAATAGAGCCGCTGCAATCGCTGTCTGCGAAGAGCGTCATTGTGAAACGCTCAAGTGTTGCACTTTCCTCGTTTATAATCGCAAAGCTCGCCTCAACCGGCGCGCCCGTGATGAAACGGTGCGAGAACAGCGCGACCCCGCCGGACTGAATGCTCTGCTCCTGATCAAGGACCAGACGCGGCGGCTGGGCCAGACCGAAATTCAGCCCGGTCTGCGGCGCTCCGACCGCTGGCGTGAGGGTGAAAGAACGATCCGCCGGCTCGACGCCCACCGACGCAGACGCCGGGCTGTTAGATAGAAGCAACGCGTCCGCAGGCGTAACAATCTGCAAGCGTGTATCGCGACCATCTTGCGCGGGCGGCAAATCAAGGATGAAGGTTCCGTCCCCAGCCGTCGCGACAGAGCCCACCAGACTTCCGGTTAGGACGTCCACGGCGACGACCGTTACATCACCCGCGCCGGGTTCTTCGCCTTCGATCAAACCATTATGGGCCATCGCAACGGTCCCAACACCATTGTCGAAGAAAACGGCCCCGCTGAGAGGAATGGCTCCCGGCAAAACCGTTACAGCATAGTCTTCGACTTCGCCATCTGGCGCAGCGGCGGATGCATCGAGGCCCGCCATGGTGGACCAACGGAAGCGAGCAAATGTTTGCGCCGTTACGGCATTGGCCGGAACGTCCACGTCAAAAGTGAGCGTCCCGTCTGCCACGGCTGCATCGGCGCCTGATCCATCGTCTTGCAGGTCAGTCGCGACCTGCTCGGCAGCCTCGAATGTGCCAGAGCCATCAAAATCGATCCACGCCTGCAGAAAGCCGCCTGCGCCAATGACCTCGGCGGTGATTGTCGCGGTCTGGCCCTGAGCCAGAGCGGGGATGGTAATACCGTCATCTGTATCGCCATCATCATTGACCGCACCAGTGTCTACAGTCGCGCTCGCGCCAAGTACGACAGCAGGATCAAACTGGTGGCTAGCGTCAGCAAAGCTGGCTGGCGCATCAGAAAAATCGCGACCGCAAGCGCCCTGCACTTCACGGAATGGAACCTCACCTGAATTTCCGCCAAGATTGCTCATCCGGATCTGCGTAACATTTGGCAAGCTGACAGCTTGTCCGTTTGCTATGAAGGGAACCGATCTCGGGCTATCGAGCGCTGTGGTGTCGCCGATATTCACATTGTTCATGACAAGCGTTGAACTCGCGCCAACGGCATCTGTGTAGTCCACTTCGAGATCAAATGTCCGCAACTCGCCATCATTTATATTGCCACCAGCGTTCGCATAGAGGGTTAGTGCATACATTCTGTCGCCAGTTGGAAGCACATAATCATAGGCAATCTCATAATCCGGGGGCAGCGGCACCAACGGACAGTATCCGGGGTTGGCGGTCACGCCGTCTGATGTCACAGAAACATCAGCTGAGCATGTGCCCGCAATAATGTTTCGGTTCGGCGCGGTGTTCTCTGTTACGCGCTGGGCAACGGCACAAGATGGTACGACCGGAAGTGCTTGGGCCTCGATGGTCACAGCATAGTCTTCGACCTCGCCGATTGAAGCGCCCGCTCCGGTCGCGGATTCTGCTTCGCTCTGTACGCTGGATAGGCGCAACCGTAGGAAGGTTGAGGTGCCCGGCGCGGCGGAGAAGTCTAACCCTGTAAAGTCGAGGTTCACATCCTGCGAGCTGTTGCTATCGGGCACTGTTGCGCAGACACGCTCATCAGCTGCATCGAACATGCCATTCAAACCATTTGTTCTCCCCGCATCAATAAATCCGCATAAGAAAACGTCGCCACCCGTCTCGTTCAGCACGGGGACTGTAACTGCATATGACGTGTCAGTCGTGATCGCCTCTGGCACAGTCGCTAGCCCATCATCTGCGTCCGCGTCAGCCGAATTGGAGGGCTGATTGGCAGCATCATCCGTAGAGGTCGCGCCAATAATGAGCGCATTGTCGGGGGAAAAGTTCTGTGCCGCCTCGCCATAGTTTGCGGCAATACCGTCTACGGTTCCGGTGACAGGCGCATCGCCGAACTCCTGCGGGATCGCGCTGGCCTCTCGGGCACAAGAAAATCCGTCATTCTGCGAGCTCGCCGCGCCCTGACCTACGAGGACTGGCGTTCCATCTGTGGTGCTGAACTGATAGAGGCGGCCCGTGCTGTTTCGGATGCCAAACACATTACCAGAATTATCGGCATACATCGCTCCGAAGACATTGTTTCCGCCATTTCCACTTGTCTGTATTCCGGTCGCACCGACCGCTTCGACCGTAAAGGTTGGGTTGGACAGATCAGCCCCCAGCGTGAAACGTAAGAGGCGCGCATTACCTGAGCTGCTTTCAACCGAATAAAAAGACTGGTCGACCGGATTGAACGCAAAGTCCGCCGTGTTCGGATTGGTAATACCAACCGGAGAATACTGTCGCACAATAGTTCTTGTCTCAACATCGATTGCGATAAGCGGCCGATTGTTACCGTTGCTTCTGACGTAAAGAAGCCCACCCGGCCCAAAATCGCCAGAGGCGAAGTTCAGGTTTGGCAGTCCGGGTATTTGATCCAGATTGACGCTTGACCCATCGCTGCCAACGGCAAATAACACATTGCCGAGCGCCGGGTTTTGATCTTGCATGCCGTAAGCAAGAAGGTCATCAGGGTTTAGGCCCGTGCCACGTATACTCGCGCCTGTATTACCAATTGCTGAGAATGTTCCGGCCAGGAGGTCCACCACCGACAGATTACTATTGCCCCTGCCATGAACCTGATAAAAGTCTCCACTGCACGTGAATGGCGCTAGCAGTGTCAGCGGATCAGGCAGAAGCGTTACGGCATAGTCTTCGACTTCTCCGTCAGGTGCGAAAGTGACCGCATCGATCCCATTTTGAGTGGACCAGCGGAAGCGTGCAACGCTCTGGCCTATTATGGCATCTTGTGGAACAGGAAAATCGAATGTCAGGGTTCCAGCATCTGCATTGGTGTCCCCCGCGCCGCCATCTTGAAGGTCGATTGCAATCTGTTCGTCGGCTTCAAAGGTGCCACTGCCATTGAAATCAATCCAACCCTGCAAGAAGCCACCTGGCCCAGCCACCTGCGCAGTGACGGTCGCAGACTGCCGTTGTGCCAGCTCAGAGATAGCGATGCCGTCATCATCAGCCCCGTCCCCATCGGCGGTCGGGCTGGCCTGAAGAACTGTATCAATATCGATCGATGCGCCAAGACGGATAGCGGAATTGAAAACATGGCCTGTATCTTGGTAAGTCGATGGCGCATCAGACAGATCAAAATCGGCTTCATTAATGGTAACATTGGTTGATGTGGTCACCTGATCGCCATCATCATCTGTAACCGTGAGTTCCATCAAAATTGCTCGCGGGCCGGTGCCCGGGGCCACGAAGGGCGCGATGAAGCTTGGGCTCGGTGTATCGGCACCAATAAGGGTAATGCCCGCTGGCACTGTCCACGCATAAGTTGCGACTGGATCTGGGTCATTTGGCTCTTGGGCTGTGACCGACACACTTACAGGTGTAAACGGATCAACCGTTTGATCAGCAGGCGTCGTGACGGTTGGGCCATCATCCAGACAGACAATTGTCCACGCCGTCCTGCGCGGCGCACCAGAGCCGGTAATATCAATGCGGAAATTGGCCGTTTGCCCAACCCGGCTCCCTCGCGGGGCAACGCGAACGGTCGAACCGCTCCCATTGCGCCCGAACAACCCCAGGGAAAAAGTAACCCCTGAAAACAGTGTGCCTCCGGTACGTGTAAACCTTGCCCCAGATCGCTGTACGCTCTGTGGACCCCCGTTTTGTCTTGCAATAAACTGGAATCGGGCATCGTCAGGCACGCCAGTGAATTGCGCAAAGTCCGTCGGGGCACCTTGCGCAAGTTGCTGGCCAGCAGAATTGTTCCCCGGATTGCAGGTGCGCGCAATATTTGCCTGTGCCGCAGCTGGGGCAGAGAGTACAAGAAAAGAGACAAGAAGTGTCGTCCATTCTAACACTCTTGGTCGTTTGGAGCGATTGGGTCGAGAAAAACCAGCTGATAATCGATCTTTTCTGCGCAGTTGCCGAAGCCCTGAAAGGCTATCAAACATAATACTCAGTCCGACACCGTTCTTGGCTTCGGACGTTCTGGTCCCAATCTGATGCTGCTCTTGGCCGACTCGAAACATAGAATTTCTACCTTATCGCGCTTTTTGCACGTTAAAGTGATATTTTTGAAATCTTATGAAGATGTTAATTTCACCAAGTAATCGCAATTACTCCAGCTTGGTCGGGTTCGTTATGGGCAAGAAATTACGTTTCTGTGGCATCATCCTCGGTCGTCGCCTCGATTTTGCGGGCAATCTCAGCCAGACTTTTCGTTCGGCGAAGCGTCGTCATAGCCAATGCTCCGAGCAGTAAACCGCTCACACCCCAGCAAGTCCAAACATGAAACCCGTATCCACCCATGGCGAAGAATTCAGCCATTCTACTCTCCTCCTACCTCTGCTGCGACATCGATCGGGCGGCTAGCGGTCCTGTGTGACAATCGGGCAATACGCTTTTCGTAGATGCTGCCACGAACACCAACCAAGACCAGCCACGCAAACAATGCAGCATATGCCAGCGCCATCAGCCCAAGCGGCCAAAGCATGGACGGCGCGATGCTCGGTCCACCCGCTTTGAGGATGCTTGCCGGCTGGTGAAGCGTCTGCCACCAGTCCACCGAGAATTTGACAATTGGAACATTGATAAAACCAACCAATCCAACAATGCGCGCGAGCCGTGCTGATTTGCTTTCATCCGTGCCCATCTGCCAAACGGCAATATAGCCAATATAGGTGAGAAAAAGGATCAGCATCGAGGTCAACCGTGCATCCCAGACCCACCATGTCCCCCATGTTGGCTGGCCCCATATCGATCCAGTTATCAAGGTCAAAGCCGCAAAGAGTGCGCCCGGCCCAGCGGCTGCGCGCGCGCAGGCATCGGCCAGCGTGTGTCTCCAGACAAATGCAATCAGGCTCATCAAAGCGATAAAGCCGAAGACCACCTCCGACATGATCGCCGCGGGCACATGCACATACATGATGCGAACCGTGTGACCTTGCTGATAATCTTCGGGGGAAAAGTACAGGCCCATCGGGATTGCGAAGGTCAGACTCAGAAGAAAAACGCCCATTGCAAAGGGACTGGCCCATCGCGCAAATGCCTCAAAGCGTGCCGGATTCGAGAAATAGCTCAGCATTCTTTCATCTCCAAAATCACTCCAGACCAAGCCTCAGCGCCAGAACAGAAAACCCCGGCACGACGGCCATCAGGAACAATGTGATCGCTGTCAGAAACTGCATTTCAACGGACCATATCTCCCCGACCTCTATCCCCGCAATGGTCGCGTCTATCCCGAAAATAAGCACCGGGATAGAGAGCGGTGCCGCCAGAATGGCGGTAAACCGCCCACCGCCTTGCAGGGCAGCGTTGATCGCCGAAGCAATGCAGGCGGCCAGACTAAGCGCGACAGCGCCCATCACGATCGAAGGAAGGGCAGATGTGATATTTGTCGCGCCTGCTGCAAACATGAGCATCACCATAGGAGCGGCAATGATGAGCGGGACGCCAACGACAATGAGGACGCTCACCAACTTACCAATAATATAACCCAACAATGACGGCAGCTCGACGGCCAGGGTCCGCAAGGAACCATCTTCAATGTCCTCGACAAACATCTCCGACGCAGCAAGCTGAAGGGCAAACAGCGTGGCGAGCCAAATTGTTGGCGCAGCCGCACGCCGCAAACCATCTTCGCCCGGACCAAACGCAAACGCCATGAACGCAACAAACACGCCGTAAAACACAATGCCCTGCAACCAGCCACCGCCGCCTTTGAACGATAAAGCCACATCGCGGCGCGCAACGGCATGTGCAATCCGCACCATCTCCATCATCCAATCCTCAGACTGCGATGGGCGATGTCGAGCCGTTCGTGAGTGGCGATCAGGGCCAATCCGTTTCGCGCTGTATGCTCGCTTATCAGCGCCGAAATGTCGGCACGACCGTCATCGTCTATCGACGCCGTTGGCTCGTCCAGCAGCCATATCGGCCGATTAGCAAGCAAAATGCGGGCAAATGACAGTCGTCGTAACTGCCCCGCCGAAAGTGTTGCGGCCCGCCTATGTTCGAGTCCGGTGATTTTTACGGCGGCAATGACAGACGGGATTCTAGATTTGGGCTTGGCATAGATACCGCACCAGAAATTCAGATTTTGCTCAACACTCAGACCCGCTTTAATGGCGCCATCATGCGAGAGCATGGCGATCTGGGAGCGCGCTTCGATCTGTGCGATGGCTTGATTTTCCGCGTGCCAGCTGACGGCCCCTTCGCTCAACGGTATCCGGCCAGAGATTGCGCCAAGCAGAGTGGACTTGCCCGCACCATTTGTACCGAAGATCGCCATCGCCTCACCGCTTGACAAGTCGAATGATACTCCTGCAATGACAGGCACACCGCCACGCGCGCAGGCCAATTCTGCGCATTCAAGACGGATTATTTCGAACGGTGTCTGTTTCAACGGTTTCCCACTCTCGATCTGCCGCTCCGGCGCACGATCATGCTTTGCAAGCATGGACGCGGCGTGATCTGCATAAGGATTGCGAAACATAGCATGACAGAGAAATCCCACGCGTCATTCAGCTGGCACCGCAACACCTGAGGATACCCTTTGTTCGGGCCGAACCTACACGCTTCGCAACATGGTGTATACTCCCGGCACAGGTGGTCAGGATGCCGCATCGTTTTACACACGCCTGGCTGCCAAGATCGTGTTAATCAGGTACGGAGACTGTGGATCATCACGCGGCCAAGCGATGGAAAGACAATGAAGCCCAAAAACCGGAACAGACGTCTGGGTATTATTGCCGTAATAGGGATTTTGCTCGTCGGCGCCAGCGCACTTGCACTGTCCGCACTTAGTCGCAGCATCTCATACTTTCTAACGCCGACAGAACTCGCCACAACGACCGAGTTGCCCACCCGGCCTATCCGGCTGGGCGGCCTCGTCATGGATGGATCTGTCATCCGCGGCGAAGGCGTCGAGACCGTTTTCCGCGTCACCGATGGAGGTGCAGAGATTACAGTCACCTATTCGGGCGTTTTGCCGGACCTATTCCGAGAAGGACAGGGTGTTATTGTCGAAGGCACTGTCGGACCGACCGGGCGGTTTGACGCCACGTCTGTACTGGCCAAACACGACGAGAACTATATTCCCAAGGAATTGCGTCATGCGCTCCCGGATGATGGCACTCTGTAAGCCGAAAATTGGGTTATTGGGGGCGAAAGGCTGTTTTCGATGTTGTCCAGCACCGCGTGCTCGCCTGAGTAGACCGTGGTTTTCCGAACAGTCTTTGCATTTGGGATGAGACCTGCATAGGGTTCCCGTCGAGCCTGCACAGATGGTGAATCAGAGTTAACATCGCTCAAACACGAAGGATTGTCGGGTGCCACAGAACTACTTTACGCCAATCCGCCTGTTATTGGCCTTTCTGGTCGCTTTTGAGCATGTGTTCTACTTTCAGGCCGGGCACGCTGATTCTCCTTTTGAACTTGGCCATACCTCTCTTGGATACTTTGCCGTCAACGGCTTTTTCATATTGAGCGGCTATCTGATCACCGGCAGCGCAGAGCGGTCTGGCGATATTCTCGTCTTCGCGCGCTCACGGTTCTTGCGCATTATGCCCGCGCTGATCTTTGTTACATTGTTTTTGGGCCTGATATTGGTTCCTCTACTCGGTGACGCGGACCTCATCGGCTATTTGGCCAATCCGAAAGCCTGGATCGACATGGCGAAACTGGCGAGCTTCGTCTCACCCAATCCAGATTGGCTGGGTTTGACTATGGCGGGCAATCCATTCGCAGGTGATGTGACGGGGCCAATCTGGACATTGCGCTATGAAGTGCTGGCTTATCTGGGCACGGCGATTTTGTTACTGCTTGGGCTGCACCGGAACCTGATAATTGTGATTTTGGGGGCTCTGGGCGCCTCTGTATTGTTTGCCATTGATCTACAGACACATTTGGTCACGGACGCGAATGCAACGCTTGGCAGCCTGGTAAGATTTGGCAGCTGCTATCTTTATGGGGCGGCGACCTATTTGCTGGCCCAGCGTGGTCTGGTGGCGATGAAATTCGCAGTACCGATCCTCGTCTTGGGCGCTGTCATAATTTTGCTCGGTCAAGGCATTGGCGAAATTCTGATGAACTTGGCCCTGACGCCGATCCTGTTCGCTGTTGCGTTCTCGGATGTCAAAGCGCCAGGCTGGGTTTCGAAGCCACCGGATTTTTCCTATGGCCTATATATCTTTCATTGGCCGATTTATCAGCTGCTGACCGAACTGGTCGGACGCCCGCCCAACAGCGCGCTTTTGTTCGGACTTGGCCTGCCCTTGGCTGTTTTGGCCGCTCTTGCGTCATGGTATCTGCTGGAAAAACCGATGCTCAGGCTCAAAGCTGCAGCGGCATTCCGCCCCGATTAAGCGGGTGTTGCGAGCGCCGCGTGGTAGCTCTCGGCAGCCTCGGCCTCTTCAGCAGAGTATTGCCGGAAAGCCTTGAACACACCGAGCCCGAGATCGGGCGCCAATCCTGCGCCCATGCGCTTGATCTGCAGGCAAAACCATCCCTGCTGCCCCCAACCGTTTAGCCCCTTGACCAGATTGATTGGCGAATTTGGCCCAAGAAACCGTGTTGGACCAAGCTTGAGCTTTTTCTCCCAGCTTTCAGCACTGATCTGCTCACCAGAGATCAATTTGTCCGGCAGGCCCGGTTCGGCACAAAGCGGACGCCCCAAACCAATCAGAGCCGCTTCACCGCTTTCCAGAGCCGCGTTCATGGCCGCGACCGTGCGGAAACCGCCGGTGACCAGCAACGGCATCTGCGCCCGTTCCTGAATGCTGCGAGCATATTTCATGAAGTAAGCTTCCCGAGCGCGCGTCGATTCTCGGACGTCTTCCTCGAATTTTGGTTCGGCGCCGTCGATGCCAGCCATTTGCGGCTGTTCATAATTGCCGCCACTGATTTCAACAAAATCCAGCCCAAGCGTGTTGAGCATGTCGATCACTTGCAGACAGTCCTGATGGCTAAAACCACCCCTCTGAAAGTCCGTTGAGTTCAGCTTGACCGCAACAGAGAAACTGTCCCCACAAACCGCTTTTACACTCTTGACGCTTTCGACCAATAACCGCGCGCGGTTCTCAAGCGTACCACCCCATTCGTCACTGCGCTGATTTGCCAACGGGGACAAAAACTGTGAAACGAGATAGCCGTGCGCGGCATGAATTTGCACGCCGTCAAAGCCCGTTTCCTGAGCGACTTTCGCTGCCGCTCCAAAGCCCTTTATGGCCTCCATGATCTCATCAGTCCGCATCTCGCGGGGCATGCCGAACACGCCGCCGGGCATTTTGAGTTTAACTGGGCTGGGTGCCACCGGCTCTTCATTAACGGATCTGGGCGTTTGGCGTCCGGCATGCGATAACTGCATGATGACTTTACCGCCACTTGATTTTGCCGCTTCGGCAAACGCTGCAAGTCCGGCGCGCGCTTCATTGGACTGGTCGCCCTCAATGACAATATTGCCCGGACGCTCCAGATGACGCCGCGAGATTTGCACATTGCCCGTCAGTTGCAAGCCAATGCCGCCTGCCGCCCATGTTCGATATAAAGCCGCGTGTTTGCCGGTCGCCTGATTGCGCGCATCGGCCAGCCCCTCTGTCATCGCGGCCTTGACGAGCCGATTAGGCAATGTAAGCCCCGATGCCAGAGTTAATGGATCCTTAATCAGAATTGGCATGAATCTCTCCCATGGACCGCGAGTCAGCCTAAAGAGGATAGCATGGCAAAATCAAATCAAGCAAAGTTGTTCGAAAATATGTCGTCTGACCCTTCAGGTTATAGCGCAAAAGATATTGAGGTCCTTGAGGGACTGGAACCAGTGCGCAAGCGTCCGGGCATGTATATCGGCGGCACAGACGAACGCGCTTTCCACCATCTATTCGCAGAAATTCTCGATAATTCAATGGATGAAGCGGTTGCCGGACATGCGAGCCGCATTGAGGTTGATCTGGCTGCAGACGGCTATTTGACCGTGACCGACAATGGACGCGGCATCCCGATTGGTGAGCATCCGAAGTTCCCCGGAAAATCCGCGCTTGAAATTATCATGACCACGCTACACGCGGGCGGCAAGTTTTCCGATTCGGCTTATGAAACAGCTGGCGGCCTACACGGGGTTGGTATCTCGGTGGTGAATGCCCTTTCCGAACGGGTCGAGGTCGAAGTGGCGCGCGACAAGAAACTCTATGCACAGAATTTCGAACGCGGGCTGGTCACCGGACCGCTCGAATGTATCGGAACAGCCCCCAATCGGCGCGGAACCAGTGTGCGGTTTAAGCCTGATCACGAAATCTTCGGTGACAAGCTGCGCTGGAAGCCCGCCATACTGTTCCAGATGGCCCGCTCGAAAGCCTACCTCTATCGCGGTGTGGAACTGCGGTGGAAATGCGCACCGTCCTTACTTCCCGAAGAGTCAAAGGTCCCAGCCGAAGCGACGCTGAGCTATCCGAACGGCCTGGCTGACCAACTCGCGGAAGTCTTTGATGGCAAGAATACGATTACGACCGAAGCGTTTACCGGACTGGTTGAGACATCAGATGGCAAAGTCGAATGGGCAATTTCCTGGACGGCGGCAGGGTTTGGCGAGACTGATGGATTCTCTCGCTCATATTGTAACACAATCCCAACACGAAATGGCGGCACGCACGAAGCCGGCCTGCGCTCTGCACTGACCAAAGGCCTGCGCAATTATGGCGAACTGACGGGACAGAAAAAGTCGAGCCTGATTACCGCCGATGATGTGATGGGGCATGCGGGCTTACTTTTGTCTGTCTTTATCCGGGGACCGGAATTTGTTGGTCAAACGAAAGACAAACTCTCAACCACGGCGGCGTTCAGGCTTGTCGAAAACGCGATCCGTGATCGGTTCGATCATTGGCTGGCGGGTAGCCCGAAGGAAGCGGACAAACTGTTTAACTGGGCCATGGAGCGCGCTGACGAGCGGGCCCGACGCCGCAAGCAACGTGATGTACAGCGTCAGTCTGCAACACGCCGCTTGCGTCTGCCTGGCAAACTTGCCGATTGTTCGAACAAGGGACCGGAAGACACCGAAATCTTTTTTGTCGAAGGCGACAGCGCGGGCGGCTCAGCCAAGCAGGCGCGCGATCGGAAGACACAAGCCATTCATCCCCTGCGCGGCAAAATCCTGAATGTCGCCAGCGCAACGGATGACAAGATTTCAAACAATCAGGAACTGTCCGATGTCGGTCTGGCTCTTGGCGTTCGGTTTGGTACGCAGTTCAATGCCGACGATCTGCGGTATGAGAAGGTCATCATCATGACCGACGCCGATGTCGATGGCGCGCATATTGCGGCACTGCTCATCACATTTTTCTTCAAGAAAATGCCCGGCCTGATCGAACAGGGTCGGCTCTATCTGGCTATGCCGCCGCTCTATAGTCTCAGCTATAAGGGCAAGACCGTTTATGCCATGGATGACGAGCAGAAGGCGCACCTGCTGGAGACCGAGTTCAAGGCCAATCAAGACGTCAAGATTGGACGCTTTAAAGGTCTTGGCGAAATGAACCCCGCCCAGCTTAAGGTCACTACAATGAACCCTGAAACCCGCACGCTTGCCCGCGTCACCCTGCCCGATAGTTTCGACGAGTTGACCGAGGTCAAGCCCGCTGAACTGATTGAAACGCTTATGGGACGCAAAGCGGAACTGCGGTTCAAATACATTCAGGAGAATGCGCACTTTGTCGAGGAGTTGGATCTGTAACGCTGCAACAAAAGTGGGGACGGATTCTAAAGCCCGAGCACCATCTTAGCCATGATGTTCCGCTGGATTTCGTTAGAGCCTGCATAGATGCTGGTCTTGCGATAGTTGAAATAGCTCGGCGCAGCTGGCGCGGTGTAGGCGGGCGTTGGCATATCGTAATTCGTGCCCGCGCGCAGATGGCTCCACGTATCTTCGACGAACGGCGCGGCGTAACCTCCACAAGCTTCAACGACAAGCTCACTGATCGCTTGCTGAGTTTCCGAGCCTGCGCATTTGAGCATTGAACTTTCCGGACCAACCGCTTCGCCTGCAGACAGAGCCGAGAATATGCGCAATTCGGTCGCGTTAAGCGCCTCGATGCGCATCTCCATTGCCGCCATTTTTCGCTGGAAATCAGGATCCTCAATCAATGGCCGGCCATTGGACTGCTCGACGCTCGCGATCTTCTTGGCCTTGCTAAGCATATTTTTCAGGCCGGGCGCGTAGGCATTGCCGCGCTCGAACTGGAGCAAATACTTCGCATAGGTCCAACCCTTATTCTCTTCGCCAATCAGCGCGTCTTTGATGTTCACGCGAACGTCTTCAAAGAACACCTGATTGATCTCCTGCTGTCCATCGACAGGCCCGTCCAGCGTCGGCAGGGACGAAACCGAAATACCGGGTAAGGTCATCGGGAAGACAATAAAGCTAATCCCTTGCTGGGGCTTGCCCTCTTTGGAAGTGCGCACAAGGCAGAACATCCAGTCCGCCCACTGGGCGTGGGTTGTCCATATCTTGGAGCCATTGAGGACATACTCATCCCCGTCCCGCACGGCACTCATCTGCAAGCTGGCAAGGTCTGATCCAGAGCCCGGTTCGGAATAACCCTGGCACCACCAAATATCCGTAGACAGAATAGGTGGCAGATGCTGCTTTTTCTGTTCATCATTGCCAAATGCCATAATGACGGGCGCAACCATGCCCAACCCCATTGGGGTGACTTGGGGCGTTCCCGCGGCCGCCATCTCCATATGAAAGATGTATTTCTGACCCGCAGTAAATCCCGCCCCGCCATACTCGGATGGCCAGTTTGGTGCGATCCAGCCGCGCTCATGCAGCTTCTTCTGCCACTCGACCATGCCTTCCTTGTCGAGATACCCATTCTTGGACATAGCCTGTTTGGCCCGCAGTTCGGGCGTGTAGGCGTCGGCGATCCAGTCGCGGACTTCTTTGGCGAATGCGCGATCTTCGGACGTAAAGGCAAGATCCATTGTGGTATCCTCGTTCAAATATTTCGGGGCAGTATAGGCTAGCTGACAATATCCAACATTTCGATATTGGGCGCACCAGCGAGACACGCGCCGAGCCCACCTTGAGCGGCGAGGAAGTAGTCCGTCTTGCCGTGCGCATCGAGCGCTTCCTGAGAGGCGTATTGCTCAAGCACGGTATAGGTCGTTGCACTCTTTTTCGATTTGAACAATTGATACCAGAGACAGCCGGGCTCATTGGCATGAACCTTGGCCATCAGATCTTTGAAAACACTTTCAAAGTCTGCTTGTTTTCCATCTTGCACTTCCAGCGTGACGACGACACCGATCATATTGCTTATCCTTCTTCGGGGGTTCTCATCCACTTTAGGGCCTGAGCCACGTTCCGCAAAGCCTGACGTTGGGACAGGCCAGAGAGGTCAAGCGCCCTGCCCTTGATTGCACAGACTATAAGCCATAGCCTTGGAGCAATTCTATGAGGAGGGAACCTGCAATGCCGAGACTGAGCCCAGCCCCCGCCGACGCACTGGCGCAAGCCCAACCGCTTCTTGATCAAGCCGCAGACGTGATGGGATTTACGCCTAATTCGCTCAAGATCATGGCGCGGTCGCCGGCCATGTTGCAAGGGTTTATGGCGCTATCTTTTGCCTTGATGGGCCCTAATGCCAAACTTGATCCGCAGCTACGCCAGATGATCGCAAACATTACGAGCGCAGCGGCGGGATGCAATTATTGTCAGGCGCATACCGCCCACGGTGCGGAGAGGTTGGGGCTATCGGCGGAGAAAATTGAAGCCCTTTGGACGTACGAAACAAGCGAGCACTTCACTGCGGCGGAACGGGCAGCGCTTTCTCTCGCTCAAGCGGCTGGAAGCGTCCCCAATATGGCAACGGATGCGCATTTCGAAGCGTTGGCACCTCATTTCAGCGAAGACGAAATTGCAGAGATTGTCGGGATTATTTCGTATTTCGGCTTTTTGAATCGCTGGAACGACACGTTGGCCACGCCACTTGAAGAACACCCGCTCCGTTTTGCTGAAGCACACTTGGCCGCATCCGGCTGGACGGCGGGCAATCATGGCTGAGCGTTGGACATATACGAAAGGACTGAAAGACCTCGGCAATGGCCAGTACGCCTATTTGCAACCTGATGGTGGTTGGGGCTGGTCGAACGCTGGATTGATCGTCGATGGAGAAGCATCCTTGCTGGTCGATACACTATTTGACATGCCACTGACTTACGAGATGCTTAAGGACATGAAAGACGCCGCAGGTGTCGCCGGAGGTGATATTGGCATTATCGTCAATACGCATGCTAATGGCGACCACACACACGGCAATGGCTGTTGCCCGCATGCGGACATCATTGCATCAGCGGCCAGCGCGGCAGAAATGGAAGCATTTGGCGCAACCGAACTGGCGCAGATTATGAAAATGGCCCCACAAATGGGTCCGGTTGGCGCGTATTTTACAGATGTCTTTGGTATGTTCGACTTTGCTGGCGTCCAAGAGCGCCTGCCAACGCAGACGTTCAGCGGACAACTTGATCTGACCGTCGGTGATCGCAAAGTTGAGCTGATCGAGGTCGGCCCAGCGCATACAGCGGGCGATGTCCTGGTGCATGTGCCGGACACCGGAACGGTCTATACGGGCGACATTCTATTCATCAATTCAACGCCCCTGATGTGGGCGGGGCCGGTATCAAACTGGATTGCTGCTTGCGACCGGATCTTGGCGCTGAACCCGTCGGCAATTGTGCCCGGACATGGCCCGATAACCGACGCCAAGGGCGTTGCGCAGGTTCAGGCCTATTTACGTTATGTTGATACCGAAGCCCGCAAACGGTTTGACGCGGGCCTCAGCGTTCGCGATGCGTGCCACGATATCGTGCTCGGCGATTTCTCAAGCTGGGGTGACGCCGAGCGGATCGCGGTGAATGTTTCAACACTCTACCGCGAATATGACAATAAGCTCGACGCGCCGGATGATCCGGTCGCACTCTTTGACCTGATGAATGAGATCCGTGATGCCCAACGGGCCGGCACGGCGCGCTAGCCCGTCAGCTGCGCGAACGCTTCGCTTTCGGGGTGAAAATAGAAGGTGTTGTTGTAACCAAACTCGTCCAGACGCAAGCCAGCCGGATCATAAGCGGCGCGACGCCAACCCATTTCCTGCAAAATCTCATCGCCCGGATCATTATTCTCCATCAGAAGAAGGGGCTTCTTCCGGGCCAGCGTGTCGCGACCACCGAGAATGACTTGTCGTTCGAACCCTTGCACGTCGAGCTTGATGAAGACCGGATCGAGGTTCAACTCGTCAAGAACCGAGATTTTGCAAGAACGCTGCTCGATGCGCAGCAGGTCGGGGCTGAACCGCCAGACCGTATCCTCGTTGAGCCATTGACGTGCCTCAGCTTCCACAAAAGACGCCAATCCATCATACATAAAACTCCGATAGAACGGCGTATACAGCGTAAACTCTCCAGCCTCGTCCCCAAGCCCAATATTCATAATCTGCGTATTCGGATCGCGCACGGTTTGTTTTTCGAGCGCTTCGGCCAAGAGGCCACTGGGCTCAAACGACATAATCTTGCAATCGGGTTGCATCAAACGGATAGCATCAATGCTCTGTCCACGATTGCCGCCAACATCGAGGCACAGGCCGCGTCCAATATTCAGCTGTCGAAGTATGAGAAAATCGTCTTCGAACGGGACTTTCCGCATACGTCGCATCGCTCGCTGCGCACTGGCCTTTGCCTCAAGTAAAGGCCCGAACCGGCTCTGCAAGTCTCTTATGAGTGGATAAATTCCCACAATGCGTTCTCAAACTGAAAAATTGATGCCTTCAATGTCTTGAGTAGGCAAGCTTCGGGCCAGTTGAAACCCATATTTGCATATATTGATGCAACGGTTCTTCTTTTATTTGCCTTCAAAAATTGCAGCACGCTTCTCAAGGATCGCGTTAACGCCCTCGATATGATCCTCGGTGTGGTGCATCATCGATTGTGCTGCAGCAGACATTTCCATGATCGTTTCGTAGCTCGCCGTCTGGCCGTGGCGGAGCAGCGTTTTGGCGACACGGAGAGATTGCGGTGGCTGGGCGGCCATCTCCTCTGCAAGCTCCATTGCCTCGTCCATCAGGGCATCTGGCGCAACGGCGCGCGAGACAAGGCCCCACTCTGTCGCCGTGGCTGCGTCAATCACGCGGCCGGTAAAGAGCAGCTCGGCCGCACGCGAATTTCCGATAATGCGCGGCAGAAGCCACGCGCCACCATCGCCCGGAATGAGCCCCAGCTTCAGGAAAGTGACGCCAAATTTGGCTTTCTCGGACGCAATGCGCACGTCCGCCATACACGCCACATCGCAGCCAAGACCAATGGCTGCGCCGTTAACGGCAGAAATCAGCGGTATCTCCAGATTGTAAAGACTGCTCACGATGCGGTGGATGTTGCGCCGATAGCCTTCGCGGACACTATACGGGCTGCCCGCAAATGCGCCTTTGCGATCGCGCATGGCCTTCACATCGCCCCCCGCAGAGAAAGCACGACCTGCGCCCGTTAGGATTGCAACGCGAATTGCAGGATCGTCTTCGATGGCAGCACACGCGGCGGCAACGGCTGCGCCATCTCCTTCCTGACCAAGCGCGTTCATCATGTCCGGGCGATTTAATGTAAGGATCGCAATGGGACCGCGTTTTTCGGTTAGGATAATATCAGACATGGGGGAAGCTTTCTGTGGGCAATCTTAGAGTAACTTAAGGCTTAGCGTCTGAATTTCGGTCCGCAAAGACCTATTCTCAATCGCTCGAGCCCGATCTTACTCGTTTACGCCCGATTGGGCCGCATCATAACCAGATACAGTCACCCATTTGATCGCAAGTGAAAACAGAAGAACGGCGATGAAAAAATCGCCAAAAGTGGTGTAGTAGAGCCAAATATCTTTGGACACGAGCCGAACGACGCCCCAGTTGAGGATGGCCATGAGCAAAGACATGGCACCAAGCGCAAGCGATAGGCGCTGGGGAACGATGTCTGGCATGAACATGTAACGTGCCGTGCGCTCGCCAAGATACCGGCCTTTCAGGATCAAGCCGTCTGCCAGATAAAGCGTTGCTCCCAAGACCCCCATCACCGTAGTGCGCATCTGAATGAGATATTCGTCCTGAAGCAAAAAGGCATAGGCCGCAGAGATCATCATCATGACGATGCCGAACAGGGCCAGCCCACCGAGCAAATCGACCTTCTTGACGAATTGCTGGACAACCACCAGCGCCAGTCCCGCGATCGCACCCCAGATCGCAGCGGTCGTCAGATCGGTATATTTGGCGACGAAGAAAAAGACAAAGCCAAGGCCAATGTCGACCGCAAGGGAGGGCCAGTTGCGTTTGAATTTTTCTTTCTGCCCACCAAGTTTTTTCAACTCCACCATGCCCGTTTGATAATCAGGATCGTCATGCAACTGAGCATCTTGAGCAGCAAGCTGAGCGCCCTGACGCGCCAGATAATCAAGCGTCTTGCCGGGGTGGCTTTCATAGATAAGCGCGCCGCCCAGAAAAACACGAATGCCAAGCTTGATCGCTGTCAGATAGCCCACTTCGATACGGAGGACCTCGCCGGCTTCAGTCCTGGCTTCAAGCCAATGTGGCTTCGCCAGATCTTCTTCCAGATTTGAAAGCCTGATCGGGGTGTATTCCTGGCTTGCCTTAACCCCGTCAATCCACAAATGGCTTTCAAACCCTTTAACGCCCGCCTGTACGTGAACCTTGCCCTCTTGCCCGTCAGCCAAAGAGAACCGAAATTTGTAAGTCCAAGTGCGAAAACCAACCGATTGCTCAAACAAGGTGACCTGTCCCCGCCTAATTGATCAGCCTATTCCGCAGCGACTGCCATGTCACCCGCCGAAAGCGCCGTATAGCGCTTCATGTGGTGGTCGACATTGCCAAGCTCTGCATCGATCATGGTCAGGCGTTTGAAGTAATGGCCGACGGCAAGCTCTTCGGTCATACCCATGCCGCCGTGAATCTGGATGGATTCCTGACCGACAAAACGTCCGGCCTGCCCGATTTTGACTTTGGCAGCGGAGGCCGCCTTCTTTCGCTCGATCTCGTCTTCGCCAAGCTTCAACGTCGCCATATAGGTCATGGACACGGATTGCTCATGCTCCATGAACATATCGACCATACGGTGCTGGAGCACCTGGAACTTGCCGATCGGTGTGCCGAACTGTTTGCGTTGGCGCGAATACTCGACGGTCATTTTGTGCGCAACGCCCATGACGCCGCAAGCTTCGGCACAAAGGGCCGCAACAGCTTCGTCAGCGATTTGTTCGACCAGCGGCAGGCCGTTATCCGCTTCGCCGATCAGATGTTCGGCCGGAACCGACACATTCTCGAAATAGACTTCAGAGGCACGTCTGCCATCAACCGTTGGATAGTCGCGCGTAGAGACCCCTTCTGCGCCCTTGTCTACAATGAAGACGGAGACGCCGCCGGCATCACGTTGGCCGCCCGATGTACGCGCGGTCACAATGAAATGGGTTGCCCACGGCGCACCGATGACGACGGCTTTATGACCGTTCAACACATAGCCGCCCGCTTCGGACTTGGCGGTTGTTTCGAGATCGGCCAGATTGTAGCGCCCGCGCGGCTCAGCATAAGCAAAAGCAAAAATCTGCTCTCCGCTCATAATGCCCGCGAGGTGGTTTTCCTTCTGCGCGGACGTACCAGCGCTACGGAGGAAGCCGCCGCCGCAAACGACGCTTGGGATATACGGCTCTGTGACAAGGCCTTTGCCAAACTCTTCCATTACAACCATGGCATCGATTGCGTTCCCGCCAAGGCCGCCATCTTCTTCGCTGAAAGGCGCCATCAGCAGGCCAAGTTCGGCGAATTGGCCCCACAGTGCAGGGTCGCGACCAAGCTCGGTCGCCAGTGCAGCGCGGCGCGTGTCGAAGTCATATTTCTCGCGGATCAGCCGAGCGAGGCTGTCACGGATCATGGTTTGCTCTTCTGAAAAATTAAAGTCCATCGTCGGCTCTTCCCAATTGTTTCGCGCAGCGCGGGCTGCATCATGTCTTCTATTACCCCTGTTGTATTCGCTCAGGCGAATGAGGCAATAATTATTGTGGGATACCGCAACGTCAGCCTAAGCCTATTCGACCAATAATTGCGCGCATTCGCCAAGCGCTCCGGGATTTGCGGGCGCTTCTGGCACAATCGGTGAAAACATTTCAATCGCTCTGGCATTCTCTCCATTGTTCCATCCGAACAGCACAGATGTCCCCCAATCGAGCGAGACCATGACGTCGGTCTGGATGTCACCATCGATCGCGGTGACATATTGCGCAGGGCGTTCACCATCAATCTGCGACACAATATGTGTTGTGCGTTGACCGACTTGATACGTTGTCAGCACGGTGTCTTCGCTACCGATTTTCAAGGAGCTGCCCGCTTGCAATGGCCAAAATCTCCGAAGATTCTCGCGCTCTTCCTTGCTTGGCATTTGATAACCGCATGAGGTTACGTGAATGCCGGAAAATTCTGCGAAATAGGACAAGGGATCGTTCTCGTCATCATAGAGATCATAAAGATAGATTGCGAAATCATCACCGCGCGCAACAACTTTGCTCACCCGTTTATCACGGCCATCTTCGCCCGCGGGCACTTTCCACGTAATCTGCGTGCCGATTTCAGGCGGTTTGTAGCTTGAATCAGCAAGAGCCGCACCTGCCAGCAGCAAAGCCCCTAGAGAAAGACACACACCACGTACCATTGACCCACCTTCTGCGAGTGACGAACAAAGTTCACCGAGCGTTAACCCTATACCCCAGACAGGCTGGCTTCGCAAAGATTATCATCTCCGCCCCTCGCCACAGCTAAGACGCGCGGTATTCTAGAGGCCGAGAATCATCTTTGATATAATATTGCGCTGGATCTCGTTCGATCCGCCATAAATCGACGTCTTACGCATGTTGAAATAAAGCGGCGCCGATGCGGGCGCGTAATCGGGACCGATTGGGCGCGCATTCGACCCATCTTCAGGAAACCCGCGGAAATATGGATGCCCATAATTGCCTGCCGCTTCGAGCGTTAACTCCGTTAGACGTTGCTGGATTTCTGTGCCCTTGATCTTCAGGATCGAGCTTTCAGGGCCCGGACCCTTGCCCTGAGCCTCGCCAGCGAGCGTGCGCAGTTCGGTGAACTCAAGCGCGGTCAGGTCGATTTCGAGTTGGGAAATTTTGCGCGCAAAGTCCCGATCCTCAATGAGTGGTTCGCCATCAAGCAACTCGGTTGATGCCAATGTCCGCAAGCGTTCGACACCGCGTTTTGACCGAGCGACACCCGCAATGCCGGAGCGTTCGTGCGCGAGAAGGAACTTGGCATAAGTCCAGCCCATATTTTCTTCACCGACGAGGTTTTCGACGGGTACGCGCACATCGGTCAGCCAAGTTTCATTGACCTCGTGCCCGCCATCAATCGTGATGATCGGGCGCACTTCGATGCCCGGAGTATTCATATCAATCAGGATGAAGCTGATACCCTTTTGGGGTTTGTCAGCATCTGGATCGGTGCGGCAGAGAAAGAAGCCCCAATCTGCATGCTGGGCAAGCGTCGTCCACGTTTTTTGACCATTGATCACATAGTGATCGCCATCTCTGACAGCCGTTGTCTTGACACTGGCAAGGTCGGATCCGGCACCTGGCTCGGAATATCCTTGACACCACCACTCTTCGCCAGACAGGATTTTGGGAAGGAACCGGTCCTTCTGTTCCTGCGTTCCGAATGTGTAAATCACTGGCGCGACCATTGCGATGCCGAATGGAAGCGGCATGATCGCGTCAACGGCGGCGTTTTCTTCGGACCAGATATAACGCTGCGTGGCAGACCAGCCTGTGCCGCCATACTCGACTGGCCATGCCGGAGCCGCCCATCCCTTTTTGGCCAGAATTTTGTGCCAGGCGAGAAATTGCTCGCGAGTCAGATCATCGGCACCACGCATCTCCGCGTTTTCCGGGTAATTCTCCTTGATAAAGGCTCTTACTTCGTCCCGAAACGCAATCTCTTCCGCCGAAAATTCCAAATTCATATCAAATCCTCTAAACTTTGGTCAGACCTTAGCGTGTTTCCGCCAATAATAAAATTATACGAAATGTCGCGACCTATCCGCTTTGTGGTCTTGCGATAAACGGGGCACACGCCGTCCGCAACAATCCGATAGCGGTGGCCGACCCGAGCCCGCCACCGGTCTGGAACTCCATATCAATCAGTGGCCGCAGACCAATTCTTTCGAGCGCGGCCTGATGCGCCGGCCGTCGGGTCTGGTGGGCCGCAAGGACATGCGACAACGCCTCGGGATTTATCGCATGCACAACACTCGCCGCGATCGTCGTGGCAAATCCGTCAAGTACGACGGGTACGCTCTGAAGTCGCGCGGCAAGAATGGCACCGACACAGGCAGCGAGCTCACGTCCGCCAAGACAAGCGAGTGCTGCCAGCGGATCAACAATGTCCGCGCGATGCAATGCCAGCGCCTTATTCACGATCGCCGCACGCATGCTTGTCATTTCATCCGGCGTTCCCGGACCGGGACGGACCCAATACTCAGGCGCGCCGCCAAACAGGGCACAGGCTACCGCTGCTGCGGCCGTGCCGATGCCTGCTCCGCTTACACCAACGGCCAGAAGATCCGGCTCACCTGCCAAGGCTTCAAACCCATAGGCAATCGTTGCTGCACAATCTTTTTCGGACATCGCCGGAGCTTCGGCGATATTCTGGGTCGGCACGTCCAGAGCCAGTTCCATGACGCGGATCTCTGCGCCAACCTGCGCGGCAATTGCCGACAGGGGCGCGGTACCGTTTTTGAGGGCTTGAACATGAGCATGGGTTTGCGCGGTTGTGGCCAATGACACGCCAGAGGATACAAGTCCGTGAGAACCAGCAAAAACCGCCAAAGTCGGCTTTTCGATGCGCGGCGGAGTCCGGCGCTGCCAACGCGCTAGCCACTGCGCAGCCTCGCCGAGCTTTCCGAAATCGGTCTCGCGGCCCATATTCCGCAGTCTTGCGCGCACCGCTTCGGTGGACGCCTCATCCGGAACAATCTCGGTCAATGCAAGCTGTCTTGCATCTTCAAACGGTTGTGGCGTCTCGATCATCTTGCTTGCTCAATATCTAGTCCGATTGTCTTTTATACGCGTGTAACCCCTTAGCAACACATATATATCACAATTCCTTACTGTTCTTGCACCACTTGCCAACCCGACAAGCCGAGTTAGATACTTGTACGATGTCCGATGCCCATATTACGTCCCCTTGTATCAAAGTCTGCGCAGTTGACGGTCGGACCGGATATTGTCTGGGTTGCGGCAGAACAATGCGCGAGATCGGCGGATGGGCGAAGCTTGGCCGCGAGGGACGCGCAAACGTGCTTGAATTGCTTCCAGAGCGTATGGAAACTCTAACAAAACTGGGCAAGCTTGGCCCCGTGCCGCATGAGTGAACGCATCCTTGCCCTCCTCCTTGGCGCTTTCGCCATTGCTCTATTGATCACATTTCTATCGGATGCTCGCCTGACTGACCCCGGCGCGCAGGACGCTGACACGCCCGTCATAGCACACACAACGCCAGTCGCTCCTGAGCTGGGCGCCAATTCAGCAATGCTGCGCCGCGAGGATGATGGCCACTATTGGGCACGCGCGGATATAGACGGAACCAGCATCAAGCTTTTGGTGGACACCGGCGCAAGCATTGTCGCGCTAACATGGAACGATGCGCAGAGACTTAGGCTCAAACCCGAAGAACTTGATTTCAGATGGGCGATCAATACGGCGAATGGTGAAACCAAAGGTGCCTCGGTGCTCATACCGACCATACGTATTGGCAATGTCGAGATTGAAGATGTCGAAGCGATGGTGCTCAAGGACGGCTTACTGGAAAACTCCCTGCTGGGCATGAGCTTTCTGGGAAAGCTATACTCCTATGAGTTCAAACAAAACCAACTGATCATCCGGCAATAGTTCCATATAGCATACGTCCGGCCACTAGCATCAGCAGCACCCCGAACAAGCGTTTCAGCAGGGTCTGGTCCAGATTGTGGGCAAGTCGCGCGCCAAACGGGGCCATGGCGACTGTAAAGATGGATAGCAGGAGGAAGGCCGGTATATTTACGAACCCGACCGACCCAAACGGAAGGCCGTCGCGCCCGACGCCCGTCAGCATCGCAGCCACAACGCTGGGCACGCCGATGGCAGCGCCAAAGCCTGCAGCCGTGCCGATGGCTTGATGCATAGGCCGACCGCACATGGTCATCAGCGACACGCCGAACGTTCCGCCGCCAATCCCCATCAATGCAGACAGCCCCCCAAGCGCAGAGCCTAAAGCGGCACGAACGGGGCCTTTAGGCAGGTCTCCAGCAAGTCGCCAATCTGGTCTACCGAACACAAACTGGGCGGCGATTAACAGACCGATCGCACCAAACAGTGCCGTCAGAATGGCGGCGGATAGCTTCGCTGCGAGCCACATGCCAACAGCGGCGCCCACCATAATCCACGGACTCCACGTTTTCAGAACCGTCCAGTCGACCGCCCCGCGCTGATGATGAGCCATGACCGAGCGGGCCGAGGTCAGAATGATCGTCGCCAGGGAGGTTGCAATGGCGACATGCTGGGCTGTTTCGCCAAACCCAAATCCAGTCATTAGAATTGATAGCGTGGGCACAATAACAATACCGCCGCCAATACCAAACAATCCGGCAGCCAATCCTGCCAGCATTCCCGCGCCCGCCAAGCCGGCTATCAGGGGCCAATTTTCGATCAATAGCGACATCATCGCCGAGCTTTGGCAGGTCAACGCAGCAAGAGCAAGTTTCGCCGCAATGAACGCGAAGCGGAAGACAGACCGCACGAATGCGAATGTTAGGAAGAATGCCTTGATGGACCGGGGGTCACCTTGCCAGTTCTTGTGCGCTTGATGAACAGAAAACAACATGGCGTTCAAATATTGCTAAAATTTATCGTTATTCAATACATTCAAAAATTTGGGTTTTTTCGGGAACTTATTTTTTATCGAGAATTATTTATTGCAATTCGATAATTTTATGCCATCTTGAATGTGTCGAGACGATCCAAGTGTCCCGACAACAAACGAAAAGCAAAAGAAGGAATGAAAACCATGAGCCCGCGTGTCACCGACAATGCGATTACCCAATCGGCCAACCCAATCCTGGCAAAGGCTGGACTACAATTCGCAAGAGAGATGGACTCACACCCCCGACCTGTCTCACTTGCAATGCCTCAGGAGCCGAGCAGCAAGCGCTCTCTACTAGAGCGTCGTCGCAATCGGTGGTCACGCCGGCAATGGTAAACTCCGGCCGGGCTGCCCGAGCTCACCCACTCCAGCAGTCCGGTCACTTTTTCAAATTCACAAAAGCACCCAACAAAGCAACAAGGAAACTTAAAATGAAAACCGCTATCCTCCCTATCTTCGCCGCCCTGAGCCTCGCTGTCACACCTGCTGCATTTGCCTCTGACAAGTTCGAAATCGACTTTGAATACTCACCTGTCGAAGTGTCAACCGAGTACGGCGCGGGCCAGGTCTATGCAGAACTTGAAGCTGAGATCATCGAAGAGTGCACCCCGAATCTCCGTCCGATCGAGCGCTTAAAGCAGCAAAATGAGACGCGGGCATGCATTGAGGAAACTTTGAACGCGGCTGTCGCTCAAATGGACCAGCCGGAGGTGACCAAGGCTCATGAAGCCAAGCGTGGCTAGTCTTCACACCTAAGCACCAAAAGCTGCAAGTCGCCCTGTTCCCCTGCAGGGCGGCTTTTTGTGTTTATGGCTCGCGAAGCGGTTTGACAGTTATAAATTCAACCAGACGCAAAGCCATATCTAGCGGCGCGCCCGTCTCATCGTCCCCAAACAACGCCACCGCGCAGGTCGGCATCTTTCTCTCCAGCAATTTGAGACCGTCATAATCGCTGCCACTATGAGCCTCGGCCAGATCGCTTGCAAGCTCGTGGACGCCCGGATTATGCCCAATAACGAGCAAGGTCTCGGTCTCCTCCAACGCCCTCAAGGCCAAATCTAGCAGCCGCTCTTTCGTGCTCAGATAGAGATCTTCAAGCACGTCATGCGAGATCTGCGGCATGAACTCCGAAAGCGCGCTCCATGTCTCTCTGGTGCGCCTTGCTGTCGAGACAAGAACGTGATTGGGCACCCAGCCGCGCGCCAGAAGCGCCTCCCCCACAAGCCGTGCATCCGCCCATCCGCGGGCGACCAAAGCACGCCCTTCATCGTCGGTTCCCTGATACCAGTTTTCCGTTTTCGCGTGGCGCATGAGCAAGAGGCGTTTCATTGGCTTAGAAAAACTTATCCGAAAGTTGAGGTGGTCAAGGCTTGAGACATATCCATTTAAGGGCCAATTCGGAAGGTAAGATCAAGCCCGATCAACCATGGAGTTGTAAAATGACGCTATTACTAGGCGATGTCGCCCCTGATTTTGCTGCCGAGACCACCCAAGGCCCAATCGAGTTTCACGACTGGGCGGGCGATAAATGGGTCATTCTATTTTCCCACCCCGCCGATTACACACCTGTCTGCACCACAGAGCTTGGCTATACGGCCAAACTGAAAGACGCGTTTGAAGACCGCAACGCAAAAGCGATCGCCATCTCCGTTGATAGCCTCGAAAGTCACAATGGCTGGATCGGCGACATTGAGGAAACCCAGGGCACAGCAGTGAATTTCCCATTGATCGCGGACGAGGATGGAAAAGTTGCAACGCTCTACAATATGATACATCCCAACTCGAACGCGAAACTGACGGTGCGCGCTGTCTACGTGATTGATCCGAACAAGAAAATCCGCGCGAGTATCCTCTATCCGCCAAGTACAGGCCGCAACTTTGATGAGATCGTTCGCCTGCTCGACAGTTTGCAACTGGCAGACAGCCACAAAGTGGCGACGCCTGTGAACTGGACCGATGGTGACGATGTTATCGTGCTGCCAAGCGTATCCGATCCAGAGGACATCGCGCGCCTGTTTCCCAAGGGGGTCAAAGTGATCAAGCCCTATTTGCGCACCACGCCGCAACCGAACAAGTAGCAGACCGAGGACCCGCCGCTACGCAGAAATAGCGGCGGCTCTCATATCCTAGAACTTGTCGCGGGTTCGAAACCCACCACCGCCGCGTTTGGGTCGGGAGCTGCGTGTCCTGCGTCCGGGCCGAGGCGGACGCCGACCCGTGGAACCGCCGCGTCTTCGGTGTGACCCACCGCCAAGATCGCCAATATCAAATCCGCCACCACCGCGCATGGCCTCGCGGGCAATTTCCCAAGCGACATCACCGAGCACCTGCTCGAAGCCGCTGGACCTTCGCCGATAATCTCGCCTTGATCGGCGTTTACCGCTGCGACGTCGATCAAGGCGCCTGAGGCCTTTGGCCAAACGCTTAATGACTTTTTCAACACTGCGATCGCCGCCTAGAAGGTCATCCACAGCTTCATCCAGCGCGGCTGGCTGAAACGCGATGTAGGCGCTGTCAAAGCCTGCCTTCTTAAATTGTGATCGCAAGCCTTCAAGTTTCTTCAACTCCCAGCGTCGCCGTTCTGGCAGGACAGCGTTTTCGCGGGCCGAAAGCTCAATTTGCATCTCTTCTGCACGCAACTTTACCAACCGATCAACAAGTTCATCATCGTCGAGCGTAATGGTCTGCGCGGCAAGGACGCGCAGATCGGGGAAGCTTGCTTTGCTCAGTTCCTGCTCAATCACGACACGCGCTTCTTCAGCGGGTCCGGTGCGAGCCTGCAAAGCATCCTGATGAGCGCGTGCCTTCGCCAGATGCGCGGTCTCCGACTGCTCTATTTTCAGATCAAGCGCCCCAAGGGCCTCTCGCTCGGCTTCAGCTATGGTCCGCAGGTCATCGGCGCCTCCCGCTTTCAGAGAGGCAGCTTCAGCTTCGGCCAGTGCTGCAACGGCTTCGCCCTCAAGCACTGCAACGCGTTCAACATGCTCCGCGAGCCGGTCCGGCAATTCGACCAGACGAGCATAGTTCAGGTGCGCCTTGTCGTAGCCGCACAGACGCCCAACCCAACCATCAAGAAATCGGATAAAGGGACCAGCGCGATAATCAGGTGTTCTGAACTGCCGATCCCAGAGATATGAAAACAGCGGATCATTGTCATATGGAGCGCCTTTTTCTTCACGGTCCGCACGGGCAAGATCAAGCTTTTGCTCGGCTCGTTCCTGCACCGACCGTGCCCGCTCGGCAGCGTCCGACAAGGCGACATATTTGGGGTCGTCTCCAAGCGACGCAATAATCTCGGCTGTTTTGTCTTCCCAGTCTTTGACCGCCTGATCAAGCCGCCCAGCTTGTGTTTCGCGCTCCGCTTCGAGCTGCGATATTTCTGCGGCCAGCGCTTCAAGACGGGCCGTTTCACGCTCGACAAACTTTTCATGCTCACGCATGAGTTTGGCCGCTTTTCGATCAATGCCCTGTAAGTCTGCACCATTGTGGCGCTGTTGGATCAGATCGATCCGAACATCTGCCATGGCGCGATAGGCTTGCAATTGCTCCCTTTGTATTTCAGCCCCGCGCCGCGCCTGCATATCGACAGCTTCCAGCGCAGTTGTGAGCGCTCGGCGAGCATCCGCTATGACCAAGTCCACATTGTGCAGTGCATCGCGGCCATTGATCAGGCCAGAGGAAGACCGTCTGCGCTTTACCATTTCAGAATCGCTCCGCCGGGGGTTGGCACGCTGAACTCGGGCGCTAGGACACCGCGCGGCTTGGAACCGATGGTATCGTTCTGGATGATCTGGTCGTCACGCTTGTCCGCAATGACGCGATTAAACGTCGCCTGATCGACCCGTTGCGCCCAGCGCTTAACCCGCGCGCGCGTGTCCACTTCCTCGCTTTCGATGGGCACAGACAGGACGTCTCCCGATGGCGCAACCGCCTCTACGATGAGATAGTAGTTTCTGGTTGACGGCGCGTTATCGGGGACGCGCGTGAAGCCGCTATCGGCCCCGCCGCGATATCGTATGCGCACATCATAGGACGAGGACAGGTCGTCGTATAAAGTCGACAGCAGAGCCAAACTCGCTTCAGCATCGGCGGCCCTGCGGCTCTCGATTGCGGACACCCCGTCTTGATAATAACTCTCGGCGAGACCATCGACACGTTCCGATACGGCCAATCTCTGGACTTTATCCCGTAGCGAGACGAGTTCGATCGGAAGTGTGACATTGAGTGCCTGCTCGACACGCGCCGCTTCTGCTCGCTTTGGTCCGGCGACACCGAACTGGTAAAAGCCAAGACCTGCAAAAAGCGCAAGGACGGCACCGATCGCCTGACGCCACCACCGCTCACGCGAGACATAAAGCCGTGCAAGTCGCAACCTAAACCCACCTTCTGGCGGCTCGTATAGAAAGCGGCGTTCTTCAAGCGCCTTGACCCCATCCTCCAGAATATGGTCGGGCACTTCAATCCCTTGCGCGCTGTAAATTTCGCGCAGGCGGTTGATCAAATCAGCTTTGCGACTTTCTGAATCAAGCTCTGCGCCAACAAGTTGCTCACGATGGCGCAGTGTATCCACCACGTCCATGGCCAACATAACCTCGTCAAGCGTCTCGGGCGTTGGGTTAGATGGAACGTCTTGGCTCACGAATCAGACGGTATCAAAGCCGTTGCGGCACCCTGCTCAACCAGCCGCGTTAACCGCCGCTTGCCATCTTCGACAGCTTCACGGATTTCGGTGGAGTTCTTGGTTGCCATGACGCGCATCTCGGCGATGATGCTCTGGCTGCGCTCTTGATAGGACACGACCGAATCGACCAGCATCTTCACAGAGGCTGCCGAAACAGTTGGACCATATCCCGCCCGCGTTGCAGCCTCCTGCACTTGGCCACCTATTTCGGCGAGCGTTTCAAGGCTCTGGTCAACGCCCTTTTTCATCGCTTCGAGCGATTGAGTGCCCTCGTGCAGGCCATGCATGCCTGTGAAAGTTGCCGTCAGAGCGGTCAGCACGATTTCATTAGTGCCGAAAAAGCTGATCGACTGGGCGTAGATACGCTCTTTGGCGTTTGTCGTCTGCACCAGTCGCGCCATGATGACTTCGGACGTGTTATAGCCAATGGTCAGATTGTCCGAGAGGTCCTTGGCAACCTGATAGCGCTTCTCTTCGGCCTGCAGCGTTCGCAACTGTTCGTCTCGTTTAAGCTCCAATGTCGCCCGCTCGGCTGCATCGTCGCCGGTATAGGCTTCTACAGTGGCCACGGCCGTGCTGACGGCCTCACGCGCAGCGTTCAGTTTCTCTTCGCCTGTTTTCAAAACGTCCAGTGCCAGCACTTCGGACTGTTTGAGGGCACCACGAAAGTCGAGATAGGATTCCAGAATGGTCCGCTCACGGTCGATCTGGTTGGCCGTTTCCTCCTGCACTTCAAGATAGAGGTCTTTGATCTTGCCAAACCGGCTGGCAATGTCGCCACGGGTCATCTTCATCCAGACATTTGACGCCCGCTCCATGGTTGAAATTTTTCCATCGGCATATTGATCTACCAGAGATTTGCTGTCGTCTCGGATAGAATTGAACGCCTTGGTGATCCCCTCATAGCGTTCACCGACCTTCATGCCCGACACGTTCTCTCGAACAACATCGTTAAATGTAGACGACTGATCGAGGGTGCGCGCGATTGTGGTCACTTTATCAGGATCGAGATCGGATATCTGATTGAGCAGGGCGACGATCGGAGCTGGGTCGCCCGCTTTCTCAGGCACAAGACCAAGCTTGCGCAGCCCGCCCATGGCCCGATCAAGATATTGCAGCGCACTTGGGCTGGATGTTGCAAGCTCTGTCATGTGTTCGTGTCCCCTCTGACATACCGATGCGCGACCGCACCGTTTCCTGATATAGAAATAGGGCGTCAGCCCCCCTTTGCGCAAGGCTGGAACCAAATTTTCCGCGATGCGCCGCTATCCTATTTTCGAAGCAGATATGCCGAAGGCCACCGACATATCGCCGCTGGCCTTCACAATTATAATCTGGTTTGCCTGACGCCTAAACGACGTCATAGCCCTTGTCGTTAATGTAGCGACGCAGTTCTGCCGCCCGATTTAGCGGGTCCGGGTGGGTCGACATGATCTCAGGCGGTCGTTTGCCTTCACTCTGGGCGGCCATCAGGTCCCAAAGTCGAGGCGCCTCACGCACCGAGTAGCCCGCATTGTGCATATAATCGACGCCGAGCTTGTCCGCTTCGGTTTCGTGATTCCGGCTATACGGAAGGACAACCCCGAACTGAAGTGCCGCGCCACCAAGCGCTGCGATGGAAGGCCCAAAACCGCGCAGTGATTCTTGGGAGGCAATCGCGATCGATCCGACTTGCAACGCCGTCTGGGACGCCACACTTACGGACAGACGCTCTGCAGCGTGCCGACCCGTGACATGACCAACCTCATGGCCGAGCACGGAGGACAATTGGTCATCATTCTCTGTGAGTTCCGTGATCCCACGAAACACACCGACCTTGTTGCCCGGCATGACGAATGCATTGACCGTGTCCGCGTCGAAAACGGCGACTTCCCAATCTTCATCGCCCTTGCCGGCGCCATTGGCGATACGTTCCCAATTCTCATTGACCCTGCCACGTAGGCGGCGGTCCGAGGTTTGCGGAATCTGGGTTTTCATGTCCGACCATGCCGCCAGAGACATATTGGCAATCTGGCCTTCATTCACGAGCAGGAACTGACTACGGCCGGTCTCCGGATTGGTCGTACAGCCACTGACAATCGGAAACACTGTCCCGCATGCGAGGCCAGTAATGATGGCCCTGCGCGATATGTGCACCTCTGGCGCACCGTCCAGCAACCCTTCTGGAATATCAATACGGTCTTGCATGAAACACTTCCTCCAACTCATTCAACAGGTGAATATTAACCTTAAACAGCGATTTTGCAAATTATCTTGCAGAACAGCGTTCTATGACCGTTTTCGCAGATGTGGCTTGAATACAGGCTGAACATCCGCATGTTAAAAACAGCCGCATCTCGGCGTAGCAGCGAGATTTCACCTAGGTATCAGAGATTTCAGAACGTTCCAATCGCTCAAGCAGCGCTTCGGCAGCGCTTTGCTTTGCGTCGTCAACTTCAGTAACATCTGCGCCGTCTTGTACGGATGCATCGCCATCGATGTAGGCCAGACGCCCCTCTAGATAGCGGTTACGCCAGCGAAGGCGGGCAAGCTCCTGCTCGATGTCTCCGGGGTTCAACGCGTCGTCAGTCGCAGTTTCCACCTCTGCGACGGCACCGCGCTCTTGCTCATCCGGTACCTGCACTGCTGCGGCTAAACCGGCATCGGCAGAGTCTATTCGATTCGTTCGACTTGTTTCTGACAGTCCATGTTCCTCCATGAACGCCAGGCGTTGGCGCAAATAGTCGTTCTGCCATGCGAGTTTTTCACGAGCGACAGTGTCTTCTGCCGCCTCTTCCGTCCCCTCGCCATCGGTGAGCATATCTTGCCCGACCAAAGCCGCTCCGGCCCCAGCGACCGCCCCCGTCACACCGCTAACAAGCCCTTGGTCACGGCTGCGTTCATCCGCCAATGCCTGTTCAAGTGATGTGATCTGGCTCTGCAGCGCCTCGTTGCCTGCTTCCAGTTCGGCGACGCGGTCGGTCATATCCGCGACAATTGGCAGCTCAGGTTCACGGGACGTGTCCGCATCAGCTACGCTCTCAAGTGAACGCACACGGCTCTCCAGATAGCGATTCCGCCATTCGAGCTGGGCATTGCCAGCGTTCACACTTGCATCCAGCCGTTCACCGGACGTCTCGTCCTTACCTGCTTGTCCACTTGCAACGACAGCCCCCGCCCCAACGGCCGCAGCTGATGCAGTCGCAGCCGCCAGTAGTTTTTTCTCGCCATCGGCTTTGACTGTGGCAACTTCCTCCTGCGCCGCGGTCAATGCCGCTTCCAGATCGCTGATCCTGGCCTCACGCGCCTGCAACGCTTCATTAGGTTGTTCATCACCACCCTGGCCCCGTTGCGCGGTGTAGAGGCTATCAAGTTCAGCACGCACCTGATCAAGTTCTGTCAGTGCAATATTGCGCTCAACAACGGCCCGCCGCGCGCCGCCGCTGACCCGAATGCCGCGCACCGCCCAGCCAAGGATCAGGCCAAACAGCGCTGCCAGTCCGATAAACAACCAGATGTGGGTAACAAGCCAGACCATGTCCTAGCCCCCTTCAACTACTTTGAATTCAATACGCCTGTTCGCGGCGCGCCCCTCACGGGTTCCATTGTCTGCAATCGGCACGTCAGGCCCAAACCCTATCGCATCAAGCTGATCAGCGGCAATCCCACGCGCTGTCATATAGTCAGCGACGGCCTGCGCCCGTGACCGGCTCAGGCTGATATTATAGCCCCGATCTCCGTTCGAGTCGGTGTGCCCACCAATCTCAAATATGAGACCGTCACAACGGCGCGCAACGCTCATAAGTTTATCCAGCGTGTTGCCACTCGACCGATCGATATTGTCGGCGCCACTTTCAAAATTGATCTTGTTTGTTGCCAAAACCGCCTGAAACGCACCCTGACAAGTCGCCAATTTGTCGGTTTCGAAGTCGAGACCCTCAATTTCAGCCACATCGGTCTCAAGTGCCCGGACATCAATAACGAACGGGAATGCCGTTATCTCCGCAGTATCTTCACGAAGGTACGCAATGGTACTTCCTGAAGCCTCTCCGGCGATGCGATAACCGTCACCTTCCGGATCAAAGCTCATGAACCCGGACCGAAATCTCAGAAACTGTGGCAACATGGCGCTTACGCCAGCGAGCCAGTTATCATGGGTATGTGTGCCGATCATCATTTGATCAACCACCGGACCGGTAAATTGCTCCGAGACCGTCTCAAGAATGGATGCGCGTTGTGCTTCGCTGGTGACCACGCCATCAAGCGTTATGCGTCCGGCTTCCAGCGACGCTGACCATATCCCCGCCCCACGAACATCGGCCTCCAGAACGTAATTTCCGTCAAGCCCCTGAAGACCGCTGCGAATCTTTGCACGATAGGCAGGCGACATGGACAGGCCATCGATCTTGAGAACATTGTCAATGAGCTCGACACGCCCGTATTCGAGATTGTCGAGTTGCAGCAAGGCCTTGTGCGCGGTCATCAGCCAATCGCCCGTCGGTTGGCCATTGCCGACCTTCAAAAAGTTCTCAACCTCGCCCGGCGCCAAGGCTTCGGCATCAATCGCCAGAGTTTCGATAATCGATCGCTCAGGCGCATATCCAGACAGAATGATCCCGCCGGATCGGGTTTTTTCTGCAGACCAGATATAGGGCGAGATCGGAGCGCCGGCGATGACCTCATCGCTCAGAGATGTTATCGGGCCGGACCAATCATTCCCCAGAACGCCGGAGGCTGCGAGCAGTTCTATCGCGCCATCTCCCGCTCCGTCACCCGGAGACTGGCCAGACAGCGTGGCATGTTGCCCGTCTAGTGCGATCTCGGCCCAATCATAGCCATTTTCATGCAACAGGTTGGCCGCCTGCCTCTGAAGGTCGGACTCGAGCGAAACTGCACTCTGATCACCGTAGTAAACAGCCCAAAATCCCGTCACGATAATGCCAATAAGCGCGACAAACGCCAATATCCAATCTACAAAACGACCAAACATGCCTTTCCCTTGCTGCTGTCCTCTGCTTTAGCCATGCATGAACTCACTCAGACAAGCAAGCCGAGCGTGCAGAACGAACAGACAAATGCCCATGACCAAGCCTCCTCATTCCATCACGAGTGCCTCAAATCCGCTCATCAAAATGCTGCGGGGCCTTGATCGCAAAAGGAACCGCAGCGAAACAGGCCTTTTTCTGGCCGAAGGCACGCGATTGGTCTTACAGGGATTTAACAATGGCTGGAAGGCTGACGCGCTGGTTTGCGCCACGTCCATGATTGACCGGCCCATTGTTGCCGATCTCATAGAGCGCGCGCAAATGTTAAACACGAAAGTGGTCGACGTCCCTGACCGCGTGATGGAACAGATCACCCGCAAGGACAATCCTGGCGCCGTCGTCGCAGCTTTCCGTCAACAGCACCGCAAACTCGCAGACCTGCCCGCGCTTGAACAAGGCATCTGGTTAGCACTCTACGAGATTCGCGATCCGGGAAATCTTGGCACAATTTTGCGCACGGCCGACTGCGCCGGACTGGCAGGCGTCGTGCTCATTGGGACATGTTGCGATCCTTACAGTGTTGAAGCGGTGCGCGCGTCCATGGGGTCGGTGTTCGATATCGATTTCGCATCATCGGACTTCGACACATTCAACAGCTGGCGACGCGACGCCCGGTTGCATATGGTTGCTGCGAGCGTAAACGGGACGGTGAGACATGATCTGGCGCGCTACACCAATAAGGCTGTTATTATCATGGGGAATGAGCAGGCTGGGCTGCCACCTGATGTGGAGGCCGCTTGCGACACGCTGGCGCTGATACCCATGCGTGGGGGCGCAGATAGTCTGAACCTGGCTCAGGCTACGGCAATTATGAGCTATGAGGCGTGGCGTCAGCATGCTTATGCAGGGGCACGGGAGCCTCAATCATGAAGCGGGACACAAAGCTTTTGATTGCTGACGACTGGTCAGATTATGCCCTGCTCGATTGTGGCGACGGTTTGAAACTGGAACGGTTCGGCTCGCAGCGGGTGATCCGCCCCGACCCGCAGGCCTTCTGGATGTCTGCCAAGCCCCACCAGACATGGCAGGCCGATGCACGTTTCGCCTCGAAATCTGACACGGATGAGCGCGGGAACTGGCAAGTTGAATCACCTAATGCACAAACTGAATGGCCAATGCGCTGGAACAATCTCACCTTCCATGCCCGCCGGACGCCCTTCAGGCATTTGGGCATTTTTCAGGAGCATTCTGTGCATTGGCGGTTCGCGCAAGAGAAGATCCGCGCCGCAGGCCGCCCGATCAAAGTGCTGAATCTGTTTGGCTATACAGGGATGATGTCACTCGCTTGCGCGGAGGCGGGCGCTGACGTCGTTCATTTGGATGCCAGCCCCAAATCGAACGGTTATGGCAAGAAAAATCAGAGCCTTTCGCAACTGGATGACCGAACCATTCGCTGGATCGCCGATGACGCGATGAAGTTCATTGCGCGCGAACAAAGACGCGGCAATCAGTATGACGCTATTGTGCTCGACCCACCGAAATTCGGACGCGGGCCGAAGAACGAGACCTGGCGCTTTGAGGAGGACTTTCCCGACCTGCTTGACGGGGTTCGTGCCTTGCTTTCGCCCGATCCACTTTTTGTCATTGTCACCGCGTACGCCGTTCGGCTCTCTTATCTAGCGATTGCCCAAGCCCTCTCTGACCGGGTCCATGAACTTGGCGGCACTTTGCAGGCGGGCGAGATGGCACTGCCACAAAAAGACAGCGACCGGTTATTGCCAACGGCACTTTATGCGCGCTGGTTTGCAGACTAGTCGCCAAGGACCGATGCGCCGACCCCGTCTCCAAGACACTCTTTTCGCAGGGCACGTCTGTCTGTCTTTTCGGTGCCGCCGCGCGGCAGAGGGTCTGTGCGGAACCAGATTCTTTCTGGCACCTTGAAGGCGGACAGCTGCTCGCGCAGAAACCCTTGCAACGCCGCTTCGGTCAGCCCGGCTCCCGCTTTGAGTTGCACACCCGCACCCACGGTCTCGCCAAGGCGCTCGTCGGGCACGGAGAACACGGCAGCTTCGGCGATGTCGGGATGGGTGTGAAGCGCTGCATCCACTTCCAGACAGGAAATGTTTTCGCCACCGCGAATGATCATGTCCTTCTTGCGGTCAACGATGGTGACAATGCCCTCGTCATCTACGGTCGCCAGATCACCCGTATACAGCCAACCGTCTCGCAAGGCCTCTGCCGTCGCTTCGGGCTTGTTCAGGTAACAACGCATATTCGCCGAGCTTCTGATCGCCAACTCGCCGACTTGCCCATTGGGTACGATATTGTCGTCGTCATCAACGATCTTAAGCTCTTGCAAGGGAGGATAGAGCCGTCCGGCCGCACCAGGCCTGTCGATATAGTCACGGCCGCGAATGCCGATGCCAAGTGCATTTGTTTCGGTCATGCCAAAGCCGGTGGCAGGTTCGGCGTGCGGCATGGCTTTGACCAATTTTCCGACTTGGGCGGCTGGACGTTTTGCACCGCCCGCTTCAAGCGAGCGCAACGTCGGCAGGGATTTACCCGACCGGATCGCCGCCTCCATCAATTCGGCTGACATGGTCGGCACACCGAAAAAGCGGGCAACATTCTCGCGCTCGATTAAATCTATTGCCGCATCGGCGTCCCATTTGTGCATCAGGATTAGTCGCCCGCCCGCCGCCAGAGAGACGAGGAAACAGGCATGGGTCGCAGACACATGAAACATCGGGGTGGTCAGCAGCATGGCTGGCTGCACGTCGACACCGTTCCGGTCGGTTGGCATGGTCACGCCGTTGCCCATGGCTTCGCGCACCAAGCCCCCCATCAACCAGCTGAAGACAGCAGAGATCGCCCCGCGATGAGTTTGCACGACGCCCTTGGGATGCCCCGTTGAGCCCGATGTATACATCACGGCGAAATCTGCATCGGGATCGATCTCCAAATCGGGCGCTGCCTGCGAAGGCGCGCTTGCGACCAAGTCGGCATAGGTGCGCATGCCAGACACAACCTCCCCTCGAACCAGAATGATCGAGAGCCCGATGCGCTCGGCAAACGGCGTCATCGCATCTGCGCGAGGGGCATCGGCAAAGACAAGGCGCGCGCCGCTGTCTTCAAATCCATAGGTCAATTCTTCGCTTGTCCACCAGCTGTTCAGAAACACGACGACGGCACCGATGGAGATAATCGCCATCATAGCGATCATGTATTCAGGATAATTGCGCATACAGATTGCAACTTTGTCGCCGGGTTTAATGCCGTAACTGGATCTCAGCGACTGAGCGAGCCGGTTCACCTCGGTTTCGAAGTCCGCAAAGCTGTAGCGTTGGTTTTCGTAGACCAGGAAATCCTTGTCGCCATGCTCTTGTGCAGAGAGCTGCAATATAGCGCGTAAGTGCTCTGGCGCTTTGTCGAACACTTTGAGCCGGACGCCGCGAATATCGGCCTCGCCAACTGAGAACATCGGCTCGGTTGAGGTAATATGCACTATGGCTTCGGCTGCGGTTTCGAATGTCATATTGTCTGGCCCCATCGTTTTTCATTGGGCACTAGATCAGTCGATGAAACCTTGGGCAAGGGCCGAACAATAGGGTTGCCGTGGGGATATAGGAGTTTTGCGCGCGGTTTTAGTTGTACCCGAGCGCCTTCATGCCCGGCGCACAAGCGCGCTCAAGGCGCTTGATGCCTTCTGCAGACAGGTCTTGCCATTTCGGCGGCGCCTTGCGGGGCAGTTTGGAAGCCTCATCGAGCCATTGCCCATTGGCCAGATCCGGCGCTGCAAAGCGCTGGAACGCCTCGATCGTGTCGCGAGGGCGCTCGACAAGGTCATTGTAACTCATCGTGTGGATATTTTCCGCGGGCACATCCGCCAGATCCCGCAGGCCTTGTGTGATCATCGCTGACCAGAACATCCCTGCCTCCTCAGGTTTGGGTTCGGTTTCAAGGAAATACTCGACTGGCATCAGTCCGGAAATGACAGGGGCGAACGAATTGACCAGCAGGCTGTCTGAATACCGAAACGGCGTTTTCAGGAGATCGATTCCGACCCGCCGCAGCCTGATCCATGAGTGAAAGAACACGCGCAGCGGCATGAAATTACGGATCGACATCGCCACCTCCCGGCCATCGCGATGAATATGGACGAATTTCGCGTCCGGAAACAAACGGTGTAGCGCTTTGACCATGGTGATGGAGTTGCCGGAGCGTTCGATCCACATCGCCTTGTCATGACGTTTTGCCAGCCAATCGAACCAGAACTGGTACTGCTCTCCCATATTCGCAGTCGGCCGCGCTTTGATAACGGGTTCCATTTCGCGGTAAAGCGCATCCGGCTCATCACTGAGGTGGGGCAGTGTCATGTAGAGGCTCGAAGGGAGGTCTTTCATCGTCCACGGGCTGTCTTGCGTGAACTCATAGGTGAATTCAACGGGACTGCGGGTCGGATTGATCGCCTTGCGCAGCACGGGTGACGCCTCTGTAAGCAGTTTCCAGAAGCGAGGGCCGTCCATTTTTCGATGCACCAGCCCTTCGGTCGCAAATGACACAAACACTTCTGACAGGCTCAATATATCCGGATGCAAATTGACAAGATTGGACATCAAAGTCGATCCACATCGGCCAGTGCCGACAATAAAAACGGGGCTCGTTGCGGACATATCAGAACTCGAACTCAAAATTGGCTGTCTTCAAGCTGTGTCATTGCAGGAACCGCCATCAAAGAAAAGCCATCTTGTGGGTTGTAATGTTGGAGGCGTAGACAAATATCGATGCGTCGGCCATAGAAAACACTTTGCAACACTGATCGGGACCAACTGATTCCATGATAGATATGACACGCACCGCGATGAACCTAGTGCCCATGGTGGTCGAACAGACAAGCCGTGGCGAGCGCGCCTTTGATATTTTTTCGCGGCTGCTGAAAGAACGCATCATCTTCATCACCGGCCCTGTGGAAGACGGAATGGCCGCACTCATTACAGCCCAGCTTCTGTATCTGGAGTCTGAAAACCCTAAAAAAGACATCGCAATATATATCAATTCGCCGGGCGGCTATGTCTCGTCCGGCCTCGCAATTTACGATACGATGCAATATATCCGCTGCCCTGTTGCGACCGCTTGTATTGGCCAGGCGGCCAGCATGGGCTCGCTTCTTCTGGCCGCAGGTAACCCGGGCATGCGCACCGCACTGCCAAATGCACGCATTATGGTCCACCAGCCCTCAGGCGGTTATCGCGGTGTGGCCACCGATATTGAGCGCCATGCTGAAGAAATTGTCGATCTGAAGCGGCGGTTGAACGAAATTTACGTGAAGCATACGGGCCAGAAGTACGACGCGATTGAGAAAAAGCTGGATCGGGACACCTTCATGACCGCCGAAGAGGCTGCCGAATTCGGCATTGTGGACAAGGTTTACGAACCCCGGACGATTACCGGAGACGAAGCAAGCGTATAACGGCGTGAGTCTTGCGTATGTGACGTCAGACGATAAGGATAGAGTAAACCTCGTAATCACCTCGCTTGTAAGCTTTGTGTTAAACGTTATGGGGCATTAAGGTAGAGATATGACGAAACAAACTGGCTCCGGCGACTCCAAAAACACACTCTACTGTTCTTTCTGCGGGAAGAGCCAGCATGAGGTTAAGAAACTCATTGCAGGCCCGACAGTGTTCATCTGTGATGAATGCGTTGAACTCTGCATGGATATTATACGCGAAGAGAACAAAACGGCGCTTGTGTCTGCGCGCGAAGGTGTCCCCTCGCCTCAGGAAATTTGTGACGTGCTTGATGATTATGTCATCGCTCAAGGCTACGCCAAACGCATCCTGTCAGTGGCCGTCCATAACCACTATAAACGTCTCTCCCACGCGTCCAAATCGGATGCCGTCGAACTGGCCAAGTCGAACATTTTGCTCGTCGGCCCAACCGGTTGCGGTAAAACATTGCTGGCCCAAACGCTCGCGCGGATCATCGACGTGCCGTTTACAATGGCTGACGCCACCACGCTCACCGAAGCGGGCTATGTCGGCGAGGATGTTGAGAATATTGTGCTGAAACTGCTTCAGGCCGCCGATTACAATGTTGAACGGGCCCAACGCGGCATCGTTTACATTGACGAGATCGACAAAATCTCCCGAAAGTCTGACAACCCGTCCATCACCCGCGATGTAAGCGGTGAAGGCGTTCAGCAGGCCCTTCTTAAGATCATGGAAGGCACGGTTGCTGCTGTTCCTCCACAGGGCGGTCGCAAGCATCCCCAGCAGGACTTCTTGCAAGTCGACACAACCAACATTCTGTTTATTTGCGGCGGCGCTTTCGCGGGGCTCGACAAGATTATTACCTCGCGTGGCGAGAAATCGAGCATTGGCTTTGGCGCAGAGGTCGAGAATCCGGAAGAACGCAAGACGGGCGAAATCCTGCGCGAGACTGAACCGGAAGATCTGCAGAAATTTGGTCTGATCCCAGAATTTATTGGCCGTCTTCCTGTGATTGCAACGCTTGAGGACCTCGATGAGGATGCCCTGATCTCGATTTTGACACAGCCGAAGAATGCCCTTCTCAAGCAGTATCAGCGTCTGTTTGATATGGAATCGGTACAATTGACCTTTACCGAAGAAGCTTTGAAAGCCGTCGCGGACAGAGCCATCAAACGTAAGACAGGAGCTCGCGGCCTGCGCTCCATTATGGAAGCCATTCTGCTCGACACAATGTTCGAATTGCCAAATTTGCGTGGTGTGTCCGAAGTCGTTGTGAACGGTGAAGTGGTCGAGGGCAATGCGTCTCCGCTCTATGTGCATGCAGAATCTGCGAAAACCGAAGAAGCTTCCTGATAACGGAAGTTTGTGCTTGAAGCGCGTGGCCACCGTCGCCAAATACCTTGTAGAGTTTGTACACTAAACGCTGCGTTTGAAAGCAGCGACAAAACGCTTTGCGGACTTTGCAGAGCGCAAGGAGAATACGATGCCGATCATGAAAACACTGCCAGTTTTGCCTTTGCGGGATATTGTTGTCTTCCCTGACATGGTCGCGCCTCTCTTTGTCGGTAGGGATAAGTCGGTCCGCGCCCTCGAAATGGTCGAAGACAGCGAAAACCAGATTTTCCTGATTGCGCAGCGTGACGCTTCCATTGAAGATCCTGAGACCGATGATTTGCACCCTATGGGCACCATTGCGACGATACTTCAATTGCTCAAGCTACCCGATGGCACGGTCAAGGTTCTCGTGGAGGGACAGTCGCGCGCGCGGCTTGAACGGCTGAACAATCGCGGCGATTATCTCGATGCGGACCTTGTAGTACTCGATACGCCGGAAGCTCCCGCCGAAGAGGTCAAAGTGCTTGCGCGGGCAGTCATCGACCAGTTCGAGAACTACGTAAAACTGAACCGCAAGCTCCAGCCCGACGCCGTGGCAACGATTACGAAGATCACAGAGCCCGGGAAACTTGCGGATACAGTTGCCGCGCAACTATCTGTCAAACTCTCCGACAAACAGGAATTGCTGGAAATCTCTGACGCCAAGGAACGGCTTGAAAAAGTCTTCTCGCTGATGGAGGGCGAGATGGGCATGCTGGAAATGGAGCGGAAGATTAAAAGCCGCGTTAAACGCCAGATGGAGAAGACCCAGCGCGAATATTATCTCAACGAGCAGATGAAAGCGATCCAGCGCGAACTTGGTGATCAGGACGAGCAGCGTGACGAGTTGGCAGAGCTTGAAGAGAAGCTGCGCGAAACGCCCCTCACCGAGGAGGCTCGTACAAAAGCGGATGGCGAATTGCGTAAGCTGCGGCAGATGAGTCCGATGTCGGCAGAGTCGACCGTCGTGCGCAACTATCTTGACTGGATGAGCGCACTGCCATGGGGCAAGCACAAGGATATTTCGACCGATTTGGCAAATGCCGAAACCATTCTGGATGATGACCATTACGGGCTGGAAAAGGTCAAGGAACGCATCCTCGAATATCTTGCTGTCCAGAAACGAACGAAGAAGATGCGCGGACCGATCCTGTGCCTTGTCGGACCTCCCGGTGTTGGCAAGACCTCGCTCGGCAAGTCGATTGCGCGGGCCACAGGACGGGACTTTGTTCGTGTCGCCTTGGGCGGTGTGCGTGACGAAAGCGAAATCCGTGGTCATCGGCGAACCTATATCGGATCAATGCCGGGCAGGATTATTCAGTCGATGAAGAAAGCAAAATCGGGCAATCCCCTCTTTCTGCTCGATGAGATCGACAAGCTTGGCATGGACCATCGCGGCGATCCGGCATCTGCTTTGCTCGAAGTGCTTGATCCAGAACAGAACGCAACATTTAACGACCACTATCTCGAAGTGGACTACGATCTGTCTGACGTGATGTTTATCACGACGGCCAATTCGCTCAACATGCCCCAGCCCCTGCTCGACCGGATGGAGATCATCCGCATCGCTGGCTATACAGAGGACGAGAAACTGCAAATCGCCATTCGCCATCTGGTGCCAAAAATTCGCAAGGACCACGGATTGGCAGAGACTGAATGGGCGGTCGACGACAGCGCAATCCGCGATCTGGTTCGCTACTATACGCGCGAAGCTGGTGTGCGTAGCCTTGAGCGCGAGATTGCCCGCCTCGCCCGTAAATCTGTTCGCAAGCTTGGCCAGGACGACACTCTGACCAGCCAGACGATTACGGCTGAAAATCTGGCAGACTTTGCTGGCGTGCGGAAGTTCCGCTTCGGCCTTGCGGATCAGGAAAACCAGATCGGCGCTGTAACGGGCCTTGCATGGACCGAAGTCGGCGGCGACCTGTTGACCATCGAAGCGGTGCAAATGCCCGGGCGCGGCGGCATGAAAGTAACCGGCAATCTTCGGGACGTCATGAAGGAGTCCATTCAGGCCGCCAATTCACTTGTCCGCGCCCGCGCTGTCTCGCTAGGGATCAAGCCAAGCAGCTTCAACACGACTGACATTCACGTCCACGTTCCGGAAGGGGCAACCCCGAAAGATGGCCCGTCCGCTGGTATCGCCATGACAACAGCTATCGTATCCCTTTTGACGAACAATCCGGTGCGGCGCGATGTGGCTATGACCGGAGAGGTCACGCTTCGCGGGAATGTTCTGCCGATTGGTGGACTCAAGGAGAAACTGCTTGCAGCGCTCAGGGGCGGCATCAAGACGGTGCTGATTCCGCAGGAAAACGCAAAGGATCTTGTCGATGTGCCTGACACGGTCAAGGAACATCTGACAATCATTCCGGTTTCGGATGTGTCGGAAGTGTTGGCCCATGCGTTGACCCGCCCGCTGGTTGCCATTGAATGGTCTGCAGCGGATGAAGCAGCTCTGCAAGCCACCCTCGCCGGTCGGCCTGACGCCTCGAAAGGTAAGGACATTTCGCGGCCACACTAGGCGCAACTGGCGCCAAAGACGGATTTGCAGTGCTGAAACGAAAATTTGTACTTGTCTGGTCAAGTCAGGCAGCGTATCAAGCGCGCTGAAGGGCGGTTAGCTCAGTTGGTAGAGCATCTCGTTTACACCGAGAGGGTCAGCGGTTCGAGCCCGTTACCGCCCACCAT
>CAZMMU010000009.1:0-10536 GCA_964567455.1 uncultured Hyphomonas sp.
GGATGACTTCCTGCCATGCGCGCCGCCAGCTTGGGGCAATTGAAGGGTATTTCTGGCCCCATTCAGCCTCGAATTCACTAAGCGCTTTGTCGGCCTCTTTATCATCCATCGCCTGATAAATTCGCTTTAAGCCTTTGGCGACGCTTTTGCGATCTTTCCAGCCGCAAAAATTCAGGGACTGGCGCACCAGATGCACGATGCAGGTCTGGACGGTCGTCTCAGGAAACGCGGCATTGATCGCATCCGGGAAACCCTTGAGCCCATCAACGACGGCAATCAGGATGTCTTCCAGGCCTCGGTTCTTGAGGTTATTCATGATCGAGAGCCAGAATTTAGCCCCCTCATTGGCGGCGATCCACAGCCCCAGCACTTCGCGTTCGCCCTCCGGGGTGACACCCAGGGCCACGTAAACCGCCTTGTTTTTAACCTGGCGGCTTTCCGCATCGCGAATTTTGACCCTGAGTGCATCAAGGAAAACGATCGGATACACCGGTTCCAGGGCTCGGTTTTGCCAGTCTGAGACCTCCTCAAGAACAGCATCGGTGACCCGGCTGACCAGATCAGCGGAAACCTTCAGGCCGTAAACCTCTTCAAGGTGAGCGCGAATGTCACGGGTGGAAAGGCCAGCGGCGTAGAGCCCGATGATTTTATCGTCCATTCCATCGATCCGGGTCTGGCCCTTCTTGATCAGTTCCGGTTCAAAACTGCCATCCCGGTCGCGCGGAATATCAATTGGAAGAGCCCCGTCATTGCCTTTTAATGTCTTGCGTGACGTACCATTGCGCCGATTGCCTTGTTCGACCGCGGGCTGTCCGTCTGGCTCATAGCCCAGATGCTCCGTCAGCTCAGCCCCAAGCATCCGCTCCATCAACCGGACCTTGAGCTCTTTCATCAGCCCACGATCGCCCAGCAAATCATCGGCGCTCTCAACACCGCTCAAAAGCTCGTCTAAAAGATCTTTGGAAATTGTCATTGTCGTCATACTCCTTCGTAAATGAAGCATGGGCTAATTTACGCAAACACAGAAGATCGGACGGTCTCGCCCAGCGAGACACGCTCGGACTTATCCATCAGGAGCCATGTCCGCCATGTTGATGGGCCTCGTCGCCATGTTCGGAATGTGCATCTTCGACCTCTGAGGGATGGGGATGGTCATGGCCGGTCAGGTTCTCCCCCGCTTCGGAATGGGAGATCTCGGCAATCGTACACCCTTCCGAGACGATCTGATCCCGGTACGTAAACCCTTTGCTTCGAAACAGGCGCCGCATACGTTCATCTCCAAGCTCGGTCTCACGCGCGGCGCACATCCGGCGATCAGCAAAAGGCTTATCTGTTTTATCATGAGAGCAGTCTCCACTTAAAAGTTGACTCTTAAACTCGTCAGCACCGAATAGTCCGGTCTGACACGATCATTGCTAAAGCTATCTGCGACAGGGATCGTCACAGCCAGATCGAGAATCCAGCGTTGGGTCGCATATTGCGCGCCCGGCGACAGGGAAAACTCCGTACCACTCGTTTCAGGGGCAAGAATACCGCCGAAGCGCGCATCATCCTGCCAGGTTATGTTCTCCTCAATTACAGCGAATAGGAACCCCCGTGTTTGTGTACTCAGCTTTTGCGGCCAGACGCGATACTGCAAAGATGCATCAAAGGCGAGCGTATCACCGGCCTCAAAGCCATCCGCTTCGCGATTGACCGTGTAGACCACCTGCCCTCCAAGATTATACCGCGTGGTCGCCACCGTTGCGATCAGCCCCCCAAAAACATCTACGGACCCATCACCCGTTTCGCCATCTTCACCCGTTGGCACCCGAAGACCGAAAAGCGGTGCCAGCCGCGTCGTCGCTCCACGTTTGTCTATGCGCAAGATTTCATATCTCGAAAACAGAACCGCGTCGCCCAGCCCGAAAACGTCCGACCTGTTCCCCTCAAACTCAGTTTCAATATGCGTCACTGGCAAGACGCCGAACACTGACCATTTCGGTGTGATCCCGTAGCCGCCGACGGTGAGCGCCGTAAACGAATCAATGTCCACATCCTCACTCGATGCGCCTGCGAAAACGAACTGTTCGCGCAGAATCACCTCGCCCGCGCTGATGGGTAGCGCCGTGTTGAACGTTATTGGCGCGGCGCGTGCTTTGGGCCCTGCACATAGCGCAAAACCGTAGAGCGTTCCCGCAACGCTCAGACGGAACAGGGTTCTATCAAAATCAGCGAACATGCACCGCTTATGGAGCCTCCCGTCACTGGAAGGTCAAGCTGCCCGTATCCACCCATAACCGGAATTTTCACGCATCAACCGCACTCTGCGCTCTAAAGCACTCTGCCCGCCACAGCATCAAGTTTGGCAAGAAGCGCAACGTCTCTCGCCTCAGGCGCCGTGATAATCGCATAATCGAGCGCCGTCTCGATGCCTTGCCCGCAGCCGGTCCGCTCAGTGCCCGACAGCATATGCGCCAGCGCGCCGATTGTCTTTGTCGCCGTCTCGCTGTTTTGCTTCAATATGCCAAGCACAGCCTCGACCGACACCGCCGCGGTTGCCTCGCGCCAACAATCATAATCTGTCACCATAGCCAGCGTCGCATAAGGCAATTCCGCCTCACGCGCGAGTTTAGCCTCAGGCATATTCGTCATCCCGATCACATGTGCACCCCAACTCCGATACATATGGCTCTCCGCACGGGTTGAAAATTGTGGCCCTTCCATCGCCAGATATGTGCCCCCGCGATGCACACGGGCGCCGACAGCTTCCGCCGCATCTCCTGCAAGTCCCGACAGCCGCGCGCATATCGGGTCGGCAAGCGATACATGCGCGACGCAGCCCGGCCCGAAAAAGCTCTTCTCGCGCGCAAACGTCCGGTCGATAAACTGGTCCACCAACACAAAATCCCCTGGCGCGTATTCTTCTCTTAGGGAACCAACCGCTGAAACCGAAAGAATGTCCGTGCATCCCACCCGCTTCAGCGCGTCAATATTTGCCCGATAATTCACGGCACTCGGACTAAGCACGTGCCCTGCGCCATGACGGGGCAGGAAAACCAACTCGACTTCGCCAATCCGCCCGCGTTTGAGCGGCGCAGATGGCCTCCCCCAAGGCGTCTCGATGACCTCCTCGCGCATGTCTTGCAAGCCTGCAATATCGTAAAGGCCTGACCCGCCAATGACACCAAGCGTCCAATGCGTCATATCTATCTCCGTCAAAACAAACCCCGCCGACAGCTCACCAGCCGGGCGGGGTTCAGGTCCGTTATACTGGTAAGAGCCTAGTGCTCAACACCGCGCCAAATCTGATGGTAGGAGAACCAGAGTAGCAAAGCGAAGATCGACAGGAAGGCAATCACTTTGAGCCCAGCCGATTTTCGGTTGGCCTGCTTCGGCTCGCCGGCCCAGGCCAGGAACTGCGCAACATCAGCAGACATCTGCTTGGTTGTCGCTTCCGTTCCATCAATATATTCGACACGGCCGTCCGGCAGCTGCGGTGCCATGGCGAGGAAACCGCCTGGTGGCGTATGGCGCGGATCGCCATCCCATTGCGGCGTTGTATCGCCCTGCATATAGGGATTGTAATACTGGCCAGCCGGCTGGGTCAGCACACCGTGATAACCCTCTCCGTGATCATCCCCATGATGGCCATCATCACCGCCAGCTTGCGGAAACTCCAATTCGGACTCGTTTGCCCCTTCAGGATAGCCAGCCAGGAGCGAATAGATATAGCTCGCTCCGCCATGGCGCGCTTTGGCAATCACAGACAGGTCAGGCGGCAACGCACCATTGTTCGCTGCCCGCGCCGCATTGTCATTTGCGTAAGGCGCGCGGAATTGGTCAGCAGGTGTGGCGGCTCCGTAGACGGGCTCGCCAACATCATCAACACCCTTAAGAATTTCATCTTCAGCAGCGAACGCCTTGACCAACGGATTTTGCGCAGCCGGATAGTCGGGATCATAGAACGGGCCACCGGCCTCGCCCAAATTCCGATAGCTCAAAAGCTTCATCGAGTGGCATGTCGAGCAAACCTCACGATAGACCTGATAGCCGCGTTGCAGACTGTCTTTGTCAAACTCGCCAAGCGCGCCCTCAAATGGCCAGCCACCCTCGGGGGGCTCGGCGTGTTTCTGTCCGCCCGCCGCATGCGCTGAAAGGGCCAGACCGAAAGCCGCTGCGGCAAGTGTAAGTGTGCGAAGAATGTTCATCTGGCCTCTCCTATTCCGCAGCCACAGCTTCAGGGGCTGTCGCATTCGCTTTGCCCTTGAGCACTGATTTGTGGATCGAGTCCGGCTCATCTTTCGGCCGCTCCATCAAGCCAAGCGCCGGAACGATCAACAGGAAGTAAGCGAAGTAGTAGAGCGTCATGAATTGCGCGAGGTGGATAAAGCGGATCGCGTCCCCCTTCTTCACACCAAGCGTCGCCGCCGCAGACGCAGGCTGATCTTCAAGCGCTTGTTTGGCCAGATCAAAATCATCAAAGAAGCGCTGGGCCGGATTGCCGTTCACATCGGTATAATCAATCACAAGCTGATCCGCGCCAAGCGTCATGAATGGCAGGGCTTCATCCGGGTCTTTTGCCCCGCACCAGCCAAGTGTCAGGCCGCAAATAACAAAGCCGATAAAGAAGTAACGCGCTGTCGGCCGATACCGCATGGACCGCACTTTTGATGTGTCCAGCCATGGCAGCACAAACAGCAGAGCGATCGCACCGAACATGGCAATCACTCCCAGCAGTTTCGCATCAATCGGCCCGAGATCGAACGTAATCGCACGCAAGATCGCGTAGAATGGCAACATATACCATTCAGGCACAATGTGCGTCGGCGTCACCAGCGGATTGGCCTCAATGTAATTGTCCGTATGTCCGAGCGCAGCGGGGAAATAGAACACCACCACCGAGAACAGGATCATGAACACCACAATCGCAAAGCCGTCTTTGACGGTGTAATAAGGGTGGAACGGCACCGTATCCTTTTTGACGTCTTTAACATCAACACCGGACGGGTTGCTATTGCCCGGCACGTGCAGTGCCCAAATGTGCAAGATCACAACGCCTGCAATCATGAACGGCAGCAAATAGTGCAGCGAGAAAAAGCGTTGCAGAGTCTGGTTGCCAATCGATGGCCCACCAAGCAGCCATGTCTGAATTGGCTCACCAACAACAGGGATCGCACCAAACAGGCCCGTAATCACGTTCGCCCCGTGGTACGACATCTGACCCCATGGCAGCATGTAGCCCAGAAACGCCGTCGCAATCATCAACAGGAAGATCACACAGCCAAGCACCCAAAGCACTTCGCGAGGCTCTTTATATGAGCCGTAATAAAGCCCGCGGAACATATGGATGTAGACCGCAAGGAAGAACATTGATGCGCCATTGGCGTGGATGTAGCGGATCAGCCAACCAAATGGCACATCGCGCATAATCCGTTCAACAGATCCGAATGCCAGATCAGTCGATGGCGTGTAGTGCATGGCCAGAACGACGCCTGTGATGATTTGCGTCATCAGGCAAAACGTCAAAATGCCGCCAAACGTGTACCAGTAATTCAGGTTCTTCGGCGTCGGAAAGTCCACAAAACTATCATGGGCCAGGCGCAGAATAGGCAGACGTCGGTCCAACCATTTCTCGATGCCCGATTGCGGATTGTAAGTCGATTTATGTTCGCTCATGCCAAAGGCTCCCTACAGCGAAATGCGGATGACAGATGCGGACACATACTCATAGTCCGGCACTGGAAGATTCTTGGGCGCTGGCCCCTTACGGATTCGACCCGATGTATCGTAATGCGAGCCGTGACACGGGCAATACCAGCCACCAAAATCACCTGTATTATCGCCCGGCCCAACAGGAACGCAGCCCAGATGCGTACAGGAGCCCGACGTCACCAGAATGGCCGGATTGAAGCTGCCATCTGGCAAAGCCTTCAAACGATCTGCATCCTCTTCAGGATCAGGGCATTTGGTAATATCTGCGGTCTGGGCCGCCAAAATTTCAGGCGCGGTGCGATGACGGACAAAGAACGGCTTTCCGCCGATCAACACCCGGATCTCGCCACCCTCAGGGACTTTCGAAATATCCACTTCGAGGCTCGAAGCCGCCTGCGTATCGGCCGCAGGGTTCATCTGGTCGACAAACATCCAGGCGATGGCGCCAGCGCCGCCGAGCGCCATCATGCTCGATGCAATGTGCACGAAATCCCGCTTGTCTTCGTCAATCGTCTCGTGATTGGCTTCTGTCAGATCGCTCATGACGCACCTATTCCTCTTTGCCAGTCTTTGGCCCTAAATACACGAAGCGCGCACGCTTGTATTGCGGCGCAACGCCGCAAAGGCACCGCTTTAATCGCCCGCGTTAGCGCGCTATGCCAAGCGTGGCAAGACTCCGCCTTGCGCTGGCGCGCGCTTCGGTTAAGGAAACCCCTATGACAACGCAAAATCTGACCGAAAAAAAAGCCCGCGCCGAACACTGGTTCCAGACACTTCAGTCGGACCTCATCGCCTGTTTCGAAGCGCTTGAAACGCACGCGGACCCGGCTCTTTATCCCGGCGAATCAGGCACATTCGAACGGACCGACTGGAACCGCGGCGATGGCCGTGACGACCTTGGCGGCGGCAAAATGGCGATGATGAAAGGCCGCGTCTTCGAGAAAGTCGGCGTACACACCTCAACTGTCTACGGCGCGTTTTCCGAAGAGTTCCGCAAACAAATCCCCGGTGCAGAGGAGAATGGCGGGAAATTCTGGGCGTCGGGCATCTCGCTCATTGCGCATTTGACCAATCCGCGCATTCCCGCCGTTCACATGAACACTCGCATGATCGCAACGACAAAAAGCTGGTTCGGCGGCGGCGGTGACCTGACGCCCCTGCTCGCCTATCAGCGCGATCCGGCATTCGAAGATTCCGTCGATTTTCACGCCGCAATGAAAGCCGCCTGCGACAAGTACGACCCGACCTACTATCCAAAATTCAAGGACTGGTGCGACGAGTACTTTCACCTCCCCCATAGAGACGAACCTCGCGGCACGGGCGGCATCTTCTACGACCGCCATGACAGCGGCGACTGGGAAACCGATTTCGCTTTCACTCAGGATGTTGGCAGAGCCTTCGCAGACATCTACCCCAAACTCGTCACCCGCCGCATGACCGAACGCTGGACCGAGGCAGAACGCGAAGAACAACTCGTCCAGCGCGGACGCTATGTCGAATTCAACCTACTCTACGATCGCGGCACAACCTTCGGCCTGAAAACCGGCGGCAATGTGAAAAGCATCCTCTCCTCCATGCCGCCCGTGGTGAAATGGCCTTAATCCGCCTTCAGCCGCCGTTCCAACTCTTCCAGCAACTCTGCTTTCTCGGCGGTAAAATCGCCCTCAACCCACCAATCTTCGAGCGTGCGTAGAAGCTCTCCCACCGCTGGGCCGGGGCTTAAACCCTGCTTGACCAAATCCTCGCCCTTGAGCGGGAACACAGGCCTGCGCCATGAGCCACACGCGGCCACAATGTCCCGCGCATCCTCGCCCGACAACATCGCCCGATCTGTCACCGCCTCCGCACCAAAACCGTAGAGCGTCTTGCGCAGCGCCCGGCCGCTTGGCCCGAACGGCGCTTTGAGCGCTGGATCAGCCCAGCCAAGCAGGCGGTCCCTTTCCTCGTTCGAAAGCCTCAATCTGGACGCAGTCCGCTCGACGAAAGAGATATCACACACCATCAGCGCCATCAGCCGTTGCATAGGATCAGGCATTCTCTTCAGCAGGGTTTCACTGACCCGAAGATCGTGCAAAACGGCGACACCTTCGGCCTGATCGAGCACACGCGACAGAACACCACTCCGAGCCATCGCCTCAACCGCGGGCACCGGATCAGGCGCGCCCAGCAACTTCTTGAACTCTTTCCATATCCGCTCGGCGGCAATCTGCTTGAGCCCGTCTTTCTGCCGCGCGCACGCTGCCAGCCCCTCCGCATCAATCTCTGCCCCATACCAGGCGTTAAACCGGAAGAAGCGCAATATCCGCAAATAATCTTCGCGCAATCGCTCATCCGCATCGCCAATAAAGATCACACGGCCTGTGGCCGCATCCTCAATCCCGCCCCCTGTCGGATCATAAAGCTTGCCATCGGGCGCGGCGTAAATCGCGTTAAGCCGGAAATCGCGACGCTGTGCATCCTCTGCCCAGTCCTCGGTAAACGCCACCACAGCGCGCCGCCCATCGGTCTCGACATCACGACGCAAACTCGTAATCTCGAACGGGACATGCCCGACAATCGCCGTCACCGTCCCGTGCTCAATCCCCGTTGGAATCGCGCGAATGCCAGCCGCCTCAAGCGCATTAAGCGTCTCTTCGGGCTCTAATTGGGTCGCAATATCAATATCATCCACCACCCGCCCCATGAGCGTATTACGCACACAGCCGCCAACAAAGCGCGATCCGTCTTCCCGTACCGCTTCCAACGCGGCGAAAACTGTGCGCACTTCACCTGTGTTCAGCCAATCGGTGCCCGCGGGCAAATGGCTCACGGACGCCGCTCATCGGACCGTTCGGCGGGAACCACATCCGAGCCCCGCCGCACGCCGGTCGCCTCCCCGCCCGGGTCTTCGGTACGCGGCACCCCGATTTCGTCCACCTGCGCCTCACAAGGCACTTGCCGACCCTTGATCAATTCTCCTGTGGCCGTGTCAAACCGGTCAGGCTCGAAGCAATCATTCCGGTTTCTGTCTTCACTCAAGACGAAAAACAACCAACCCGCCGCCGCCAGCGCGGCACCAATGCCGAAAAGCGCATGGATCGGCCACGCCTTACGTCCCTCCGCTTCAACTTCGCGCACCAGATAGCGGTACAGGCCGAAGACGACGAAAGGCGAAAGCAACAAAGCAAGTTCAATCAATAAAAGGCGTGGCATCGTCTAAAACGTCTCCCCATCATAAATCCGGTCATGCAGGCTGCGGATAATCCCAGCCGTAACACCCCATATGCGATTCCCATTATGCGGCATTTCATAGTAATGTCGCAACGTCCCATTCCAATGGGCCGATCTGGCCTGATGATTGGCCGGATTCATCAGGAAGTCGAGCGGAGTTTCAAAAACAGCCTCGACCTCGGTCGGGTCCGGGACAGGCACAAACGAGGGCGGTAACAGGCCGAGCACAGGTGTAATCCGGAACCCCGAGCCCGTCAGATACTCACCATCAACCCCGATCAGATCGACCTTATCAGAGGCCAACCCGATCTCTTCATCCGCCTCGCGCAATGCGGCGGCCACAGGTCCCTCATCTTGTGGATCAATCTTGCCCCCCGGCAACGCCACCTGTCCGGCATGATCAGGCATCGTCGTCGGGCGCAGGGTCAACACCAGCGTCGCGCCTGTCGTGCGCGGCACAATCCCCATCAACACAGCCGCCGGACGCAGCGCATCCTCGGTCCGGGCGTCAAGCACATCCACCTCTCCGCCAATCGGAAGGGCCCGCGCCTCACCAATCGAATCAAGCCGCGCCTCTGCCCGCGCGAGGAAATCATCCAGTCCAGCCCAACTCATTCAGTCCGGCCAATCTCGAAAAACACGCCTTGGCTCCAAACGCCCAGCAAATTGTCATCATCTGCGCTCGGCACAGCCATATCAACCAATTCGTAGAATGTGGCGCGCGTCAGTTTCGCTTCCAGCCGCCCGCGCACCATGACATAAGGCGCAGGCTCGCCAGTCTCTGCATCAATCTCCACGCGCAATGCGGTATCCGGCCCCGCAAGCGTCACATCGCCAAGATTTGTCGTAAAGGCGAGCGTTTGTTCTGGTCCGGCCTCGCCGGCCCGATCCACGCGAATAGCAAGAAACGGCGCATCCTCGACGCGGACAATCACCTTCTCATAAGGCGTTACGAGATAGGTTTCCCCGTCTTCATCCTTGCGCAAAATCGTCGCAAACAATTTAACGAGTTTCTCGCGTCCGATCCGCGTTCCTTCATGCCACCATGAACCATCGGCGCGGATTTCCATGCCGATATCCCCGCAATGATCGGGATTCCATAAGTGCACGGGCGGCAGTTTACGCGTGCCCTCGCCATCTTTCATGATGGCTTTGAGCGTTTCTTCGACGCTCACAATTCCGCCAGATGTTGATTTCAAGTCGCGCTCCGCCATGATGTCGCCTAAAGATATGTCTGATATAGGACGTTTTTGGAACAGGTGAACGAATGAGTACAGATAATCAGGCAATTGTTGCCGAGGCCGAAAAGGCGGTCGAGAGCTTAAATGCCGTCAAAGCCGAGATTGCCAAGGCCGTATTCGGCCAGGAGCAAGTCATTGAGCTGGCGCTTTCTGCTATCCTTGCAGGCGGGCATGCCCTGCTCATTGGCGCGCCCGGTCTTGCCAAAACGCGCCTTGTCGAAGCCATGGGCACCGCGCTCGGGCTTGATGGCGCCCGCATCCAGTTCACCCCTGACCTGATGCCGTCCGACATTATCGGCTCCGAAGTGCTCGACGAGGCGGCCAGCGGCGAGCGCAGCTTCCGCTTCGTCAAAGGCCCCGTCTTCACCCAGTTGCTGATGGCCGACGAGAT
>CAZMMU010000009.1:10636-34731 GCA_964567455.1 uncultured Hyphomonas sp.
CTCCCCGCCCTCCGTATCGAAGCTGACGCGCTGGCAAGGCGATTGCCGCGCCTGTCCGCGCAGACAAGCGCGTCTGACGCCGCCCATCTTGGCAGCGCAGGCCGCCGCCGCGCGGGCACGGGCGAAGACTTCTGGGAATATCGCCGCTACAACACCGAAGACGATGCCTCCCGCGTGGACTGGCGACGCTCGGCCCGTGGCGACGCCCTCTTCGTGCGCGAGACCGAGCTTGAAACCGCGCGCAGCCTCTATTTCTGGATTGACCCGCATGCCGGCTTCAACTGGCGCGGCGGCGAGGACCGCCCAACCAAAGCCGACCGCGCGCGCATCTTGTCTATGGCCATTGCCAACCTGCTCTCGCGCGAAGGCGAACGCGTCGGACTGCTCGGTTCCGGCCAACCTGCCGCCTTCGGCAAACGCGCCCTCGAACGTCTCTACCAGATGATCGCCAGCGCTGCAGACCCCGACGCAGGCTATGATCTCATCGCTCCAAAACGGGCAGGCGCAGCCATCATTGTCAGCGATTTCTACGACCCCATTGAGACATGGTCAGCCCGCCTCGCACCCGTCGCCGCCAAATGCCGCGACGGCATACTTGTCGCCATTTCAGACCCGACCGAAACCGACTTCCCGTTCAAGGGCCGCGTCCGTCTCTCGCGCCCCGGCACCACATTGCAGCGCATTCTGGGCCGCGCCGAAACCGTGCAGACCGATTACGCCGCCAAATATGACGCCAATCGCGACGCCCTCAGTAAGCTTGCCGGAAAGCTCGGCTGGCAACTCATCACCCATTCCACAGGCGAAGACGCCCTTGTTGCTGCATCGCAACTGCATCAGCGCCTTTCCCGTTTGAGAGAAACCGCATGACGCTTGGCCCGTTTCTATTCCTGGCTCCGTTTGCGCTCTTGGCGCTTATCGCTTTGCCGATCATCTGGTGGATCCTGCGCGCCACCCCGCCCATGCCCCAAGAGGCCGCTTTGCCAAGCTTGCGCCTGCTTGACGGAATTGAGCCCAGCGAGGAAACGCCAGCTCATACGCCTTGGTGGATCCTGCTCCTTCGCCTCGCCGCCGCCGCCCTCGCCATCATCGGTCTCTCTGGCCCGATCTATGCCCCGGGCACACAAGCGGACACAGGCGAAGAGGGACCATTGCTGATCGTCATAGACGATGGCTGGGCCTCGGCTTCGCGCTGGGGCGAGCTTGTTGACGCCGCCCGCGCCAATCTTGAAACCGTCTCGCGTGACACACCAATCCATCTGTTGACGACAGCGCCCCGTCAACGCGCCTTCGATCCGGCCACCCGCACCGAACGTCCAGACATGGCAGGCCGCCTCACCTCGCTCGATCCATCGCCTTGGGCGGTCGACCGCGCGGACGCTCTCGCCCGCCTCGATGCCTCTGGCCTCTCGCCACAAAGAATCTTCTGGGCCAGCAGCGGCATGAACGGACCAGCCACCCAAACGGAGCCGCAAGACACAGCGCCGCTTTCGGGCGAAGCCTTCGCCACCGCGCTGGCTGACCGGGCCCCGCTGACGATCTATGCCGCCCCGCCCCGCGCGGCCATGGCCATCACAGCATTCGAGGTCGATGCCACCGGTGCCCTCGCAACCCTCGTCCGTGCGCAAACCGCCTCCGAGGCAGATGTCTTCGTCTCCGCCCTCTCACGCGACGGGACGGGCATCGCCACGGCCTCGGCCCAATTCGAGGCTGGCGCCACCACAACGGGTGCAAGATTTACACTTCCACCTGCCGCACTCAGCCGCGCCGACAGGTTCCGGATTGCCGGTGTCGAAGGTGCAGGCGCATTATGGCTCTGGGACAGCGCCGCCCGCCGCCCGCGTATCGGGCTCGTCTCCGATGGCGAAGCCACCCAGCCGCTCTTGTCCGACCTTCACTATGTCCGCCAGGCGCTCGCACCATTTGCCCTGATTGAGGAAGGGGCACTCGAAACACTTATTCTCTCTGCGCCCGACGCCATCATCATGACTGACATTGGCGAAATTCCCGAAGCCGCTCTTGGGCGCCTGACAGATTGGGTCAATGGCGGCGGCGCTCTGATCCGGTTCGCAGGCCCAAGACTGGCCGCTCAAGGCGATGCGCTCACCCCGACCCCGCTACGCCGCGCCTCTCGTGCTCTTGGCGGTGCCTTGGCATGGGACGAACCACAATCGCTCGCACCGTTCCCGTCCGCCTCACCCTTCTCCGGCTTACAACCCCCCGCTGATGCCAAAGTCCGCCAACAAGTGCTTGCCCGCCCCGCCCCAGATCTCGACGAAAAAACATGGGCCCGCCTTGAAGACGGCTCCCCGCTCGTCACCGCCGCGCCGCTCGGCTCAGGCATGATTGTGCTCTATCATGTCACCGCCGGACCAGACTGGTCAGACCTGCCCTATGCCGGCGTCTTCGTCGAAATGCTGCGCCGCTCCATAGCTGCCGGACAAAGCCAGACGATCGCCAATGCGGACGGGCTCTATGCGCCGCAACTCGTGCTTGACGGATTTGGTCGGCTTGTCCCGCCATCCGACTTGGCAGCACCCATCTCAGCGGCCGACTTCCCGCAAACGCCGCCCTCCGAGATCAACCCGCCCGGCCTCTACCAGGGCCCTGCCGGATCACTGGCGCTGAATGCAGCACGCGACTATGTGCCCGCCCCGATCACAGACTGGCCCGCGGGTGTAACGCTTTTGGGCGACGCCGAAGCGCGTGCCTTCCCGCTCGCAGGTTTTGCCCTCGGCCTGGCGCTTTTTCTGATCGCGATTGATCTTCTGGTCGCGCTCGCTACGACGGGTCGCCTGAGCGGCGCGCGTACAGCTCGCGCAGCCGCCCTACTCCTGGCCCTCTCCGTGCCATTGGCCACCCCTACAGGCCAACAGCAAACTGCCTCCGCTCAGGTTTTTAGCGAAGAAGAACGCGCCAACCCGGCCCTTCTGATGCGGTTTGGATACGTGCTCACAGGCGACAGCGAAACCGACACCCGCGTCGAGCAGGGGCTCTCCGGCCTCTCGCGCTACCTCACAGAGCGCACCTCCGTCGCGCCTGCCCCACCCGATGCAGTAGACCCGGAAACCGATCCCCTCGAACTTTACCCGCTCATCTACCTTGCCGTGCCCGAAACAGCCACACCCCTCAGCGCTCAGGCAATCGGCAAATTGAACGCCTATATGCGCACAGGTGGGGCCCTCATCCTCGACACACGCAACGGTGCCTCGGTCGGCGGCGAGAGTGATTTCTCAAGCTTGCAATCCCTTCTGGCCGGCCTTGACGCCCCCTCGCTCGCGCCTGTCCCACCTGATCATGTGGTCACCCGCTCCTACTATCTCATTGACGGATTCCAGGGCCGCTATTCAGGCCGCAAGCTCTGGATTGATGCCTCCACCATTACGCCCGGCGAACGACGTGGCGACGGCGTATCCAGCCTGTTTGTCGGGGATGCAGACTGGGTCTCGGCATGGGCCAGCGATGATCGCGGCCGGGCGCTGTACGGGGTCGATGGCGGCAAGCTACAACGCGAGTACGCCCTGCGTTTTGGGATCAATCTCGCCATGCACATTCTGACGGGCAACTACAAAGAAGACCAGGTCCACCTGCCGACCCTGCTCGAACGTCTTGGACAGGAAGACACACGAGATAATGAATCAGAAGGGCGCCCCGAGGAATGATCGATATTACCCGTCTTGGTTTCGACCCGCTACTCGGAACGCCATGGCTGATAGCCCTCGGCCTGCTCGCCTTTGCCGCTTGGATTGCCTACATCATGCTGCGAGGGCCCGCATGGTTTACGCGCGGCGCCGTCCTGACCCTGCTGGCACTGGCACTCGCCAATCCGGCCCTTGTGCGCGAACAACGCGACCCCCTTCCCTCCGTGGTCGCCGTCATTCTGGACCAATCCGAAAGCATGGGCTTTGGCGAGAGACAATCAGCCGCCAACAATGCCTATGACGCGCTCGCCGAACAATTACGCGCCGACCCCACCCTCGAAGTCCGAACGCTCAAATCAAACGCAAAGGCCAATGGCACAGACCTGTTTGCCGCGCTGGAAGGCTTGATGGCCGATGTTCCGCGTGACCGCATCGCAGGCTCGATCCTGATCACCGACGGCCAGGTCCACGATGTCCCCGTCCCACCGTCCAATGCGAGCCCTCTCGGCCCCATCCATAGCCTCATTGTCGGCGACGCCTCGCGCGGCGACAGACGCATCGAAATTGTCAACGGCCCAACCTTCGGCATTGTTGGCGAAACAGCCGAATATATGCTGCGCGTCGATGATCCCGAAGGCGGCACTGTTACGCTCGACATATCTCTGAACGGCCAGCGCCTGAGGTCGATAGATGTACAAGTCGGCGTTGATACGCCCCTGCCCATCGAAATCGAGCGCCGTGGTGACAATATCCTTGTCGTCGAAGCCCCCGCAGGCCGTCAGGAATTGACCCTTGCCAATAACCGCACCGCGGCCACCGTTTCGGGTGTGCGCGACCGATTGCGAGTCTTGCTGATCACAGGCCGTCCCAATCCGGGCGGACGCGTCTGGCGCGATCTTCTCAAATCTGATCCACAGGTCGACCTCGTCCATTTCACCATTCTGCGCTCGATCTATTCTCAGGACTTCACACCAAATGAAGAACTCGCGCTTATTCCATTCCCCACAGACGAATTGTTCGAAGACAAGCTCACCGAGTTCGATCTGATCATTTTCGACCAATACGAGCGCTCCGGCATGGTCACTTGGGAATACCTCAACAATATCGCGACCTATGTCGAAGAAGGCGGCGCTTTGATGATCACGGCAGGCCAGCAATTTGCCGGCGGCGGTTCGCTGGCCCGCACCCCTCTTGCCAGCGTCCTGCCCGCCGTCCCAACGGGCGAAATCATCACCGGCCCAATTACCCCGCAAATCACCGAAGAAGGCGCACGCCACTCCGTCACCCTGCCACTTGCGGGCCGCACCTGGGGCAGCTGGCAACGCTATATCGGTGCAGAGGCACGCGCGGGCGACATCCTGATGTCAGCGGGTGAAGAACAGGCCCCTTTGCTGATTGTCGACCGTGTCGGCACGGGCCGCGTCGGGCTCCTGCTCAGCGACCAGATCTGGCTTTGGGCACGCGGCTCAGATGGCGGTGGTCCATTCTCGGAGCTGACAAGGCGGCTCGTCCACTGGATGATGAAAGAGCCCGAACTTGAAGAACGCCAATTGTCTCTGGTCACCAATGGCGACACCGCCCGCATAAATTTGCGGACCCTGTCGCCGCAGCCAGCTCCCTTGCAACTGATTGATCCAGAAGAAGGCGTCACAACCCCACAATGGCAGCAGACAGGCTCGGGACAATATTCGGCCGAAGCCCCGATTGACGGCTTGGGTCTCTACCGCGCCGAATCCGGCGACCTTGAAGCCGTGGCTTTGAACGGACCGGCCAATCCGCGCGAATATGAAGACCTCCGCTCATCAACCGATGTGCTCACTCCGGTCGCAGACGCAACGGGCGGCGGCGTTTTCAGACTCGACAGAACAGGCGGAGACAGGCCCGATCTCCGGCGCGTATCACGGCGCGCAGAGGCCGCAGGCAATAACTGGCTCGGCTTGCGAGAACGCGACGCATACACCGTGCGAGACAGCCGCTCGACACAGCTCCTGCCCGGCTGGCTCGGCACCTTGCTGATTGCCCTGTTCATGCTGCTCGCATGGCGGCGCGAGGGAAGATAAATTTTCGCGATCCTACGAGGACTTGAAAGAAGAGACTGGCAGCGACCCGAAGCGAAACTCGTTAGGGCTGCTTCCTTCCGGATCTGACCCGGTTGGCGAGGACCTCGTCCACCGCCAGCCTCCATAGGCTATATCGCGTCTCTGGTTTCAGATTGCAAGCATCAGACGCCAGTTGGTCCTACTTTTCCCGCCGTCGCATAACAGTGATTGCGCCAGCCGCCCGACACGTTAAGGTCGGACGCAACCAAAAGGGATCACTCTATGCCGTTACGAATTGTCTTGTTTGCGATCGTGTTTGGGTGTCTTGGCGCGTGTTCGCGCTCCGCACCCGACCCGCAGCCCCCGGCCGAGCCCGCCGCGTCCGCAACAGAACACGACCTCGAAACGGCAATCTGGATGCATGACGCCAGCGATTTAGAGCCCGAAGAGGGCGTCATTTTCGGTCAACTCGACAATGGCATGCGCTACATCATCATGCAAAATGACCGGCCAGAGAACACCGCATCTATGCGACTACGGATCGATGCCGGATCGCTCAACGAGGCCGACAATCAACGCGGCATTTCGCATTTCCTTGAACATATGGCGTTTAACGGTTCAACGAATGTCCCCGAAGGCGAAATGATCAAAATCCTCGAACGTTTCGGCTTGGCCTTCGGGCCGGACACAAACGCCTTCACGAGTTTCGACCAGATCCAATACCAACTCGACCTGCCATCCACAGACAAAGAGATGCTCGACACCGGCTTCTTCCTGATGCGCGAAACGGCCAGCAATCTCACGCTCGACCCCGAAGCCATTGACAAAGAGCGCGGCGTCATCGCGTCAGAAGCCCGCGCACGCAACTCGGTCGGCCTGCGCGCTGCTCTGCAATCAACCCGCTTTCAATTGCCCGAAACCATCGCCGCAGACCGTTTTCCCATCGGTGACCTCGACGTCATCGCCACGGCCGACCGCGAGCGTTTTGTCGAAATCTACAAGGCCAGCTACAGGCCGGAACTGGCAACCTTCGTCATTGTTGGCGATTTCGATCCGGAGACCATACGGACAGAGATCAAAAGCAGCTTTGGTGACTGGCAAGGCATAGGCGAGGCTCCGCCTGAGCCCGAGATTGGCCAAATCGATCCCGACCGTCCAACCGAAGCGGACGTCTTCTACGATCCAGACACCAGCACATCCGTATCTATCCGCGTGGTCAAACCTCATTCCCGCCTGCCCGACACCGCTGCCCAGCGCCGGCAGAACCTGATCGATGCAATTGGCCATGGTGTCCTCAACCGCCGTTTTGCCAGCCTGGCGCGCGGGGCCGATGCACCCTTTATCGGCGCGGGCGCAGGCGATTCCAACTTCTTCAATATCGCGCGCAGCATTTCGGTCACTGCCTCCACCACACCTGAGGGCTGGCAAGACGGATTGGCAGCGATAGAGCAGGAATTACGCCGCGCCCTGGAGTTCGGCTTCAGCCAGTCCGAGATTGACGAACAATTGGCCAATATCCGTACCAGCCTGGAAAACCAGATCGATCAGTTCGGCACCCGGCTGACCCCTGCCCTTGCAAGCCAGCTTGCAGGCAGCGTCAACGAAACCGTCTTCACCACCCCCGCCTCCGGTTTGGAACGATTTGAAAAAGTCGTCGAAAGCCTGACTCCGGAAATCATACATGAAGCCTTCAAAGCCCAATGGGCCGATGCCAACCCGCTTCTGCAACTCTCCACCAATATCGACACACCAACAGCGCGCGACGATTTGCTGGCCGCTTTTGAAGCCAGCCGGAACATTTCCGTCTCAGCCCCCATCGCGCAAGAGACCCAGAGCTTCGCCTACACAAATTTCGGCCCAGCCGGAAAAATTGTCTCGGATACCCGCATAGAAGATCTCGATGTCCGCATGGTCCGGTTTGAAAATAATGTCCGGCTCAACATCAAATCCACCGATTTCGAAGACGCAATCATTCGCATTTCAACCCTTATCGGAGGCGGCGAACTTGAGTTCCCACAGGAGTTGGACGGGCTCGGCTCTTTGCTTGGATTCTTTCCGGCGGGCGGGCTCCAAGCCCACACCGTTGATCAATTACAAAGCCTCCTTGCAGGCCGCAGCGTCTCCGTGAATCTAGGCGCTGATACCCGCTATTTCAGTTCCAATGCCGCAACCACGCCGGACGATTTCGAGCTGCAAATGCAACTGCTCACAGCCTTGATAACCGCGCCCGGTTTCCGGCCCGAAGCCGAGCAGCAATATCGGCAAGCCATTGCCGCCTTCTACGAGACAATCGACGCTGAACCGGGCGGCGTCGCAGCCCAGCGTGTCCCACGTATCCTCAATAGCGGTGACACGCGTTTCGGCCTCGCCTCCGAAGAAGACTTGCTCGCGCGCAATTTCGAAGAGCTCAAAGCCGTCACGGCTCGGGCTTTCTCTGAAGGCGCGATAGAAATTGGTATTGTCGGCGACATCGACGAACAGACAGCCATCGACGTCGTTGCCCGAACCTTCGGCGCTCTTCCGGCCCGTCTGGCGGATCCGCTTGAGTTTGCTGATGCGCGTCAGGTCAAATTCCCAAGCGACCGAACCCCGATCACACTCACCCATGCCGGCCTGCCCGACAAAGCGCTCGCCATGGTTTACTGGCCCACAGACAGTCGGGCCGACCAGAAGACCAACGCCACCCAGACCTTGTTGCGCGCCGTCATGCGCCTCAAGCTTACGGAAACCTTGCGCGAAGAATTAGGCGCAACCTACTCCCCCTCTGCCGAAAGTGTCCGGTCAGCCGTCTTTCCGGGCTATGGCTATCTCTCAGCCAGGAGCAATGTCGAGCCAGGCGATGTAGACCGCGTGATGGCAGCGATTGACGAGATTGCAACGGGAATGGCCAATGGCAGCATCACCGATGACGAATTGCAACGCGCCCGCCAGCCGGTTCTGGAAAACATTGAAGAGCAGTTGGAGAACAATAGTGTCTGGCTCGGCTTTATCGACACCGCCCAGACTGACCCCGACTATCTCGCGGAAGTCCGCATGCGCACGGAAACCTATAAAGCGATCACACGTGATGATCTCACCGCCATGGCAGCGAAATACCTCAAAACCGGAGAGGCGCTCAAAATCCGCATCATTTCTGAAAACTGGGACGGATAAGTGACCATGCGCCTGACCTCTGACACCATGCCGCTCGCAAGCGCGGCCATTGACCGCGCCGCCCATCACCGCCTCGATGCCGACTGGCTCTATCAAGCGTTCAAAGCGTCTAACGTCCTTGTCTGTCTGTTCCAGAACGGCATGCCGCTCGTTCAGGACAATGGCGGCCTGCTATGGCTCGGCGCACAAGCTGCAGCCCTTCGCGGCATTGGCAATAGATTGTTCCTGGGCAAAGACAAAACCGGCGCAGCCATTTTCGCGCTCGACATGACAGACCTGTTCAAGCTGGCCGCCTCCCCAATTGCCGGACTAGCCGAGTTTACCGAGGCGCGCATGGCCTTCGGCGCAATGTCTGCCATGGATGCCAACCTCGCCTCCACCGCCCGCTCGCTATTTGAGTGGCACAAAGCGCATGGTTTCTGTGCCAATTGCGGTGCGGCCTCGACCATTCAGGAAGCCGGCTGGAAACGCGCCTGCCCGTCTTGTCAGCGCGAGCACTTTCCGCGCACCGATCCGGTCGCCATCATGCTGGCCGTGCGTGGCGAGCAGTGTTTACTGGGCCGACAAAGCAACTGGCCTGCAGGCTTTTTCTCGTGTCTGGCTGGCTTCATAGAACCGGGCGAAACCGTTGAACAGGGTGCTGTGCGCGAACTCCACGAAGAAGCGGGCATCAAGGCCAGTGCCGCCAGTGCTGAATATCTCTTTGCCCAGCCCTGGCCTTTCCCATCTTCACTTATGATGGGATTAATCATGGAAGCTGACAGTGAGGAGATCACCGTGGACAAAACCGAACTGGACGACGCCCGCTGGTTCTCCCGTGAGGAGGCTCGCGCCATTATTGCCGGCAGCCACAGCGAAGTCTTTGCCCCGCCTGAAATGGCTGTGGCTCACCATATTCTGCGCGTCTGGTCTGAACGCGGCGACTAAGATCCTGCGGAGCCCACAACCGTTGGCCAGGCCGCATCCGCCTTGGTGATAAAACCGGCCCGGTCGGCATCCCATTTACGCTGAATCCCGCGGCTATAATTCAGATACAAGCGGCCATCGACAATCGCCCAATGTTGCGGCTTGCCGGCGGCCGTCTTGCCTCTCGCCGCAGCCCACGCGCAATAGCCGCCATATTGCGGGGCATATTTCGCTGGATCAGCCTGAAACAAATCAAGATTTTCCTGACTGGCAAACTGGAACACAGCGCCCTGATAGCTACTCGTATAAGCCGCGCTGCCTTCAGTCGGTTCGCCAATAGTAAAATACGCCACCGCATCATACCCGCCCAACGCAAGATCAGAATTGCGTGTCGTATAAATCGGAGCCGTATCGCCAAATGCCGGCATAACCAACGCCGCCGAAGCGCCGAGCAGCGCCAACGTCAAAAAAATCGAACGGAAAATCATGAGCGGTATCCTTAATCTATCAGCCAAAATTATATCGCCCTCAACTTAACAGACCAAAACAACCATCCCTCACACGTGCTCACAGCTTTGCGACCGGGTTTGCGGGCATCTACCGTTCGCGACTTCGCCGTTCGCCCGCCCCGAACACGCCAATAATCTTGAACATATTCGAGAAGAACCCAAGCTCTTCGAGCGCCAATTGCACCGATCGTTCTTCAGGATGTCCCTCGATCTCGGCATAAAACTGCGTCGCTGTGAACGAGCCGCCAAGCTGATAACTCTCCAGCTTTGTCATGTTCACACCATTGGTCGCAAACCCGCCCATCACTTTGTAGAGCGCGGCGGGAATATTGCGAACCTGAAAAATAAATGCCGTCACTGTCCGGCCATCCTCAGCCCGCCTGTCCCCGGGGTCGCGGGACATAATCACAAACCGCGTCGTATTGTGTTTCGCGTCTTCAATGTCTCGTGCCAGAATCTCCAAACCATAGACAGACGCCGCAAGCTCCGGTGCAATCGCCGCAACTGACCGATCCCCCAATTCGGCCACCTCGCGCGCAGCACCAGCCGTGTCCGCAGCGGTGACTGCCTCAACATTGTGCTTGCGCAGAAAGTCGCGGCATTGGCCAAGTCCCATAATATGCGAGCGCGCCATGCGAACATCGGAGAGCTTTGTGCCGGGCAGCGCCATTAGCTGAAACCGGATCGGCAGATAATATTCCGCTATGATCGACAAATCGGTCTGGGGCAAAATGTGATGAATGTCCGCCACGCGCCCGGCAATCGTATTGTCTACCGGGATCATCGCCAGTTCGGCCCCAGCCGACTCAACAACATGAAACACATCCTCAAAGGTCCGGCATGGCAGCGGCGTCATATCGGGATAGGCATCCGCGCAGGCAATGTGCGAATTGGCCCCGGGTTCACCTTGATAGGCAATTTTTTTGGTCATAGGTGTCTTTCAACTGGTCACTGGGCAAAAAACCGTCTGGCGGCTTCAAGGTCTTCGGGCGTGTCTACACCATTTGGCGGCGGTCCGTCCAAAATCGCGCAGTCAATGGTCATCCCGAGTTCCAGCGCCCGTAGCTGTTCGAGACGCTCGGACACTTCAAGCCCGCTTGGCCGGGCGGCCACGAACCGTTCAAGGGCTGCGCGTTTATAGGCATAGACGCCAATATGATGAAACTTCGCGCCCGGCCCATGAGGCACGCAGGCGCGCGAAAAGTACAAGGCGCGAGCCAAACGCCCCGTTGAGCGTTGTGCCAGAACGGCCTTGACCACATTTGGATCGGCCAGTTCCCTCGGATCGGTAATCTCGGCCACAAGGCTCGCAATGTCGCAATCAGGCTGGGCACGCAGAGCCTCGATCACAGACCGCAGAGCGTCAGGAGCCAGGGTCGGCATGTCGCCCTGCAAATTTATGATCTCATCATATTTGCCCTCCGAATCAATCAGATTGGCCGCCGCGTGTACCCGGTCACTGCCTGACGGCAAGTCCGGATCGGTAAGCACCGCCTCATATCCCGCAGCGGTTACGCAATCGGCGATCTCCATGTCAGCTGCTGCTACGGCCACACGACCAACCTCCGACGCGGCCGCCACCGCACAAACCCGCGCGATCATAGGCAAACCACAAATATCGGCCAGAGGCTTTCCGGGCAATCGTGTCGCCTCAAGACGGGCAGGAATCAGAATTAGAACGGCCATAATGCGGATGCGGCGGATCGCCGCTTATCCCCTTCTCTCTCTTGGTCAAAACGCACCAATATGTTGTCAGGAAGGGGCTAGCGTGTCACAAGGCGTGCGCCAAGATCAAATACGAGGAATCTGTTCATGGGCGAGCTCGGTTTTAACAAGTTTTTCGGTGCGCTTCTGGCGACGCTGCTACTCATTTTGGGCCTGAACGAGGTCTCGAATTTGGTGTTCAGCACAGGCGGTGGCCACCATGACGACCACCAATACGACAGCCAGAATGACTGGGCCGCGTCAAAGTTCCATGGCTACCGGATCGACATCGCTGAAGCAGCCGGAGGCGGCTCGGACGATCCCGAAGACGTGTTTGACCTCGGGCTGATGCTCGCAAGCGCAGATGTTGCTGCGGGAGAGCGTGCCATGCGCCAATGCGCCCAGTGTCATTCCTGGAACGAGGGCGGTCCAACGGGCACCGGCCCCAACCTGCACGGCATCATGAACGCCGACATCGCCGCAAAACCGGGATTTGCCTATTCGGGGGCCTTGTCGGGCATTGACGGCAAGTGGACATATGAAGCCATGAATGACTGGCTGACCAATCCGGGCGCATTTGCGCGTGGCAACAAAATGTCATTCGCTGGCCTGCGCAGCCCTCGCAAAGACGCCGAGCGGGTCAACATCATTGCTTATCTTGCCAGCGTCAGCCCAAACGCGGAAGCCTTCCCCGCCCCGCTCGTCACCGAAGCCAGCGCCGAGGAGACCGATGCCACGGAAACGACCATCGAAGGCGCGGTAACAGAGGCCGCTGGAGAGGGCACTCCAGAAACGACTCTTGAAGAGTCAGTTCCAACACCAGAAACTGGCCTTCTGGAGCAAATTGTAGAGTCTGCCGAAGACGCAGGTTCAGAGGCGCTTGACAATGCAGCCGATATGGCCGGATCGATCCTTGAAGACGCTGTCGAAACGGCCGAAGACGCCCTGCCAGACGAACAATAGGGCGCGCTCAAAAATTGCAGCAAGTTCGAAACGCCCCCGGGTCCCGCGACCGTCAGGGGCGTTTTCTTATCCAACAGGCGGAGCCTATCTCGGCGTCGGCAGGGATTCGATGGTCGCCTGTGCTCCTGCCTCGGCCGCTCTGAGCACGCGCAACATGTTGCCGCTCCAGATCTTCTCGATATCCGTTTCCGAGAGCCCACGCGCCAGCAACAACTCGGTGATACGCGGCAGGCTGGCAATATCTTCCATACCCCCAACGCCGCCGCCGCCATCCCAGTCCGCACCAATGCCAACATGATCCGGACCAACCACATCCAGCGCATGCAGCAAGTGCTCGGCAAAAACCTCAAAGCTTGAAATGTTGGGTGGGAACCGTTTGTCGATCTTCGATCGCTCATTAACGTAGCGCGCGATTGTTCTGGCATCAAAGTTCGTCTGCCGCCGGACCCCGAACCTGTCATCAAGGTCAGCCAACGCAGCCACACGCTCGGGCGTTTGGACGATCTCTTCGAGATATCCACTATAAGCATTGATCTGGATGACCCCGCCCGCTTCGGCAACCGCTTTGAGCAAAACATCATCTATATTGCGCGGATGATCATAGATCGCCTTGACCCCCGTATGCGACAGGATAAGCGGCGTCTTGGACCGCTTCAGCATGTCATACACAGCCTCGTCATGCGCATGTGAGCCATCCAGCACAATACCCAGCCGATTGGCCTCATCGACCAGCTTCTCGCCAAGCGGGCTCAGCCCGCCATGGGTCTGGCCATCCGGGTCCGTCGCGCTGTCGGCAAACTGATTATTGGCAAAGTGCACAGGCCCGACCATCCGCACACCAAACCGGTAGAAGGTCTCCAGCGCAGACAAATCAAGCCCGAGCGGATAGGCATTCTCTATGCTCTGATAGACCACCCGTTTGCCCCCGCTCACAATTGGCGCGGCATCGTCAGCGCGGAAGGCCAACGCAAAGTCCTGATGATGCCGAGCAACCGCCTCGCGGATTTCTCCGGCACGGATCAGCGCATGATCGCGAGCCGCTTGATAGCCCTCTTCGGTCAGGGGCCCCTGCTCGGTATAGATCACCCAGAACCCGCCATCGAGACCGCCAGCACGCATACGCGGCAAGTCAACCTGCGTGCCGCCCTCCCCAACAGACTGCGCCCCGACAAGACTGAAATCAGGTTTTGACAAATTGGCAGGCGTATCAAGATGCGTATCCATGACCAGAAGTCTCTCATGTACCTCGCGCACCTCGGCGGACACCTGAGCCGCGTTCGCCAAATCGTCAGGGGCAGGCGTCGTTGAAGACGCACACGCCGCCAGTGGCAAGAGCGATGCGCCAATCAGATATGTCAGACGCGAACTCCGGCAGATTGTGCCAAGCCCATTCCACTCGAACCTACTCATCTCGCTCCCCCCATCTCTAATTCGTGTCGCCGAGCCAGTCGGGCCGCGCTCTGTCGGCCAGCGAGATCCGTTTGGCCCCGATCGGCTGGCCATATTTACCCGAAATTCGCGCGATCGCGCCCGCCAGCGTCTCATGAGCAACCGCCATGTGATGGGCATTGGCATGCAACAATGTCTCACCATCAAGCATCAAACCAACATGCCCTTTCCAGAAGACCAGATCATTACGCCGCAACGCGCCCGGCGCCTGCCAATTTTCAATTGCCTCGCCCGACCAGGCAAATTGCATATCCGTGTCGCGCGGCAACTGGATGCCCGCAACCGCAAAAACAGTCTGCGTCAGGCCGCTACAATCAAGACCCAAGGCATCACGTCCTCCCCACAAATATGGCGTCCCGAAAAATCCGACAGCCATTTCAGCCGGATCAGCAATCAGCCCGTCAATTGGCAATAGGTGGCTTTCAGGCACCCAGCCAAGTCCTTCACATTTGCACAAACCATTCTCGGCCGGATTCGCCGCAACAAAACTATTGAGAAACAGGGTCGTCTGGGGTGCTGATTTGATGTCAGGCTTCGAAAAAGCATACGTCATCGGCACGCTGATACGATGGCTCACAGCGGTATCTTGCTTCACGCCACTTTTCTTGACCCAGCCAACATAATGGTCGAGCCCATGCCGGATCAGCAGAAAATCGTCGCGCTCCCGATACACTTCAACCGGCTCCCCCAGCAGTCCGGTGCTGACGCGCTCGGCTCTGTCTTCAAGGGCCGTAAGAATGGGCAGATTGGGACGCCCGATGCGCCCGAGCGCAGCAGGTTTATCGGAAGGCGCAGCAAGGCGCGGATCATTATAGTCTAGCATTTATCCAGTTTGTCAGGCGACTTGAGAATTGTCACTATCCCAATCGCGATTTGACAGCTCCGGATTGCTTTCAGCCTCGATGATCATGGCCGCCAGAGCCCGCAAAGCCTGCGCGCCCGCAGGTGTCCGCTCAAGAAAGACATTCCGCAAATCCTGACTATCGCGCACCCGCTTGACCAATTCATATCGCTCCAGCGTATCCAGCGCGCGCGTAATCGCGGGTTTGGCAAGCTCCAGCGTCTCCGACAGGCCGCGCACCGTATGCGGCCCGCGCGTGAGTGAGATGGTCATCAATATCGCCTGCTGCCGGGCTGTCAGATCGGGCGTGTCCGCCTTGACCGACGCGCAGACGGTACGACGCCACATATCCAATGCCTGCCGTTCGCTTATCGCCATCTCTCAGCCCTCTTCTGATGGACCGAGAATCAGGTGATTTGCATCGCCCCGCAAGCCTCAATCAGCCGCTAGCCATAACGATTTTGTAACGTGGCCCACATCGCCCGCAATCCGCATGCCGCAGCCCCTGCCGGGCGACCATATTTTGCCTCCCGCCACGCCCAGACATCCAGATGAACCCAATGTCTCACCTCGACAAATTTCTGCAGGAAGAGCGCAGCTGTAACAGACCCCGCCATGCGACCACCTGAATTGACAATATCGGCAATAGGGCTTTCCAGATACGTCAGATAAGGTCGCCAAAGCGGCATCCGCCACGCCGGATCACCGCTCAGCTGTGCGCCGTCATTGATCTCGGCAGCAAGGCCCTCATCATCCGTATAAAAGGGCGCAAGGTCTGGCCCTACGGCCACGCGCGCGGCGCCTGTCAAAGTCGCAAAGTCGATCAACAAATCAGGATCGTCTTCGCTGGCCCGCGCCAGGGCGTCGCCTAGAATGAGACGTCCCTCGGCATCCGTATTGTCAATCTCGACGGTAAGCCCCTTACGGCTGTTAATCACGTCTCCGGGCCGGAACGCATTACCCGAAATCGCGTTCTCGACCGTGGGCACATAGAGCTTCAGGTTCACCGGCAGCTTCGCGTCCATCACCAGCTTTGCCAGCGCGATGGCATGAGCGGCCCCGCCCATATCCTTCTTCATGATCCGCATGCCATTGCCGGTCTTGATGTTGAGCCCCCCCGTGTCGAACGACACGCCTTTGCCGACCAGGGCCAGCTTGGGCGCGTCCGCCTTCCCCCAAATTAGTTCGATAAAGCGTGGCGCAATGTCCGCCGCCCGTCCAACGGCGTGAACCATTGGATAATTGGCGTCGAGTAACTCATCACCCGTCGTCACCTCAACCTCTGCGCCATAGGTCTTGGCCAAATCACGCACCGCCGCTTCAATCGCATCCGGCCCCATATCGCCCGCAGGCGTGTTGACAAGGTCGCGCACCAGATCAACCGCTTCGGCTTGGCGACATTGTGCTGCTTGTGCCTTTTCGGAACCAGACAGCAGCAGACGCGGCGGCACATGCTTTTCTGCCAGATAGCGATCAAAGCGATAAGCGCCGTCTGCCCATCCGGTACTCACCCAATCTTCAGACCAATCCGAAGGCAAACCGTCCAACGCATAAGTGCCAGCCTCCAACACAGCGCTGATCGCAGCGACATAAAGCGGGTTCTCGCCATCACCAATGCCAGCCAGAACATGTGAAACAGCACCGTCTGGCCCTGGAACACGAACAATCTGCCCCCGCTTGCCTGCAAAGTGCTGACCACGGGCGATCTGGGCCACCGCACCGGGCAAATTTGCAAGCGTTTCATCGACGTCTTTGGCTTTGCTCAGGACAAGCTTGATGGCGCCATCTGCGTCATGGGTGAAGGCTGGATGCATGGAAAATATCCTCAATAATGTTAATGCGCGACCCCAATTTGTTAACGCTTTCTTGAGGGGCTGGGAATAACCTAAATCTTGTATTTTTGATTTGGAGAACAGACGTCATGTCAAAGTCGAGATATTTTCAAGCCGGCGCTTCAGTTCTGGCAAGTTTTGCCTTCGCCGCCTGCGCGACGACCTCCTCCACACCACCGGCTTCGGTCGCACCAGAGGCTTCAGAATTTGCTAAACCGACCGCCGAAGACATCGCGCTCATCTCGCGGGCGGAACCACTCGCGCAAGTGAACTACTGGAACCAACAATACAATCTCCATCCGGTCGATCTCGATATTGCCATGGCATTCATCCGCTCGCTACGCCAGATCGGCAGTTTCGAACGCGCCGCCGAAGTAGCAAACCTCGCCGTGGTCAGCCACCCCCAAAGCGCAGAACTCTATATTGAACTGGGTCGGGCCAATGCCAGCCAGAGAAAATCCCGAGAGGCGCTGCGAGCCTATAGCCGAGCCCTCGATATAAACCCTAACGATCCGTACCCGTTCGCAGCGGTCGGCATCATTCTGGACCGTGAAGGCCAGCATACGAGTGCCCAGAAGGCTTATGCAGAAGCGCTCAGCCGCAGCCCGAACCGGCCAACCACGCTGTCAAATTACGGCCTGTCGCTCGCTCTGTCTGGCAACCTACCAGACGCTGAAGACAAGCTCAGAAAGGCGACTAGCCTGCCCGAAGCAACCCCTGCAATTCGTCAGAATTTTGCGCTGGTTCTGGGGCTTCAAGGCAAGTTTGACGAAGCCCGAGACATTGCCGCTCAGGATGCTCCAAATGGCATTGCCGAACGCAACACGGATTTTCTTGCTCAAATGATTGGCACCAACACACAGCTTCAAGCCATCTCCGACATAGCCGCCGCACAGGACGCCCCGAAAGCCGCGCCGAGCCAAGCCGTTCAGACAGTGGCGCTCGCCGAGCCGGTACGGACGGAAACAAGGCCTGCACCAACGGCCCAGCAGCCAAGCCCACAGCCCACAAACAGCCCCCGACGCCGCACAAGGCGAAACACACTGGTCACAGGTGGGTTGGACTAAAAAGGCCAAACAAGTGTTCGCCCAAGTCGCGACCTAAAAAAGAATAGAGGCACAACACCTTATCGGACCCACAGCGTCCGATATGGCACCTGAGCGCGCACATATATCATCACAGATATATCGATTTAGAGATCACAGAGTTTGGATATTCCGGCGACCGGTTATGGCTTAACCGCCATTCTCGGCATTGTTCTTCTTGAACTTGATGTAAGCAGGCCCAAGCACAACCATGAACAGGACGGGCAGGAAGAACAAGATCATCGGCACAGTAAGCTGAGCGGGCAGCGCCGCCGCTTTCTTCTCTGCCTGCGACATACGCATATCGCGGTTTTCCTTGGCCATAACGCGCAAAGCATCGCCCAGAGGCGTACCATAGCGTTCGGCTTGACCCAAAGCCAGACAGACCGCCTTGACGCCCTCATGACCGGTGCGCGTGGCCAGATTTTCGTAAGCCATACGCCGCTCTTGCAAATAGGACAATTCGGCGGTTGTCAGGGTCAGTTCCTCGGCCAATTCTACGGACGCTGTGCCAATCTCTCGTCCAACCTTCTGGAACGCCATCTCGATGGACATACCCGCCTCAACACATATCAACAACATGTCGAGCGAATCCGGAAAAGCCCGCATGATGGATTGCTGGCGCTTGGACGCCAAATTGCTGACGTAAAGATTGGGCATGTAGAAGCCCGCAGCCATACCAAACAGCAAAGACCCATATTTCATCGGTCCTTCAAGCTCGATAGCACCCAACACAAAGACGTAGAGAAAAACCAGAGCCAATCCGACAAAAGGCAAGATCATTCGCGCGGCATAGAAGGTTGAAACCGGACCTGGTCCTCTTAGCCCTGCGCGTTGTAAATTGGCTTCGACATTGGGGTCTTCGAGCAAAGTCTGTAGGTTAAACTTCGTGTTCAGTCCGGCAATCGCGCCCGTGGATTCGCGCTTGAGAGATTTGTTGCTCAACTCCGCCCGGTTTTGTTTTCGCAATTGCTCTCTGCGATTGGTAACCTCTTTAAGCCGTGTCTGGAGCTTGTCCCCCTGCATCATGGGCGCCACAACAGAAATGATCGCCGCAAAAATACCGACCGCCGCCAACACAGACGCCGCCGCAGCGGGATCACTGGCAATAGCGGATATTTCGGATACAATTGACATTACGGCACAAGCCCCACTTTACATATCGAAGTTAATCATTTTACGCATAATCAGTATACCCATCGTCATCATAATCGCTGACAGAACGAGCAAGAAGTGACCTGTCTCGGTCCGGAACAATTCCATGATGTAATCAGGCGTTGTGATAAAGACCATTGTGCCGACCGCAAAAGGCAAAGCGCCAATAATCATTCCGGATGCCTTTGCTTCTGAAGACAGAGCCTTGATCTTCTCGCGCATCATGCGGCGGGACCGAATCACAGCAGACAGGTTCCCCAGCGCCTCGGACAGATTACCACCAGCCTTTGACTGGATCGATAGAACGATGACGAAGAAATTGATCTCGGGCAGAGGTACGCGGCTGTAGAGATTTTGCAGTGCACGTTCCAAATTCGTACCCATGGCAATCGAATCTGTCAGGGTCTGAAATTCCGGGCCAAGCGGCGCCGGGCTTTCCCGAGAGATAATCTGCAAACATTCAGCAAGCGGAAGACCAGATTTAACACCACGCACAATAATGTCGATCGCATCGGCAAACTGATTGGTCATCTTCTTTGCGCGGCTCGAAGCCATATGGCTGAGCGTCCAACGCGGCAAGCCAAACAAGCCAGTCAAACCAGCCATCGCGATAACCACCGGGCGCGATTTCAATTCCATACCCCAAGCCACTACGCCTTCGGCTCCGCTTATGAAAGCCAGAGCCGCAAACACCGCACCAACCACGCCTGAAATGATCCAGAAGGTTGCCGGTGTTATCGATAAGCCCGCCTGATCAATTTTACCTTTGATGTCCTGAGGGACCAGGGATTTCTTTCGCTGCTGGTCCTGCTCGCGCAATTTCGCCAGCATTTTCTGTGTTTCTTTGCGCCGCGCAGAATTATCGTCATTCCCTTTGCGCGGTCGACCAGACGTAACATCCCCTGCCCCGATGGACTTGGCTCGCTTCCGCGCCGCGCCATTTGAACTGCCGCCGGTAAACGCAAGGCCCAGACCACCAATTGTCAGAAAGGCAAGCGCAGCAACGCCATAAAGGATCATATCTTGTTGGGTCATGCGCTATCCTCCAGAGAATCCAGCGCCGCAGCGAGATCTTGCTCAAGATTGTAATAGCGCGCCCGCTCCCAGAATTTCGGACGACCAATGCCCGTTCCGCGATGCTGACCGATCAGTTTTCCGTTTTCGTCCTCACCATCGATCTCATAGGTCAAAACATCCTGAAGCACGATCGTATCGCCCTCAAGGCCCATAACTTCTGTGATATTGATAATCCGGCGCGATCCATCCCTGAGACGCGTGGCCTGAATGACGACATCAATCGACCCAACGATCATTTCACGGATAGTCCGTGCAGGTAGAGAGAACCCGCCCATAGTGATCATCGATTCAACCCGCGAAAGAGCTTCCCGCGGAGAGTTGGCGTGAAGGGTTCCCATGGAGCCATCGTGACCCGTATTCATAGCCTGCAACAGGTCAAACGCCTCAGGTCCACGAACCTCACCCACGATAATCCGTTCAGGGCGCATACGCAGACAGTTTTTGACCAGCTCGCGCATAGTCACCGCGCCCGAGCCTTCAATATTCGGTGGCCGCGTCTCAAGACGGACCACATGGGGCTGTTGCAATTGCAGTTCGGCCGAATCTTCGCAGGTAATAACCCGCTCATCAGGCTCAATGAATCCGGTCAGACAGTTCAGCAATGTCGTCTTGCCTGACCCCGTACCGCCAGAGATCAGAACATTGCAGCGCGAGTGGCCAATAATCCGCAAGATCTCGGATCCCGGTACAGAAATCGATCCGAAATTGACAAGATCCTCAAGGCGCAATTTGTCCTTTTTAAATTTCCGAATGGTCAGCGTGGGTCCGTCAATCGCAAGCGGAGGCGCAATCACATTGACACGTGAGCCGTCCAGCAAACGCGCATCACAGATCGGGCTGGCCTCATCAACCCGGCGACCAACTTGCGACACGATCCGCTGACAGATGTTCATCAATTGAGCATTGTCGCGGAACCGAACATTGGTACGCTGAATTTTACCGTTTACCTCAATATAGGTCGTATCTGCGCCATTGACCATAATGTCGGCAATATCATCGCGCGCGAGCAAAGGCTCAAGCGGACCATATCCCAACACATCATTACAGATATCGTCGAGCAGACCTTCCTGCTCGGAGATCGACATAACGACATTCTTGATCGAAATAATTTCGACGACAATATCGCGGATTTCCTCACGCGCACTTTCCGCATCAAGTTGGGCGAGCTGACCAAGGTCAATTGTGTCAATCAAAGCATTGAAAACGGTCGTCTTGGTCGCATAATACTGCTCGGACTTCTCCGATATGACCATTGCGTCTGCCGCTGGCGCAGCCGCAGGCGGCTTTACCTTTGCAGGCACGGGCGCGGCGGGCGCAGGCGCAGGTGCAGGTGCCGACGCGGCAGCTGGTGCCGCGGGCTTTGGTGCAACCGGAGCAACTGGCTTTGCTGGAGCCGTGGCGTTTCCGCCTGAGACGCGCTTACCAAAAGACATAAATCAACCCCTATCGGTCGCTACTATTTACCGAGCAATTTCTGAACGAACGTCTTAGCCGGCGCATCAACCGCCTGCCCTGTCATGATCGAAGCCAAATGGTCGACTGCGAGCGACGCTGCGGCATCGGCCTGAGTTTCAGAAATCATCTGGCCATTGTTGGACGCTGTTCCGAACAGTCCCGGGTCAAAGTCGATGACAACTTCAGGCTCAGTTCCGATCGCCAGGGCAAAATCCTTTGCCGGAATCTCGGGTCGCTTTGGAACCCCTGCCATATTCAGGACGAGGCGCGGCGCTTGATCATTTGGCCGCTCGGTTTTCAGACGATCAAGAATATTCTTGCCATTTCTCAGCGATGCAAGATCAGGCTGACACACCAAGATCACCTCGTCCGACGAAACAAGCGTCTGGCGCAACCACGCCGACCAGATATGCGGCAAGTCAAGCACCACATATGGCACAGTGCCCCTCACAGCCTGAATCACCGTATCGTATGCCTCAAGGCCAATATCAAACTCTTCCGAGACGCTGGCAGGCGCAGTAAATAGGGATAGCCTCTCCGTTGCCGTCGTCAGGAGTCTGCTGATCACAGCCTCATCGGTACGCTCTGGAGATAGCAATGCATCCGTAATCGACTGGGTGCCTTCCTGATTAAAATCGAGCGCGGTTGTGCCGAACGAAAGATCAAGATCCACGAGGGTCGTATTCAGCCGGCCATTCTCGGCGATAGACCAGGCAAGATTGTGCGCGACGGTGGACGCGCCCACGCCGCCCTTTGCACCGACCACGGAAATAGATTTCCCGACGAATGGCTTTTCAGGATCAACAAACAGGGAGGACACAGTTCGGATAAATTGCAACGGTGTAATCGGCGGGACAAGATATTCGCTGACGCCCCGCGCAACCAATTGACGATAAAGCGCAATATCATTCATCGCACCAATGACCATGACCTGCACACCCGCATCGCAATGCTCAGCAAGCGCATCAATCTGACCCAGCATCTCTGCGGCAGGAAGAGAAGATTCCACAATCAGTAAATTCGGCGTTACATTCTCACTGAGATACCCGATCGCAGCTGCAACACCGCCAGGGATCAGTTCAAGATCGGCGCGTCTCATGCGGCGGTCTTGCGATGCCGTCTCAACCAGTTGCCCGGTTGATGGCTGCTCGAAGAAAACGCGGATCGAGATGGCCGGAAGCGGCGCATCACCGCCCTCCGGCTCGGGCATTGGTAGCGGGACTCCGCTTGACGCATCATTATGTGGTTGAAGCTCAGCTGTGGCGGGCACCACAGACTGTTCAGCCGCCGGTGTCAGCCCCGCATCGTCATCGAGATCAAGAAGAAAATCATCTTCGAAAAGCGCATTGTCATTCGTCATTGTCGACCCTCAACTCTAATTATCTACTGCATCCGAGATCACACCGGACTCGCCTTCATTGCGCTCCGAAGCGGTCTGCTCGCCTTGGCGATAAGCCTGAAACGTCACATAGCGTCTCTCACTATCACCCGGATCAAGTTGACGATTGCCTAACAGATCTGAAGGATCAGCGATCATCGCGGCAAGATTTGTGCGCACAGAACACCCAAGGTTGGGCAAGTCTGCATTCGACCGTGTGCTCGAAACATCAATATTGCCGAGGCTTTCACACTCAGGCGCAACGGCTTCAAATCGCGTAAAGGCCAATGTTACAACTGGCTGGAACTCAAACGGGCTCGCACCACCTTCGATTTCCTTATAGTTCACGCCATTTGCCCAAGCGATCTCCCGCGCTTCCGCGATCGCTCCAATCGCCGCCTGCGGATTGCCAGTTCCTTCAGGAAGCGTCATCGACAAAGGCCCCTGCCCGACATCCGCATAAGCTCGCACAAAGTTCGTAATCTGGTCGCGTTGCGCCGTAGAAAGACGATTGCTTGCCGGATCAAGGACGATCTCCAGCCTCTCTGTTCTTTCGGTTACGCCCACTTCGAACCGCTCAAGCACCGGAGTGTCGAGATATTCAACAGGCACAGCCGGCGAGACAGAGCACGCAGCCAATCCGGCTGACGCCATTAACATGGCAGAGAGTGTCAGTTTTGATTTCGTCATCTGTCTTTTCCCTACTCTTCAATAAAGCCGACGGGTGCTGAATACTGTCCGGCATCCGTGGGCACTTCGTCACTGCCGTAAAGCCGGTTGAGCTTTCCGAACAAAATGGTTTTGGCGTCGCTCGCATTCGAGAAGCCGGTATCGGGGGTTCGCAACTGATCCTGTTTGGCTGGATCAACCAGATAAGGCGTCACGATAATCACAAGTTCACTTTCCTCATT
>CAZMMU010000009.1:34831-80425 GCA_964567455.1 uncultured Hyphomonas sp.
CGCTGCATCTCCACGATGCGAACCTGCAACAAGACCTGATCTTTAGCTGCGATCTGCATCATATTGACAACGAGCGGCGCATCCTGAGCCTCACGGTCAACCCCAAGAAACGCATCAGCAAGCCGGATCACGCTGTCGGCCTGGCTAAGGCTGTCAACAATCCCCGTCAGCACGATATTGGAACTGACACCTTCAGCCTGCACACGTGCATCAGGGACGTGCCGCTTGATCAGATCCATCAAGCCAGACAGGTCCGGTTCAACCCGAATTTCGAGATTGAGAATTTGATTGCCATCATCATCAAAGATAAAAGCATTGGTGGTCCCGATCGACACGCCACGAAAAATCATGCGTTGGGATGTCTGGACGGCTGCATCGGCAATTGCCGGGTTGGTGATTACAACATCAGATGCGGGACGTCCGATTTCTACAACCGTAGACTTATCGAGGGAAATAATAATTTCCCGCGTAATCGCTGTATCGCCCGGCTCGCTAATATCGACATCGAGCAGGTTGCGCTGAGCGGTTGCATCAAGCCCACACAAAGTCGCAGATGCCATCAGTGCCACACAGAGTGGCCGCACTGTTTTCCACATAATTCTACTCTCCCGAACCAGCGGCGCTCTCACGCACGCGGCCATTTCTGAACACTGTCACGCGTCCGCCATTCGTCGTCGACTTCAGATCAGCCGCTCGCGATGTCACCACATCTCCAGCCAGAGCCGCGTCGGTCAAACTTCTCAAGGCCAGTGAAAGCACGCCCTTGCGCTCGCCAAAGGCGACCAACCCGGCATCTTCCGGGCTCAACTCCAAAGTCGCCGTTTGTCCAATCGCCGTTTGCGAGCTGGCATCCTGTCCAATCTTCTGATCAATCGCCAGAACTCGGACATTTTCGAGGATGATAATGCTTTCGATGTCTTCGGATATTCCGTTGGCTGTAACGAGTTCAACTTCATGGGTAAGAATGACATCCACACGATCATCAGGCAGGATAAAGCCGCCCGCTGCAGACTCTGCCGAAATCTCGACCGAGACGGCGCGCTTGCCCGGTCCGACCAGCGCCGCCATGACACTTGTATCACCGCGCTCCACGATCTTCTGTGGCAGGATGGGCTCACGTGCGAAGATCGGGATACGGATGACCGTACCCGAAATATCCGCAAAAGCATCAGGGCTCTGATCAAGCGTGTAATATTGTGGGTTCACTGATTCTTCCGGCCATGGTGCCCAGGCCAGATCCTGCGGCATTATAACTTCGCCAACCCGGAAGTCACGCACCGCAACCAAAACATCGATCTCGGAAACCTGAACTTCGGTCTCGATCTGGACAACCGGCGCCGTCGCAACCGCTGGTGTCGACAAAGCAGATCGCATCAGCACGAACGTTCCAGCCGCCGCAACGAGCGCCAACAGCAAGAAAATTAGTCTTATTGGGGACAAAGTGTGTTCCTCCGAAATTTACGCGGGAAAGATTACCCAGAGTGCTTGTTCGGAGTTCACATTTGCACAAGTGTTCTAAAGGAACGTTAACCAAAAACGCTGAATTGGCTTAGGAAATCATTAAGTAATTGACTGTGCGGAGCAGCGTAGAAAGCGCCAATCGCTATCGCGACACCATAAGGAATTCCGTTCTCTTTGTTCAGGATTTTTTGCGCAAACCCCGGCGTGACCGTTGCAGGAACAGATTTGCGAGCAAGCAGGATCACAAGAGCCAGCAGACCGCCGCTTAACGCCATGCCCATAACAAAGTGCATCCAGCCAGCCGGTCCAATCCACAAAATCACGGCCGGAATCATTTTCGCGTCGCCGCCTCCGAACAAACGGAGGGAAAAAAGCAAGTATGAGACAATAAACGCAATAAGACCGGCGAACAAATGCCACCCTGCCACACCCCAGCCGATCTGCGTTGCAAAAGCGGCCGGAATAAAGAGCGCCACGATCGACAAGTTCAGACCATTGGTGATCTTGAGCGACAAGGTGTCTTTGACCGCAGCCTGTAAACACAAAACAAAGAAGGCGGCACCAAAAATTGCGGATATCATGCTATGTCTCCATTAGGGTCAGAGCATATGACAATAGCATCTAATACTAAACGAATACTTGATGCATAAGAAAAGCCGCCAAGTAAAACTTGGCGGCCCTCCCGTTCGGTATAAGTTATACCTTATACAGCGTCGATCGCTGTAGAGACGTCTGTGAACGTACCTTCGACGCTACCGCCAACAGCAGTAACAGCACCGATGATTGCAACAGCGATAAGTGCGGCGATCAGACCGTACTCGATTGCAGTTGCGCCAGATTCGTCTTTCATGAAACGTACGAAATTTTGCATTGGAAACTCCCATCATGCATTATGGTTAAGTCCCGACTGTTTAACTTTTAATTCCGGAACAAAACCAACCTAGCGGAACAAAATGAATTCCAAGTAAAACAAAACAAATAAATCGTGAACACTTATCTATATTCTGTTTACCATAAAGCTCGGCGTGCAGATCAACTCCACTACCCTACTGTCTTTATATATATGTCCAGGATGAAGGCGATGACGCCAGCCCCTCCAATCAACGAAATTTCGTAACCATTAGGGAAAGCGCAACTTTCTTCACTGATACTCCGGACAGCTTCTCATGTTTAAGGACCTGTTATGCCTCGTATCCTCTTCCGCGCCGCTGCGCTCGGGCTCGCCGCTTTCCTATGCCTTGCCAGCGCCAACGCCGATCCAATTGTTATTGAAACAAGCAAGTCGACCTCTCTTAAGCTGAGCGGGGCAGCCTCGAGTGTCGTGATCGGCAACCCGCGTGTTGCAGATGTCGCCGTTCATGATGCAAACCTCATTTTCATCACCGGACGGACATTCGGCACAACCAACCTGCTGGTTTTCAGCGAAGATGGCACCCAGCTCTATTCCGGCGACGTTGTCGTCACCACAAATACGACGAATTTGGTAAATGTGAACCGGGCTGGCGCAACGAACACATATGACTGCGCGCCCACCTGCCGGTCAGTCTTGTCATTGGGCGACGAGCTTATCTATTTTGATACGTTGATTGCCCAGTCTGAGCGGCTTCAGGAACTGTCCCAATCGGACAACTAGTCCTGCCGAGCGTTCCGACAAGGCAACAAGATCAGAAACGGCCACGCTACCCACGCGTGGCCGTTTTAATTTGCATGAAATTCAAAGATAAAGATTATCCATTCTGAAATCACCTTCTGCTACTCACAGTCCTCTATTCCAAGATCGTAAGGCTGGTGTGATGGAAAAAATTATTGAGCTAACAATTGTTACGCGCAAGCTTAGGGCTCGATTTGAAGCCTGGGCCCAGGACAATAGCGGCGCGACAGCGGTCGAGTTCGCTCTGATCGCGACGCCATTCTTTTTCCTCATTTTCGGGCTTCTGGAAGTGTCGCTGATCTTCATAATCAGTACCACGCTGGAATTCGGGCTCAACGATGCCTCCCGCACGGTCCGCACCGGGTCATTTCAAAATGGTGCCGCCCCCACCGAGGCAGCGTTTCGCACAGCGGTTTGCGCCAATCTGTTTGCGCTTCTGGAGTGCGATCAGGTTAAGTTCGATGTGCGCGCCTTCGACAACTTCAATGGTGGCCCCCCTCCGCCACCAATTGATCCGACAACCGGTGAAGTTGATGAGCCAAACTTCGTGTTCCAGCCAGGCGCTCCTAATCAGATTGTCATTGCAAGAGCCTTCTATGAGTGGGACCTGATTACCCCTTTCATCAGCAGACCCTTATCAAACTTGGCAACAGGAAATTCTCGGCTTGTTCAGGCCAGCATCGCTTTCCAGAATGAGCCGTTCAATGTCGCACCAACCGGCCCTTGAACCCAATTGCGAACTCAACCGCCTCCCCAGTTATAATCGAGCATCAGCATGACACCTTCCTTGTTCCCAAATTCTCTTATTCAGCGAGCGTATCGGCACGGCATCCGCAAAGCCGGCGAAAACGAGGATGGCGTTTCAACCATCGAGTTCGCCCTGATCGCGCCTTTCTTATTGCTGCTCTATTTTGGCGGCGTCGAACTGTCGCTGCTTATGTTGGCAGATCGCCAGATCACGAGCACAAGCGCGACCATGGGTGATCTCACATCGCGCCTGCTAACTTTTTCCGATCAGGACCGGACCAATGTCTTTGCGGCATCTGAAGCGCTGCTCAGCACAGTCAGCCCCGACGAAGCCCAACTGCGCGTCTCCAGTCTGGTCAACAATGGTGGAAACATAACGGTCGAATGGAGTGAAGCGAATGACAACGCGACACCGCTATCAATCGGCGCCACCGTCGCGGATTTGCCGCTTGGCATCGTTCCAGATGGCGGCACCATCATCATGACAGAGACCGAGTTCAATTATATATCGGAACTTGGTTTCTTCCTTCAGGGACAAAGAACTCTGAAAGACAGATTCTTCTTGCGACCTCGCCGGACCAACGCGATACAGCGGATCAAGGAAAACTCCTGATCTGGGTGAAAAGCCAGTCAGATAGGCTTAAGCGCCCGCTCCTGTTTGGCGCTCTTCCAAATAGGTCGGCGTCTTGCCTGCTTTGACGCCTGAAACAATCCAGAGGCCAGCGACGAACAAGATTCCGAGACCACTCATCCCAATGCGCAGGTCTCCGGTCAGCCAAGTCACGACACCAACCGCAAGCGGTGCGACCCAAATCGTCACGCTGCCAGCCATAGCGTAAAAGCCGAAAAATCGCCCGATCTCTTTTGGCGGAGCAATATGCAGCAACATGTAGCGGCTGGACGAGATACACGAGCCGAGAGCCAGCCCGGCTGGTATGATCATGAAGAAGTAGACCGTATCTGTCAGCGTTGGAAACAAACTCCCCTCCCAGACAATATGGCTGGATGGAATTAGCCCGAACAATAGGCTCTCTTTTGTAATCGATAACTGCACAAAAAGCACAATGATGAGAACCGAGAGTTCGACAATAATCGACTTTTTGGGACCGAAGCGCTGATCGGAAAACCCCGCAATTAGCGCACCTACAACCGCGCAAAGCCCGCCAACAACATTGTAGATGCCCAATTGGCTCGCCGTCCAACCGAGAAACAGGCCAACATACACCGAACCGAGTGTCAAAAGGGCCCCGATACCATCGGCATAGATCATCCGCCCCACCAGAAACCGCATAACATTGGGGTTTAGTCTGAACAGCTCCAAGACATACTGATAGGATTTTTTGATCAAGCCAACATTCTGGCCCGCATCATCTGTCTCATTCGCAAAAACGGCCGCCGCCGCTTTCCTCCAACTACGTTCAGGCGTTTTCTTGATGTCCGGCATGAGCAGGAAAAAGGGAATGACAAACACCAGGAACCAAACCGCAACGATCGGTCCCATAATGCGCATGTTCTGAAACTCGTCCGTCCCAATATTGACCAAAGGACCATCATTGCCTGCCAGAAAGATTGTAATGGCAAGCACAAGCGATAAACCCGCTATGTTGCCCATGGCCAACCCGATACCGGAAATCACCGGCAGCGATTTCGGCGCTCCGGCCATCGGCAGCATGGCATTGTGAAAAATCTCCAGAATCGAATAGACGATATACCCGGTCGCCATCAGGATGACGCCAAGCCAGACAGCCCCCGCAGCGCCAGGTCTCACAAACCAGAGGCAAGCGGTTGTAAGCGCAAGCATGAGCACTGCGCCAATCAGTGGCGGTTTCATGTACCCGCCGCGATCCAGCATGCTGCCAAGAACAGGCGCACAAAATGCCATTACGAACCCAGCAGCGGCGATCATAAACGAAACGACCGACTGCCCGACCGAACGCGCGTTGTCGATTGCTTCCTGGCTTAGCACTTCACCTTCTGCCAGCGCCGCAGTTGCCTTGGCGATCTGAGCAGCCCCAACCACTTCGCTTGCGAAAAAAGGCGCAAAAATACTGATAACAATAACATTATAATACGGATTCCGAGCAAACTCGAAAATACCCCAGCCAATTCCCTTTTTGCCGAATGCGCCCCCGGTTGCGGGTTCGTAAGCTGCATCATCAATTTGCACCGGGGCACCGCTCATATTTCAAACTCCTGATACCGGGCCAGTTTTGCCCATAGTGCTGTGTGGCGTATTCGTGCAGCTGTGAAAAGAGGAAGTTGCGACTTTCCGCATGGGCTATGGCGTATCCATCGCCAGAATGAGCTGGGCATAGCCTTCGATCATCCGTCCCATATTGGCAACGGACAAGCGCTCATTGGTGCCGTGAAAACCCGCTGTATCCTCCAGTGTGACAAGGCTTGGCACGAACCGATAGACATGATCGGAAATTTTCGATGCAAACCGGGCATCCGTCGCACCGATCACGAGGCCCGGCACGACAGATGCGCCCTCACCCGCTTGTTCCGCCACCGCAGCGAGCACACTATAAGCCCGGCTCGATGTTGGCGAGACAGGCGAGGCGGACGAGCCTATGCCGCCCTCGGCCAAGGCGACCTCGACATCGAACTTTCCTGCCACACGGCGAGCATGGGCGATCACAACGTCCGGCGTATCGTTAGGATGAATTCGAAAATTGACAATCGCTGTGGCTCGCTGAGGCAACACATTCTCTTTGATAGAGCCTTCAAGCATGGTCGGCGCGGTTGTCGTGCGGATCATTGCATTGCCAACCCCTTCGGACAATTGCCTGTCAACCATACCGCCAAACAGCCACATATTCGCGAGCGCCATACGCTGGGCAAACCCCATATCAGGGGCAGCCGCTGCAAAGAGGTCTGAGACAGGCGGCTTGGAGAAGTCTGCTTTCATCTGGTTTTCATCAAGCGCAACAATCGCGCGGGCAAGCTGGACATTCGCGCTATTCCGTGGCGGTTGCGAAGAATGTCCTCCAAGCGCATTGGCCGTCAGTTCGAGCGTGATATAGCCCTTTTCTGCGACGCCGATAAACCCCATCGGCCCGCCCGTAATCGGCGAGTCTTCGATAACGAAGAATCCTTCATCAAGCACGAGTTCAGCCCGCACGCCTCGCGCATCCAGCAGATCGACCATCGCCGCTGCCCCGCGACCGGACACTTCCTCATCATGGCCAAACATGAAATAGACTGTCCGCTGCGGCTGGAAGCCAGACGCAAGCAAGGCTTCACCCGCTTCAAGAATGGCCACCATCGAACTTTTGTCATCGAGCGCCCCGCGACCATAGACATATCCATCAATGATCTCGCCGGCAAAAGGCGCGCCTGTCCAATCGTCCAATGTCCCATCATTGACCGGCACAACATCCTGATGCGCCATAAGGATGACCGGATCGAGCGAGCTATCGCTACCTTGCCATTTATAAAGCAGGCTGTAATCAGCCACCGTTTCAAGGATGAGATTGGCATGCACCCGCGGATAGGCGGCCGCCATCCAGTCGTGTAAATCAAGCCAGGGCTGGGCGGCGTCTGGCGTCGGATCACCGCCAGCGTAAGTTATGGTTTCGAAAGCAATCGCCTGGCTTAGGCGGGCCGCTCCCTGCTCGGCAGACACGCTCGGTGGCGCGGGCAGATCGATCTCGATAACGCCCTCAGGTGCCCCGCCATACGTAAAGGTCCGGATCAATATAATGGCCAGCAGCACGGCCAAACCGAGCAGGCCTCCGAACAGTATTCGTTTTATCAAAACCGCCTCCCTCAGCCGTCAGATCTGGCATTAAGCCCGATCTGACGACAAAAGGAAACTCGGATGTGCGCGAAAAGCCTGGCGCGTCCTAACGTTTCATCACCATATTCAGAATGTCATCCATCGGATTGCCGTCGCCATCTGCATCAAGCAGACCGCCAAGCATACCCAGATTGATGCCGCTCGACTGAGCCTGCGGCTTCTGACCACCGCCGAGCAAAGACCCAACCATTCCTGCCAGACCGCCTCCGCCTGCGCTTTGAGCCCCGCCGCCCGACAGCGCGCCCATCAGAGCGTCCGAAACACTTGGCTGCTTAGCCTGTTTCGACAGCGACCCCATTGCCATAGCGGCAACCATTGGCAGCATCTTTTTGAGGATGCCCGTGTCCAGACCGGTTTTCTGCGCCGCGTGGCTGGCGACCTGTCGGCTCATATCTTTCGACCCCAAAAGATGTCCCAAAATCGCATTGCCGTCCTGCACAGTTTCAGGCTTTGTCAACTCTGCCGGATCATCGAGATACCGGTCATGGTGTCCGCCCTGCAGCGCGCCCATCAGGCCCTGCAAACCGCCTTCTTGCGCCGTATTTCGCTTGAGCCCGCCAGAAACCGCTGGAAGCAGCGCCCTGATCGCGCCTTCCGCTTGCGCCCCGTTCAAACCGAATTGCTGCGCGACCTGTTTCATGACCATACCGCCCGCAGCGCCTTTGATCATGTCAAACATATTGACACCTGCCATCTTCATCCCCTTTTTTTTGATAGAAGAGGTTACAGTCTACGCCAAAGACTCGAATTTTTCTAGCGTGTTAGAGCATGCGGCAACGGCGGCCGTTAGTCCCAGATAAATTGACAAGATCACCAATCCCCCTTAAGTTGAAAATTGGTATAGGGGGTATCGCGTGCATACACCGACAACCAACTCCTCGCAGTTAAAATGGTTCTTCGGGCACGCGCCAAAAGGCATTAGAGCCCTCCTAATTGTCATGGTGGTCATAAGCATAGCCGGTCACATCGCTCTGATCAGTGTAGGACCGCGCAGTTTCGATGGCACCGCTTTTGTGGCCCTTCCCATGCTCGCGCTTCTGATCGACAACAATTACCGTCCTGCGGAGAACAGAATGTCACAAAACGTGGTCATAATGATCGGCGGCCTGACGATGATTATGCTCATCACAATGGCCCTCTCATCATATGCTCTCGAACAAAAGCTGGACAAACGGGCAGATCTCACGATGAAAACCAGCCAAATCATGCGAGATCAGCAAGATATGCTAAAGGAGCAACGGAAGCTCACCGAGAGCCTGTCCGATCAACTCTGGATCATTTGCGAAACCGCAAGGCAAGAGCGCCATTACGACATTACAAAGCTCTGCCTCGATGTGCCCGCCCCTTAAAAATCATTCATAAGCCGCCACTGCCAGCGCGACTTTTCCTGTGTCGCCGAACACGAATGTCTCGGTGACGCGCTGGTCGCGGTGATTGGTGTAGAGCAGCGTCAAGGCATTCGATCCGGTAAACACGTGGTCAAGCTCGAAATAAAGCTTCGGCGCACGCTCAAGGGCCAGTGCTCAATAGGTTTGCAACGCCCCCCTGCCAATAACAGATGTGGCGATGCCGCCCATGACATCAGCGATGCGCGGCGAGTGGAACACAATGCCTTTCTCATAATGCTGAAGGATCGCATCAAGATCACGATCATTCCACGCAGCCAGCCATGACCGCGCAAACGCTTCAGCATCTTGTTTCGTCATGATGAGGGCTCCGCAGGTCTAGCGATTCCGCGCCAACCCTATACAGGCAGCGGCCCGACCTCCAAGACATCTTCCACAGTCCGCAATCCCGGGCGCGGCGCGGTGACAAGCACAGCCATATTTCCCGGCAGGTGTTTGTTATCGAGCATTTTCTCGTGCGCAGCCGGAATATCGGCCCATGTCATCACCTCGGACATGCCCGGATCGATACGGCGATCGATGACCAATTGGTTCGCCGCAGACGCCTGCTTCAGATGCGCAAAATGGCTGCCCTGCACCCGTTTCTGGCGCATCCACAAGAAGCGCGCATCCATGGTCAGGTTAAAGCCCGTCGTACCAGCGCAGATCACCACCATGCCGCCGCGTTTCACAACAAACACCGAGACCGGCATGGTCGCTTCGCCCGGATGTTCGAACACAACATCGACATCCTTTTTGCCCGTCACATTCCAGATCGCTTTGCCAAATTTTTTGCACTCGCGCATGTAATCGTCGAACTCTGGTCCATTGACCGTCGGCAATTGGCCCCAGCAATTAAAGTCTTTCCGGTTCAAGACGCCTTTGGCGCCCAGCCCTAAAACATGATCCTTCTTGTCGTCCGATGACACAACGCCCACCGCATGTGCGCCAGAGACGGCACAAAGCTGGGTTGCAAAACTGCCAAGACCACCTGATGCGCCCCAGACTAGAACGTTTTGTCCCGGCTTCAATACATGTGGCCTGTGGCCAAACAACATGCGATAAGCGGTCGCTAGGGTCAGCATGTAACAAGCGCTTTCTTCCCATGTCAGATGCTTCGGACGGGGCATACACTGGCGCGCCTGAACCCGGCAAAACTGCGCAAAAGAGCCGTCCGGCGTCTCATAACCCCAGATCCGTTGGCTCGGCGAAAACATCGGATCGCCGCCATTACATTCTTCATCGTCGCCATCATCCTGATTACAGTGAATGACGACCTCGTCGCCCGGCTTAACGCGGGTGACCTTGCGTCCTACCGCCCAGACAATGCCCGATGCATCCGAGCCTGCGACATGAAAATCGGCCTTGTGCACATCGAATGGCGAAATTGGCTCGCCAAGGGCTGCCCAAATGCCATTATAATTGACCCCTGCAGCCATAACGAGAACCAGCACTTCGTCTGAATCAATCTCGGGAACAGGCACTTGCTCAAGCTGCATCGCGGTATCTGGCCGCCCATGCCGCTCGCGCCGGATCGTCCAGGCATGCATAAATTTCGGCACGTGGAATTCGGGCGGAATCTCGCCCATCGCGTATATGTCTTTTTTTTCTCGCTGCGCTGTCTCACTCATAGCGGCATTCTCCCCAAATTGTTTTTCTGTCACGGATGATTTTGTGACTTATTGTGCTAGTTATGCCCATCGTCTTCGCGGGCGCAAGAACTTTGCTGCAGTGCAGCACAAAAAATTGATATTATGGAGCAGCTTTGCAATGAGCGCGCCAGTTGTCTTTCTGAACGGTCAATTTCTGGCCGCCGAGAACGCGCAGATCAGCCCGTTTGATCGTGGATTTCTGTTTGCCCATGCCGCCTATGAGGTCACGGCCGTTTACAATGGCAAACTGATTGACTTCGACGCCCATCTCGCCCGCCTCGCCCGTACACTCGACGGACTGGAGATTGAGCATCCTGCAAACGATCTCGCTGCGCTGCATCAAGAATTGATTACAAGGAACAATCTCACCGAAGGGCTTGTCTATCTGCAAGTGACCGCAGGTGATTACGGCCACCGCGATTTCTACGGCCCCGAGACCTTCGCCCCATCCTTGTTCATGTTCGCAACCGCCAAGAAGCTGATTGGTGATCGGGCCCGGGACGGCATCACGGCCATCACTCGGGAAGACACGCGCTGGATGCGCCGAGATCTGAAAACCACTCAGCTCCTTTCCCAATCCCTCGCCTATCGCAAGGCCCGCCGCGCTGGCGCGCACACTGCCTTCATGCATGAGGACGGTATCATCACCGAAGCGGCCTCTGCAAACGCTTGGATCGTGCTCGGCGACGGCACACTCGTCACCCGCGATCTCTCCCAATCCCTGCTGCCGGGCATTACGCGACAGACGCTTCTTGAGCTTTTGGGCAAGGCCGGCCTTGAAACGCATGAACGCGCCTTTCGCGTGGCCGAAGCCAAAGCAGCCGCCGAAAGCTTTACCAGCTCAACAGGCTTTGTCATCGCCCCAGTGCTCAAACTTGATGACACGGTGATTGGCAACGGCAAACCCGGCCCGGTTACCCGCACCGTGCAACGTATTTACTATGAGTATATCGGAGCCGATGTCGCAAGGGTTGCGCCATGGGTCTTGGCTTAATGTCGGCCGCACCTGAAAAGATCGGGCTCGGCGGCGGCTGTCACTGGTGTACCGAAGCCGTGTTCCAATCGCTAAGCGGAGTGCCAGAGGTCCAATCTGGATGGATCGCCTCAACGGGCATTCACAATAACGAATCCGAAGCGGTTCTGGTTCATTTCGATCCTGAGCAAATCCCACTGGAAACCCTGATCGAAATTCACATTCTGACCCACGCCAGCACATCGAACCATTCCATGCGCCACAAATATCGAAGTGCGATCTACACATTCACTGAGCAACAGACCGAAAAGGCCCGCGCGTGCCTTCACGCAATGTCTGATCGCCATACCGCGCCGCTGATCACCATGGTTCTACCATTTGCCAATTTTCGGGCTGTGACAGACCCCTATAAAAACTACTATTATTCAGCGCCTGACCGCCCCTTCTGCGTGAACATGATCGAACCAAAGCTGAAAAAACTCATCGCGACGCATCGCGAGCATATCGACGAACGCCAGCTTAAGCGAGACGAGCTGTGCCCCACCGATCAGACCCGCGAACGACATCGCGCACTTTCAACACCAGAATGGTCAGCGCGAGACAAAGCGTGACAAAGTTCGACATGATAATAGGCAAGGCTCCGGTCAGCACGCCATAGGTCAGCCAGCCCGATACGCCGAGCGTAAACAAAGCATACATCAGCAAGGATACGCCCTGCGTATTCCCCGTCCGAACCACCAAAATTGCCTGCGGAACGAAGGAAATCGTTGTTAAACACGCTGCGATAAAGCCAATTAGGTCTGCCATGGCAAAACTCCAAGTTTGAAGCCGCCATATGACAGATTTCTCCGCCATGAAAAGCCGTGAGTTTGCGAAATAGCCATGCATTTTTGCATGCACAAATTAAACATTTTCTTCATACCTTCATAACCCGGTGACGTTGACGTGCGCGTCACCTTGCAGGCTCGGCCTCAAACCTGCATGCTGCACCGCAACAAGAAAATGCGGGAGATCACATGGACAATTATCAGCACGCCCCTGACCGCCCGTGGATCTTCCGCACTTATGCGGGCCACTCCACAGCCGCCGCCTCCAATGCGCTTTATCGAGAGAATCTAGCGCGCGGACAGACAGGACTATCGATCGCGTTTGACCTGCCGACCCAGACCGCCTTTGGCGCGGATCATATTCTCGCCCGCGGGGAGGTTGGCAAAGTCGGCGTGCCCGTGGCTCATCTGGGCGATATGCGCACCCTGTTTGACGACCTGCCGCTCGAAGAAATGAACACGTCGATGACGATCAACGCGCCGGCTGCATGGTTGCTCGCGCTATATGTGGCACTCGCCGATGAGCGCGGCGATGATCGCAAAAAGCTACGCGGCACGACACAAAACGACATCATCAAGGAATATCTCTCCCGCGGCACCTACGTTTTTCCGCCTGAACCAAGCCTGAAACTGATCACAGACATGGTGACCTGGTGCTACACCGAAGTGCCCAAATGGAACCCGATGAATGTCTGCTCCTACCATTTGCAGGAGGCCGGCGCGACACCGGAACAGGAACTGGCCTATGCGCTCGCCACAGCCTGCGCTGTGCTGGACGCTGTCAAAGCGGGTGGTGTGGTGCCAGACGAGGAGTTCGAAACCGTCTTTGGGCGGATCTCCTTCTTCGTCAATGCCGGCGTGCGCTTTGTAACAGAGCTTTGCAAAATGCGTGCATTCGTCGATCTATGGGAAGAGATTGGCCGGGAGCGCTATGGCGTCACGTCTGAAAAAGCGCTTCGCTTCCGTTATGGCGTTCAGGTCAACTCACTTGGCCTGACCGAGCCGCAGCCTGAGAACAATGTCTACCGTATCCTGATCGAAGCGCTGGCCGTGACCCTGTCCAAACGCGCACGCTGCCGCGCCTTGCAACTGCCCGCATGGAACGAAGCCCTCGGCCTGCCCCGCCCCTGGGACCAGCAATGGTCACTGCGGCTTCAGCAAATCCTCGCGCTCGAAACCGACCTCCTCGAATTTGAAGACCTGTTTGACGGGTCCCATGTGATTGAGGCGAAAACCGAAGCCCTGAAGGATGAAGCCCGCGCCACACTGGCAGATATTGACACACGCGGCGGGGCCATTGCCGCCGTCCCGCACATGAAGGAAAGCCTCGTCGGCGCACATGTCGAACGCATTCAGGCGATCGAAGCTGGCATACAGAAAGTCGTGGGCGTGAACGCTTACACCACGACTGCAGACAGCCCGCTCAGCGCAGGCGAAGCGGCGATCCAGACCATTGATCCCGCCGTCGAGGCCGAGGCGGTCAAAGCCCTGCAAGCCTGGCGACAAGACCGCAACGAGACCGCCGCACAAGCTGCTATCGCCGCGCTGAAAGAAACTGCCAGCTCCGGCGCTAATATTATGGAGCCCTCCATAACCGCCGCCAAAGCGGGCGTCACCACGGGCGAATGGGGCCAAGCCTTGCGGGACGTTTTTGGCGAGTATCGCGGACCAACAGGGGTTGCGCTCACCATTGATGCGGGCGAGGATGAAGACATTAACGCCGTACGCGCGCGGGTGGAAATCTTGTCAGAGAAACTCGGACGCCAGCTCACTTACGTCCTTGGCAAACCCGGTCTCGACGGACATTCCAATGGCGCAGAACAGATTGCCAGCCGCGCCCGCGCTTGCGGCATGAACACGGTCTATGAAGGCATCCGCTTTACGCCAGAAGATATTGTCGCCCAGGCCAAAGACGCCGACGCGCACATACTCGGCCTGTCTATTCTCTCCGGCAGCCACCTTGATCTGGTGCGCGAGACAATCGCCCAGATGCGCAAGGCTGACCTCGATATCCCGCTCGTCGTTGGTGGTATCATCCCGCCCGAAGACGGCATGGCACTCAAACAGATGGGCGTCGCGCGCATCTACACGCCTAAGGACTATCAAATTACAGAGATTATGAGCGACGTTGTAGACGTGGTCGAGACAGCGCATTTGTCCGTGGCGGACTAATCACCCGGTCCCGAACAGTCTGCCCTTCTCCGTGATAAACAGGACGGCGAGTGAAACGATGCCCAACCCTGCAAAGCCGGTTAGAAGCGGCAGGACCGTGCCATCAAACTGGCTGGAGATCAGATACCCAAGCCCACCTGCCAGCGTGGTCGTGGCAAAGCCCAGCGCCGCACTGGCCGTCCCAGCAATCTCGCCGAGTGGCTCCATCGCAATCGCATTGAAATTGGAGCCAATCATGCCGATGGTTCCGAAAGTTAGCATCATAAGCGGCATGAACACAGCGAAGACCGGACCATAAGTTAGCATCGCTCCAAGATTGATCAGCGACATCACCACAAAGACAGTCACCGCCACGTGTGACAACCGCCGCATGCCAACACGCTTGACCAGAACCGCATTCAAAAAGTTTGATGCCGCAAGACCAATCGAGACCATAGCAAACCAAAACCCAATCTGGGCCTCCCGGTCAAAGACCTCCCGCATCACCTGTTCAATGGTAAAAATAAATGCAAACAAGCCGCCAAACAGGATCCCGCTCGCCAGCACATAGCCGCAGGCGACGCGCGTCTTCAGCACGATTTTATAGGCCCCGAACGCACTGACGAAACTCAAAGTCTTCCGGCGCTCGGCTGGCAGCGTCTCGGGCAAGCGCGCCACCGACCAAAGCGCAATGACAACCGCGTAAATCACCAGCACATAGAAAATCCAGGGCCACGGCCCGAAACTCAGAATGACCTGACCAATCGCCGGTGCCAGAATCGGTACAGTCATAAACACCATCATCACAAAGCTCATAATCTGAGCCATGCCGCGACCTTCATAGACATCGCGCACCACCGACACCGCCACAACGCGGCCCGCAGACGAAAACACGCCCATCAAGAAACGGGCGATCAGCAAAGCGGAAAAGCTTTTCGAAAACACGCAAGCCAACCCGAACGCGCCATATCCGACAAGCGAAATAACAAGAAGCGCCCGTCGCCCATAATGATCAGACACAGGGCCCCAGATGAGTTGCGGCATGCCAAATCCAAGCACATAGGCAAACATGACAAGTTGCTGGTCATTCTCATTGGCGAGCTGGAAAGAGGCACCAATATCATCGAGCGCTGGGACCATAATGTCGATGGCAAGCGCATTGAGCGCCATCATCGACGCAATCAGCACGACAAATTCTATCTTTGGCAAGCCGCCCGGTGGCTTGGGCGAATTCTCGGTTGAGGCAGCATCAGTCATAGGAGAGCCCAATAGATTGCGCTGCCAAAACGTGAATCGTCGCAGCGTGCCGCTGTTAAACAACAGGCACATGCCACTTTACTAGTCCCTAATTTGTAAGATCGGTGCGCGCACGCCCGCTTCAAGCCTAATTGCTTAGGCCCGGCCCAAGCTTATCCACGAGGAAACGCGCGCCCGCTTCGACCGCCTGGCGACCCGCTTCAGCCATAGCCTCCGCCCGCTCTGCCGCGCTGGACCCGCGCGCGTTCACATTAACGCTCGCCATGGTTTGGCTCAGTGTTCTGCGCGTTTTACCGTCAATCAGGACATATTCGACACTGGCCGTTGCTGTCCGATCCTGCAAAGAAAACTCGGCCAGCCGCCACGCCAATTGATAATCTGCAAGCGCGCCGCTTTCAGGCAGGAGCGCATGGCCCTGCCCATCGCCATTGAGCATGTCGAGCAAGGTCAGTTGCAGAAGCCTTGGCGCCCGATCCGCCCACTCAACCCCCTTGATGACCCGGACAGCGCCCGCCTCATCACGCGTGGCAATCTCAACACCAGCCAAAATGCGCGGCGCTTCGGGACTGCGGATAATCACACTGCGGTCAAGAACGAGCCCGGCCACTTCTTCGCTCGGACCAAACCTGTAAAGCGCGTTGGGCGTTTCTGGTTCGGGCAAAAACGAGACACAGGCCCCAAGGCTAAACACCAAAGCCAGCATTGCAATATGGCGCATCATCTCTAACGCCCTCCTTCATAGGGTTGCGGATTGCCCGAAATCAGGGCTTGCGGATTTTGTTCGAGCTCCCGAACGAGACTGTCAAGCCGCGCCATTAATATCCGGAAGTCTTGTGTCGCCACGGCGACATTCTCAAGTGTCTGTGTGGCTGGCCCCTCCAGCACACTGCCTGCCGTCGCAACCGACGTATTGGCCGTATCAAGCACAGTATTCGCCCGCGCGATTGTCGCTTGCAGATCACCAAGCACAATCTGTATATCGCCCGTCAATGTTGTAAGATGTGCATCCGCATTAACGCTTAGCTCGGCCACCGCTGTGCCTGCTTCAGCCATCGCATCAGCCGCCGCCTGCGCGCTCGTCAATGTCGCACTCAGATCACCCGTAAGGCTGTCATCTCCGGCAACACTGTCAGAGAAGGTTTCAAGATTGCTCAACAGGGCCGAGAAGGTCTCGACATTGTCCTCACTGAACACACCGGCAACATTCTTCAGACTATCATTTGCTGTTTCCAGAATTTTCGCGCCACCCGCAAATAGCTCAGCCAACGGGTTTAGCTCGGACTCAATCACCGGAACAGGCTCGCCCGCGCTCCGTTCAAGCAGCGGCGCAGAAGGCGATCCCGCCAGAATCTGGACAAATGTCAGCCCGGTGATGCCCGCAAAATCTATCTCGGCCTTGGAATCGGTGCGCACAGGCGTATCGCTATCAACGCGAATGCGCGCGCGAACCATTTTGTCATTGGAGCGGTCGATGGCGACACGCGTCACCTCGCCGACATTGATCCCGTTGAACCGAACCGATGCGCCGGACTCAAGTGTAACAGGTCCCTCGAACACGATGTCATAAACATCAAAATCGCGCTGGAACTGCGACTGGCCGAGCCAAAGCGTAAAGCCGGCAAAGGCAATCACGACCGCAATCAAAAGCGCCCCGATCAGCACAAAATTAGCTTTGGTTTCCATATGCTCTACTCCTGCCCGTATCCTGCCGCAGCAGCGCGTCCGCGCGGCCCCGAGAAATATTCTTGTATCCATTCATGCCGATTTTGACGCAACTCATCCATCGTGCCCACAGCCAATAATTTCTTCTCGCCCAGCACGGCAATCCGGTCACATGTCGCCGCCAATGTATCAAGATCATGGGTGACGAGAAAAACCGTAAGCCCCATCGCCTGTTGCAACTCCCGCACCAGCGCGTCAAACCGCCCGGCAGTGATCGGATCAAGCCCTGCGGTCGGTTCATCGAGAAACAAAAGTCGTGGATCGAGCACAAGCGCCCGCGCCAAAGCCGCCCGCTTGCGCATACCACCGGAAAGGTCAGACGGAAATTTGTCTCCGGCACTGCTCTCAAGCCCTGCCATCCTGATTTTCATATCCGCCAATTCACGCATCAACTCGATGGGCATCTCGACATGCTCGCGCAAAGGCACCATGACGTTTTCCAGCACGGTGAGATTTGAAAACAGCGCACCATCCTGAAACATCACGCCCCAATTGCGCTCTTCGAGCTGGCGGTCCCGATCACTGAGCTCGCCCATATCCCGACCAAAAATCTCGATCGTCCCGGCTTGCGGCGGCCGAAGCCCGACGATCGCGCGCAAAAGAACGGACTTGCCGCAACCGGACGGGCCGATCACACCGATAACCTCGCCCTGATGAATGTCGAGATCGACCCCGTCATGAACCGTATGGCTGCCAAACCGATTAACAATGCCACGTACTCGAATGGCTGGCGGCGCATTGGACGCCTCTGGCACTGAAGTTTCCGAAACAGTTTGCAGGGCCATATCTATATCCCCAACTGCATGTAGAACATTGCGAACACCGCATCGATGACAATGATCGAGAACAGAGCTTGAACGACAGAATTCGTAGTTGAGGTACCAAGGGATTGCACCGATCCGCCAACGCCAAGCCCCTGCCGACATCCGATAAGCGCAACCACCATGGCAAAGAACGGCGCTTTGGACATGCCGACCCAGAAATTCTCGATAGGCACCGTGCTCACCAGTCGGCTTAGAAACAGCGTTGGCCCAATATCGAGCGCAAGCCAACTCACAAGCAGCCCCCCGAATATCCCGGCAACTGTCGCCAGAAAGGCAAGAATTGGCGTCATAACCAGCATTGCAATCACACGCGGGGCAACCAGCACTTCCATTGGCTCCAACCCAAGCACCTGCATCGCATCAACTTCCTGACGCATCCGCATCGCGCCAATCTGTGCGGTAAACGCGCTATTGGTTCGCCCTGCCAGAATGATCGCAGTCAGAATTACCCCGAACTCGCGCAGCATGGATATGCCAACCAGTTCCACAGTGAAGATAGTTGCCCCAAACGTCTCAAGCGTTGTCGCACCAATAAAGGCAACCACCATGCCGACAAAAAACGTCAAAAACATTACGATCGGAATGGCATCAAGCCCGGCCTCTTCCATTACAGAAACCGTAGCCGTTGCCCTGAACTTTGATGGCCGAACGATAATCCCGGCGCACACAGAGATGGTCTGTCCAACAAATGACAGCGTCCGCACCCCTTCCCTGAGCCCTTCAACCGTTCCCCGACCGACCCGGGCAAGCCAGTCTACAAAGCCATTCTCCCGCCCTGGCATAGGGGGTACGTCCTGGCGGGCCTCACGGACCTGATAGAGCAAACGTTCTGCCGTTTCGTGCCGCCCGACAAATTTGAGGTCCTCTGGCGTCTCGCTGGTCTGATGCGCGGTCCGGTCGAGCAGATATGCCCCCGCCGTATCGATTTCTTCAAGTTGCCCAAGATCAATAACAGGTGGACATTGGGTCTTTGGCAGAGCGCGCAGCTGCTCATCAACTGCACCAATCGTATAGACAGTCCAGTTCCCTCTTGGAGAAATCATCAGACAGCCATCGCTATTGGTGACGCTGATGTCGATATGCGCTTGTTTTGCCATTTTCGCCTTTTTTTACCCGCTCAAATTATCAAATCATGCTTAAGATCAGGACACTCAACTACTTCAATTTTTATCGATCTGAGCTATAAACGCGCGATGAAGCTGACAATACAAGAACATTCGCGTCCCCTGCGAACCGCGTTTGCGATTTCCCGCGGCTCCAAAACGCTGGCACATACCGTGACGATAGAGCTAGAAGCCGGAGGCGTTAGAGGGCGCGGGGAATGTGTGCCCTATGGCCGCTATGGAGAGACGTGCGGTTCGGTCATCGCCGAAATTGAAACCTGCCGGGCGGATATCGAAAGCGCAATCACCCGCGCGCAAACCCAAACCCTTCTGCCCGCGGGCGCAGCCCGTTGCGCGCTCGACTGCGCACTCTGGGATCTGGAAGCCAAACAAACGGGCCGCCCCGTCTGGCAACTGGCAGGACTGCCCGAACCCAAGCCGCTGGAAACCGCCATAACGATCACACTCGATACACCTGAAAATATGGCACGCGCCGCAGAAGCGGTGCCCGGTCGGCTGCTCAAGTTGAAAATTGGCGGAAAAGGCGACTTGGATCGGCTCGAAGCGGTTCATGCTGCGCGCCCGGACGGGAAACTGATCCTGGATGGCAATGAAGGCATGGCCGAGGACAATTTGGCGAGCTTTCTTGCACGCGCTGCTGACCTTGGCGTGGTTCTGATCGAACAGCCCCTGCCTGCGGATGCAGATCACATCCTCGCCGACCTATCGAGCCCCGTCCCGATCTGCGCAGACGAAAGCGCCCACACAGCCAGCAATATCGATGCGCTGGCAAGCCGTTATGGCGCAGTCAACATAAAGCTCGACAAGACCGGTGGCCTAACCGAAGCCATTGCCATGTACCATGCGGCACGGTCGGCAAACATGAAGGTGATGATCGGTTGCATGGTGGCCGGATCGCTGTCTATGGCGCCAGCGCTCCTGCTCGCCCAGCTTGCCGACTTTGTCGATCTTGACGGCCCCCTATGGCTATCAGATGACGTGCGACATGGCCTGTCTTATTCGGACGGGCATGTCACCCCGCCAGGACCTGCGCTCTGGGGTTGACCCGCCGAAGCAGAGGCAACGCGCACGCACATCCAAGAACCGCAATCACAGCCATGAGCCAATAGCCCCGAGCTTGCGCGCCCACGCCCTGTCCAGCCGACATATCATAATACCAGCCTGCCATCACTCCGAAGACTGCAAGCATAGGCCCAAAGGCCATCGCGCTGTTAATAGCCATAGCGACAGGCACTTTCTCAGCCGCAACCTCCTCGTTGAGGAATCTCAAACCACCAATATGCGTCGCGGCAAAGCTAAGCGCATGCAGGGACTGTAAACCGTAAAGCACGGGCAGAGCCGGCGCAAATCCCGTCAGCGTCCAGCGCAACACCGCCCCCGCGCCGCCCAGAAAAATCAGAGCGCCAGGCGTCCACCGCGACTGCACAAACAGCCAGCCTGAAAACAGCAACAACAGCACTTCCATGCCCACACCCACCGACCAGAGCGCGCCCAGATGGCTTGCATCAATCCCCTGTCCTAGCCAGACATTCGAACCAAGATTGTAATAATAGGCATGCGCGGACTGGATGAACGAAACACTCAAGGCAAGCAAAAGCAGCCGCCTGTTGCGGTAGAGCCCAAACCCCTCTTTCAGTGTCTGCCGAAACCCAGCCCTATTCGCGGGCGCAGGCGCATCCCGTGGCAGCAGCACGCTCGCAAAGCAAAGCCCGAAAGAGGTCACGATCATCGCCCATAGCGCCCATTCTGCGCCAAAGCTCTGGACCAGCGCCCCAACCACGAGGCTCGACACAATAAAGCAGACAGATGCAAGGGCCCGCGCAACGCCATAATCTGGCCGACCCTCCTGCGTGCTGGCGATCAGCAACCCCTCCGTAAGCGGCGACAACACCCCCCAGCTCACATAGGTACAAACCAGAAGCAGCGCCGACATTAATATCGGCCCGCCCGGAAAGAGCGCGAGATAAGCCAGCAAAGTCACCAGTGCCAACATGCCGAGGACTGAGCGCAATCCACGCCGCTCCGCTTCGGCCGCAATCATCGGCCCAGCGAAAATTCGCACAAGCGTCGCAATGGCAATGATAGCTGAAATCTCGCCGCCGCTGAGCCCACGCTTGGTTTCCATCCAAACCGGAAGAAACGGAAGGTTCGCCCCGACCAGAAGATAGAGCGCCATACCAAACAGCGTGGCGCGACCGTTTCGGTTCATTCGTCCGTCTGTTGAAGCGCGGCAAGCACCGCCGCGCGCGCCTCGGTAAAGTCCGGCATGGTCGGCATTCGCGCCTCAGCCCCCTCACGGAAAAACCGCCAGATCCGCCCATTCAATTCGACAGACGCGTCGTCATCAAGCAGCTCGATCCGTTCCTGTAGCGCAATTAACTGCGTTGAAAGCCTGTCGTGGACCTCCTGCACCGCCGAGACTTTGAAACTTCGCGTGCGCGTATCTGGCACGTCCTCGCCGCCATCAAGCAGGATCGTCCGCATGTCACCGACTTCGGACAAAAGCCGATCAACCAGCCCGTCAAACTGCTCGGACGCCATCATTGTCAGCAGCCCTGCCATGACCACATGGCCCCCGGCATAATGGCCTTCCAGGTGCGGACTGACATCGATCGAAAGCGTCTTGCCCACGCGGTCGAGGATCATTGCTATATCGCTCATTTCTCTCTCCTAGCCCTTATACTTTGCCGACAGGCGCGCGCTGAGAATGCGCTCATGGGCGGCATGGGTAAACCATCCCGACCAGGCAAGGATCGGATCATCATTCGCTCCGTCCGCAAAGGCCCGCGCAGAACTAATCCAGATACCAAGTGCTTTGACCGACGCAAAGATCGACCACCATTCAAATGCGCCAAAGTCAAACTTGCAGCCTGAGGCAAGTTCCCACTCGCCGACCGCTTCGGGCCATGACACAAGCCCGCCCGCCCGCGCCAGATCTCCTCCCGACCAAAGCGGATCAGTCATCCACGCAAAATCCTCATAAGGGTCGCCAATATGCGCCATCTCCCAATCCAGGATACCGGTCACACGGCCTGCCTCATTGTGCAGAAAATTACCAATGCGGAAATCGCCATGAACAATCGAGAGCTTCTGAGCGGGCGGCGGCGGATTGCGACGCAGGTGCCGGATTGCTGCCTTGGCAATCGGCTCTGGTTTGCGCGCATGCGTGTCGATCTCCCGCTCCCAATAGTCAAGCTCGCGACGCCAGCACGCATCAGGCTCCGGCGTATCTATTTCCGAAGCCAGTGGCGAGCCGACCGGATCAACCGCCGCAATCGATCCGATATGGCGGAAGATCTGTCGGCCCAGACTTTCGCGGTGCGGGTCGAGCGCATCAAGTCTGAAAGGCTGCGCCGGAATTCCATTCTCAATCCGCTCCATCACAAAGAAGGGCGCCCCCAAGGCTGCGCTCCCCTCTTCCAGAAACAGAGCATTTGGGACAGGCAAACCCGTCCCCTCCATTGAGCGAATGGCCGCAAACTCGACGCGGCGCTCGGTATCGATCAGACTGTCGGGCGGATCACGACGCAGGATCAGGCCGCCGGTCACCTTGCGCCCCGCAAGGGTATAGTTGACATCAATCGTATAAGTTTGCCGCGACGCCCCGCCATGCAAGCGGCGCAGCATGGTAATCTGCATATCTTCGGCGTCCGGGATCTGACCGGACAAATAGGCTTCGATCCGGCGCGCCAGCGCATAATCTTCAACCGCTTTGCTCATGGCGCGCCGTCCATAACTGATTTGAAGCCGCTGGGAGCATGCGCCCCGGCAAAAAGCTGCTCGAAACTGCCGATGCCTTCGTGTGTGCTGCCATCAGGCGCGGTCAGAACAGCTTTGGAAATAGCCTGGATATGCAAATTGTGTGGATCGGCCCAAGGCAGGTCGTCCGGCACCCAGTCTTCGCGTTCCCAGCTTGGCTCTTCGCTTATAAAGGCACCATGGGTCCATTTGGGATGGCGATAACCCAGCCCCTTCATCTGGAATTGCGAAAGCGGCGTCAGTTCAAGCTTCCCCGCCATATTGTCTCTGTCGATGAAATTCACCGTACAGGCAGACCCGCGCCGCGTGCCCGAAACATAGCTGACATCTGCCTTCGCTGTGGCCATATGCGCATGCTCGCTTTCGTTCGTACCATCGCGAACAATTACGGCGCGCGTGTTCCACGGGTGACCATGCGCATCGTCATTCACGTGGAAGAAGAATGAACGGTCAGCAAAATTTACCGGCGTCCACAACCAGTAAAATTGTGGAATTTCGAACGGGATCACTGGGTTGCCGTCGCTCGCCCCAATTGGCCTGACGCCCCAACTGCGGTCGCGCGTACCTGACCAGCCCTGACCTACTTCAATCGTTTTGCCGTCAACCGTGATCTGGCCGTCCCAGTGTCCGTTCTGGGTCATGCGGGTGACATCAAGCAGCGTGCGGGATCCGCCTTGGCGATAGGTAAAACGCGGCTCCTCGATGGGAAAAGCACGACCCGAAAAAGTCAGATCACAGCTGATTCCCTCGGTCTCCCCCAGCCTGATACGGATCGTCTTGAGTGGTTCAACAACACTGACCGAGAACGGCCCGACATGCGTGTCCATACGCTCATTATTCAGACCGCGTGAAAAATAGATCGAGGACTGCTTGCCATCCTGCAAAATCGAAAACGCCCCATCTATGACATTAAGATGGGGGTAGACGCCCATAGCCGCAGCAAAGAAGACAGATCCGTCCGCGCTATAGCCATTGAAAAAGTATCGGTCATAGAAATTTCGATCCGTCCCCGATATCGCAATCGGGTCAGCCGTTTGATGGATCGGATATTCGTCCCCTGCCGTAATCATAAGCCCAACGCCCCTTTCATGCCTTGCGATCCAGGACAGATCGCTACACATTTGATAGGCCGCGATTAGGCGCGCGTCGAGGTAAATTTAGAGATTGGACCGCACAGGACCTGCCGTGCTAGTCAGCCTTGCGATGCACACGCCCCAGGGCAGGCTTCATTTTTCTAGCGAACGCCAGACTGGCCAGGATCATGCAGATAATCATGAAACAGCCTGTACATCGCGGTTGGTGTATTCGCGCGCCAGTCGATCTGCAATTTGCCGCGCGCGGTCAACCTGACGATCAAACTTGGCCATGGCCGCATCAACAGACGACGTGTCCGTTGTGGCTATCTCCGGCAAGATATGGGCAAACGTTCTACGGACCTTCTGGGCCTGGACCAAAGTTCGCTCAAAGCTGACCAGATCCGCACGGGTGGTGACACTGCGCGCACTGCGATCCACAGTGAGAAAGGTCTGCGCGGATTGAGAGAGCGACGCAAGCAAAGTCGACGCATCGTTAACGTCCGCCGACAAGCTCAGAGCAATCGAAGCGTGATTACGTTGCCCGACCCCGATCATCTCGGCATACGTTTCCTGATGAGTTTCACCGGCGGAGACGGACGCGTTTCCGTGAGCAAGCACACGGGCAAAGCGCAGGAACCCGCGATCTTCGGCAATCCAGTACCGCTCCGTCGCTTCTTTGGTAAATTCTGCAGCCGATGTGCGCAGCGCGGACTGTTCGATGGAGACAATTTCCTGGGTCTGCGAAGCACCGGGAATGACCGACACAGTTGCGCAGCCACCAAGCGCGCACATTGCAGCAACCATTACTAAAATGCTCGACTTAAGCATTAACAAACCTCACCGCTCCGATCACAAAGGTACCAATACACACACATTTTTGTGCGTCCAGCCTTTATTAGTGTTGTAACTGCGTTTAGGTGAAAATTGTATGAACAAATCACTTTCCCGCCGCACCCTGTTTCCACCTTTGCCGACCCGCCAGACAGGTCGATTGCGGGTGTCAGACCTCCATGAAATTTACTGGGAGGAATCTGGCCACCCTCAAGGCATGCCCGTGATCGGTCTGCATGGGGGCCCGGGAGGGGGGTCTAGCCCTGAAATGCGACGATTTTTTGACCCGCACCGCTGCCGGATTGTCTTGGCAGATCAACGCGGGTGCGGGAAATCTACGCCGCATTCCGAATTGCGCGAGAACGACACGTGGGCCTTAATTCAGGATATTGAGGCCTTGCGCGAAAACCTCGGCATCGAAAAATGGCTCGTCTTCGGTGGTTCGTGGGGATCAACGCTCGCTCTGGCTTATGCCGTTACACATCCTGAACGCGTTTTAGGCCTTGTTTTAAGAGGAATATTTCTAGTTACTGAAGCCGAGTTAAAGTGGTTCTACCAAGATGGCGCAAGTCGGCTGTTCCCCGACGCCTATGACCGCTACGTGGCGCCGATCCCCACGGGCGAGCGCGCCGATTTGCTCACCGCATTCAACAAAAGACTAATGTCCGAAAACCGCACCGAGCGACTCAAAGCCGCCCGCGCATGGGCTTGCTGGGAAGGCGAAACGATCACGATGCGCACAACCGGCCATGCGCCACCACGCTTCGAAGACGCTGATTTTGTTGACGCTTTCGCACGGATTGAGAACCATTATTTCATCAATAAGGGCTTCTTTCCGACCGATCAGTGGCTTCTCGATCAGATCAAAGCCAAGCTGGGCAATATCGCGGGCACGATAGTTCATGGCCGCTATGATGTCGTAACACCCCTTTCCACCGCCTGGACGCTCAAGAAAGCCTGGCCGCGCGCTGATCTGCACATCATCCCTGATGCAGGCCATTCCAGCCTTGAACATGGCATCGTCGATCAGCTTGTCCGCGCCACAGAGCGATTCGCAGATATCCACGCTTAGAGGACTCTCTTGGAGACTCTACTGAGCCGCAAGAGACTCTATTAAGCAAGGTGGGTTCAATAGAGCCTTATCCTGACAGCGGAGAAATCCGGGCGCTTGGTTGCGCAGGTTCCCCTAACCCGCAGCATTCGGTCCAAGCATACCCGTCAGCGCAGCGGGCAAATCGATCCAGCCATTGTTTTGCGCGGTATCAAGCGTGCCGAACACGAGAATAAAGGCGACCACAGGCGGCACAATATTGCGACAGGCAAAGCTCCAAAGCGCCATCACCTGCCCTGTCCCGATCTCAGACTCCATGGTCTTCTTGCTTAAGACACGACCAGCAAAGAAACACACCAAAATGCCACCAAGCGGCAACATGAGTTGACCGGTCACAAAGTCCGCAAAGTCGATATAGGACGTGCTGTAGATATATCCTGCGCCGATCATGAACAGGACAAAACCGACCCCGACCGCGGCACCAAACCGCGTGACCCCTTGCCGCTCTTCAAGCCATGACACCCCGACCTCCATGAGAGAGATAGATGATGTAAGCGCCGCAAACAGGGCCAGGGTGAAGAAAGCGCCACCAATCAGGTCACCATATGGCATTTGGGCAAAAGCCATAGGCAGGGACACAAAGAACAGTCCCGGCCCCGCAGCAACATCAGCGCCAAAAGCAAAGACCAACGGGAAGATGGCAAAGCCCGCAATGATGGCAACGAACGTGTCTGCGCCCGCGATGATCACAGACGAGCGCGGAATGCTGGTATCCGCCGACAGATAGGAGCCATAGGTTATCATCAGACACGAGCCGACGCCGATTGAGAAGAAGGCTTGGCCGATGGCAGCAAGGTAGGTTCCGAACCCGACCTTGGAGAAGTCTGGCGAGAGCAGGAAAGATGCCGCCTGAGCGCCATCCCCGACCACGAGCGCAAAAATCACAATGCCGATGAGAAGCACAAAGAAGGCAGGCATAAGAATGGTGGCCGCCCGCTCAATCCCGCCCTTCACCCCGCGCGAAACGATGAACACATTCGTAAGAATGAAGAGGAACAGGGCCAATAACATGCCGCCTGTATTACCAATTGTGTTGCCAAAGTTTGCCCCTGACACAGCGCCGATTGTCACCTCTTCCGCGCTCGGGTCCAGGGCACGCGCTTCGGCCGTCAAGCGAGCGGCTTCATCCGCAAAGCCGCCAAATGTCCCGCCGAAAGCTTGCGGAATGAAGGAAAGAATCCAGCCTGATATCACGACATAAAATGTCAGTATAAAGAAGGCTGCAAGCGAACCGATCCAGCCCATCGCGACCCAATTGCCACTCTTGCCCTCAGCCGCAGCAAGGGTTTCAACGCCGGAAATAGCCGACTGGCCGGATTTGCGACCAATGGCATATTCAGCCATCAGGACAGGCAAACCGAACAAAACGACACAAGCCAGATAGATGATGATGAAGGCCGCGCCGCCATTTTCACCTGCAGTAAACGGGAAGCGCCAAAAATTGCCAAGGCCTACCGACGAACCAACCGCCGCCATGATGAATCCGAATTTCGAACCCCAAGTGTCCGTCTTGCGACCAATAGCGGCCATGATCCACGCCTCCCGAAAAGAAATTTATTTGCGCAGAGACTAAAGAGCGCGCACGAAAGGTCAACGCAAACCGGACAAACTGGTGAGTTTATTCCTGTTAAGGCGCTTTGACATCCCGGTGTAGATGGACCGAGAGAATAAGACCGAACGCCGCCATCACGGTCAGCATAGCCGTCCCGCCATAGGAGATGAGCGGCATTGGGATCCCGACAACTGGCAGAAGCCCCGCCACCATGCCGACATTGAACGCAACATAAAACGCAATGGTTGCCACCGCGCCAATGGCCGCAAAGCGGCCAAAATACGAGTTACAGCGCATGGCGATCAGAAAGCCCCAGACGATCACCGTCGCCCAGACCAGAAGCATCCCCGCCGAGCCCAGAAAGCCGAACTCCTCGGCCATAACGGTAAAGATAAAGTCGGTATGCTGCTCGGGAATGAAGTCAAGCTGGCTCTGGGTGCCTTGGGTAAAGCCTTTGCCATCCCAGCCGCCCGAACCGATCGCGATCTTTGCCTGCTCGGACTGATAGCCCGCGCCAAGCGGATCGGCGCTTGGGTTCCAGAGGGTTTCAACCCGCGCGCGTTGATAGTCTTTGAGAACATAGAAATAGGCGAACGGCGCACCCGCAACCCCGCCGATGAGCGCCAAAATGATCAGCCGCCAATAAAGTCCCGCAAAATAGATGATCACAAGGCCCGCCGCGACCACTGTCAGCGCGGTGCCAAGATCGGGCTGGCGTAGAATGAGTGCGGCAGGCGCAAGCACCATAATCAGCGCAGGAATATGGATCAAGAAACCACCTGAATTGTCGCGCAGCGTAATCTGGTAATAGTGCGCAATCGCCATGACCAGAGCAAGTTTCATGAACTCCGACGGTTGCAGGCGCACCGGTCCCAGCTCAAGCCAGCGCTCAGCCCCGCCGCCTGTGACACCAAAAAACTCAACCGCGACAAGCAAGATGAGCGCGACGCCATAGGCCGGAAACGCTGCCTGTTTCCAATACGAAATCGGCGTCAGCGCCAGGCCAATCATCAGAACAAAGGAGACAAGGAAGCGGGTAAAGTGCTTAATCGGCAGATCGGCACTGGCCGGATTGGTAGCCGTTGACGAATAGAGCATCGCCGTGCCGAACACGGCGAGGCCGACAATCAAGGCAACAAAGCCCCACGGCATGCGGCCAAGCTTGTCGAAATTGGTTTGCCGTCCAAAGCGGCGCGCGCGGCTCGGCGCGGAGGTGCGTATTTCGCCAGACCAACTCATGGGGTCCCCCTCGTGCTGGCGGGCGTATCGGCGCGCGATGCGGTTTGCACATAAGACGGGGTACGGCGCGATTCGGTTCTCAACGCATAAGCGAGGATGTCACGAGCGACAGGCGCTGCGGCGCGGGAGCCGCCCTCGCCATGCTCGACCACAACAGAGATCGCGTATTTTGGATCATCAGCGGGCGCATAGGCGACAAACAGCGCATGGTCGCGTAGTTTACGGTCAAGCGACGCGCCTTTGCGCACACCCGAATTGCGCTCTTCGGTCGTGATGCGGCGCACTTGCGCGGTCCCTGTTTTGCCCGCCAGGCGGGGGCCGCCAAGCCCAAGATCGCCAGAACTGCGCGCTGTACCGCCAGGCTCGGAGGTAACGCCGAACATGCCCGCTTTCATGCGCTGCATAATTTCAGGATCAAGGTCCGCAGGCGGGAGGTCGGCCTCGGGCGGGCGCGGACCTACGCCAATCAGATTGGGGCGAATGTCGCGGCCTTCTGTGGCGATGCGCGCCGTCATCAAAGCAAGTTGCAAAGGTGAGGCGTTGAGATAGCCCTGCCCGATGCCAAAGTTCAGGGTTTCCCCTTCATACCATTGCTCGCCGAGCGCCTCGCGCTTCCACGCATCATTCGGCACGACCCCGGCCTTGCCGCCTGTGACACCAATATCCCAACGATGCCCGAAGCCGAACTGACGGGACATTTTGGCGATCTCTTCGACGCCGGTCAGCCGCGCAATCTCGTAGAAATAGGTATCGCACGAGCCCTTGATGCCGCTGTGCATATCGACTGAGCCGTGGCCGCCACGTTTCCAGCAATGCCATTTGCGACCGGCAAACCAGTAATGACCCGGGCAATGAACCCGGCGCTCGGGCGAGACGGCTCCTGTCGCCAGCGCCGCCGCCGCCACGACCATTTTGAACGTCGAGCCTGGCGGGTAAAGCCCGTCATAAGCTTTGTGAAACAGAGGCGAGCGGTCGTTCTCACGCAGCGCGTTATAGTCTGCCGACGAAATGCCGTTGACGAAATCATTCGGATCATAAGTCGGCGTTGACACAAGCGCGAGAATATCACCGCTTTCAATGTCCAGAACGACAGCCGCGCCTGACTCATCGCCAAAGCGTTCAATCGCCGCCCGCTGTAAGTCCGCGTCAATCGTAATCGAGACATCACGGCCAGCCTTGGGCGCAAGATCATCACTGGGCAATTCCTCGATAACCCGCCCCGCCGCATTGGTGACGATACGGCGGCGACCGACCGTCCCACGTAGCCACTCCTCGGCCAGGTATTCGATGCCAAGCCGTCCGGTGCGCATGTCTGGATGCTTGAACAAGCGGCGGATAAGCTCTGTCTCAGATGGGTTGGCCCCTTCGGTCAACCGGCCAAGATCCCGTTCACTCGCCCGCGCAACGTAGCCCAGAACATGTGCGAAATCCCGCCCGCGCGGATACGATCTTGTCGACGCCATCTCAACCCGCACACCGGGCAAGCTAACCGCGTGCACGGTCATCCGCGCAAAGTCTTCATAGGTCAGCTCTTCAGCGACAATAACCGGCACGAAGCTCGCCTGACGGGCCGCATCACGCACAATACGTTCCTGACGGGCCGCCGGAAGATCGATCAACTCGGCAATGCGGCGTAGCGTGGCAGGTACGTCTTCGACTTGCTCACCGACCAGCGTGACCCGGCCTGCACGCCGATGTGCGCCCAGCGGCGTGCCGAACCGGTCAAGGATGCGCCCGCGCTCAGGCGGTGCAAGTTCAAGCTTCACTCGGTTTTCCGCAGCGAGGCTGGCATAACGATCCCCTTCGAGGACCTGAAGCTGGAAGAGCCTCGCCAGCAGCGTGGCCCAGACAACACCGCCTGCACCAGCGGCAAGCATGGTCCGGCGGGAAAACTCAAAATCGATATCGCGCAGCTCGCTCATCGGCGAAACCCCCGCTCACCCGGGCGTCCACCGAGCCGGAACAGTGGCGCAACCGGAACAAACAGAACCAGCGTCACCAGATAAGTCAGGACAACCGGAAAAACGCTCACCGCATGGTCAGCCTTCGCGCTCGCCATGATCCACATCAGCGCAAAGCCAGCGCCCATGGCAAAAGCTGCCACAAGAACCGCCTTGACCGGATCCGCCTCAACATCAAGGGTCTCACTTACCAAAGCCGCAGCGCCATAAGTTGCCAGATTAACAAGCATGAAGGACCCGATGGGGCTGACAAAGGACATGTCCTGAGCCAGCCCGAAAACACAAAGTAGCAGCATCGGCCGAAGCGACAAGCCAGCGGAGGCCCAACCCGCAGCGCCCCAAAGCGCCGCATATGGCCAGACCAGATCAAACCCGGAAAGAGATTTCGGTGTCAGCCCCAACAAACCAACGAGCGCAATCAAAGCCGCGCCAGCCATCAGCCGCGTGTTCGGATCAGACCGCGCCCAAGCCGAGTTACGCATTGACGAACGCGACCAGCTTGCCATTACTGCCCTGCCCTGCGGGTTCCGGCACCCGCATCCGTGACAGCGCCGCTCTCGGCCAGCAAGGCCTCTGGCGGATCGCCTTCGGGGCGCGGAATGGCGCGCTCCGGAATCAGCCGGACAAATCCAACTTGCCCCTTGTCCATGGCAAAATCAACTTGCCAGCCATCGTCTCTCGCCAAGGCGAAACCAGCCACAAGCCCGCGCGGAAATGCGCCGCCTTCCCCGGAGGTCAGAAGACGCTCACCGGCCAAAAACTGGTCCTGCTCTGGCAGGTCTTCAAGCGCACCCCGTCCATTGCGGCCGCCATACATAATCCCCCGCACACCGCTCTGCTCGCCCATAACTGGCACACGGCTATTAAAATCTGTGACTTCGAGAATCCGCGACGAGCGCTCGCCGAGCTGGATAACGCGCCCCACAAGCCCGCCTTCATTCACAGCAACGAATCCGCGCTCGACACCGTGTATTTGTCCGGCATTTGCCAGCAGCGTCTGCGAAAATGGCCCATCGCTTTCCGCAACAATACGCGCCGTTACGCCCCGCACGGGCGGCTCACCTTGCAGGTTCAAAATGGTTTCGTAAGCCTCCATGCGTTCGGCCATGGAGATCGCGGCGGCTCGCCAGCGTTCCAAATCGCGGATTTCAGCTTCAAGCTCTCTTATCTGCTCATTTCGGACAGTTTGCCCTGTTATTCGCGGCAACCAGCCGATGCCATTGCCACTGGCCAACTGGTCACTGGCGGCCGTTCGCACGGGATTGAACCAGCGATCAATGCTCGGAGCAGACTGGATGAGGACAAGGCCCAGACCTACGGCCACAAGCACGCCATATCCCAGCGTCCGCATGGGGCGACTTTGTCGGCCTGGTCCGCTCTGACGGGACATGTCCTTTACCTCCTCACGACAGCGCAATCAGGCGCATCGGGCTTTTTGCTCTAATTTGGCCGACGCGCTTTTTGACGCTGCGATTATACTTCGGGCGACAGAACGCCCTTCATCTTGGCATAGTTTTCAAGAACCAGGCCACAACCGTTCACGACACATTTTAGCGGATCATCGGCGATCATGACAGGTAATTTCGCCTGTTCCCGAATCACAGTGTCCAGATTACGCAAAAGCGCGCCACCACCAGTCAACACGATGCCGCGGTCAACAATGTCTGCGGCCAGCTCTGGCGGCATGGCTTCAAGCGCGATCCGGATGGCGTCGACAATCTCTGTGACAGGTTCGCGCAGCGCTTCGGCGACCATGGCTTCGTTGACTTCCGATTCCTTGGGCACCGCGTCGAGTGTGCCGCGCCCGCGAATGGCAAGCGTCATGCCCGAGCCTTTTTCCGGGGCCTTGGCAGTGCCGATTTCCTTCTTGATCCGCTCGGCGGACATCTCGCCTATCAGCAAGCGCTCCTCGCGGCGCAGATAATTGACAATCGCCTCGTCCATTTTGTCACCGCCCACCCGGACAGATCGCGAATAGACAATCCCGCCCAGCGACAAGACCGCGACCTCGGCCGTGCCCCCGCCAATATCGACCACCATGGAGCCTGCCGGATCTTCAATCGGCAGGCCTGCCCCAATCGCGGCTGCCATGGGCTCTTCGATCAGTTGAACCTCACGCGCGCCCGCAGCAAGCGCCGATTGATGTATGGCGCGACGTTCAACATTTGTGGCCGAGCTTGGCACACAGATGATGATTAGCGGCGATACGAAAGCGCGGCGATTGTGCACTTTGCGAATGAAGTGCTTGATCATTTCCTCGGCAACGTCAAAGTCCGCGATAACGCCATCGCGCATGGGCCGGATCGCTTCCATATTCACCGGCGTTTTGCCGAGCATAAGCTTGGCCTGATCACCCACTGCGTAGACCATTTTACGGCCACCCTGGGTCATATAGGCAACTACGGACGGTTCATCCAGGACGACACCTCGGCCTTTCACATATACCAGCGTGTTGGCTGTACCGAGGTCAATGGCCATGTCCGTAGACAACATGCCGAGCAGGCTACCGATCATTCAAACGTCTTCCGCTTGGCCCGACGAACAGCAAACCGCTCCCCGCGCCGTTTCAAATCTAGTTCAGCCCTTTCTTAAGCCTATGCCGTTTACATTTGATTAATGCAAGTCAGTGGATACATAAATAAGGAACGGAACGTACTATTAGGGCAGATTGCCAATGTTTACGGACAGATATGGCGGAGCATTCTACACCAAGAATCCAATACAGGAACGATACGTTCCGTTTACATGACGAATAATCTGGTCAAAATTCTGCGAAATCCCCCACGTGCTTAGAATAAGATTAACGTTCTGCAGGTTAAAGTTAACCTTAAACGATGCGGAGAATGGCGTATGGTCCCGTTTTGGCGACACAATTGGCACGGTGAGTCGGGTAGGAACTACCGGTTCAAGGTCACACTGACAGATCGTGGGCTTCCCGACGGCGGAGGCATTTACATCTTTGTCAGGCGGCGCTTCGTATTTTTCCTCAAACCTCTCTATATCGGCAAAGCGGCCAACTTCAAGAGCCGCTTGATCGGGCACGAGCGCTGGCACGAAGCCTGGCACAAACGCGGCGCCACGGAACGCCATATCTGCAGTCTCAAATCGCGCGAAGATCAAGCGCGGATGGAAGAAGACCTTATTCGCGGTCTGAAACCTAAAATGAACAATGTCCACGTACCCCGCGACGCCAGAGACGCACCGAACGACAAGAAATTGCGCAAACGCTGGCGACCAAACAAAAAGGCATTTTTCGGCCTGTTTGGCTAAAAGTCAGCTTGTCTCACACACAGTCTTCAGATCCGCAGCCTGTTGTTTGAAACCTGCATCAATCAGCCAATACGGCACAAAGCCTTTAAGCAGCCCGAAAAACGGCTCCCAAGTGCTATAGCGCGAGCGAGACGCAGCGGACTAAGCCGCCAGCCGTTTGGCTTTCCGGGCTTCGAGTTTGTTGAGCGCGTGAATATAGGCTTTGGCGCTGGCAACAAGCGTGTCGGTATGGCTGCCCTGCCCTGTGGCGATGATGCCCTCGCCTTTGAGCCGGACAGACACCTTGGCCTGCGCATCTGTGCCGCCTGTAACCGCTTGCACCTGATAGAGGTCGAGTTTGGCATCGGTCGGCACAATCTGGCGGATCGCGCGAAACACAGCATCGACGGGACCATTACCCTCAGAGCTTGCCTTCACTTCGTCACCATCGACGGTAACACACAATTCTGCCACCTGCGGACCGTCCGTGCCGCAAATGACTTTCAGTCCGCAAAAGCCGATCCGATCCCCCGCGGTTGAGAGCTGGTCATCAACCAGTGCGGCAATGTCATCATCAAACACATGCTTCTTACGGTCCGCCAGCGCTTTGAACCGCTTGAACGCATCGACCAGTTCATCATCGTCAAGTTCATAGCCCATGGAGGCCAGCTTGTCGCGAAACGCATGGCGGCCCGAATGCTTACCCATAACGAGGCTGGTTTTTGAGACACCGACATCTTCAGGTTTCATGATCTCGTAGGTCTCGGCATTTTTCAGCATGCCGTCCTGGTGAATACCGCTTTCATGGGCGAATGCGTTCTTGCCGACAATGGCTTTGTTATACTGGACGGGAAACCCCGTAATCCGGCTGACCATCTTGCTGGCCGTGGCAAGCTTGGTAGCGTCCATCCGTGTGTTGAATGGCAAGGTATCATTTCGCACGCGCAGCGCCATGACCACTTCTTCAAGCGCAGCATTCCCCGCGCGTTCACCCAGGCCATTGATTGTGCACTCAACCTGCCGCGCGCCTGCGGAAACCCCTGCCAGAGAATTTGCCACGGCAAGCCCGAGATCATTATGGCAATGGGTTGACCAGATCACTTTGTCACTGTCGGGAACCGTTTCGATCAGTTTGCGGATCAGTGCACCATATTCTTCAGGGTGCGTGTAACCGACCGTATCAGGAATGTTGATCGTGGTGGCTCCCGCCGTGATCGCCGCATCGACGCATTTGAGCAGAAACTCCCACTCGGTACGGGTGGCGTCTTCGGGGCTCCATTCGACATCATCAACAAGATTACGCGCTTGGGCCACAGACCGGCCAACCGCTTCAAGCACCGCATTCTCGCCCATTTTCAGCTTGTGCTTCATGTGCACGGGGCTGGTCGAGATGAATGTGTGAATGCGCGGGCGGGCGGCTTCGCGCACAGCCTCCGCGCAGCGATCTATATCGCCCGGCGTCGAGCGGGCCAAACCACAAATGACCGCCTGTTTGGACCGCTGGGCGATCGCGCGCACGGCTTCGAAATCACCGATCGACGCGGCAGGAAACCCGGCCTCGATAATGTTGACGCCCATATCTTCGAGCAGTTCAGCAAGGTCCAGCTTTTCATTGTGTGTCATGCTGGCGCCCGGGCTTTGCTCGCCGTCGCGCATCGTCGTGTCAAAAATTACGATATCAGAATTGGAAGTCATGAGAGAGGGCCTTGGGAAAGTGACATAACAAGCGATAATCCCCTGACCCAGCGCCTCAAAGGCGTCTCCGATCAGGGGCCGCTAAGGCACAGAAGGAGTAAATTTATGCTCATATTTTCGTTTTATTCCTGAAAATTTGCGCCTGTCAACTGCGCATCCCTCCAAAACGGTGAAAATTACCCCGTCTTCGAGACAAACCGTTTCGCCGCCAGCCCCAGCGCGAGCCAGACCAGTCCCGCAAGGACACCAAACAACAGAGCACGCCAGAACGACCCTGTCAGCGCCGCGATCACCCCTTCCCCAGCAAAAGCGATCAGGCCGAGCTTGGGCACAGAACCGCACGCAAGCCCAAGCCAGAACGGCCAAAAGCGCGCACCACTTGCCCCGAACACCATATTTACAATCAGGAAGGGGCCTGTGGGGATCGTTCGGACAATCGCGCTGGCGATAAAAGCGTTCCGACTGATCAGGCCCGTAAGTTGCGCAAGCCGTCCGCCAGCGCGCGCCTGCACAGCACGCGCCCCAAGGCCGCGCCCGGTCCAGAAAGTCGCCGCGCCAGAACAGAGCGTGCCAATCCAAGAATACACAAAGCCGATCCCAGGCCCGAACACAGCAACCCCTGCCCCGACAAGGGCAAATTGCGGAATACCGAGATACGCGCCCAGACAGAAAACACCGACCAGGGCAGGCAACCCCCAAGGCGAACCTGCAAGCAGCTGGAGCCGAGCAAACAGACCATCAAAACCCGTCAGCAGCCCGACCTTGCCCAAAACGAAAACCACCAGAACAAGGACCAGCAGCCCACCCGGCCATAGCCACAAGCGCCAGATTGGTCGGCAGGCAATATCTTCGTCAGTCCCGGACATGGCCAAGGCGTGACGCGTCTTCGCGCGCGCGTCAATGGGAGCGGCAGACCCAGACGATCTGATTCAGCGGACTCGCGCTATTTGCGGAACTTGAGAATAAAGCGATTTGTGTTGCGCCGTAGCTCCGGGTCAAACACGCTGATCGTGCCATCATCTTCAGGGTTTGCAAGCAGGTCGCTCGTCTGCACGAGCGTGAGACCCGCATTCTGTGCCAGCTGTTTGACAAGGACCGGATCAATGCGATGGGTCTCATTGCCACTCTGAGCGGGCGTGCCCGAGGGGGCGGCATGATCCATCACCACAAACGCACCGCCGGGCTTGAGCACCCGCGCGATCTCGGCGAAAGCGCGGTCAGGATTTCCGAACGCCTCTTCAGGCGCCCCGTCCGGCTGATACCAGAGATCATGCGGGCCAAGAAACCATGTCACCAGATCCGCGCTCATGTCCGCCACAGCCAAAGTATCAAAATCGGCTCGCAGCACCTGAACATTATCAAGTCGATCATCAAGGCGGGCTGAAATAGCCTCGCCGAAAATGCCGTCAAGATAGACCGGGTTTTGCATATAGACTTTGCCCTCTGCGCCAACGGCATGGGACAACAGCTCGGTATAATAGCCGCCGGCCGCCTCGATCTCGACAATGGTCATGCCATAATCGAGACCCACAAACTGCAGCACCTGATCGGGCTTGCGAGACGCATCATCCTTGAAATCCTCCCGCGGGCGATCAGGATGAGAGAGCAAAGCACTATAATCTGTGGGCGGCGCAGATAGCCTTTGTCCAGCAAGCGGATCCGACGCCACAGGCACCGCCGCGCAGCCGCTCAGAAATAGCCCTGAAAGCGCAAGACCGATGGGAATAAGAAAACACCGCATGATAGCTCCGGTTCTGGTAAAAATAGGCAGGCTGCGTGAATTGCCCTACCCCCTTAAGCGTCCGCTAGCATGCGCTCGCTGATCGTCCAGAGCCTATCCGCGCGCTCATCGTCGCAGGCCCATTCGCGCACATGCTCCCAGCGCTGGCTGTCCTCAGTGGCGGGTTTGGCAATATCGCAATCTTCGCAATAGACCCCGCCTTTGCCATCAAGCTTCTCCGAGGTCGCCGCCCACACCGACGTGGAGGCCCCCTGCTCAGGTGTCTTGAACATGGCGGCAATCGTATCGGGCACCGACCCATCCGGATTCTTCCAGCCGAGCGCAACCATTTCTTCGTCTGGCAAATGCCGCTGCAGAGGCGTGAAAATCCCGCCCGGATGGACAGAGAAGGCCCGCACGCCGGACGCTTTCCCGCGCGCATCAAGGCCCAGCGCAAACAGCGCATTGGCAGATTTCGCCGAGGCATAGGCAGTCCATTTCTCATAAGGGGTCTGCTGGAAATGTGGATCCTCCCAGATCACATCCGACCGGATATGCGCCGTCGAGGACAGTGCAACAACACGGGCACCCTCGGCGCGTTGCAGGCTGGGCGCAAGCGCGAGCGTCATGGCCATATGGCCCAAATGGTTGACGCCGAACTGGGCTTCCCAATTTTTGCCGATGCGGGTTTCGGGACACGCCATAATACCTGCATTGTTGATCAGAATGTCGAGCTTGCGGCCTGTGGCTTCATAATCGCTGGTGAATTTCTCGACCGAGGACAGATCGCTCAAATCCATGCCGGCAATCTCGATGTCGCCCGCAACATCTCCAAGCGCCGCCTTTGCCGTCTCGATCCGGCGGGCGGGCACCGTGACTTTCGCGCCAGCGCCTGCCAGCGCCCGCACTGTCTCGAGACCAATGCCTGAATAACCACCCGTAACAATGGCATTCCTACCCGTAAGATTCTTGCCTTCAAGCACCTCTTTGGCAGTTGATTTGGCGTGAAAACCGGACTCAGTCGGGATCTGATTGGCAGCGGACATGGGCGAACTCCTTCAATTTGGGAGAGTGTAGCGTTAACGGGGCGTTTGCACAAAGCACAGACTCAGAACGTTGGCGCGCGATCACTCTCAAACAAAGCCTTGGACACCATTTAGGGCCGTTCGACAGCGCAGTGATTGACCATGTGGGTCTATTTCCCTAGCCGGACGCCGCATCGATAATTCGCTGATAGGCTGCAAGCGAGTCGCGAATGAAAACAGCTTTCGTAAACTGGGCTTCATAGGCCGCGCGACCGCCCGCGACGAGTTTCGCCGCGAGGGCTTTGTCCTCGATGACTTTGCGCATGGCGTCGGCGAGCGCCTCATCGTCATTCTTGGGAATGAGCAATCCCGAGACACCATCTTCAACATAAGCAGCCGGTCCCACCGCATCGGCCACGACAAGCGGTCGGCTGGCCGCCCATGCATCGACCGTAACGGTCCCGAACGGCTCATAGCGCGAGGGGAAGGCGACGAAATCACACGCAGCCAGAAGCGAGCCGCGATCATTGCGCCAGCCAAGAAACCGCACGCGGTCTGTGATCCCGAGCGCCTGCGCCTGAGCCTTTAGCGCGCCGTCGAGCGGGCCATCGCCGGCGATCCAGACATACAGGCCGGGCACATTCTTGGTTGCGTCCAACAATGTGTCGAGGCCCTTTTTCTCATGCAGTCTGGCCAGAGCCAGCGCAACCGGAGCATCCGCGGGCGTATCCAGGCTGGCACGGTCAGTCGGTTTGGCGTCTTCGAAATCAGCATAGGTATGCACAATCAGCGAGCGCTCTTCGGCCACGCCCTGCTCGCGGATATGGCGCAGCAGGTCCTTGGTCAGCCCGACATGCCAATCGCAATTGGCAAAACGTTCGCGCTTATAATACCCGCCATACCAGCCAATTGACCGCGCGCTTTGATCCGCCGGAGCGAACTGTCCTGCACGCCCCATCCAGTATTCGATCACATCCGGCTCAAACCGCGCAATGGCATCCTTGATCTTGCGGCGCGTCGGAAATGGCCAGCGCAAATTGAAGCTGCATGTGCCATAGCCGATGCCTGCCTCGGCGAACATATCGAGCCGGAACTGGTTATTGGGTCGCGTGATTACATATTGTTCGAGCCCTGCGCCTGCCAAAGCACAGACCGATTCGAGCATAATATTCTCCGCCCCGCCCTCTGGCGCACCAGCCATGACATGCATAACGCGCATACAACCCAACTCCTGAAGTGTCCTCATTAACCACTAGCCCCAGCTTGCGCGAATAGCAAAGGAGGCTTGGCAAGCGGCGCGCGCTCGCCTAGTAGGGCTGTGAGTTTTTAGGATCATATTATGACCAGCTATCGCCTGTTCGGTACCGAAACATCGCCCTACTCTTTGAAGGTGCGATCATTTCTCCGCTATAAGAACGCGGATTTCGACTGGGTACTGCGCTCGGTCGCGACTGAAGACGAGTTTAACCGGCACGCCGTTTTGCCAACAGTGCCGCTTCTGATTGGCCCGGACGGTAAGACCAGTCAGGATTCGACGAACATGCTCGCGACGCTGGAGAAGAAGCACGCCGCGCCCTCCGCTGTGCCCGACGATCCTGCGTGCAAAGCGATCGCGCTGCTTCTGGAAGATTATGCCGATGAGTGGCTCAACAAAGCCATGTTCTATCATCGCTGGTCGCAAAGCCCCGACCGTGAGGCCGCCGCCGTGCGCGTCCTGGAACAATTGCTGTCCGGTAAACAACCCGCAAAGCGCCGCGAAGCCAAGACATCAGTGATCGACCGGATGACCGAGAAGCTTGCCATTGTCGGGGCAACGGCTGAAAACGCGCCCGTCATAACAGCCTCGTTCCAGCGCTTTATTGCTCTGTTTGAAACCCATCTGGAAAAGCATTTGTTCATTTTTGGCGGGCGTCCGTGCTCTGCCGACTTTGCACTGGCCGGCCAGCTTCAACAGATGTTGTCCGATCCGACAGCCGGCGACTGGCTGCGTGACCGCGCACCCTTTGTCGTCGCCTGGTGCGAATTTATGGAAACGCCAACACCGGGCGCCCCATTTGCCAGCCTTGAAGATGTCAGCGAAACTTTGGTGCCGCTGATCCGCGATGAAGTCGCCAAGACCTATCTGCCTTGGGCCAAGGCCAATTCGGACGCGATCACGGGCCGGAAGAAAGACGTTTCGGTGGAGCTGGACGATGGCCTCTTTGCCCAGACCACCCAGCGCTATGCCGCCAAGTCTTATCGGCTGGTCAAAAAGGCAATCGAAAAGCTTGCCGACGCTGACGGCTTAAGCGAATTTCTGGACGCCAGCAGCGCCAAAGAATATCTCTAGGGCGGCGCCCGCGCACGGCCCCCTGTTCGAAGCCTTCCCGATGATCTAACCTCGCAGCCTGAAGCATGTGGGGAACATATGAGCAATTCTGTATATTTCGCAGGCCGCCAAATCAGCCAGGATGATTTCTATGACCGCGCCAAACGGATTGCGGCTGTTCTGGCGGACTATGGCGTTGGAGAGGATGATGCGGTCGCAGTCCTGATGCGCAATGACGTGGCCTATTTGGAAACAATCCAGGCCTGCCGTCATCTGGGCGCATATTTCGTCACACTGAACTGGCACGGCGCGCCTGCCGAACTCTTGCAGATTCTCGATGATGCGAACGCGAAATTGGTGATCGGACATTCTGATCTCACGGCAAAGCTGACACCGGAAGCGGGACTGAACGTGCCTGTGATCGCCGTGCCAACACCAGCCGAAGTCGAGACAGCTTATGGCGTTGATGGCACGCTTGCTGAGGGGCAAGACAATCTTGAAACGCTGATCACAAAGGCGAGGCCTGTGAGCACACAGCCCCTCCGGTTTCGCGGCATGCTGGCCTATACATCCGGCAGCACCGGACGCCCTAAAGGTATCCGCCGCAAGGTCGATCTCTCCGAGCCTGACCCGTATGAAACGTATAAGGGGCTTGCCGCCGCTGTCTTGCAGCTAAGCCCCGGCGATAGATTTTACACCGCCGCACCGCTTTATCACAGCGCGCCCAATGCTCTGTCGACATTTTGCATTGCAGCGGGCTATGCCGATATCCACATTGCGCCCAAGTTTGATCCTGAAGGGTTTCTTGCTGATATTGAGCGATTTGGCATCACCCACTGCTATATCGTGCCGACAATGATGGTACGGCTCTTGAAACTGCCAGATGCCGTGCGCGAGAAATATGATACGTCCAGCTTGCGCTTTGGCATCTCGACCGGATCAGCCTGGCCAAGAGACATCAAGCAAGCGATGATCGATTGGTTCGGGCCTATTTTCTACGAGTCCTATGGCGCCAGCGAGATCGGCTTTATCACGCTGATCTCATCGGAGGAGTCGCTTCGCAAACCCGGTTCGGTAGGCAAAATTCTCCCCGGCGGCTCCATCAAGATACTGGACCAGAACCAGAACGAACTTCCCGTCGGAGAGGCAGGCGCAATCTATGTCGATCTGCCCCAGTTTGGTGATTTCACCTATTCCAACACAGATGGCGACATCAAAGGGCAGCGATACGGCAAACACGCTACCGTTGGCGATATTGGTTATCTTGATGCGGATGATTATCTCTATATTAGCGACCGCAAGAAAGACATGATCATTTCCGGCGGCGCGAATATTTTCCCCGCCGAAATCGAGGCCGCTCTGATCGAGATGCCCGAGGTTTTTGATTGCGCCGTATTTGGTGGCCCGCACGCCGAATACGGAGAAGAGGTGATTGCCGCCGTACAATTGGTACCGGGGCAGTCTCTCTCGCTCGACCAGATGCACGCCTTTCTGGCCGAAAAGATTGCGCGGTTCAAACTGCCTCGCAGGCTCGATATCCATCCCCAATTGCCACGCGAAGATAGCGGAAAAATTTTCAAAGAAAGACTGCGTGCCCCCTATTGGGACGAGACAGGTCGTAAGATTTAGGCGGCGCTAAGTCGGCGTTTCATCGGGCGTACCGAAAAGATCAAGCTGGTTCGGGTTCGGCTTTTTCCGGCGACGTTTCTTGGTGCGGCCGACACGGAAGTATAGATCATCTGTATGATCAGGCTCAGGGTCCGCTATTAGCTCAGGCGCGGCCGGATCCTCTCGCGCGGGCACCTTTTCTGACACCAGTTTCCAATAGGTCACCGCCAGCACCGTCGCCCCTTGCGCATTCTCATAGCGCTGGACGAAACCTGCGCTCACACCCGTATCAGCCGGCACTGCCAGATCGGCGCGCTCATCGGCCGATAGGGTAAGCCATTCGGTTTCAAGACGCGCGACGGCGTACCCACCCGGCGGGCACAGCCGCATAGCATCCGCCTGGCTACGCGCGGCCGGTTCAGGCGTCACAAGCGCAGCGCGGGCATTTTCGGCAAGCGGATAAAGATGGCTCATGACGCATCCGCCGGAAGCTCCAGTGGCATCGTGCCCCCGTCCCGCTGGACATACATCAAGCGCCGCGTCGCAAGCCGTGCAAAGCGCAGCGTCATCGCTTTACGGCGACCAGCGGCCAACTTGTCAATCTCGGATTCCCGCAAAATCGCCCCGCCAAATTTGTCTGCAATGATCAGTCCGGCAGACTGCGGAATAAGATCCTGAGGGAAGTCATGTCCGACGGCGAAATAGAAACGGTCGCAAAATGGCATATACTCCTGCCATTTCTGGTCAGACTTGAAATCCGCCACGGAAGATTTGATCTCCACGATACGCACCTCCCCTTTTGGCCCCAGCGCACAGACATCTGCCCGGCGCGAATTGACCAGCGTCATCTCGGTCACACTGACAAAATCAAACCTGAGCATCAGGCGCGACACGCCAAGCGCAATATCGGCCGCGATTGACTGGTTTTGCGTGTCATCCATTATTCCAGACCGTTCCTGATACGTTCCAAACTCCGCTCACGATTTAACGCACAGGCGCAGCGGGTCAAGCTTGATATGTTCAAATAGAGCGGCGCGCAGACGCTTTAACGCGCTCGCGACCAAATCGCGAGTGGATCGAACACACCCTTTTCTGCCGCTTTCTGCAAGGCATCAAGCTGATTTGAAATCGAGTTTTCCTGCGATTGTGGAGCCCCGCTATAGAGCGCCTCGTCCAATCGCGCGATCCGCTCAAACAGCGCTTCGGCATTCTCGACAAGCTCAAGAAATCTCTCAGGTAATCCTCGCCCTGATTGCGCCGAAATATCCAGCGCCGGACCCTCACGATTGAGCCTGTACTTCTGGGCGAACGCATCCTCGCGCGGCATGTCACCGTCACGCACAGCGCGCTGCATAACCAGCCATGACGCCGCCTGCATCAAGCGTGTGGTAAGCTCCATGCTCCAGGACGTGTAAGTCAATCGGGCTTCGCGCGGTAGCTCTTTGGCTATCGAGCGCCCCGGACCATCAAGATAGCTCGCGGTCTCTTCAACCAGCGCCATACCCTCAGTGAAAACACGCTCAAAAACTTTTCCGCCAGCAAATGCGGCGAGAAACTCAGTGTCTGATTCTGAAGGGAGATTTGATGACATATCGCAACTTTACCCGGTGGCCCTGCACAACGGGTACTTCATAACCGTTTTTCAGAGATTAATGAGAGTCAAAAAACGCATCAGCCGCTGAGCGATGCGCACGTTTTTTCTCTAGTTCGCGTTCGCAAGCGGTCATCTCGTCTTTTAAATCGGAAATTCTCTGGATCAATTCGTCTTCGGAAAACGCTTCTAAATCAACAGGTTTCAGGGTCGATTGACGGGGTTCGTCGCTCATTGTCTTGTGTCCTCTCGTAAACGGTCTATCACATCAATAAAACGCTAATTGCGGCAAGAATAAATAGTGAAGGCGCGGAAAAATGAACCAGATGATGCAAGCAGTTGTGATTGGAGCGGATGCACCGTTGAGTTTGGGCTCCGTACCCCAACCCGAAATGGGCGCAGACGACGTGCTCATTCGGGTCCATGCAAGCGGGCTCAACCGGGCTGATCTATTGCAACGAGCGGGCATGTATCCGCCGCCGGCAGGCGCGTCCGAAATTATGGGGCTGGAATGCGCGGGCGAGATTGTCGGGGTTGGCGCAAAGGTGAAGGGCTGGCAGGTCGGCGACAGGGTTTGCGCGCTGCTGGCCGGTGGCGGTTATGCCGAATATGCCAGTGTCGATGCGGGGTCCCTGCTACCAATCCCCGAGGGAATGGAATACGTCTCGGCCGCCTGTCTGCCCGAAGCGATGATGACGGTGTGGGCAAACGTCTATGATCGCTGCGCCTTTCAGCCGGGCGAAGCGTTTCTGGTTCATGGCGGCACCAGCGGCATCGGCGTGATGGCGATCCAGATGGCGAAGGTTTATGGCGCGAGCGCGATCTATGCGACCGCCGGATCAGACGAGAAATGCGCGACCATTTTGGAGCTTGGCGGGACGCGGGCGATCAATTACCGCAACGAAGAGTTCGAAGCTGTGGTGACCGCGGCAGGCGGGGCGGATGTCATTTTGGATATGGTGGGTGCGGACTATATCCAAAAGAATATTTCGGTTGCCAAAATCAATGGCCGGATTGTCAACATCGCCTATATGAACGGGCCTAAGGCGGAGGTGAATTTTCTGCCACTGATGCTTAAACGGCTGGTGCTGACGGGCACGACTTTGCGCGCGCGCGAGGCCTCCGAGAAGGCGCGGATACGCGAAGGCGTCGAGGCGGGGTTCTGGAGCGCGGTCAAAGCGGGAGAGATCAAGCCAGTGCTCGATACAGTGCTTCCAGCGGCCGAAGCCGAGGCGGCGCACGCGATGATGACCAAGGGCGGGCATACGGGGAAGATTGTGCTGGCGTGGGGGT